>JAKPCO010000007.1 GCA_029553285.1 Methanobacteriota archaeon
CAAAGGCGTTGCTCTCTATTACCTCGGCCGGTATGAAGAAGCGTTAGAATGCTACAACGAATCCATCAGGCTGAAACCTGATTTAGCAGAGGCATGGAGCAACAAAGGCGTTGCTCTCGCTGGCCTCGGCCGGTATGAAGAAGCGTTAGAATGCTGCAACGAATCCATCAGGCTGAAACCTGATTTAGCAAATGCATGGTATGGCAAAGGTCTTATTCTTGAGATTTTAGGAAGAGATTCAGAGGCTGCGGCAGCTTATCAGAGAGCACGGGAGCTGGGTGCAATGATCCGTGATCGATGATCACACCAGCTCCATTTTTAAAGATAGATGAGAGAAATCGCGCGGTATGCACACGTTGGACGACGCAACCGGTGGCTTGAAGATATCGATTTTCGTGTTACGTCTGCGGCTGAGAGACGTAACATGTATCGCTCCTGGAAGCAACATCATGCATGCCCTCCGCACCAGTAATCGAGAGCTCGACGTCGGGCACTTCGTGAACCCCTCCAAAATCACCATCCAAAGGTCACTTTTGTAGTTCAACATTGCTAAGTAAAATACTACGGATGTGGTACTACCCAAGGGAGAGCGAGGCCGCAGCAGTGCGATTTTTTGCCATATATGAGATCGAGCCCGAGGGCCTCATCACATCCACAACCGCTGCAGCCAGGCCTTCATCACATCCATCACGCCGAAACGCCCCCCTCTCCAGGACCTCAGGGCTCCAGCACCACCTCCAGGACCCGGCGACAACAGGCAGGGCAGGTATTACACCCCGAGAGAGCACGGAGAAAGAGAGCGTCACCGAGAAGGGGGAGGGGAGCAGTTGCTCGGTATGGCGGGGCAGTCATTGCTCGAGATGAGCAACGGGAAAGGCCCCGTAAAATCGCTTTTGCGGGCGGTTTCGGTGCAACCCCACGCCCCCACTCCCAATGCCGCTGGTGAAAGTGGCCTGTAAAGCGATTTTACGAGGTCGTCCCCCCTCCCTCCACACACCGCCGCAGTGCTCTGCTGGTTAGGGCTCTGGGGCAGGAGAGAGCCTGATATCGCTGAGCCGTGGACGCGTCGGATCGAGGCCGCCCGATTCTACGAACTCCTCCAGCATTTGCTTTATCCTCGCCCGCAGCTCCTCGATTGTCAGATCAGGCCTCAGGGCGAGGGGGTCATTATCAGGCCCGGACACCTCTATCGAGTTGAGACTGCGCCACTTGTCGGGGTGATCTCTCGGCAAAAATCGAGTGCGGTTAACGAGGAAGAAGATCTGAGCTTTTACGTTCCCGTTTCTGCCGGCTTCGTACAGCGCATCAGCGATTATCTCCACCCTGGCCATCATCACGCTTTTTACCCTTGCATCGAATTGCGGATGGCGTCTTCTATACTCATCGAAGTACGATACGGACACACCGGCGGCCTCGCACGCCTGCTTGATGGTACACCCGTTCCCGAGCATCTCCAGTATCTTCTCCCTCGTCCCCCTCGATAGCTTCGAGTACCGCCGCTTCTTCGCCGACGTCTGCTTGAGCCGCACAGTGAAGCCTGCGGCCCTCAGACGCTCTATCTCGTCATCGCTCACGTCGTCCAGGCCTATCTCGACGTGTCCATCGTGCGATTTCAACACGAGTACGGGCTTCAACGCCTCGCCGCCCTCGTCCGGCTCACTTTCATCTGTCCGCTTCATCTTTTCACCCTATGATATGCCACTATGAACACTGCGCAGTTTCGGTAAATATATACACCACTGAGTGATCAATCGGATGCATCGTTACAATTTTCCGCACATTTATGATGATATATGCACACGTATTTTACACTTCACACTTCGCATATCTCCCCTCGGGATTGCCGCCTCCTCAGGCCCTCCATCTCCACCTCCAGCTCATCCAGTGCCTCCAGATCTAGCTCCACCACCAGCTCCAGGCCTGACAGAGGGGTATAGAGGACAAACCAGTATCGTCGGATGGCCGTGCTAATCGTTCCCGTGGAGCTCCCCTCGGCTCGGCGGTGGTAGTACCACATTTCCGAGAGAGTGAGATAACATGTAGTACTACTCATGAGAGGCGCAGCAGTGCGGTTTTGCGCGTCTGCGTTTTACACCCAAGGGAGACGTCCGATTTGTCCACCCTGGACAAAACCGGTCAATTTTGGACAACGGCTAAGGGGCGAGGGGTGGACGATATGAGAGGGAGAGGGTCACGTGACCGCCTCTTATCTCATCTCGTATCACCCCAACAGCGGGGAAAACACCCAGTGCTCACCGTCGAGGGGCTCTTTTTCGTCTTCCCCCTGTTTCGCACAAGCCCTAGGCCCAGCGCCTGAGCCTTCATCTTCCTCCACCTCCTCCAGCTCCTCCTCGCCCTCGTCCTCCAGCTCGTCGCTCGGCTCCTCAGGCTCTGGAAAGAGGATATCGTCGAGCTTCGTGGCCGTATCTATGGAGACCGGATAGAATCCGCTAATGTTTATCCCGCCCTGACGCTGGATCTCCTGGAGGAGCAAGTCCTCCACATCCAGTAGTTGCTTCGATGTGGGCTCTGGAGCGTCCACAGGGAGAGGGACGAAAAACAGCCCGCTCGGTGTGGAGACGAACCGCACGTCCTCGACTTCGGGGATGCATCCACGCCCGACGGGCCATGAGCAATGTTTTAGAACACCGTGACAATTCCAGACATCGATCAGCCAACCGCTGTAAAAAAGATCTGGGAGAAGGCTCATGAGCTCTCCTCCTCCTGCTCCTGCTCATGCCCTGGAGGCGTCCACACAAGCGGGCACCCTGCCGCCTCCCAGTCCGCAAACAGCCGCTGCGTGTCCACAGTCCACCGAGGAACCACTCGCTCGATCTCGCCGCTGTAATCGTTCCGCTCGACTTTGTAGCCGATTACCACGTAGCGATCGAGCGATCGCCTTGGGACCGCGACCACACAGATTGAGCTGTCTCGGAAATACCAGTACCGCCCTACCAGCCCTCTCGCTCTCTCCTCTGTGAGCTCGACTGACACGTAGCGCGCCCAGTCATGGCGCACGAAATCGTCTATCTTGTTTAAGGGGAGCTCCGGCTCGTCCAGCTCCCGCCTGACTCTGTCGACGA
>JAKPCO010000003.1 GCA_029553285.1 Methanobacteriota archaeon
CACAACATCAAGCCCTGCTATGGTGCCCGCATCCTTCGTCGCCTGCCGCTGGTTGTCGTTGAAATACGCAGGCACCGTGATCACGGCCTTCTCGACCTTCTCCCCCAGGAAGGCCTCTGCATCCTGCTTTATCTTCCTCAGGATATGGGCGGATATCTCTTCAGGCGTGTACTCCTTTCCGAAGACCTTGACCTTGTAGTCGGTTCCCATCTTTCTTTTAATACCAGTTATCGTGCCCTCAGGGTTTGTGATCGCCTGCCTTCTGGCCGGCTCTCCTACTAGGACCTGTCCATCCTTTGTGAATGCAACATATGATGGGAACGCCTTTCCGCCCAGGCTTGTGCCCTCAGCGCTGGGTATTATCGTCGGTCTTCCTCCAATAAGCACCGCAGCGGCGGAGTTGCTGGTTCCAAGATCTATGCCTATGATCTTCGACATGCTACCATCCCCTAAACATAATTATGCAATTAACATTTAACCTTATCCACGTTTTGCGACAGCGACCTTCGATGTTCTTATGACCTTTGAATGAAGTGTGTATCCCTTCTGGAACTCCTGAACCACAGTACCGTCCTCAGCCTCCTGGGATTCGACCTGCATCATCGCTTCATGCATAAACGGATCGAACTTTTTTCCCAGAGCATCTATCGGCTCCAGGCCTTCAGATCTCATTATATCCAGAAGCTGATCGTACAGCGCCCTGGATCCATCATCGTGCTTCGCTGCCTGCTCCAGGCTGTCCAGGAAGACCAGGAGCTTTTTTATGATCATCTCGGATGCGAACCTTGCAAGCTCCTCTCTTTCGCGGGAGTTTCTTTTTATGACATTGTCCAGCTCGGCCCTGCATCTCAAAAGCTGCTCGAGCCGCTCATCTGCGAGCCTCTTAGCATCTTCGAGCTCCTGCCGGAGTTTCGCAATTTCATCCACAGAAATATCTTCAGAGGTGCCCCCGGCAGGAGCAGCTTCTGGAGCAGTTTCTCTCTCCTCAGAGCCCTCAATGATCTCCTCTGAAGGTTCATCTGCCATGGCGCTCACCTTCAAAAGAGGATGTGACTGCTCACATCCTCGTGTAGTCGTGTGGACTCTGCCCTGGCTTCGGCTTGAGCTCCTCTCTCTTAGCAGCTATCACATCATCCACCCTGAGGACCATTGTGGCGGCTTCTGCAGCTGACTTCACAGCCTGGAGCTTTACCTTGAGGGGCTCCACAACGCCGCCATCGAGCATGTCCGCTGTGCCTCCTTTATGCACATCGACTCCATAGGTCCGGAGACCTGCACCGTGCTTCGATCTCAGAGCCACAATGGTGTCTATCGGATCAAGGCCTGCGTTTTCTGCAAGCGTCTTGGGTATGACCTCGACTGCATCTGCAAATGCCTCCACCGCGAGCTGCTCCCTGCCGCTGAGCGTCGCAGCATACTCCCTCATCCTCTCAGCGACCTCAACCTCAGGAGCGCCTCCGCCGGGAACTATCTTTCTGTAGGAGAGCACATCACCAACAACCATCAGGGCGTCGTTCAGAGCCCGCTCCATCTCATCCAGGAAGACCTCTGATCCACCATGGACGACGATCGTCACTGCCTTCGGGTCCTTGCAGCCCTCGACGAAGATCATGTGCTTGTCCTTCTTGATCTTCCTGTCCTCAACGACTCTGGCATGTCCGAGATCCTGCGGGGATACCTGCATCGGATCGCCTATTATCCTCGCGCCGGTCGCAAGTGCGAGCATCTTCATGTCCTCGTCCTTGACCCTGCGTGCAGCAAGCATGTTGTGCTTTGCCAGGAAATGAGATGCAGCAACGCCGATGCCCTTCTGACACAGCACCACATTTGCTCCGGCCTTTGCGAGAGCCTCCACCTGTGCCTCAAGGACCTTCTTCTCACCCTCCTTGAAGCTTCTGAGGCCCTCGACCTCTGAGATCGTTATCTTTGCATCCGTTCCAAGCTTCTTCAGTTCGAGCGTTGCATCCAGCAGGGCGATCCTTGCATCCTCAACCCTTCTGGGCATCTCTGGATTCAGGCGCTCCAGTTCGAGAACGATGCCGTGCACGAGCTCTGTGTCAGCCAGACTTCCGCCGGTGATCTTCACTATCTTCACTCTGTTCTCCACATCCACCTTTCCGTTGTCCTCGATGGCGAGAGCTGCATCCACCACAATATCCGCCAGCTTCTCCTTCATCGCCTCGATGCCCTTACCGGTCATCGCGGTCATCGCTATCTTTCTCAGCACATCCCTGTTCTCCCTAGTGACCTCAACAGACATGCTCTCGAGAATCTCGCTGGCCTTCGCCTCAGCTGTCTTGTACCCCTGAACTATCGTGGTGGGATGGACGCCCTTGTCAAGAAGCTCCTCCGCCTTCTTCAGAAGCTCTCCCGCAAGGACAACTGCTGTTGTGGTTCCATCTCCCACCTCATCATCCTGCGCCCTTGCAACCTCCACGATCATCTTGGCGACTGGATGCTCTATGTCCAGCTCCCAGAGTATCGTGGCGCCATCGTTCGTGACCACCACATCTCCATTGCTGTCCACCAGCATCTTGTCCATGCCCTTCGGGCCGAGGGTTGTTCTCACAGCCTCTGCCACCGCCCTCGCCGCTGTTATGTTTTTATGCTGGGCCTCGCGCCCCACATCGCGCTTGGCACCTTCCTTTAAAATGATGATCGGATAGCCGCTCATTCCAGCCAAATCAACTCCTCCAAAGCCTGGCTGGGCTTAAAGCTGTTTGAGGTTCTATATAAATATTCCGATAGCAGGTGATGGATAGGGCGATCACCGCCTCCGACGGGGAGGTGAAGAAAGGATGAAGGCATTTGCGAGCTGGGATTGAGATGCTGAACAGCATTTCGATTCCTGGTGGGAGGATGCCAAACCTGCGAAGGTGCTGGAGATATCTGCGATGCAGGTACACAACCGGTGATGCTACATCTGTGTACGGATCTCGATGACCGGGCAGCAATCAGCTGCAAGAATCAAACAAAAGAATCAAACAAAAACAGGTTGAGAAATGAGTTTGGCGCCTCTCGGCGCGTGGATCTCATCTCACTCTTGCGGGCCTGTGTTTCTGATAACACTCCTTGCAGTATACGGGCCTGGACCCATCGGGCTTGAATGGAACCTGTGTCTGTTTACCGCAATCCGAGCATACCACATCATGCATCTCTCTTGGGCCGTGGTTGAAGCCACCCCTATTACCAAATCTCATATATTTCACTTCTTATTCGACTCGAGAAGAGCCGCTCTGCCACAAAAACATCTCAACAAAATCACTTGAATCGATGTAATGCAGCACTCCAAGCAAGGACAACCCAGTATATATAGTTATCCCACGCATCGTGCTGGTGTGGAGGCCTGAAATTATAGGAAAACATGCAGAAGACCCCCTCCCCTTCAGGGAGGTTTCGACAGTTTAGACTTCATCGAAGGTAAGTCGAAGCACCTTTGACTGCGTCGAAAGGTTTCGACGAAGTCGAAACGCAAGAAGCCCTGCCCTTTTGTGGCGGGGAGGAAGTCACTTCGCGCCACATCCAACTCCGGAGATCGTGTACCTGATTTGCTGAATCCACATCGCTCAATCCGTCCAGACTCATGGAACATCCCGACCACAGCTGTCTGTTGCAGCAGACTCGGCTACTGGAGTCCCCGACCCTGCATCTACTGCGACGTGCACTGCCTCTGCCAGGACCCATGCAACCCGGTGGGATCCATCTGGAAGCATGTCAGAGCACGCTTTCAGACTGCATTTTCAGTTATTCGATCGCAAGCCCTCCAGTGATCGAGACCAAGTAAGACTGATGGCACAGTGCATGTCACCATGAGCAGTCAGTGGATTTCCAAAAATTACTTATCATGGTCCGCGCAGCTACAGATACGATGGATGTCTCCTTCTCATCATGGAAGCTCGCAAATGAGGGTAAAGGCCCGCTTCCGCTCAGCGGAGATAGCTTCTCGTTCCTGTTCGACAGGAGGTACACGAACAGGCTCAACAGGATGAGCCGGGTATTCTTCGAGGCCTATGCAAAGGCGACTGCAGAGCTCGCCATCTCAGAGGATCGTTTCCCCAGCCTGAGCGAGGTCGAGGCGAAGATGGAGAGCGGGGCAGTCTATGCCTTCAAAGACAGACTCATGAAGAACACCCAGTTCTTCGATGAGGTGAAGATCTCAGGTGTCTCATACCTCGTTCCCAGAGCGTATCATTTCGTGGACTCCTCCGGCATCTACACGGATCTGATCTTTGATTTCGAGAAGGGGACGGTCACGCTGCCAAGCCGGCGGAAGGTTCCACTTCTGAAGGACAGGACTGAGATCAGAGAGCCACATGCCGGGGAGACGGCCGGAGAGGAGAAGAGGACCCCAGAGCCAGAAGTGGAGCCTACCGGGATGGAGGTGCCACAGGGCGAGCCCGCTGCAGAGGAGCTCCCAGGAGCGGCGGAGGCGACGCACGCGGAGCCTGCAGAGCCGTCTGAAATGCAAGCCCCTCCCAGACATGATGTTGCTGAGGCACTTTACATGGAGGAGGCCGCGGAGCCATCTGAAAGAACGCACCCCCCGATACCACCGGTGCCCCAGGCCACTCCTGGGGAGAAGGCCGGGGCTGAGGAGGAGATAGCTGCTGAGAAGGGGCCCGGATACTCACGGACTCAGATCGGCATCCTCCTGGCGGCTCTGCTCATCGCGGCCGGAATCGGTGTCTTCTTCATTTACTCGCCATTTCTCGCCCCTGCTCAAATAGATCACGTGATGTATGCCGCGTACATCTCGAACAGCACAAACGAGAGCATACTCAACTTCGATATCGAGAACTCGGCTGGCATACAGCATGAGGTGGAACTGATCCTGCCGGAGAACATCGACAGATCCGTAATCGCCAGGGGCGGCACTGTGACCGTGTCCCACTACAGAGGCACACTCGTCAGGATGTCATCATCCGGCGACTCGAGCATAAAGGTATACCTTTCAGAGAGGAGAGATTATGTTCCGGTCGTTCTGAGCGTATCGGTGCCAGAGGGCTACGACTCGGGCATAGTGGTACACGGCAGGAGCTATGAGGTCAGCAAGAAAGACCGCGAGCTCGAGCTCCGACTGAACGTCACATCCGAGAGGGTGGAGTTTGACCAGAGCTACATGCGAACCCGATAGGCTTGCTGTGGTGGTCGGGAGCTCTGAGGCATCCAGTGCCATCGGAATGCTCCGGGAGAGGGGTCTGCTCGATAAGCGCAGGAAGATCGTGCGCAGAGGAGGGATGGTTGAGATCCCTGTGCTGAAGGAGATTGAAGGGATGCAGATCGTTGAGCAGCAATCCCCGGAGCACTATATCAAAATGCAGGAGCTCTCAGATCTCCTGGATGGATCGATTCCAGAGCCCCTCAAGAAGCTCCTTCCGAGGGGGTGGTTCATACTGGGAGACACGATAATCGTCAGGATCCACCCCGATCTCTCGGAGCACAAGCGGATGATAGGCACCGCTCTTCTCAGGCTCTATCCCAGATGCAGATGCGTTCTCGCGGATAAAGGGGTCAGAGGCCAGTTCAGGGAGCCTTGCAGGGAGGTGATCGCAGGGAGACCGGCGGAGACGATCCACAGGGAGAACGGAGTTCTCTTCAAGCTCGATCCGATGAGGATAATGTTCTCACAGGGCAACGTGAAGGAGAGGATGCGGATGGCCTCTCTCGGTAAAGATGAGATCGTCGTCGATATGTTCGCTGGAATAGGCTACTTCTCCCTCCCGATGGCAGTCCACTCCAGACCATACAGGATCACAGCGATCGAGATAAATCCGGTCGCTCACAGATATCTGGTGGAGAACATCAGGCTGAATCACGTTGAGGATATCGTCGAGCCGGTGCTTGGAGACTGTGCTGTTCTGACACCTGAAGGAGACGCGGACAGGGTCATAATGGGCATGGTGGGGATAACCGACAGATACCTGAGAAAGGGAATAGAGGCATTGAGACCCGGCGGCATCCTGCACTACCATCAGAACGTGCCCGCCTGGCAGTATCCCGATGCTCTGATAAGACCCCCTGTGCATGCTGCAGCGCTTCTGGGGAGATCTGCGGAGCCTCTCGGATGCCACAAAATCAAAAAGTATGCCCCCGGGATCATCCACGGGGTAGCAGACATCAGGATATGCTGATCACCGATACACATATGCTTGAGTATTCCCATTAACCCCCATTTCTAACATCTGCCCATGTCGCTAAATAACTGTATAGATGCTGTTTTATATCAAAAAAGCTGGTTTTTAGGAATTCTCGCTTGCAGCAGGAGCACTGGTCTGGCCATGTGGCCTCGCGAATGGGCGAGTGCTTCCAGCACCATAAGCTTCGCTCACGAGAACCAACTGCCCCTGCACTCCAGCTCTGCACTCGATGCAGATAATGAGATCATGATTTCAGGAATCACAGCATCCTGGAGACGACGCAGCTCTTCACCCCGCATATCCCGATCATCTCACACGAATTGCATCTCTCGTTCCCCACATCAGGCATTTCCCCATCGCGTATCTCGCGCACACGGTCCCTCACCCAGAGCGCCCTCGATCTGTCCACGCCTCTGATGCGCACGCGTCTTATCTCTCCCTCACGCACGTACTCCACCTGCCCTGTGGATACCTCAACCCCAAAGCGCTCTTCGAGGAGCAGGGCGTACCCAGCGAGCTGTATCCTGTCCCTCCTCCACACCCCCTCTCCTGGCGATCTCCCGGTGCGGACCAGTGATGGGATAACCTGGGCACCTCCGCCCAGCAGCATTCCCAGCAGTCCCCGCTGTCTTGGCTCAGGCCTGACCAGCCTGTCCAGAATTCCGGAGAGCCCCAGGCGCTCTGAGCGCAGCTCCACCTCGATATCACACGGTGTTACAAGCTCCCTTGGAACAGACGCGATCCTGGAGATGGATTCCCTCATGCCATCGATGGATCTGATGACGTCTTCCTCAGGGATTCTGTGGATTGTCGCCACATCCTTCACGACCTTTGAGAGATCCCCACGCAAATCATCTGGAGCAGAGTAAAGCGCGAGATGGCGGAGAAGTGTGCGCGCTGTGTCTGCTCTGAAGCATTCCCTGCCCATCGACTCCAGATAGACGAGCATCGGGCACCTCAGGTAAAGCCCTATATCGTGAATCCTGACGAACATGTGCTCACAGCCTGAACATCGCCCTGAAGCTCTTGGACCCAGTCTCTCCCTTTCTGCTGAGGGGGGCCATCCCATCCATACCACTGAGAGCATCTGATGACGCGTGCTGAGCGTTTCCGGTGGCATTCGGCGGCGGTGAGATCGGCGATGAGATGTTGTTCTCATTAATGCGTGGCTCAGGCGCCTCCAGAGATGCGGGCATGCTGCTCCAGAGTGGGATCCTGAAGCTGGCGACGTAGAGATCCTCCTGCTCAAGATCCCCTGCGGGTATTATGCCGGTGACCACGCATTCATCCCCACTGCACGCAACAGACGTCGCGATGCCCCTGCCCAGATTGTACGATGCCAGCGGCACTCCGTTAGGATCAGTGACCACAAGCATCATGCTCCAGTCGTTGGTTGGCCCGCTTCTTCCAGCTATGATGTAGCCCGCATCAGACTCTGCGACCGCCATGCCCACCTGGTCCCCCTCGCCTCCAAAGCTCCTCCACCACAAGAGATCGCCCTGCGGTGATATCTTGGCGAGCAGCATGTCCTTGTCCCCTCTTCTCGTCTCTGTTCTTCCTGCCAGAACAAAACCATCCCTGGATGATATCATCGAGAGCGCTGCATCGCTCCCTGCGCCCCCAAAAGACCTGTTCCAGATCTCTGACCCCAGAGGGCTCGTCGCGACGATATACACATCCTCATTGCCTGCGTCTGTCCCGTACCCGGCTGCAATGTACCCGAAGTTTGTGCGCTCCACCGAGAATCCGACATCATCCTGAGATCGGCCGAAGGCCTCCGACCAGAGAACCCTGCCATCGCGATCCAGCCGGATCATCCAGAGATCCTTGCCGCCTGCGCCGAATGATCTGGTCGATCCGGCTATCACAAAACCATCGCCTGTGTCCCGTACAGACCACCCCGCCTCGCCATCTGTGATGAAACCGCCCAGCACCCTGTCCCAGAGGAGATCTCCTCTCTCATCGAGCCGCAGCACCCAGAGCTTCTCTCCCCCGGGGCCGAAGGAGTCGGTGGTGCCGACCGCGATGAAGCCTCCGCCCTCCACCTCATCTATCCCGTATCCCATGTCGTCACCAGGGCCGCCGTAGGTCCTTGCCCATTCTATCTCCCCGCGGCTGTTGAGCTTCAGCACCCACAGATCCGTATCGTTCCTCACAGTGTACCCGACAACTGCATATCCACCGTCGCTCGTTTCCCTCAGAGACCACCCGCCGTCTGAATATGGCCCACCGTAAATATGCATCCAGGCAATATCAGGTGGCAGGGCCTGTGGAACTACATCCCCGTGCACATCTGTTATCAGAAGAGCTATCAGAACCAGTGGTATCGATCTCATGCTGCCGGCTCGTGGAAGATCACAGACTTGTCGACCTGAAAGTCCCCGCTCAGCGAGATTCTGGACCATATGCCCTCTCGCCCGAAGGTCCTTTTGCTGGCCTCCATGCTCCAGAAGCCCCTGATGTTCCCGCTCACAGAGGATGCAACATCACTTCCACTCATGGTTCCAATCGTCTCATTGGAGGAGAGGGCAGAAGCTGCTGTCTGATTCATCGTGCTGTTTGCATTGGGAGCAGATCCATTCAGGCTGGCAGTGCTGTTATTCGCCGGGAGAGACCTGGTGTTTATCAGTATCGCTTCCAGCGATGACAGAAGGCGCTTCTCCATCACTGAGGGCGCTTCCGAGGAGACGCCGAAGTTGAGGGCTGAGGACAGCCCGATCATCAGCACCACCACTGCCGCAATTCCCTTCAACACACCACCCCAGGGGAGGGGAAGCGCTCTATCGATTTTAACCTTTCCACACTGCGTGCGACGCGCTCGAATCTCAGTCACGCCCAGAGATGTGTGCAAAAACGTTTCATAAGATGGCAGAGTCAACTGCAAATCTGATCCTGCATCTCAGGTATCTGAATGACGGCCTCCCGCAGGCTGAAAGGGCGAGAGTGAGTCAGATCACGCTTCTGAAGAGAACCGGCCTGCCCGAGACCTGGGCGATCATCCACGGGTCGTTCAGCATCTCCGGAGACGCGAAGTCAGGCGCGTTCTTTGCGCTCAGGCTCGCGTTCTCGATTATCGGCGTGTTGTTTGTTGGGAATGCTGGATAGAACCACGCCCCAGAACCCATGTACTCGAGCCTGCCGCCCACGAGCATGTGCCACTTAGGAACCGAGCCCCAGGACCAGAGCCCATCCGTCGTTGTATTTGTCCTGTTTGTCTCAACCCTCTCCAACTGCTCCAGGCTCTGGAGCCAGGCTTTTCCAAAACCGCCTCCGACCTGCTGTGTGCCCTCTCCAGTTATGGAAACAGCAGGCAGGACTGAAAGCATGAGCACAACGAACAGCGCGATGATTCTCATATGCAACCACCCTGCCACCGAACTTTGAGCACAGATGGGCTGTGTCTCCCAAACCTCATCTTAATGTTTTTGCTTTTTCGAGAGGTAATCGTTGATGGCTGCGTGCAGCGCATCTGCCGCGAGGTTGGAGCAGTGCATCTTCTGTGGAGGCAGGCCATCAAGAGCATCTGCCACGTCATTTCTTGTTATTCTCATCGCCTCCTCCAGACTCTTTCCCCTGGCCATCTCTGTAATCATGCTGCTCGTGGCGATTGCAGCCCCGCAGCCAAACGTCCTGAACTTGATATCCTCTATTCTCCCATCCTTAACCTTTATGAAGATCTCCATGAGGTCCCCACAAACCGGATTTCCAACTTTGCCATATCCATCGGGATCCTCTATGACCCCAACATTTCTGGGGTTCATGAAGTGCTCCATCACCTTTTTGCTGTAGCCGGTCTGCTGAGTCATGAATGGATTTATGCAGGCTGCAGGAGATTATATTTTCGCTGAGATTTATGCGTTCGATCTCTTCTTTTCCCGTCTGATCGTGATCCGTCATGTCAGTGAGTGCCGTTCACGATGCATTTAAAGCGATCTGAGCCCGGTTCCCGGTCATCTGATCGCATCGATCGAGCTGTTGCGAACATGTACTTCCAACAATTCCTGAGATGGAACAAAAAATTAATATAAGGGTATTTGATATATACATGCAGAAGTACTTAAGAGCCCATGGATATGGATAATCCGAGGTATAAAAAATGGCTGAAAAAAAGTCTGAGAAGAGAAACTTCGCATTGAGGGATGCCGAAGGAAACGAGATCGGTGTCTTCAGCGGGAAGCAGCCGAGGCAGGCGGCGCTCAAGGCTGCCAACAGAGGGTTTACCGATATCAGGCTGAGAGAGAGGGGGACGAAGAAGGTCCACATCTTCAAGGGCTGGAGAACACAGGTGCCGAAGCCGCCCAATGCGCCCGCGTGGATGCCGGACATGATCTGGAAGCCGAATGTCAAAAAGATCGGCATAGAGAAGCTGGATAAGATTTAAGGGGGCAAAGCGGGGTGCCCGCCCTTCCAGGGCGCGGGAGTAGCTCATTTTTTGCCGCCCCGCGAACTGGACTCAGTCTATTCGTCTGAACGATGAGCCCTTGGCTCCGCATATAGGGCACCTCTCCGGCGGCTCCCTGCCGACGGTCATCCCGCATACGGGGCAGACGAAGTAGGGATAATCCTCCTTTGACTCGCCCAGCTTTGCAAGTGCTTCCCTGTAGAGTTCTGCATGGACCTTCTCCACTTCGTTTGCGTAGCGGAACGATATCTCAGCCGCTCTGTTCCCTTCATCCTTCGCGGTCTTCAGCATCTCCGGGTACATGTCTTTGAACTCATGTGTCTCGCCTGCGACTGCCTCCTCGAGATTCTCCCTTGTCGAGCGTATGGCGTTCAGCGCTCTGAGGTGGTTCATCGCATGGACTGTTTCAGCCTCGGCTGCAGCCCGAAAGAGCCTGGCAACCTGCGAGTACCCCTCCTTCTCAGCCTTCTCAGCAAATGCCAGGTACTTCCTGTTCGCCTGCGACTCTCCGGCAAACGCCTCCTTCAGATACTCCTCTGTCTTGGACATGTTCTCACCCAAAAGCAAATCCGGCATGATTGAAGCCAGAAATCTGATTTAGGATCCCAGCACCTCGGACTTGAACCTCTCGAAGCCGATCTCCTCGATGAACTCCCCGAGGCGCTGCTTCTTTGCATGCGCCTTGTAGTAGTTGATGATCCTGTCCACGAGATCGATCGCCTCCTCGTCATTCAGGTTCTCTGCCAGAACCTGCGCGATCCGCGGCTTTGCGCCAGCGCACCCTCCGACGACGACGCGCCAGCCCTTCGATGTGCCTATGAGCCCGATATCCTTGATCCAGGGCTCAGCGCATGAGTTGACGCACCCTGAGACGCCCATCTTGAACTTCCAGGGGAGCTGATACCCGTGATACCTCTCGTCGAGCTTCAATCCGACTCCAACAGAGTCCTGCTGCCCCCTCTTGCAGAACGTCGTGCCCGGGCATATCTTGACGCTCCGCACGCACATCCCTATGGCATGGCCCGGACTCATGCCGAGATCCTTCCAGGCATTGTCTATATCCTCAGGCCTGATGCCGACTATCGCTATCCTCTGAGCAGATGTGAGCTTCAGCACCTTTGCGTTGTACTTATCAGCAACGTCTGCTATCTTTCTCAGCGTGGCAGGATCGATTATGCCTCCAGGTATGTGAGGAGCTATGGCGTACGTCTCCTTGTCGCGCTGCACAATTGCACCCTTCTCCAATATGTCCTTGGACAAGACAAAACCCCCATACAGGATCGATTCTTTTCTTATTTCAATTATGCGATCCGATGAGAACAGCCGGAATGAAAACCGCTGAGCATCCATAAAATATATGATCTATTTAAAAAATATCCATCTTTGAGTGCATCCCGGACGAACGAGCCGGGCTCATCTCGCCCTTCTCGGCAGTTCCTCGGACCTTGATCTCCTGGAGACCTCTGTGCTTCTCGATCTCCTTGCCACATCAGATCGAGTCCTTCTTGCTATATCTGACATACGTATCACTGCTCCATACTTTTCATAAGGATAAAAACCTTTTGGTTGAGTTTGCTACGATCGCTGCAATCCACCACACATGAATGCAAATAAAATAAGAGAACCATGTGCTCACGTGGTCGCATCTCATGAAGACTGCCACGTGCTGCCATCTCAGGAGATGCAGGGTCCACCCACACGGTCTTGATGATGCATGCAATTGTCGCGCTCCACCTCAAGACCGTCTGCCCTCATCATTGAGATCAACAGCGCATGTCTCACAAAATTCAGAAGGAATACTCTGATCGATGCTGATCCCCTGGAGGCTGCCCAGAAATTCGGGACTGTACATGAACGAACGCCTCGATGAATGCCGCTCCCACCCTCTCTGGCGACTCACATCAGCCTTGGCGGTATGACCTGGCATGCGAGGAGCGCGCTGATGTCCTCTGCCTTTCTTATGAGTTCCACATCTCCGCTGTGGACCAGGACCTCTGCAGGCCGCGGCTGGCCGTTGTACTGAGATGACATCGAGAATCCGTATGCCCCTGCGTCGAAAAACGCCAGGATGTCGCCCCTCTCAACCACAGGAAGCGATCTCTCACGCGCAAGGATGTCTCCGCTCTCGCATATCGGCCCCACAACAGTGTACCTCTCCGAGATCCTGGCATCTGCCCTGTTCGCCACGACAATGTGATGATAGGCGTCATAGAGCATCGGCCTTGCGAGCACGTTGAACCCGGCATCAACACCCACAAATGTGACGTGCGCCCTTTTGACAACATTCACCCTCGTGAGCAATACAGTGGTATCCGCGACGATGCTCCTACCGGGCTCCAGGATCAGCCTCATCTTAACACCAATCTCTTCTGATCTCCTCTCGATCACAGGGAGTATGGCATTCGCGAGATCCTCAGGAGATGGCGCAGGAGATGCTGCAGGATCGTACTGTATCCCCAGGCCTCCACCCAGATCCAGCATCTTCACATCACCGCCGATAGCAGCGATCTCACCCACCAGGTCCATCATCCTGGCAGCTGCCTCTGAAAAAGGCGACACATCAAGTATCTGTGAGCCTATGTGGCAGTGTAGACCGATCGGCTTCACCCCGTCCATCTGCATCGCCTTTTCGTACACGCTCCTCACAGACTGCGCGGGTATGCCGAACTTGGAGCTTTTCAGACCCGTGGCTATCTTCGGATGCGTCTTCACCGAGATATCCGGGTTGACCCTGAAGATGACCTCGATGCTCTTGCTCTCCTCTGATGCGATCCTGCTCAGGCTCTCAAGCTCCTCCTCAGAGTCGACAGAGACCCGAACTCCTGCGGTCACTGCCATCCTCAGCTCCTCATCCCTCTTGGAGTTCCCGTTGAAGAGTATCCTCTCCCTGGGAACGCCTGCGAGCCTTGCGAGGTAAAGCTCCCCCGCGGAGAAGACATCAGCCCCCGCCCCCTCCTGTGCGAGAATTCTTATTATCGATATGTTGCCATTCGCCTTCACGGCGAAGTACTTATCAGCATCCGGAAAGGCTCTGTGATACCTTCGAATGTTCTCTCTGAGACGATCCTCTGAGGTCACATAAACTGGAGTGCCAAACCTCCTCGCTATCTCGACTGTGTCAGCGCCTGAGATGTGGAGATGCCCGTTGACGACCTGGATGTGATCCTTGCCTCCGAACATGATCCATACATGGGATCGGGAGATAGGTAAACCTTATCATCCAATCATGCTCGATTGATTGTGCGTGATTCAGAGAGGTGTAGCATGAAGAGCGAAAATCCCCTCATGATGCTCAGGAGCGAGAACTACTTTGAGAGCCAGAGGGCCGCATGGGAGCTTGTGGGTATGGGAGAGAGCGCGGTTCCCGGCCTTCTCGAGGCTCTTGGTGATCCTGCACCCCATGTCCGCTACAGAGCCGCATGGGCTCTCGGAAAGATTGGCGATACAAAGGCGGTTGATGCTCTATCGAGATGCCTGCTCGGCGATGTGGACCGTGCTGTGAGAGAGTGGTCTGCGGCCGCGCTCGAGGCGATCGGCGATCCATCGGCAGTTCCTGCTCTCGTCCAGGCGATGAGATCCGATTCGGCGAGGGATGTGCGTTTGAGGGCCGCTGCAGCACTGCGCGGCCTGCGTGCTGAGGCCGCGCTCATAGATCTGCTGAATGACACGGATCCCATGGTGAGGGGCATGGCGGTAACAGCGCTCGCCAGGCTGAAGTCGAGGGATGCGCTCCCCTCAGCAGCAGATCTCCTGCGCGACGAGGACCCGGAGGTGAGGAGAAGAGCGGCTGGCTTCATGGGAGAGCTCGCGATCGAGGAGACGGCAGATCTCATCGCCCCGCTGCTCGGCGACGAGTATCTGGACGTGCGGGTTGAGGCGATTAAGGCTCTCGGGCGCATACGCACAGATCGTGCATGCGATCTTGTTGTCTCTGCCCTCAGCGACGAGAACCCTGAGATACGGCTCTGTGCTGTGACAACGCTGGGCGAGATGGCCAATCCGAAAGCCCTCAACCCGCTCATAGATGTCATGCTCGGCGGGGATCTGGAGGAGATCAGGGCATGGGCTGCGTGGTCTCTCGGAGAGATAAATGATCAGAGGGCCATAGAGCCGCTCAAGAGAGCGTGCAGCTCAGACCGGTTCCCCGAGATCGTCAGGGAGAAGGCCAGAGCATCGCTGATAGAGGTCTATGGCCTGGATCTCTGAGGATTCACGTTTTCAGATCAGACGTGCAGTGAGGGCATTTTACCGCTGCCAGAGGTATGGTCTCCCTGCAGTACGGGCATTCCTTCGTGTTAGGTGCAGGCGGGGCTGGCGCCTTCTTCATGGCATTGATGCGTCTTATGACGATGAATATGGCCAGCGCCACTATTATGAAGTTTATTATAGTGTTTATGAACAGGCCATAGTTTATGGTCGGAGCGCCAGCCGCCTGGGCTGCTGCCAGAGATGGATAGGCCTTCCCGTCCAGAGCTATGAACAGATCCGTGAAGTTCACCCTTCCCAGGATGAGCCCCAGCGGCGGCATTATTATGTCCTTGACAAGCGAGTTGACGATCGCCCCGAAGGCCGCTCCGATTATTATGCCCACTGCCATGTCCACAGCGTTGCCCTTCACCGCGAACTCCTTGAACTCATCAACGAACCCCATAAATATCACCTCAATCTTTAAAGTCGGTTGTTTGATAAATAACTTCCCACGGGGTTGTCTGCATCAGGTGCGTGGATGAGCGAAAAGTAATAATTTAAGGCAGTTCATAATCATCAAACAGGCTGGGTCGTGTACGCGTATCGTTGAAATCTGCAGCATTCAGTCCATCCGGACTCATGGCATGTCTCGCCCAAGGCGCTAGATTCCAGCAGAATCATTCAGCCATTCGAGCACACGACCGCGGGCTGCAAGTGCCAGATAAAGGTTAAGAATGCACAGATGTTGATGATTATATAAAATATCTTCAATACGATGTTGTATTCGAGGGCGAACTTTATTGGCAGTGGAGATCATCTCAAACCAGAGCATCATGAGGACTGTAAGCCAGACAGACATCGCGCCGAGCATAGCGCGATCGCTCGGATTTCAGCTCCCAAATCCGGATGGCAGACCGATAGAGGAGATAGAGCGGTGGAGAGGTCAGAGGGCGATTCTGATAATAGTCGACAGTCTCGGCTATGAGCTTTACAGATCATTTCTGTTGCACCTGAGGCACATGAGGGAGATCGCTGCCTCGGGCTTCCTCTTCAGAGCTCTGCATGTTGCAGATCACACATCTCCAGCCATAGCGTCAATACTCAGCGGGCTCACGCCGGAGCATCACGGCATATACGATACAGAGAGCGCCAAGAGGTCGCCGATACTGAGCATACCTGAGATCGCGAGCTCATCCGGTCTTAGATCCGCGGTAATAATGGAGAAGGGGGGCGCTGAGGTCTACGACGGGTTGATAGAGTACATAGGCGCTGTCCCGAGAACGCTCCCTCCAGATGAGTTCGATCACCACATCTGCAGGCTCACCCTCGAGGCGCTCTCCGCAGACCCGAATCTTGTTGTGTCATACTTCATAGGTCTGGACAAGGCAGCTCACAACGGATTGCATCTCGATGGATTCTTGAGAGCTGCTGTCTCCATAGATGCTCATGTGGGGAAGATATTCAAAAGAGCAGGCCCTGAGACGATGATGGTAATCGTCGGGGATCACCCCGTTCATGCAGGGCACATGAAGAATGATGACGACCAGAATGTGGCTCTGATAATCGGAAGGAAAGCATGAGACGCCGGCGGACCGGATTCGCAGCAGTGTTTGCGGCCCGCAGGATCTGCGCACCGATCAGTTTTGAATTTACAGCAAACGCTCTTATGTGTTTAGCAAATTGGGGGTTGCGCAATGTGGTTGCTCAAAGCACCCGTTCACGCTTGAGGGAGCGCATACATGACTGGTGCCTCTTCGGGCAAGTCATCAGATGGATAAGAGCGACAGCAAATATGGCACACTGCCGGAGCAACTCATTAAGGCGAGAGCCTCAGAAGAGCCTCGTCGAACCATCTCCTCGCCCTTCTCACAGCATCCGGATCATCTGTGCCCATGTAACCGCTCTCCTTCAACTCGCTCAGCGCCTGGGTGAGGGCTCTGACCGCCTCGATCGAGCCGGGGCAGCTGGTGTGAACCTTCACA
The DNA here is from genome assembly GCA_029553285.1 of Methanobacteriota archaeon. GTDB lineage: Archaea > Halobacteriota > Methanosarcinia > Methanotrichales > Methanotrichaceae > Methanothrix_B. Next base: position 16,710 of record JAKPCO010000003.1, read on the forward strand.
GCATCCTCTGATCCGTAAATCCCCAGGAACGGGAATATCCGGCACGACCACGGCCTGGCATCGTAGATCCTGCATCCCTTCACTGATGGATCATAGAACCTGCACGGCCTGGTGTGTTTCATCGCCAGAAAGCTCTTCCCGGTTTCTGAGACCCTGCGAGCAGCATACCGCTTCATCGCCCTGCTGGGCGTTATCCTGAGGTACCTGGCGATCCGTCTTACGTCATCCTCCCTCAGCTTTATCGGATCGCCCGTTGTGCAGCAGGTGCCGCATCGCCTGCACACGAAGAGCATGTGGCACGCGATCCGGTAGTAGTCTGCCTCGGATAGCGTTGGAACGAGCGGATCCTCTGCCCTCGGATCGCCAATCATCGATGTCGCCTCCATCAGCTTTATCGCTATCTCCCTTGGAGCTGTCATCAGAACCTCACAGTCTTCAGGGACAGACGCGCACAGTCTCTGATCAGATCACGATGTGGATCTGCATTCAGACCTGCCCTGCCCTCACATACCCCTCTCCGGTCATTTCAGCCTTCCCAGTGAGGATGGCGTCTTCCAGCACATCGGAGAGGTCGGGCTCGCTGATATCTATTCCGTACAACCTCTTTAAACGATTGCGTATCTCATCCATCCCCACAGGATCAATGGATAGAACGCGCTCGACAAAGCCGAGCATCTCCTCGTGGAAGGCCCATGGGTAGACTATCCACCTCCATCTTCGAACGATCTCAGAACAGTAATCAGGCTTCACCCTGCTGGAGACCTTGTGATGAAGAACGCCCGTTTTGACATCAGCAGGCTCCATACTCCAGAGATACTCCAGCGCGGAGCTGAGCGTGTCCCCCGTGTCGGTCACATCGTCCACGACAAGAACACTCATGTTTGAGATATCCACAGATAGCGGAAAACGTATCGTGGCCCTCTCGAGCTTGTGAGCCGCGACCCCCCATCTCTCGATCCGTATGCTCGTGAGCTGTGTGTGCAGGAGGCGGTCGCAGACCACCCTCGCGGGAACAAACCCGCCACGCCCTATCGCGACCACGAGATCCGGACGGTATCCGGAGGATTTTATACGGGATGCAAGCTCCAGCTCCAGCCGGTAGGCCTCCTCCCATGATACAATCTGGCAATCAAACTGCTCTTCGATCATCAAAAGAACTGACATGCCCATGGATAAAATAGCTTGCAGAGATGACACCCCTCTCGCGATCGAAATGGGCTGATATGCGAGACGAAAGTTCTCCGCATATCAGAGATGGCATGTGTGTTTAGAGCTATGAGGTCTCTGCCTCCTGCCTCAGCCTCTCGATCAAACTTCTGATCATGCTCTTCGTCCTCTCAGCGCTCTCACAGTGCGAGGCTATCTTCGGGGAGCAGATGCTCAGTATATCCATGACCCTGTCCGCGAGCCTGTACTGACCTGCATCCTCCAGCCGCTCCAGGAGCCTGGCGAGCATGCCGCCGAACCTCCTGCACTCCTCGATGTCGCAGAGCGCGGCATCGTGCCTCTCGTAAAGATCCTCAAGCTCCTTTATGAGGCCCAGCAGGAACTCCCTCTCATCAGGATTATTACCTTGTGACAGGCCCGTTCAACCACCGCCCTGAAGCTGCTCTATTCCTACACCGCCCTTGTCAGCGTGAGGTCTCCATGAGGGATCAGAAGAGTCCTGGCATCCCTCCCATGCGTGCTCCAAGCGAGTTCCAGCGCCTCCTCAATGTTTCTTACGGGCGTGAAGAAGCACCTCTCAGCCACATCTCTGGGTATTGATGATACCAGAACAAGGTTGTTCCTGATGGCCAGCTCTGCGATGTAAGCTGCCTTGTGCCCCCCAAACTCATACTCCCTCGCAAAGCGCTCAACGCACTCCTCCGGCGTGGAGCATTCCCTCGCCCACCTTTCGAATACCCTGTCGCCCAGCCCCTCGGCGCACTCTGCCAGGAGGATGATTGTCCCCCCAGGAGCCGCAGCGCCCTTTGCATTCTCCAGCGCCTTAACAGCCTGGTAGAGGTTGATGTCCTTCGGCCTGCCTCCTGCGCATGTTATGACCACCTCCGCGGGCTTCACCTCCCGCAGGTACATCCTGTCCACAACCGCTGCGCCTGCGCGATGCGCCTTTATGTAATCGCCAGCCACAGCCGAGACGATCTCCTTTCTGCTGTTCAGCACCACATTGAGTATGAGATCGAGCCCTGCTATGCCTGCCGCTTCCTCCATGTCCTGCCTCACAGGGCTGTCGAGAAATCCAGAGCGAGCCCTTGGCTCCCTCATCATCATGTGGTTGTGGTGTATGGATCTCTCCGATGATACCCCTGGAAGAAGAGCCTTCGCGCCACCGCTGTAGCCAGCGTAGTAATGATACTCTATGTTGCCTGTGCCTATCACCAGATCCGAGGACTCCACAAGATCGAAGATCTCGACCGGCGTGCCCCGGCTGGTCTCACCAAGATGCACGCATCTCGATGTATCATGCTGGAAATGCGGAAGCTTCACACAGCCGCGCAGAAGGTGCCCGACCTCATCCTCAGTCATGCGCCGGTGTGTTCCGAGAGCAAAAACAACCCTGAGATCCTTCACTCCTATTCCCTTAAGCCTGCGCACGAGGGGCGGAAGCATCCTGTGGCTCGGAGAGGGGCGGGTGATGTCGCTAACGATCACCGCTGCACTCCTGCCCGAGAGATCCTCCAGGCCAGCGCCGATGGGAGAGTCCAGAGCTCTGTCTATCTCGCCCTCATGCGCTGGAGGCAGCTCGTTCGGCCTGAGAACCTCCCAGCCATCCTCCAGCTCGAGTCTGACATATGAATTTCCATAGCCGAGAAGCATGTTAATTAACACCCTGAGATCAGATGAAGGTAACAGCGTCGTCTCTACCCCGAGCTTTATGAAGTTTTCAATCCGCATTTTTACAGGAACTCAGAAGGGCGTTTTGAGCGGACGTGCGCTTGTCACCTGGTTTATCAGAGCCTGATACTTTTATGCATCGTACTCACTGCCAGTGTTGTGAGAGAGCTTTGATGGTCTGGTTAGAGCATGTGAACATGCAGCACATGCCGACAGCTGCAATGCTTTGAGATGGTATTAGGAGAGGAGGCGCCTGCCCCAATGCAAGCGCCAGATGGCATCGCTCGAGCCTTTCTCAGCATATCGGGAAAACCTGAGACGTCAGGTAAAGGAGGTCAAGTCGCGTGCCAATGCTACGTCATCTTACTGGGTAATAAAGATTTTGATTATAGTATTACAAAACCGTGGATCGGGTTGTTGTATGGTTGAGGCCAAGAGCGTTTGACCTCGCTGGAGTCGTGGTGTTATGCAGGCGGAGCAGATTTCTGGCAGTCTGTTCTGTGATTCGAGCCTCACAGCCAAAATCTACGCACTGCCTGTCCGGTGTTCCCGGCAGCCTGCGACAACCTATAAGTAGTATGCATTCCCTCTGGAAAGCATGCTCTCTCCTGTGCTCCTGGATATCGCGGCAGCTCTGATCGGGGCTGGCATACTGATAAGCGTAATAAACAATCGCATGGGCTCTGTTAGCATAGGTCTTGGATCCGTGACTGTGGGCGTTGTGCTTCTGTCTAATGTGCCCCAGGGCTGGGAGATGGTTGCTCTGGGATTCTTTGGCATCGCTGTGCTCGCAGGACTATGGATGATCTCTGTCGGCTTAAAACGAACTGGTGGAGAGCATTCATAGACGACTCCATCCCGGTCATACCGGAGCCGGGATCGTCTGATCAGATCGAGTTGAGCCGAAAGCTAGATCTATGCGACCGCGGCAGCCCCGAGCTCAGCTCTGGCTGGCCGCACATGCACCAAATGCGCCCGATCCCGATATGCCTCTTAATGAGTCGTTCCCGGCCGCACGGCTCGCAGGATATGTCCATAGCTCTCTCAAGCATAACATGGATGCAGTCTGTCAAAATGGCGAACATCGGGATGCCAGACATTCTGTCAGCAAAGACTATGGTGAGAGCTCTCCGCTGTTCTGCATCCTCTTTATCTGATTTTTGACGGCCGCCTGCGAGTACCCCACCAGGCTCGCGATCTCCTTTACAGATGGCCTTGGATCAAGTTTCCACAGCTGTTTTATCTTCTCCAGTGCCTCTTTATCCTCTGAAAGCCGCGTCCTTCTCGAGATGCTGCCCCTGGTCATGGGATTGGCTGCAAGATCCGACTCCTCATGGACAAATCTCAGAGCCTTCGGAGAGATCCCCTGGAGAATCAACTCAGAGGCCAGCCTCTTGAGGGTCTTTCGCTGGAGTATAGCCTCCGCCTCAAGTCCCATGTAAGCCTCGGGCGTTATCTCGATCCTGGTATATCGACCACTTGGCATCGAAACAGATCGCCTCTTGTAAACTGGAATATAACAGAGCTAACAGATTATCGGTAATGATGCAGGATGGATATGATCTTTTTGGTGGAGCCGGTGCCCCGTCGCGCACTCGTGCCGATGGGTCAAGAGTGCGACCGCACAGGATTCCTGTTTATGCCAGCGATCTCAGGTTCAGAAGGGGCTGGTCGGTGATCCGAACCCGTAACTATGACAGATCTTCAATGACACATCCTCTCCGGTGACCACAGTTTGAAGTACAATGCGGTGCTCTGTATGATCCATGATTCTCGGCATATCAGGCAGCCCGCGCAACAGGGCCACGGAGCACGTCCTCACCAGGGCGCTGGAGATGCTCAGGGAGAGTGGATTCGAGACCGAGCTCTTCACCGTCAGGGGGAAGAACATCGGGTTCTGCAGACACTGCGACTACTGTCTCAAAAACAAGACCTGCGCGATAAGGGATGACATGTACGAGCTGTATCCCCTTCTCAAAAATGCCAGGGGACTGATATTCGCAACCCCCGTGTACAACGGCGGTGTGAGCGCCCAGACCAAGGCGGTCATGGACAGATGCAGAGCGCTGGTTGCAGCGGACTTCGACTTCTTCCGGGGAAAGGTCGGCATGGCGATAGCAGTGGGTGGTGACAGAATAGGCGGCCAGGAGGCGGCGATATACCAGATCATCACATTCTACATCCTGAACGGGATAGTCCCAGTTGGTGGGGGATCATTCGGGGCAAACCTCGGCGCCACATTCTGGTCGCGGGATACGCTGGAGGATGTGCAGAAGGACGAGGAGGGTTTCAGGTCCCTCCGAAAGACCGTACGCCGGTTCGCGTCCATTCTGAGAGATTTTGAAGAGGTGTCGGCTAGACGAGCAGCACAGCGATGATGCCAGTGAGGAAAACGCCATCAAAGGTCCCTGCTCCGCCGATCGAGACCACCGGAGCGCCGAGGCGCTGAATTCTGTTGAGATTGAGAATATCAGCGCCGATGAGCGTTCCCAGCGTGCCGCTGACGTATGCTGTGACAAACTCAAGCTCTCGGGGCCCTCCGGCGATCATGATCACAGCCAGTGATGACAGTGCCGCTATGAGCGGTGGAAGGAGGGCAGGCGTCACTATGCCAAGGCCCGGAACAGGCCTGGCGATTCTGTGCACAGCAAGCGTCACAATAACAGTGGCTGCTGCTGCATAGGCCAGGGCGTGAGAGAACATCATAAGCAGATACGCAGATACGAGGATTGGGATCATTGCGCCACCCACGTTCAGGGCCACTGTGGTGCTGTTGTAAACGGTCTCGTAGATGGGGATCCTGTAGTTCACTCCGAAAACCCTGACATACGCTGTCCTGGTCACCGGTATCTCCGACCGTATCTCCTTGAAAGGAATGTTGATGCTGCTTCCGACCAGGGAGGCGAGGAGGAGAAGAAGTGCGTCATGCCACGCAAACCCGAGCCTGAGGAAGGCTGTCTGGAGCGCACCAACGAAGAGCAGGGAGGCGACCAGGAATGCAAGCAGCGCCAGAACTGCCATGAAGAGGAATGTTATCGGAGCGTAGAACAGCCGGCCGTTCATGCATTCATCTCTGACATCTTTATATAACAATCTTTGCCTTTGGTTTACTGCATGTACAAACTGGTCATGCTCAGACACGGCCAGAGCAGCTACAATGCTGAGCGGAGGTTCACCGGCTGGTCAGATCCCGATCTCACGCCAGAGGGCATGATGGAGGCGAGAGTGGCGGGCAGAATCCTGCGAAGAGAGGGATACACGTTCGACGTCGCCTTCGTCTCGATGCTCAGGCGCGCCATAAAGACACTCTGCGCAGTCCTGGATGAGATGGACCTGCTCTGGATACCCGTCAGGAAATCCTGGATGCTGAACGAGCGGCACTACGGAGAGCTCGAGGGCCAGGTCATAGATGATGTCCCTGATGAGCTGAAAAGGTACAGGCACAGCTTTGATATCCGGCCGCCAGCTCTGCCAGATGACGATCCAAGGCATCCGCGTTTTGACAGAAGGTACAGGGATCTGGGTAGACACCCTGCCGGGGAATCAATAAGAGATGTCCAGGAGCGTCTTCTGATCCTCTGGACGCACGAGATAGCTCCGGAGATCCTCTCGGGGAGAAGGGTCATAGTGACGACACACGCGAACGTCATTCGTGCTTTCATGAACCATATGGAGGGAGTTCCAACAGAGGGTCTGACGGTTCCCACGGGAAGGCCCATAGTCTACGAGCTCGGTGACCGGCTCGAGCCCCTCAGGAGGTACTGCCTGCAGTGAGCAAAGTCGGCGACTGCGCCCGCTGCAGCTCCGGATCATGGAGCGCCGGGTATGGACGCTGCAGATCTGGAGGATGAAGATCAAGATGCCATGCGGTGTAATTTCACAGCTCAATGCGCTGTTGTAAACCTCATATTACCCTCGTATAAGAGGTACTTTTAAATTCGGCATCGTCCAAGATCAGGGTGATGATGCGAGTAGGATTTGTGCTCCTGCTTATGCTGGGAGTGGGTTTGTGCACAGGTTTAGCAGTGGCAGAGATCACTGCTAGCCAGTTGCTGGACAGGGGAAGCATCAGCGTGGGTGATACAGCAGTGGTCACGCTCAACCTGATCTATATTGGGGACAACGCGACACAGGCAAGCGTGGTGCCTGTGATTCCGTATGGATTGGCGACTTCTGGCCCGGCGATGTACATGGTCACGCTCTATCCGGGCCGACAGGAGACTGTCTCTTATCCGGTGGTCGCAGAGCAGCCTGGATACTATGATGTGATATCCTCCATATCATACACAGAATATGGATTCATGCGTGAGCTACAGATGGTATCACCACTGGTTGTCGTAAGCCAGAGTCCAGTGCCACCACCTGCTGCTCCACCCAGTGGGCCTGATGATCAGCCACCTGCGGAGCCCGGTCCCGGGATGCCCAGTGATATACCAAAACTTAACTCCTGAGCTCCCTTGCGAGAGACTGGCGCTGTAACCGCTGTCAAAGCACTAAGGCGTGACGTCCTGGGGACTGTGCAGCTGGTGAAATCTCACCAGGAGACCGCCAGCCAAAAAGAAAGATCCACATCCTGCAGTACGCGGCAGTTAGCTGAGTTTTTCAGCTGAGTGTTTCGCTAGATATCGAATTTTTTACACATTATAATTTAAAGTGCAGTGCCGAGAGTAGGATATGCGATCACTCTACCGTGACTTTCTTGACTCCTTCTATCTCTTTCAGAAGTGTAACAAGCTCCCCAGGAATCTTGCCCTCTGTGATGATTGTGAGCTTAGGATCCTCCACAAAGAAGGGATCGTCAGATACCGCCTGGCGTATGCTCAATCCATGCTTCGCCACAGCTATGGCGACGCTCCCCAGAAGGCCGGTCTGTCTCGCATCGACAGGCGTGATCTCGATCACTCCAAGCCCGAGCACAGGCGCGACATCCGCCAGAAAAGGCACAGATCTCACATTTTTGAATATCTTCCAGAGGTCAGGATCCTCGCGAATGGCCATAGCTGTGGTGTCAACCACTCTTCTATCAACATCGAGCTCTTTGGCTATCTGCGCATGAGGGATTTCTATTGACCCGGAAGCGACCCTGCCGCGCTCATTTATCTGGAAGCCCCTTGAGAGTATCAGCCGAACGACCTTCTCTTGAGCAGGATATCGCCTGAACTTGCTCAGGATCTGCTGCCACATGGAAGGCGCCCCCTCAGATGAACATCTCCCCCGGAGGCTCTTTAACATCGCGCTTGACGCGCTGGAGCGCATCAATCAAATGACGCCGCTCGACGGATCTGGAGTCATCGATGATGGCCTGATGGAGCGCCACCTTCAGGATCTTGTCCACGAGGTCCCTGCCGGAGAAGCCCTCTGTCAGCTTCGCGATCTCTGCGAGGTCCCCCCTGACCTCCAGCGGCATCTTGCCTGCATTCCTCCTGAGAATCTCAAGCCTCTCCTCATAGGATGGGAGCCTGAACTCGATCTCCTCCTCGAACCTCGATCTTATGGACGAATCGAGGAGCTCGACCTTGTTCGTCGCAGCTATCGTGCAGACGCCGCGTCTTGATGAAATACCATCCATCTCCGTGAGCAGGGCGTTCACTATCTCTGACACATCTCCCCTGAGATCCTGGTAGCGCCTGTCCAGCGCTATGGCGTCGATCTCATCTATGAATATGATGCAGGGTGCGAGCTGCTCAGCCCGATCATAGAGGTTGTGGATCTGTCTGGCCCCCTCCCCCACGAACTCCCCGATCAGTGATGTTGATTTCACTGGCAGCATGGGAACATTTGCCTCGGTGGCAAGCGCTCTGGCTATCATGGTCTTGCCTGTACCCGACGCGCCGTAGAAGAGTATGTTGCGGGGAGCCCAGCTGCCAAACCTCTCGGGCTCCTCAAGATACCTCTTTATCACCTTGACCTTCCTCTTCGCGTCGAGCTGACCGACAACATCATCGAAGGAGGCAGGCTCCACGACAGCTGTGGGTTCTATCCTTTTCTCCACAACTATCGTCGTATCTGCTCCAATCACCGCCTCTCTAGGGTACACCTTCACGACCTTGAACGCAAAGTCTGGGTAGAGCCGCCTGTCGAAAAGGTATGCTCCGGCCCTGACGAGCTCGCCGTACCACTGCTCCTTCGCGTACCGCTCGAAGAGCACCGGATCCGATACGACAGGAGACTCCTGAAACGTGCTCTTAAGGGGGTATCCAGCAGGTCTGAGAAGCAAAAACCTCGCGCCGGTGATACGGTTTCTCTCAGTCTTTCCGCCAAAGCCCTTTACGCCGGTCTTCTGGATGGATCGCACAGATAATAACTCCCTCTTAAGATAGTTAAATGTATTGGATGCTCCCAGTGCGATGGTCATCCGCACTGAGCGCATTCATATGCCCTGGAATTAGCTGCTCATGTCTGGCGTTTGCAGTGCCAGCTCTCGTCATGTGAATGTGTAGACCACAAAAGCACCCTCAAATCACGATCCATCCTGTATCGAAGATATTCCAGCTCGGTCCGATGGATCCAAGGGTGTTATTTGCTGCTATCCTGAACGATGACCTTGTCTGTGCGAATTTCATGTTCCGCTCCCAGTTCTGGCCGAAGTCCGTGATGTAATGCGGCGCAGGGACGCTGCCGAGCACAACCGGTGCTATCTTCTCTGATGTGGCTGCCGGCTGGCCTGCAATTGGGAGAGGCTCAAACCAGAAGCTCTGACCCAGGAGTGGATGGTATCCCTGGATGGGCTGCCCCGTCATGTTGATCGTGTATACAGGCTTGCTGAACTGTGCTACGACCTCACCTGCGCTGGGAGCATAGCTCATCCAGACCGCGCCAGCCGAGCCAAGAATGATCGAACTCACAAGAATTGCCATAAGCATGTTCTTCCACATTGCAATACCCCACAGTTTTCTGCTTGCTTTTACGATGCGATAATGAGATATATAGATGTGCCTGAGATCCAGGCAGATGCGTCACTGAGCCTGCCCTTACAGGATCGCTCTGCTGTTGTGGCTGATATTCCCTCAAGGGATCACGTTAAGGCAGGACACAAACTGCACGAAGAGCTGAACCGGCATCGATGCCTGCACAACTCTTACGCTCTGTGGTGATGGCAGGGGATTAGGTATTTGCTCAGTATCGTGCGCGTACTTGAGGTACTGATCAGGTGAAGTCACCATCATCGGGCATAGTCGTTCATCCAGAAATCTCCCAAGAGGACAATTATCTCAACGTATTGAGAATGTCTCAAAACCGCGCATCCGTGGAACATGCTGCCAAAATGATGAAAGCTCTGATGCAATGTTAGTTTCATCCAGAAACGCTCCGGCACGGCCAAAATCTCCATGCGGTGATTTCATGTGAACAACCCGGTGAGAAGCCGCATGGATCCTCAAACTCAGGGTGCTGCAGGATGACCATCCAGCCGATTGACGATGCGGTTCTGAGACAACTCCAGATATCAAAGCCAGTTTTTCCTCTTGAAGTACAAGGCCGTGGTCACGACGACTGATGCCATGAGAATCAGCGTGACGAAGTAGCCATACCGCCACTCGAGCTCAGGCATGTACCTGAAGTTCATGCCGTAAATGCTTGCGATAAGTGTTGGTATCATGAATATTATTGTTATAGATGTAAGAATTTTTATTATGTTGTTCAGCTCATTGCTTGCGCTGGAGAGATGGATGGAGATCATCTCTGAGAGCATATCGCGCATTATCTCGATGTTGTCTATGACCTGTATCGTGTGATCGTAAACATCCCGAAGGTAAATGATGGTGTTCTCATGTATCAACGGCGACTCGCCTCTCTCGAGTCTGGTTATCACCTCCCTGAGTGGCCAGACCGATTTCCTGAGGAATATCATGGAGCTCTTGAGCTCGTAGATTTCCCTCAGGTTCTCCTCAGAGGGCTCCTCCACAAGCACCGACTCGAGCATCTCTATCCGGTCGCCAAGGCGCTCCAGTATGTAAAAGTAATTGTCGACAATCGTATCAAGAAGCACATACGCGAGATAGTCGGTGCCTCTCCGTCTGATCTTCCCCTTTTCGTTCTTTATCCTCTCCTTGATGAGCTTGAACACATCCCCGCCGCTCTCCTCGAAGGTTATCACAAAGTTGGAGCTGAATATCAGACTGAACTGCTCTGAGGTTATCTCGTTCGCTATCCTGTCATAGTAAAAGACGCGCAGAACTATGAAGATGTAGTCACCAAAATCCTCCATCTTTGGCCGCTGGCCTGTGATGATGTCCTCGATTGTGAGAGGATGAATATCGAATATCTTGCCGAGCTTCTCCATGGTCTCGGTATCGCGAATTCCGTTTACCTTGATCCATGTGACTGTGGGCTTGTATCTGTATGGCGCACACTCCTCAACGCTCTTGACCTCTTCCTCCTGGAACTGAACCTCATCGTAATCGATGACCGTTATCCTGGCCTTCTCCGGTACACCGCGTGGCTCATACCGCTCGATGAGCTCCATGGGGTCGAGGTCTATCTTGCTAACCTTCCTGGCCGCCAGGTCCTGCATTGGATACAGCCCCCGTAAATTCCCAGAACAAGGACGATATTCTCAAACCTTATCGTTTCCACTATCAAATAGTTTTCCGTCAATTCGATGGACCCTGCACGGATGCTTACAGATAGCCATGCTTTTATCGGTGAGTCAGCCTTCCGATCCAGATACATCGCGATCATTCGTGATCAGAAACTTTTATATACGGACCGCACAAGGGAGAGCATGTTCCTCGTGTGCTCTGCAGATGACGAACGCAAACCACACAGGAATAATGTGGTAGGGAGATAGCATGATCTCAACGGGAGATCGTACCGTAATGTTTATATATGAGTAAACCCTACATATCAGGGCCAAGATGTGGCGAAAGGATCGCGGAGAGAGGCGCGGTGCAGACGGGCAGAGATGCCTGGGATGATGGCACTGGTTTCCGCTCTGCGGTACATTTTGTTGGGGTGGAGACGGGAGTTTGAGCTCCCTGTCTGACGTT
>JAKPCO010000022.1 GCA_029553285.1 Methanobacteriota archaeon
AAGACGGTACGCGAAAGTGTGAAATTTTATACGACCAAGCCGAGGACGTGCTAATCGTGAAGCCGATTCGGCCTGGAAATCGCAATCGGGAGGCCTCGAAGTGAACCTCGACGACCGACTCGTGAATCTCGAAAACCGCAAGCGGTTGCTCGAATCAGATCTCGAGCGTGCTGTTGCTGAGCTCCTGAGCCATTTGCGTGCCTCGAGAGATCCTAAGGGCAGACTGGTTGCGACGTTTGATCCCGGTGCGGAGCCCGTGAGCGATCGCATCGAGCGGCTCGAGGGCGAGATCGCACTCGTCAGAGGCGATATTGACGCGATCAGGGACGCGCTGGGCGATTTTGATTCGATTGGGGCGCTCTGGATCGAGATTCGGCGACTGCAGACTCGCATCGAGGCTGCAAAGCGGAATCTGCTCGTGGCGAGGGAGAAAGCGGTCCGCCGAGGCGTCGAGCCAGAGGCGCTCCTCGAAGTCGATGAGGTGTGCAAAGCTGAGACAGCAGTCGAGCGCGCTGAGACTGACCCGGCGCTTATCGATTTGCGCGAGCGATTCGAGCGCATTAAAGCCGCGCTTGGCAAGTACGATTGATGCACCCTCGCAGCAGCGCTGGGTGCTTTCGCTCGCTCGTCCACCAGGAGGTGGAGACGAGCTCGCTCCGCACCGCGCTGCGCTCGGGACGAGGGACGGTGTGTGTGCGCGAGGATGCCGCAAAAATTCGCGCATACTCACATTCAATCTTTTTTATAAAATTGATGTGCGATTTTGTACTTCAATGTGCGTACATGTGTGTTTTACGCATTCTGTATAGTGATAGGGCGATGCCCTCGAGGTGTATGAATGAGATCGAAAATTTTTGCAGTTCGCCTGAGCCCAGAAGGGCGCGCGATGCTGAAAATCGTCGCGAAAAAGCATGGGCAGAGTATGAGTGAATATATAAGAACAGTGCTGTACACAGCACTGCTGCGAGAAATTGAAGGTGAGGGGGCTGAGGAAATAGCCCTGGGGAGGTGAGCTCTCGTGGACACGATTGAAAATAATTCCCCCTCAATTATAGCATGCGCGGAAAAAACTCCGGCGCCTGATAGCGATTTTGCAGCACATGTACCTGATGCGAATGCGGTGGTCCAGGACCAGCGCACCTCACCTAGTCCGGCTCCGGAGCAGTACAGCAATACGCCCCCCGTATATGATTTTGCAGAATACGAGCCAGTGCCTCCAGAGGTGATGGCCGGAGAGGCGATGGACGCTGCAATTGAAAAAGCGCGAAGCGGGGACGTCGTCGAGGCCGGCAAATGGCTCGCTCGTGAGCTGCATGCAATTGGCCTCGAGCCAGATTTTGACGCTGAGAACACGCTCAACGCATATGCGCTGCTGCTCGATTTCCAGAAAACAGCAGCGGAGAAGCTCGGCAAGTCGTATGACACCAGCGAGCTGGAGGCCGCGCTCACTGAGGCGTATCCCGGCTACAAACCGAGACAGCCCCAGCCCCAATCACAGCAGCAGGCACCGGCTCCGGTGACCACGAGCACCGCGAATACGTATCTCGATGCAATTGAAAAATCGCTATCGAGGGGCGACTTCTTTGTCGTGAAGGCGTCAGGCAGGCAGCAGGTGTGGCGGTTCTCGCCAAGCGTGGCAACTTATACGCTGCTCAAGAAGTTCGACGTCGCGATCGAGCAGGGTGACGAAAAGCGGGAAATGATCTACCTCTATGACGGTCAAATATGGCAGCCAAATGGCAAATGGCTGCTCGCGCGTATAATGAATCACGCATGCGGAGACGATGTAAACAAGTTCCTGCGCGAGGAGGTGCTGAACCGGGTGCGCGTCGAGGCGCCCCTCACGAAATTCAATCAAAACCCATGCCTGTATCCAAGCGAGGACACGGTACTGGACCTCGAGAGGGGTGAGGTCCGGCCATATCAAAAGGACGACCGCTTGACGTTTAAGGTGCCCCTCAAATTTGATCCAGAGGGCGACTACCGGCCCTTCCTCTGGCACCTCTGCAGCACGTTACCCGACCCCGAAACCGTATTGCAAGCGATTGACGTCACGTGCTCGATGCTGCTTCGCGTGCCGTTCACCGCTATCGCTTTGCTCCAGGGGCCAGGTGGCAATGGGAAATCGGTATTCGTCAAGGTCCTGACCGCGCTGACCCATCCAGATAGATACACAGCGATTCCGTTCCACGAGGTCAAGGGATCGCGATTCGGGCTGGGGGCGATCCTCGGAAAGGACCTGTGGATTATCGACGAGGTCGAGACAGCAGCGAACGTGTTGAATATCTTGAAGCGAGTAGCAACGGGCGACGCCATCGACTCGGATGTCAAATACTCCGGGCGGGTCAAGGGCATTCCACATGCTCTGCCGGTGCTGGATTCGAATCACACAATCGATCTCGGCGACCTCGATCGCGGGGTGCTGCGGCGGATATTAAAATTCGACTTCCCATATAAATTTGGCGATGGGAAGTACGACAGACCGAAAGATGAGAACTGGGGCGAGTTTTTGACGCGTCCTGAGCACCTCTCAGGCATCCTCAGAATCGCTCTGGCACGGTGCCCGGTGCTGTACAAGACGCGACAGGTTCACCGCCGGTACAGCGAGGAGGAGCTCAAGGAACTGCACCAGCGGCAGCAGCACTCGGCAGCGTTCTTCTGTGAGGAAGTGCTGACCGTCGATAAGGGTGAGGCGCTGTTTCTCACCTCACTTGAGTTCAATGTCGTCTATACCGAGTATCTGGAGTACTGCCGGCTGTTCCGTGTGCCGGATCCGCTGGACAGATCCCCACTCGGAAAGTACATTCGAAAGAAATTTGATGTTTCCACCGTGCCCCAGAATGGCAAGCGAATCTTCAGCGGATTATATCTCCGAAGACCGGCGTATGGGGCATTTCTCGACTCGGGGCTACGCAAGGACTACAGCAGCATCCAGGAAATCTACAGCAAGCTGTTCGAAATCTACAGGAACATGCCCGAAATCTACAGGAACATGCCTGAATTCTACAGGGAATCTACAGGAGATACAGATAAAATCGATATCAGTGAGTCTTATAGCACGTTAGAAGGGGCAGAATTGATGCTAAATGTGCTGTGGGAGATCATGAGCATGTATGAGTACATAAAGGCATGTGAGAAAGACGGACGGATCAAAGACATAACATATAGTGAATATTTGGAAAGTGCCCTCTCCTGTAGATCTCCAGTAAAAATCGATAACAGTGGGGCTCGTGACGAAAATTCTCCTGTAGATTCGAGGGGTTCTCCTGTAGTTGT
This sequence comes from Methanobacteriota archaeon, assembly GCA_029553285.1. GTDB lineage: Archaea > Halobacteriota > Methanosarcinia > Methanotrichales > Methanotrichaceae > Methanothrix_B. The sequence continues at coordinate 3,277 of JAKPCO010000022.1, forward strand.
CCTGTAGAGCCGCACACGGAAATCGATATGCGGTGACAGTGCGCTCCTGTGCGCTCCTGTGCGCTCCTGTAGCGTTCCGTAGAGCTCCCGTGCTGAGGGCGAGGGCATTATCCCCGCCCTCGGCTCGAATGTTCCACAGCGGCGCCCGCACGCTGCCACGGATCCAACACATTGCCCATATTAATTTTGCGGACGGCTCGAAATTTGCGCGTGACAAATCGTGATGAATTTGCATTCTGCACACTGTCTCGCACCAGACCTGGGGGTGGCGAGCGCAGCGCGCGGTCGAGCGAGCCGCTCTCACTTCTATAGAGCGGCGAGCGAAAGACCGTTAGCGCTGCTGCGAGCCCGTATCACTCGCATACGAAATCGCTATGCTGCGGCCGCGTGGCGAACGCCTCCCGCGCCCGGACGCGCATTTTCGCTGCGAATTACTCTGAAAATCGATAGCGGTGAGGCTCATCGAGGCGCAAATGTGGTACTACTCGCGCAAAAAATCGGCAACGGGAGGCGCTACTCAACTGCCTCGCCTCAATGGGGCCACGAACATTTTTAAGACATCCTCAATCAATTTGCAAAGTGGAATGCGACATGTCGCATGTCGCGTTCGGGTCTTTGTGACAGCATCCTGTCAAAATCATCACTGCTTATATACATTTATCTTTCTCTCTATCTCTATCTCACGCTAGCCGTATACGATTTTCTTGAACGAACGTCACGTTCAAGATACCCAAATTGTAACTGCTATCGATTCATATCTACAAATGCGACATGCGACATGTCGCATTTTGTCTTACTTGATTTGTTGAGACTGTCAGCTTGATTAAGCGGCGAGTTTTATGTCGCGCATCTTTGATGATATCGAAACGCGGGTCTTCGTCGAGAATCGCATGCAGTCGCTGCATATGTCGATACGTGATACCAAGCATTTGCGCAGCCTGCCTGAATGTGACCTGTCGCATGTTGTTTTTAATCATCATATCGTGCAAATCGTCAGCATGCTTGCGCATACGCTCGCCGCATACTGGCTTTTCAAGTGCGGTGAGACGTCGTCGATCGCTAGCGATTTCGAGCTGCAAGCTGTCATATGATTCGTTTAGCAGCGCTTCGAGCTCTTCGATGTGCTGTTTCAACTCGGCAATTTCAGCGTGCAGCGGTGCAGTTG
>JAKPCO010000072.1 GCA_029553285.1 Methanobacteriota archaeon
CTAGTGGGGGAAGATTCGATAGATGTGTAAAGCGTCGCAATCCTGCATAGGCCAGCGCGGTATTCTGGGGCACGTAGCAGAGACGACTAGTCAGCGACTAGCTACATCTCACCATCCACGTCACCCCAGATCGATTGAATCAGGTTCGCCAGTTCTTCGCAAATAACCTCATACTTCTCAATTGTTAGCTTCACATCGGCTGGGAGCTTCGACCGTCGTGAGCGATATTTGCGTGTATGCATGGCGAACTTACGGAGCGCAGTTGGTAGATGCTCGGCCGCGTCATCGGATAGGTCGGGCACGTCCAGCATGCGAATATCTCGCCTCACAGACTGTGCCGAAGTTGCGTTGATAAAGTCGGGTGCATCAAGGGCCACCAGAATCCTCATATATGATCCTCCATATCCCGGCTACCACCGACTCGTGTAGCCGCGACGTGTCGACAGGCTGTACTATGCTGAGCCGAGAGGGCTCAGGTGCATCCTCCTCATCAGGCGCCGTGATGGTACTATACAAGACAGCGCCACACGCTCTTTCGATATAATCATTACTCACCTTATCACCCTCGGCGCGATCTTATCCGCGGTGACTGGGGCGTGCAAAAACATAGGTCTTATGCTATCTCGCCCGTCAACCTCGATTAAGGTGATTCCAAAATCGACCCACCCGGAGCACCGCCTCGATCCATACCGGCCACCCAGGCCCTGGAGAGCAGGTGTGATGATGCCATACCCAAGAGGCGTGTCATAGGACAGGGCCGCATAGTGTACGTGTGATCGTATGACAACGTCCGGCTTTTGATTGCGATACATGTCGGCCCAGATCCACGACCAGAGCTTGTCTCTGGAGATCGCCGTGTGTCGTCCATACGGCACGACAGACGACGAGACGAAGTGCCTGATGTTGATGTGGACGCCCTCTACCACTATCGTCTCGGCCTGCCTCGGTCTGGGCGCGCCGATCTCCGCCGCGACGAGATCCTCATAGTCCTCAGCCATGCCTGTATGGTATGGCGTACCATAGATCATCAGGACCTCTCTAGCCTTGATTTGGCTTAGGCACACGGCGGCCATATGGGCCTGCTCGTTCATGTCGACCGTGATCAGCTCCACCCCGCCAGAGCGAGAGCCATGCCCATCCACGGCGTCACCGTTCACAATGAGCACATCCACCGCACCGACCCGCTTCACCATCCGGCAGTAGGTCTCCCAGCACTCCCTCTGGTACCGCCCCCACCGCGACCGCTCGGGCTC
>JAKPCO010000080.1 GCA_029553285.1 Methanobacteriota archaeon
GTCATGTCTGGCATCAGAATCAATCTCGTCAGAGGAAGGCCGAGAACAAGACCAGCAGAGGTACTGGCAGATGCGGCTTACGACTCATGGGAGATCAGGAACTACCTTCGAAAAAGAGGCATCAAGAGCTGCATACCAGCCGATAACTGTAACCAGAAGATACCATCTCCAGGTAGACCCACCAGATTCGATGAAGCATCTTACAGAAAGCGAGGATCTGTAGAGAGGTTCTTCGGATGGCTAAAGCTTTGGATTCGGAAGGATCTCAACACGACATGAACGACTCGATGTTTGCTTCCTGGGATTCCTGCAGCCGGCCGCATTTCTCATCATCTGGAGAAGACTGTGAATTTTGAGACGACTTCGATGTCAAAAGCGATGCTGAACTCATACGAATTACGTTCATTTATCAGAGGATGTTGTAATGATCCATTGTGTACATTTATGTGCTTCGCTGGCTCAACTCCCTTCGCTCACTCGCTCCTCAGAGCCTCGATCGGGTCCAGCATTGCTGCCCTGTTGGCGGGGTAAACTCCTGCTATTACTGTGGAGAGAGCTCCAAAAAGCAGCCCTGTGAGCATCGACTGTATTCGTATGGTGGAAGGCAGACCTGCAAGAGATCCCATGGCAAACGATACGGCGATGCCGAGCACTATCCCGATGATGCTGCTGACCACACCCAGCAGGCCAGCCTCCAGCAGATACTGAATGCGGATATCCCGCGTTGTTGCGCCGAGGGCCTTCATGACCCCTATCTCGCGAATCCTCTCCTTCACGGTGAGCATCATCACATTTGCGATGCCTATACCGCCAACGACAAGCGATATCGCGCCTATTCCAGCAAGCGCATACTTGATCATGCTCAGTATGCTCATCAGGGACGAGAGCATATCCCTCGCCGTCGTTGCATCGTATGCCTCATCCCTGTGATACCTCTTAAGATCGAGCTTTATCCGGTCGACCACCTCATCGACGCTCGCAGGATCGTCGACCGTGACCTGGAAAGTTCCGTAGTAGTAGTTCTCCCTCCCGAGAAGCTCCTTCATGGCCCTGTGCGTGACATACATCTGGGTGTTGATGTTCCCCGCTCTGATTCCGGAGGACTCCTCCTCTCTCAGGACCCCCACAACCCTGAAGTCCATGTAATTGTCCTCGTAGTATATCCGGATCCTGTTTCCCGGCGAGATCCTCATCCTGAAGAGTCCATCGGCGACACCGCTGCCTATCACAATCGATGTGTAATCTGATTCTGTGAGAAATCTCCCCTGAGAGATCTTAGTTTTGAGATCGTGCTCATTCTCCGGATCGATCCCGACCAGGGTGGCGGAGGCGTTTGTATTCCTGAAGCCAATTATCACACCTGCAGATGTCTGCGGAGCCACATTTCTCACCCCAGGTATGTTCTCCAGGAGCTTTGTGTCCTTGTCTGTGAACTTGGCCGGCTCCTCAGGGCTCCTGGCTGGCGGTCCTCCGAAGCTGAATCTGCCCGGGATCACATGTATGACGTCAAGGTCCAGCGTGCTGAACTGTGATGAGACGCCGGAGTACAGGCCCTCGCCAACTGAGAGCATGACCACTATGGCCATGACCCCAATTATTATTCCAAGGCTGGACATCAGCGTCTTGAAGCGATCTGCCTTGAACCCTATAGATATAAGATCCAGGATGTCGTAAAGCTTCATGTTGCAGCTCCTGATCCTAAACTTTCAGCCTCTTTCGCCTGTAGATGTAAGCAGCCGGTATCAGGAGCAGAACTGCCATGCCGGCATACAGAAAGTTGTTCCGTTTGGGCTCTACTCGAGGAGGTGAGTATCGCGTCTCATATGCCTCAGACTCATGCCAGGTCTCGCCGTTCTTGAACCTCGCCACAAAGCTCAGGTTCAGGGGAGCATTCAGCTCTGTCCCTCCCACAGGATCCACCTTGAAGCTTATCGTGAAGACCTCGTCAGGGTCCATGGTGCCTATGTAGTACTCCTCGGGCGAGAACCTGACGCCCCTTGCAGATGGAATTATTGTAACAGCGTTCACTGTATTCTCGCGCGGGTTGGCAACGTTGAGATTGATCGTGCCCATGCTCGTATCCTCAGCTCGCGTCAGGATGACGGCTGCTGGATCCACCTTCACAGGTATCGTTCTGTGGATCGTTATACCATCATAACCGCCCTGCACCTCGAAGTCAAGGAGATGCGTGCCCCTCGTGGCATTCCTGGAAGCCCTGATCTTGTAGTAGATCGTGATCCTGTCAGTGGGGCCGATCATCCCGAGGTTACGGTAATCCCCCGTGAAAACCCTGATCATATCAGTGCCTGTGAGCCTTGTGGCATTGAGTGGGGTCGAGATGAGCGTGCTGTATGCTGATGTCCCCGCGACAGATTCTCCGCCGGCGCCGTACTCAGCAGCACCGTTCTCCAGCTCTATGGCGATCACTGCGTCATCTCCAGGCATGAGAACCGCCGGATCCACGATCGAGTGTATGTTCACCGGCATGTGGTATATGTAAGCGCATGCGCCTGAGGAGATGAGCAGCAGTGATATCATCAATAACAGTCTCATTATGATTGCTCCACCGATGACTGATCAAGTATTCTGCCGTCCCTCATTCGTATAACTCGATTGCAGTACTTTGTGATCTCAGGGTTGTGCGTGACCATTATTATCGTCCGGCCTTCTCTGTTCAGACCGCTCAGTATATCCATCACCTCCTCGGTGCTCTTGAGATCGAGATTCCCCGTGGGCTCGTCCGCGATTATGATCTCAGGGTTGTTTGCGAGCGCCCTAGCTATCGCGACCCTCTGCCTCTCCCCACCGGAGATGTTGAGCGGGCTGAAATCCGCCCTGTGCGCCACGCCCACAGATTCCAGCAGCTCAATCGCTCTGGCCCGCCGCTCATCGCGTGGCACGCCCTTGAGCATCATCGGCAGCTCGACATTCTTGAGCACAGATATTCGCCCGATGAGATTGAACGCCTGGAATATGAAGCCTATTCTGTCTCTTCGTATCATCGCGAGCTCCTCCTCGGATGCCGTGCTTACATCACGATCGAGGAGCGTGTAGGTGCCTGCAGTTGGTCTGTCAAGACATCCGATGATGTTCATGAGCGTGGATTTCCCACTGCCCGACGGCCCCATCAGCGCCAGGAAATCTCCCGACTCTATGCTCAGGTCGATCCCCTTCAGCACGGGAAGCTCTGCATCGCCTATGATGTATGTCTTTCTTATGTCGCTGAGCGATATTACCCTCAATCCAGCATCACCATGTCTGCCATCACTGTTCAGGAGATCTGCGGAACGATAGATAAATTGTGTACCGATCGAACGTACAGCGAACGTACAGATCGTTCCGTTTCGCAGAAGGCCACCTGCGCGCTCTCAAGAAGACCTCGATGCGGGATGGATGAAAAAGGCTGATAAACTGTTATCAGAACGCGCGGTTCTGGTCGCAGCCTGCAGGACGATCAGCCGGGAGCCAGACCACCATATTCGAGCATGAGATCTCTCCGATCAGGGAGATCATGAATCCTGTGCCCAGCGTGCGGTCCTGGAGTCCATCTCTCCGGCCCGGACGCGATCTCATGGCTTGAGCCGCCTGACCTCCACGTACTCCACGCCGTCATCGCTGTATGCGAATACCATCGTCTTGCGAACGCTGTGAGCCAGACGGACCGCTCTGGAGAGCACAGGTAGGTGAAATACGTGATCACCTCTCACAGTATGCACCAGGTACTCTGAGTGCGTGCCCCTCTTCTCCGCATCGACGCTCTTGTACACCCTGAAGTGTGTCCCGAACTTGAAGCCTGTCTTCACGACAAGCCTCCTGTCCCTCAGATCCCTGTAGACCCGGTACTTCATATCGAACTCATCCTCGATCTCTGAAGCCCTTTTCATCAGCTCCTCAAGCGGGACGGTAGCACCTGATCGGTCAACGAGCTGGATCATGCCCCTCTCGAGAAGGTATGCGGTCTCCACAAGCGAGAGCTGGAGCCTCTCTCCGATCATCTTTCCATAAAAGCCGTGCCTGTGCAGCCGCTCCGATGCCGCTGGGTCCCAGAGCACCACCCTGTCGTCAAGAAGCGTCGCCTGCCCGCCAGGCTCTGCAGCCTCTGTCCTGCCCGAGGGATTCGATTCCCTAACCTCATAGTACGTTATATCGCTCTCCTCATCGACGACCGCAAGCATTAGCCGTCTCCTCATCTGGCTTGAGAGCCTCAGCGGCCCAACGATCCTCTCCAGAGGCAGTGGAGTTCTCTCAGAGACGACGAGCACGTAGAACTCTGCAGGCGTCTTTCCGGGGTGACCGCCGCGGGGGTAGACCCTGAAGTCCGGGATTCCGGGCTGGACATAGTAGCCCCTCTCCCTCAGGTCCTTGTAGACGACATACCTGAACTCGAAGCCCTTCTCAAAGGTGGATGCGAGCTCGAAGAAGCTCCGGAAGCTCAGAAGATGCCCATCTGACTCGATCCTCAATCTGGATCTGTCGAGAAGATATGCGGCCTCGACGAGCGTCAGCTCAAGCCCGTCCTCAAGAGGCCGCCCAAAGTAGCCCTGCTCATAGAGGGCCCTCACAGCATCTTTTCCGAGATGTACCCTTCCAGACTCAAGCCTTCCGAGCAGCGGCTCATCTGACATGCTCAGATGCTCAGCCTGTCCGGCCATATGCCATGGACCACTCCGATGGCTCTGTCCACTGTCTCGTGCACATCAGCAGCGGGGTAGCCGCATGAGAGCATGTAGGCTTCAACGTGGTTTGGCACAGCTATCGACATCTGTTCAACCATCGAGACCGTCTGCATGATCGTGTAATCACCGAGCTCGAATGGTATTATCGCATCTGATACGAGAAGCTCGAATATCTCTGGAGAGATCGGCCTCTCAAAGCCTGACAGAAACGCCTCGAGTATCTCGCTCGTCCACTCATGCCGCCTTCCGCCCGCGTCCTGGTATGGTATAACAACAACCTCGCGCGTGCTGGCGAGCCTCTCGACGAGATCCTGCGGTGTCGGGTGCCCCTTGAATATCAGGTTGAGGAAGTTCGTGTGCGGTATCGTCGTCGGCACCTTAGAGGCGCGTATCGAGAACTTCACGTCCTTGAATATCGTGCCCGCATCCGCGCCCTGATGCCCTGCGCCCCTTCCGAACTGTATGGCGCTTGGCGATGCGCGCACGACCGTGTGCGGATCACCGTGTCTTCTGTCGATATTCCCGATCATGCCGCAGAGACCTAGGGGTCGCGCGGCATACGCAAGCCTGCTCAGGCCTGTCGTGTTGCAGCTCGTGCACTGCACGACCTTCGGCTTCGCCTTAAGAAACCTCTCGTAGTTCTCAAGCCCGAAGAAGAACTCCCTCCTGAGATCCTCCCTCACATCGTCTGTGAGCTGGAAGCCCTCCTCCTCAAGGCCCTTCTGGAGCTCATCCCTGTGGGCTCCGCCCATCAGCGCGACGAAGCAGCCGTGTTCAAGCCCCGATTTCAGGTACGGGAGCTCCTCGTCCCCCGGTGTGCCGACCATGACGAACTCGGAGTTCTCGAAGAAATCCCTGTATCCTCCCTCAAGCCTGAAACCCGCGCTCTCCCATTTTGCTCTGTCCTCGTCGCTGCTGGCATACGCCCTGACACCGCAGATCCTGATCATCTTCCTCAGCATCGATACAGCTCTGGCGTGCGGTTTTCTCACGAGCACATTTATGTCGCCGCCGATGCCGGCTGCCTGCTTAACGGCATGCAGGGCGAATATGGTCCTCTTGCTCTCCGTGCCATCAAAACCCACAAAGCCAGCGTTCTTATTCAAGTACTATCACTTCCTGCGCGATGTTGAGAAAGCACCATATTTAAGATTTCTTGGAAGGATATCAGGGCGCTACCCTTCTCCCAAAGGTTAATATATCGCTCCTTAGAATGGCATGTAGTGGTGGATCGTATGGGAGGAAACGGCTTCGCAATAGCAGTGATGGTGTTGGGTTTCCTGATCGCATTCATGTTCCCGATATATCTGCTGTCGGCACTCTTTGGTCTGGCGTAGTGCCGTACAGCATCATTTTTATCACAGCTTGGGTTCTCGCTTGGGTTTTTCTCAGCACTGTGCTGGCGTCGTGAGGCATGTTTACCGGCAGTTCGTGGTGTCGACGGGAGCATGGCCTAGCTTGGAGCGGAGTTTTGGGTCTCCTGCCTGCTTTTCTGGTCGTGTAATCGAATGGCTGAGTGGGCCGACAGGATTCAGCATGCATTGGCACAATCACATGAATACAAAGTCTCGCATGTCTCTCAATGATGCATGCGCACAACCGATTTTCTCACATGCTGCTCTCCCTGTTCACCGGAGATGATCTGTAGAGCTCCTTCCTCCTGGCCTCGAGCAGATCCGGCGTTCTGCCTGTGAGTTCAGCAGCGCTCAGCACCCTCACGCCGGCATCTTGGGCGCTCATGTAGACCTCAGGGATTCTATCAGCGTAAGCTATGTCCCTCATGAAGTGATGATCTATAACGATGGTTTTGATGGACGTGCTGCTTATTATTTTTATTATATTTTCCACGGATCTGCTCAGATCCTCCTCTGAGTAACGGTAGCCAAGAAGGTATGTCATCGGGCCATCGAGGATCAGGGTCCTGGGATTCTCCTCGAGTATGAACGAGACCTGATCATCCATTGCTGGCCCCTCGACATCGCTGGTGTAGAGCACCTTATCCTCCCCGCATGAGATCGATGTCTCAATAACATAACCGAGCCTGTTGCCGGTGCCATGGTACACCGGCTGGGAGAACCTTATCGTGAGGGGCCCGTGGCTGAACTCCCCTCCATCCGCGATCCTTATATCCTCGCCCTCGAGCCTGCCCAGAAAGTAATGGGCCCGACGCTTCTGGCTGAAATTGATCCTGTTCTTTGGATCTTTGATATAAACGATCTTTCCTTTGTAGATATCCGGATCATCAGGATTGTGATGATCGTAATGGTAATGCGTGACGATTATTATATCGCTGGATTCCGCGACACCTCTGACTTCCTGCCATGCTGCATTGAGTCGGTCTATTTCAACGGGATGTGGTGGCAGGCCGTATCTTCTTGGACCAAGTGAGACTGCGGGATCTATCATGACTCTGAGACCTCCGGCCTCCAGGCATGTCGCCATCGATCTCACGCCAAGGCTATCGAAAGCGATGGGAATCAGGTTCATAACGCCTCCGGCTGCTGGAAAGCTCCGGATAAGTACGGAGCACCTGACGTTTACCGGTGTATGCTTATCAGAGTTAGATCTTCCGGTGCTACACGCCCGAAAAGCGCCCCATAATCCCTCACATTATACGGGTCGATCTAGCGAAGAGGCTGTCAGGTACAGTGGTCTCATCCATCCTGTAACTCGCCAGATGCACTGGTTCTGCTGTGTGTTCGTCGATTGAATGAGTACTTTCAGCAACCACATTGATTCAGGTTGCCAAGCACACAAGAGCGATGCCGCTTATTCCCATGGAACTATGTAAACCTTGTCTCCCTCGCGCCTGCCCTTCACGAGCTGGCAGTGCCGCAGGATCGCGATCTCGTTCTCCAGCTCCTGTGGAGACAGCCCCAGCTCTGCCTGCAGATCCTCGCGCGTAACCTTTCTTGAGCACACCAGATTGTACAGCCTTTTCTGGATCTCTGTTAGGCCCTCATCGCCCTTGAGGCCGTGCATCTTCCTGAACGTCCTCGCTGAGTACTCACCCCACGGATCGCACACGCGTATCCTATGACTCGCCTCGATGTAGCAGTCCTCGCAGAGCGTCTCCCCATCATGTATGTAGACATCGTCCTCCCCAAGATCCCGACCGCACATCTTGCATCTCATGTGGCTTGAATCTTATTTTCTAGCTTAAAAATATTACTCAGCATGCCGACTGGTCTCCAATTCCGGCCTGATTGGCTGAAGATCGTCTGGTGTGTTCTGTTTCAAAAACCGGAGCGCGCTCCAGGGTGTGCCCTGGATGCTGCCTCTCCTGAGACTCGGCCAGCTGCTCTCGGTCAGGATTTGCCTGAAATTCCTCTCCCATAATTCAAAATCAAAAAGACCCTCTGGATCACAGTCAGGTTTGCTAGCAGTGCTGTGATCGTTAACAGGACCACCAGAAGATCCATGCTGTACAGGCCCGCGATTATGCATGCGTAGAGGAGCATCAGACGTTCCGCCCTCTCCAGAAACCCACCCATCCTCCTGAGCGCCTCCTGATCTCTGACCAGACCTCTGTGATCTGCATAGGCCCTGACGAAGCTTGTCATGAGGGAACCGAAGATGAGGAGAGAAAAAAGCAAAGAGAGTCTCAGGTCGATGCGACCGCCCAGGCAGAGCATTAGCCCGACGATGAGCAGGATCTCCACATACCTGTCTATCACCCCATCTATGTATGCGCCGAGAAGCGTGACCTTGCCGGTCGCCCTCGCAACAGCTCCATCGATGAGATCCATGGCACCGGCTGCGAGAAACATCAGCAGTCCTGCGATCAGATCACCTCTTCCCAGGAGAAGCATGCCAGCAAATGCTAACGGCAGGGAGAGCACAGACCACACGATGGGGTGGAGGCCAAGCCTGGCGAAGGGTTTGAGCAGTTCATCTGTTCTCTCCCTCCTGAGAAGCCTGGATCTGAGCATCTGCCCACCTGCTACAGCCTGCCCAGGAACGTCTCGATCCTGTCCAGCGCCTCTATGAGCTCCTCCCTGGATGTGGCATAGGAGCACCTCAGAAAGCCCTCGCCGCTCTGTCCAAAGACGTTCCCCGGAACAACCGCCACCTTCTGCTCCCTGAGCAGGCGCTCTGCAAAGGCTTCTGACGATAACCCTGTATCGATGATTGATGGGAACGCGTAGAAGGCACCCTGCGGCTCTATGCACGGCATCCCTATCCTATTCAGTCCGGAGACGAAGAGACGCCTTCGGAGGTTGTACTCATGCTTCATCTTGAGCATCTCCTCCTCTCCATGCAGGAGGGCCTCGATGGCTGCCATCTGCGACATTATCGGGGCACAGAGCATCGTGTACTGGTGGATCTTTGTCATGGCGCCTATGATCCTCGGATCGCCGAGCGCATAGCCGATCCGCCATCCGGTCATGGCATGCGATTTCGACAGGCCGTTGAGTATGATAGTCCTCTCGCCCATCCCATCGAGCTGTGCGAAGCTTGCATGCGTCCCTGAGTACGTGAGCATGCCATAGACCTCATCAGATATGACGAGGAGATCATGCTCAACAACCAGATCTGCTATATCCTCAAGATCGCTGCGTGTCATTATCGCGCCCGTGGGGTTGTTCGGGTAGCTCAGTACCAGAGCTTTGGTTTTCTCGGTGATCGCCGGCAGGATCGATTCTGGAGTGACCCTGAACCCATCGTCTATCCTCGTGGATACCTGCCGGGGCACGCCGCCTGCCAGTATTATGTCCGGAACGTATGCGACATAACAGGGCTCAGGCACTATCACCTCATCCCCCGGATTGAGCGTCGCCCTGAACGCAAGATCCACAGCCTCGCTCACGCCCGTGGTCACAAGTATCTGATCGCCGGGGTCGTAATCGAGCCCCAGCTGCTCCTTCGTGAAATCTGCGATGGCCTCACGCAGCTCGGGCATCCCCTTGTTGGATGTGTATGATGTGTAGCCCGACTCGAGAGAGTATATGCAGGCTTCCCTGACGTGCCATGGTGTGACGAAGTCCGGCTCGCCGACCCCCAGGCTTATCGCCTCGTCCATCTCATTCACGAGGTCGAAGAACCTCCTGATCCCAGACGGCGGCAGATCTCTCACGGTCCGGGAGAGATGGGCTTCGGCATTCCATGCTGGAACCTCTCTGAGAATCGTCATGCTGTTATCACCAGTCTCTTGGGCTTGGGTTTATCGGTGAGGATGACCCCGTGCTCCTTATAGCTCTTCAGTATGAAGTGAGTGCATGTCGACTGGACGCCCTCCAGGGGCGCGATCTTCTCTGCCACAAAGAATGCCACATCTCTCATCGATTTTCCGCGGACTGTGACCGAGAGGTCATGATCCCCTGATATGAGCCGCACAGACTGAACCTCGGAGAATCTTGCAATCCTCTCTGCCACGGAATCGTAGCCTGTTGACCGCTGCAGGGCCACCTTCAGCTCTATAACCGCGTAAACATAGCCCTCAGATGCCTTCTCCCAGTCTATGATCGTGATGTACTTTCTTATGACTCCCGAGTCCTCCAGCTCCTTTATCTCGCGTGCCACATCCTCCTCGGTTCTACCGAGAAGGGCCGCGATCTCCGCTGGTGTTGCCCTTGCGTTCTCAGAGAGTATCTGCAAAATCTCGTTCATAAAATCCTGTATAACGATGCACGATCTGATTATAGCCTTTACGCTCGTGGAGGTCCAGTTTCTATAGGATAGCAGACAGAAGGCCCCTCCCCTTCAGGGGAGGTTTCGACGAAGTCGAAGTCGGAGCGCAGGAAGCCCTGCCCATCTATGGGGAAGGAAGTCACGCATTGGATGAACATGTCATATGGGACCTAGCGGACGGATCAAATGCGTCCGGATCAGAAGATCTCACTTGAGACGCAGATATGGACTGCAGCGCGCTCACATGCCCCCTCCGGGGCGTGTGACGAAGAGATCCCCGAAGAGCTGCTCCTGTTCGAGCCATATCTGCTTTCTCTGAGCCATGAAGAGCAGCGCAAGGTAGTTCATTATCCTGTCGCCCTCGATATCCTTAAGCTCAACCCTCTCTTTCATGCTCAGCATATCCTCTATCACAGGGGAGAGCATCTGTATCCTCTCTTCGACATTCTCCTCGTGGGAGAGGTCCAGTATCTCCTCCTCAGGCACCTCGAGGCGCTGGCGTATCTCCCTCTTCCTGCCGATCATCTCTGCCTTTTTGAGCTCCGCTATCAGCTCGTCAAGCGTGACCGGTCGCCTGGTGCGGCGGCGCACTGGCGGCTGAGGCAGGGTGTACGCCATCTCCTCCGGGGTCTCCGCAAGAGCCTCCGGGATCTCCTCCTCTTCCTCCTGATCCTCCATCGCGTCGGACTTCATTCTGAGGAGGATCGCGGCGTAAAGAAGTGTCCTGGCGGGTATCCGCAGATCTCTCTGCGCCAGCGACTCAACGTACTCCAGGAACCTCTCGGTGGTCCTGACTATATCCACATCCCAGGGGTCGAGCTCCCCCCTCCTGGCAAGCTCGACCAGCACCTCAGCCGGGTCGCTCATCTCCAGACCCGTGTACGAATCAGGGTTCAGCTCAGACATATGCCGGTCACGCTGCTGATGTTCTTATCCTGCATCGAGACTCCGATCGTGTAGCTGGCCTGCTGTATCATGGGGCGCCTCAGAGAGACCACTATGAACTGCGCATCCCTGGAGATCCTCCTGATGAGCTTCGCCACGCGCTCGACATTCGCCCCGTCAAGGAACATGTCGATCTCGTCCATGGCATAGAACGGGGCGGGCCTGAACCGCTGGATTGCGAATATCAGAGAGAGCGCGGTGAGGCTCTTCTCCCCACCAGACATCGCCTCAAGCCTGTGGAAGACCTTGCCTGCAGGCCTCGCTCTTATGGTCATGCCTCCGCTCAGCGGATCATCGGGGCATTCGAGCACGAGCTCCCCGTCTCCGCCTGAGAGCTCGTGAAATATCTCCCTGAAGTTCTGGTTCACGGCCGCAAAACAGCTCATGAAGGCATCTTTCTTAAGCTGATCGTAGCGCTCCAGCTTCTCTATGACCCCCTCCCTCTCCCTGTGGAGGACCTCCCTGCGATCGCTCAGGTTGCGGAACCTTTTCTCAACGCGCTCGTACTCATCGATGGCGAGCATGTTGACGGGCTCGAGCGCTGCCATCTCCTCCTCCAGAGCTCTGATCTTCGCAGCTATCGTCTCGCTCTTCGGAGGAGACTCGGAGAGATCGATGCCTGCCCCCTCAATTTCAGATCTGAGCGTTTCCATCCTGCCGGATATCTCCTCTCTGGCTTTGGAGACAGCCATGAGCCTTGCATCGAGACGCTCGATGCTTCTCTCCGTGCTGCCAATCTCACGCTCCTTGCCGATTATGCTCTCCAGAAGGGACCCCCTCTCCCCCTTCAGGCCGCTGAGCTCGATGTCGAGATCCTTTTCCCTCTTTATCATCTCATCCAGTGTAGCTCTTAGCTCCTCTATGCTCGAGAGTGCTGAGCTGCGTCTCTGGATCGCATCATTCTTCTTGAACTCCAGGAGCTCCTTCGTCCTCGCAAGCTCATCCAGCCTGCTCATCAGGCTCTCCTCTTTCAGCCTGTAGCGCATCATCTCAGAGTCCAGATCAAATATCCTCGACTCGAGCCGCCTGATCTCACCCTCGATCTGCTCCGCCCGCTCCATCATCTCAGGAATCCTGGAGCCCTGCATCTCCCGCTCCAGCCTCTCCCTGAGATCGCCCCTCTCCGAGAGGAGGAGCTCAAGCTCCTGGATCTCCTGCTCCAGCGCTGTGAGCCTGCTCCTCCACTCCTCGCTGCTCCTCTCGATCTCTGAGAGCCTGGACTTGCGTTCCTCGATGTACCGCTCCATTCTGTCCCTCAGCGATCGCTTCTCCTCCAGCAGGAACGTCCTCCTCGAGATCTCCTTGTCCAGGGACTCGAGTTTTCTGCTGATGGCTGATATCTCCTCCTCGATGGAATCGAGCTTCTCGAGCAGCCCGCTCCTGCTGCTCTCAGTGGATGATATGCGCTCTGATATCCCCACAAGCCTTCTGCTCTCCTCTGCTGCAAACTTCAGGCGTGATGTGTAGTGGCCGCCTGTCATCGCCCCGCTCCGCTCGATCAGATCCCCATCCAGGGTCACCATTCTGTACCTGCCAATCATCCTCCTGGCGGTATCGAGATCCTCAACGACAAGTGTATCCCGGAAGACGTACCAGAAGGCAGGGTAGAGGCGATCATCGAACCTTATCAGGTTCAGGGCGAAGTCGACGACCCCGGGAGCTCTTGGAACTTCGGGCAGCGATCCGACCTCCATTTTGCTGAGCGGCAGAAAGGTCGCCCTGCCTATCTGGGATCTCTTGAGGTAATCTATCGCGGCCGCTGCATCCTCATCGCTCTCTGTGACGACGCTCTGGAGCCTTGAACCGGCTGCGACCTCAAGGGCTGCAGCATACCGCCTGTCCACCTCCCCAAGCTCCGCGATCGTCCCGCACAGACCCTGGAGTATGCCACGCTTCATCGCAGACCTCACTGCCTCAACTGCTCTGCTGTAGCCCGACCTCTCCTCGGCTGCCCTGACTTGGGCCTCAACCCTAGCGTACTCACTCTGCAGCCTCTGAAGGCTCCTGTCGAGCTCAGCCAGCTCCCTGCGGAGGCTGAGCCTCCTCGCCTCCAGCTCGTCCTTCCTCTTATCGAGATCCATCGCCTCTGAGGCGAGTGACTCGATCTCTGCCCCGAGCCTCTCAGACTCTGTGGATGCAGCAGAGATGCTGCTCAGCGCCTCGGTGATCTCTGTGGCGATCTCCTCCTTTTCCATTGAAGCCCTGCGGATCGCATCGAGAAGTCGATCCCTCTCTCTGACCCTCTCTCCGATCTGTGAACGGATCTCCTCGATCTCGTTAAGCAGATTTGTCAGATCTTCCCTGTATTTTGCGAACCTGCTATCGGCATCGGAGATGGTCGATCGGAGCGATGAAAGCTGGGATCTCTGCTCGTCCAGCTCACCCTGGAGGCCAGCTCTTCTCACAGCCTTATCACTTAGCTGCTCCGAGATTGATGCGATCTCCGTTCGCACCCTGTCCACCTCGATAAAGCACTGGCTCAGGGATCTCTCCGCATCCCGTATATCAGCATCCGCAGCCTCGATCCTCGTCTCCTCCCTCGCGATTCTGCCCCTGATCTCCTCGATCTCGCGCCTCACCATGAGCTGCTCGTCCTCTCCCTTGTGGCTGATCTCGCCCTCCAAAGCCTTCAGCCGCTCCTCCAGGGCCCTCAGCTCCCCTCTTCCTGCCTCAAGCCTCTCCAGAAGCTGGGCCTTCTCGGATGTGACGGATGCGATCTCGTTGTCCAGCGCGCTGAGCTCCACCCCGGACTCCTTAAATTTGGCAAGCAGAAGGTAGGCTTCCTGCCTCTTCCTCTCCTCGCGGCATGCCCTGTACCTCAGAGCCCTGTCGCGCTCGGCCTGGAGCCGCCTGAGCTGCTGGCCAACCTCCTCGAGTATGACATCAACGCGGGCGATCCTCTCCCTGACAACATCGAGCTCGGCCATTGCGCGCTGCTTCTTCTCCTCGAACTCGGAGACTCCGGCGATCTCATCGATGATCCTTCTCCTCTCCGTGGGGCCCATCTCGATTATTCTCGTGACGTCCCCCTGCATCACCACATTGTATCCCTCAGGGGTTATGCCAGCTCTCGCCAGCTGCTCCTGGAGCTCGGCCTGGGTGCATGCCCTTCCATTCAGGTAGTGCTGCGCGTGATACCTGTCTCCGTTGACCTTTATGCGTCTCGTGATAACAACCTCATCGCTGTCCAAAGGCATGGTCCTGGTGCTGTTGTCGAGCCTCACCGTCACCTCTGCGAAGTCCGGGGCCCTCCCATCATCACCGCGATATATGAGATCGGGCAGCCTCTCGGCACGCATCGCCCTGGAACTGGTGAGGCAGAGCGAGAAGAGCAGGGCGTCTATGATGTTCGATTTTCCGCTTCCGTTGGGCCCAGTGATGACCATGAAGTCCTTTTTGAGCTGTACGAGAGCCCTTCTGCCGAACGATTTGAAGTTCCTGAGCTCGATCTCCTTGATGTGCAATGCTGCCTCCAGGGTGCGATCAGAGATGCCATGAGACGGCCTGCTCTTCGAGAGCGTGCCACTGGTGATCCATCATCGTATCAGGCGTATCGATTCCACTAGAGAGGCGGCATCAGATCAGCGGGTGGTAGTAATCCGTTGGTGTCCTTACTATCGCACCAAGCTGCTGCGCCCTCACCCACGGGTCATCTGAGAGGTACAGCGGCGAGAGTGGTAGTCCTTCTTTCAGGGTGGCATACCTGCTCCCGTTAAGGTTCACGATCGTTCCGAGCGGCATCTCACCGAGCCAGTCTGAGGTCAGGTTGGTGTAGTTCACAGTCATATCCGGAACGAGCCTGCCCCCGACTATCTTCTTCCCCTTTGGAGCCCCGCCCCAGCTCCATAGGTCGTTCACCCGATCCGCCTCCACAGGAGGCTCATTGTACCTGAGGAAGTTCTGGAGCCATGCCCTTCCGAACTCTCCGCCAACCTGCTGGCCGGATACCGGAACGAATGTCCCCTCGGCCCCGGTCTGTGCTGCAACAACCCCGGCAGCCAGAGCAATCATTAGTAGAGGAACAAGCATTCTGATGAACGCCCTGATCATACAAAACCCCCATGAAATGGTACCACCGATTCAGCCGAATAAAGACATCCTCTGATCGAAAGTGCAGATGTGATTGATGACGTATAGATTTATCGGTTAAGCCAGAATGAGCACCGTGATCCTGATCGATATCCTGATGCATGATCGATCCCGGGTCGTGTACCTGCATCAGGGTTGTGCACTTGTATCATTGAATTCGGTCGTGTACTCGTATCGTGAAATCCGCAGCATTCAGTCCACCCGCACTTATGAAATATCTCGCACGTCGCAGTTAATTCCAGCAGATCCATTCAGCTATTCGAGCACACAACCTGAATTCAGAGGAACACGACATTATGATTCATGTGGTATTGTACCAATGCATGCAGAATCGTGATGGCCGGTTCGGCTATTCGAGTACACGACCCAGTCAGCGAGATCCGCATTGCTCTGTCCACACTAATGAGATATCCTGTCCGTGGCTGTCGATTCCAGCGGAATCATCCACCAATTCAAGGCCAAGACCGAGCACGAACCATACACGCCATACCCTGTATCCCATCGCCTGAAGCAGGCATGCTTGGAAATTCTTTTATAGAAGATCAAATACTGTGATCCTGCGATAGTGGAGGCGAGCTTATGGCTGCGTTAGGAGGAGTACCGGTAATCATACTCAAGGAGGGCACCCAGAGGGAGTCTGGCAGGGAGGCGATCGAGAACAACATAATGGCTGCACGTGCGGTCGCAAACGCCGTGAAGACAACCCTGGGGCCGAAGGGCATGGACAAGCTTCTTGTTGATGCGCTTGGGGATGTCACGATAACCAATGATGGAGTCACCATACTAAGAGAGATGGAGGTGCAGCACCCGGCTGCCAAGATGGTCGTGGAGGCAGCGAAGACCCAGGACAAGGAGGTCGGGGATGGCACCACGACAGTGGCCATACTGATAGGCGAGCTGCTGAAACATGCGAGAGAGCTCATGGAGAAGGGCCTGCATCCGACGGTGATTGCGCGGGGCTACGCACTGGCAGCAGGAAAGGCTGTGGAGTTCCTGAACAGCATAGCGAGAGACGTCTCGGAGAAGGACAGGGAGCTTCTGGAGAAGGTTGCCATAACCGCGATGACCGGA
The DNA here is from genome assembly GCA_029553285.1 of Methanobacteriota archaeon. Taxonomy (GTDB): domain Archaea; phylum Halobacteriota; class Methanosarcinia; order Methanotrichales; family Methanotrichaceae; genus Methanothrix_B. Next base: position 16,413 of record JAKPCO010000080.1, read on the forward strand.
AAGCTCGCTGAGACCCCGAGCCACAAGGTCGCCAGATACGCTGTCGATCTCGTGCTCTCCACAGTTGACAAGTTCAATGGGAAGACCGTCGTCGATCTGGACAATGTGATGGTTGAGAAGAGGGTGGGCGGCGGGATCGAGGACTCGGAGCTCATCAGGGGGGTGATCATAGACAAGGAGAGGGTCCACCAGAACATGCCGACGAGGGTGGATAATGCGAGGATCGCGCTGCTGAATGTCCCGATCGAGAGGAGGGACACTGAGACTAAGGCAGAGATCTCGATCACATCCGGCGACCAGTTCCAGCTCTTCATGGACCATGAGAAGGAGGAGATCAGGAAGGTGGTTGACAAGGTCATAAGAAGCGGCGCCAATGTGGTATTCTGCCAGAAAGGCATCGATGATCTCGCACAGCACTTCTTGGCCAAGGCAGGGATCATGGCGTACCGCAGGATGAGGAAGAGCGATCTCGAGAAGCTCTCTCGCGCCACAGGTGGCAGGCTCATAACAAACCTGGACGAGATGAAGCCTGAGGATCTCGGAGAGGCGGCTCTCGTCGAGGAGAGGATTGTGGGCGCAGGACCCATGACCTTCGTCACGGGATGCAAGAATCCCGGATACCTGTCGCTGATACTCCGCGGTGGCACACAGCAGGTCGTCGACAGCCTTGAGAGAGCGCTGGATGATGCCCTCCATGCCGTTGCCACGGCGATTGAGAGCGGCAAGCTGCTGGCCGGAGGCGGCGCGCCCGAGACTGCTGTGAGCATACGGCTGAGACAGTACGCAGCATCTCTGAAGGGCCGGGAGCAGCTCGCGGTCGAGAGGTTCGCCGAGGCGATAGAGGTAGTGCCAAAGACGCTCGCAGAGAACGCCGGCTTCAATCCGATCGACAAGATGGTCGCTCTGAGAAGCAGACACGAAAAGTCTGGCAGCACATACGGACTCAACGCGTACACAGGGGAGATCGTGGACATGTGGGATATCGGCGTCGTCGAGCCTCTCAGGGTAAAGGTCCAGGCGATCTACTCTGCAACAGATGCAGCAAACCTCATACTCAGAATAGACGATGTGATCGCCGCCAAGAAGAAGGAGGAGGGCGAGGAGAAGGAGGGCCAGATGCAGGGCGGAATGCCCGGAATGGGTGGAATGGGCGGAATGGGCGGATTCCCGCCTGGCATGATGTGAGTTCTCTCCGCCCGCATCATCTTCTTTTCCAGTTCTTCAGCCATCGATATCTTCAGCATTCATTTCTGCCTGATGCAACAGATACCGGTTTTGCTGTATATTTATCCGAGCAGCAGACCATCCAGCCTCACATCGCGGGTAGAGACTGCGAACATGCGCAGCAGTTCACCGGCAATATTCTAATACGATCAATCCTAACCCGCGGCGAGTGATCTCGCGAGCGGTATTGACATGGACGAGATATGCCTTACGATCGACGGTGTTGAGGTGAGGGTCCTCAGAGGGACAACGATCCTGAATGCAGCGCGGAAGGCCGGAATCTACATCCCGGCGCTCTGCGATCACCCGGATCTGAAGCCGATAGGCATCTGCAAGCTCTGCATAGTCGAGATCGCGGGCTGGGAGACGTATCCAACATCCTGCACCACATATGCGGAGAACGGTATGGTCGTCCGCACCAGCACCCCTGAGATACAGGAGATGAGGAGGAGCACGCTGGAGCTCCTTCTTGCGATCACCAGCCACCCCGTGAGCTGCCTGATCTGCGAGCGCAAACGCGATTGCTCAGAGCTAAAGGAGTGCATGCGCAAGTTTCCCGCCACAGTCGGATGCAAGTACTGCCCGAAGGATGGGGAGTGCGAGATTCAGATGGCCGCGGAGCATCTCGGACTTGAGAGGATCAGATACCCTGTCTCATACAAGGGAATGCCGGTGCTAAGGGAGCCATTCTTCGACCGGGATTACAATCTCTGCATAATGTGCGGGAGATGCGCCAGGATATGCTCTGAGCTCAGGGGCGAGGGTGTTCTCCAGATGATCGCAGACTATCACAGAGGCAGCCGGATCGGACCAGAGTCGCTCATCGAGAGCAGCTGCAAGTTCTGCGGGGCATGCGTCGATGCCTGCCCGACCGGCGCTCTCTACGCGAGGATCGAGAAATGGGAGCGGGCTGATAGGAGTGTGGTGACTACATGCCCGTTCTGCGGGGTCGGCTGCCAGATGGAGGTTGGCGCCAGGAACAACCACATCGTGAGGGTCAGAGGTCACAGAGGCCCGAATGAGGGGCAGCTCTGCGTGAAGGGGAGGTTCGGGCTGGAGTTCGCAGAGAGCCCGGATCGTCTCAGAACCCCGATGATAAGAAGAGACGGGGTGCTCGTCAGCGCCACCTGGGACGAGGCGCTGGATCTGATCGCAGAGCGTCTCAGCTCCTGCAGAGGCGATGAGTTCGGCATGGTGGCATCTGCGAAGTGCACCAACGAGGAGGTGTATCTGGCCCAGAAATTCGCCAGGGTCGTCATGGGCACGAACAACATAGATAACTGTGCAAGGCTCTGCCACGCATCAACGATATCAGGTCTCTCAATTGCGATAGGCAGCGGCGCGATGACCAACTCCATAGATGATATCAGGAGCGCTGAATGCATACTGGTCACAGGATCGAATACCACAGAGCAGCATCCGGTTATAGGCCTTCGCATAAAGGAGGCGAAGCGGAGGGGCGCCAGGATAATCGTGGCAAACCCGCGCCGTATCGAGCTGTGCGATATCGCAGACATCTGGCTCAGGAACCGTCCGGGGACGGATCTGCCCCTCATTCTGGGGATGTGCAGATCGATAAAGGATGCAGGGCTTGAGGATACTGAATTTATCAGGAATCGAACTGAGGGCTTCGAGGATTTTGCGAGATCTCTCGATGATCTCCAGATGGATGTGATCTCCAGAATCACCGGAGTCGAGAAGGAGCTCATCAAAGAGGCTGCGCTGCTCTATGCAACCTGCAAACCATCCTCCATAGTCTACTCTATGGGCATTACACAGCATGCCTGCGGGACGGATAACGTGCTCGCACTCGCGAATCTGGCGATGATGACAGGAAACATAGGCGTGCCTGGAGGTGGGATAAACCCGCTCCGGGGTCAGAACAACGTCCAGGGGGCATGTGATATGGGAGCGCTCCCGAATATGCTGCCCGGATACCAGAGCGTCCTGAGCGCCGAGGCCAGGGCCATGATCGAGGGAATCTGGGGGATGGGTATACCTGAGCGCCCCGGTCTGACTCTGGTCGAGATGTTCGATGCAGCGAGAAACGGCAGAATAAAAGCGATGTACATCATTGGAGAGAACCCCGTGCTGAGCGAGCCCGATGCAGGGCATGTCATCGAGGCGCTGAGGAGACTGGATTTTCTTGTCGTGCAGGACATATTCCTGACAGAGACGGCGCAGCTCGCGGATGTCGTGCTTCCTGCTGCATGCTCGCTGGAGAAGGACGGGACCTTCACATCTACAGAGCGAAGGGTCCAGATGATTCGCAGGATCCTGGATCCTCCGGGGGATGCAAGGCCTGACTGGTGGATCCTCCAGGAGCTGGCGCTCAGGATGGGCTACAGAAAGGGATTCTCGTTCAGCTCCAGCGCGGAGATAATGCGCGAGATCTCCCGGGTCGCGAGGATATATGGCGGCATATCCCACGAGCGGCTGGAGCGCGGAGGGATACAGTGGCCATGCCCTGATCCCACCCACCCTGGTACACCGTATCTGCACAGGGATGGTTTTGCAAAGGGAAGAGGCAGATTCAGAGCCCTGAGATACAGGCCCCCTGAGGAGCTTCCGGACAGCGAGTATCCGATGGTGCTCCTGACAGGGAGGATTCTGTATCACTACCACACAGGCACGATGACAAGAAGGGTCCACGATCTGGAGTACCTGCGAGGAGAGGAGGTGGTTGAGATAAACCCGGAGGACGGGATGGCCCTGGGGATAAATGATGGTGATGCCGTTGAGGTCTCATCCAGGCGCGGATCTGTCAGGGCGAGGGCCAGGCTCACAGAGAGGTCTCCTAGAGGAACTGTGTTCATGACCTTCCACTTCTCTGAGACCCCAACAAATGTATTAACACCCAGGTTCTTGGATCCTGTGGCAAAGATACCGGAGCTCAAGTTCTGCGCGGTTCGCATAAAAAAGATCCAGGAGTCGCAGCATGTACAGAATATGTGAGAAAGAGATTCTTGCTCCCAACATAATACACATGCGCTTCGAGGCGCCGCGGATCGCCGGGGCTGCCCGTCCGGGGCAGTTCCTCATACTCAGAGTGGATGAGAGGGGCGAGAGGCTGCCCCTGAGCCTGGCAGGATGGGATACGGAAAGGGGCACCGTTGACGTTGTCTTTTACGTTCTCGGCACGAGCACGATGAAGCTCGCATCCCTGAAGGAGGGGGATTGTGTTCTCAATCTTGCAGGCCCTCTGGGCGAGCCGACTGAGATCTCTCATTTTGGTGAGGTGATATGCGCCTGTGGATGCTTCGGGATCGGACCGACCATCCCTCTCATAAAAGCTCTGAAGGATGCGGGCAACCATGTTGTGACCGTGGTGGAGGGGCGCGGCAGGAGCTTCATATTCTGGGAGGACAGGCTCAGGGATCTCAGCGACGAGCTGCATATTGTTCTGGGCGATGGGAGCTGCAGCGAGCCTGGCTGGGCGAACGAGTTCATCTCCAGGTACCTGGCGGAGGGCAAAAGGGCTGACAGGATCTTCGTTCACGGCTGCCCCTTCATGATGATGGTCGTCTCAGAGGCGTCGAGGCCGTTTGAAGTGAGGACCGTGGTCAGCCTCACGCCCCTCATGGTCGATGGAACAGGGATGTGCGGGGCATGCAGGGTTGAGGTTGGGGGAGAGACCAGGTTCGCCTGCGTGGATGGACCAGACTTCGATGGCCACCTGGTGAACTGGAGGACACTCACAAACAGGATGCGCCAGCTTGTTGATGAGGAGGACCTCTCCCAGCGGCTGTGGGAAAGGAGGAACTGGCACAGGCTTGTGCAAATTCAAACGAACGGAAATATGAACGGTCGGTGTTACAGGTGATGGGGATCTTCCGCACATCTCAAAGAGCGATGAAAATGCCCGTACATGCAGGGTGATGGCATTGGATGCGATTGAGACGACCTGTGTCTACTGCGGCTGCGGCTGTGGTCTTTATCTGCATGTGGAGAACAACAGAATAATCGCTGTCACCCCATCCATGAAACCACCAGCCAGTGGAAGGCTCTGCGCAAAGGGCTGGCTCCTTCACGGCTTCGTTAACCACCCGGAGAGGCTCAGAGAGCCGCTGATACGCAGGGGAGATCGTCATGTTCAGACATCCTGGAGCGAGGCGCTCTCGTTCATAGCGAGTTCTTTTGCTGAGATAAAAAGGGATTACGGGCCGGATGCGCTCGCGGTTCTCACATCTGCGAAGGCAACGAACGAGGAGAACTATCTTCTCATGAAGCTCTGCCGCGCGGCACTCGGATCCAACAACATCGATAACGTCGCGCGGCTCTGCCATGCGCCCACGCTCTTCGCTCTCGGCTCATCTCTTGGGAGTGGATCGATGACGAACCCGATAGAGAGCCTCCTTTACTCTGATGTGATAATGATCACCGGATCGAACACGACCGAGCAGCATCCTGCGGTCGCCCTTCATATCATGGAGGCCAGAAGGAACGGTGCCAGGATCATAGTGATGGATCCGAGAAGAACGCAGATGGCGGAGATCGCAGATCTACACCTCCAGATGAGGCCTGGCACTGATATAGCCCTTTTAAATGCGATCCTGAACATCGTGATCCAGGAGGGGATGATCGATGAGGAGTTCATACGCTCGCGGACAGAGGGGTTCGATGATATTCGCGATCGTCTCGCCGAATACACGCCTGAGGTCGTGGAGCGAATATGTGATGTGCCAGCAGAACTCATACGCGATGCCGCTGTGATGTATGGCGGCGCAGAGGCAGCTGCTATTGTTTACGCTATGGGCATAACCCAGCACGCACACGGCACGGACAACGTCCAGGCGATTGTAAACCTTGCGCTCGCAACCGGAAATCTCGGGAGGGACGGCTCCGGCATATATCCGCTCCGGGGCCACCAGAATGTGCAGGGCGCGTGCGATATGGGCGCGCTTCCCGATTATTACACAGGATATCAGAGGGTATCTGAGTTCAGAGAGAAGTTCGAGGATGCGTGGAACGTGGAGCTTCCCGTATCCCGTGGCAGGAGTGCGATCGAGATCATGAGCTCCGCGGGATCTGATATCAGGGGACTGTACATCTCAGGAGAGAACCCGGCCCTGAGCTACCCGGACAGCTCAAGGATCAGGGAGGCGCTTGAGTCTCTTGATCTCCTTGTGGTCTCGGATATATTCCCTACAGAGACGACCAGGATGGCAGATGTTATCCTTCCAGTCGCATCATTTGCAGAGAAGTACGGAACCGTGACCTCAACAGAGAGAAAGGTCCAGCTCATCAGAAAGGCGATCGACCCTCCTGGGAGTGCACTGCCTGAGTGGGTCGTGGCAGCGAGGCTTCTCGAGATCTTCGGCGTCTCATCAGATTATAATTCCTCGGCCGACGTGATGAGAGAGATAGCGGCGCTGACACCGAGCTATGGCGGCATCTCCCATGAGCGGCTGGAGCGCGGCGGCATCCACTGGCCATGCCCGACGCAGGAGCACCCTGGAACGCCTGTGCTTTACAGGGACGGTTTTCTGCGCGGGCGTGCTGTGTTCCGGCATGTTGACCAACGCAGTCTGGATGATGAGAGGTTCACGCTCATCATAGGCAGGAGCCAGTACCACTTCCACACAGGAAGCATGACCAGAAGGGTCTCCATCCTGGAGCGTGAGTTGCCTGAGGCGTTTGTTGATATGAATCCAAAAGATGCAGCAGCCCTTGGAATAAGAAACGGGACCGGATTGATCCTGGAGTCGGAGCGCGGAACCATACGGGCGAGGGCCAGGCTGAGCGATGGCGTAAGGGAGGGCATCCTCTTCATGCCATTCCACTTTAGGGAATCCCCCGCGAACCTCCTGACAAAATGGCAGCTCGATCAATTCTCGAAGATCCCGGCACTCAAGATGGTATCTGTCAGCATCAGAAGGGAGGACGCATGATGTTCTTCCTCGAAAAGAAGGATCTCCCCGAGCTGCTCAGAAGGGCGGGCGCGTTCTTCGAGATCATCGCTCCTGTTCCCATAAACGGAGAACCGCAGCTCGTCTCATGGAAAGGAGGAGATCTCGCGCTCAGCTCCCCGAATCCGCTCATGCCACCCACCCGGCTGTTTCTCCCGCCGCGTGAAACGCTCTTCGCATACCTTCAGGAGAGCGGCCTTTACACCTTCGAGGTCCCGGAGGTCGGGAACAGACTGATCGTCGGCGTGAGGCCATGCGATCTCCAGGCTCTCTCCATGCTGGACAGGATAATGCTCTCCGATCCTGCTGACGAGCTGTACTCAAAACGCAGAAGATCGACTGCGATCATCGCTCTGAACTGCACCGAGCCGTCTGATAGCTGCTTCTGTGCCCAGATGGGGGCCGGACCAGAGGCAGACGAGGGATTCGATCTCCTTCTCACAGATCTGGGAGAGCGGTATCTACTGGAGACGGGATCGCCAGCGGGCATCATGCTCGCGAACCTATCAGAGGAGCTTCTTGAGAGAGGTGATGATGCGGAAAAGAGGAGGCTGATGAGAGAGAGCCGCGAAAGGATCATGAGCGCCAGGCCCTGGCTCTCTCAGGACCGCATGAGATCCAGGCTCAGAGAGATCGACTGGAGATCCCTGTCAAAGGAATGCATCTCATGCGGCGGATGCAGCTTTGTATGCCCCACGTGCCACTGCTTCACAATCGCAGATCTCGGCCTGCCGGACGGAGAGAGGATCAGATGTGCGGACTCCTGCATCCTCTCAGGATTTCACAGAATGGCATCCGGTGCGAACCCGAAGGCCAGACCTGAGGAGAGGCTCCTCTCATGGTACATGGAGAAGCTGGAGCACATGCTGATACGTACGGGAATGCCCGGCTGCGTTGGATGCGGAAGATGCGACAGAGTCTGCTTCTCAGGTCTGCACAGGACAGATATCTTCAGGTAAGACCGAAGAGATTCGAAGCGCTGTCGCTCTTATCCATATGATAACTTGCCCATAGAAGCACTGGTCATGCCATGCATTCTTGGTGAATGAATAAGTGCGTTCATCAACCACATTGCACTACCTGCAAGTTGCCAAACACATAAGAGCAAGCGCTGTTTCTACGGCTGCCCCCTCTGATCACTTTCCTTCCCGGTTCGTCTGCTCGACGATTGAAATCCGCAACTTTCATCCAGGATCCTCCATGTGCCAGGACAACAGGAGGGTAAAAACGCAAGCTTCGAGCAATGCACGTGATTGTGGGAAATCAGGCAGAAGCCCCCCATAAGGGGAAGGGAGGAAGTCACAGAGAATTGAACAGATCAGCTGCTGGAGGAGAGCATATCCAGCTCTCTGGAGACCCTCTCAATCCTCTCCCGCAGCTTCTCCCTGACCGACTCTATCGCAAGATCCGCAAACCCTGTATCCTTGACAGCGGTTTCGAAGTCGCTTATGGCCTCCTCATAGGACTTTATGTAAACATACATCATGGCAAGGTAAACGCTGCTGGTTTTGTTTATATCCATACCACTCGCTCCTGTATGACTGAGGCTCTCATTCAGAGAGCCGTCCCGCCAGGTTGCAGATCCATGTACATATAGACGATTGATCTAAATGCTATCGTACAGATGATACCCTAAACGTGGCGACCTCAAAATCAACAGGCATGGCTGACAATGCTCATCTGGCCGAGCAGCCGAAGTGGAGTGTGGAGAATCGAAGGCAACCAACTTCATCTCGATGTCATCAGGTCACGGGCTTGAATATGTGCTCGAATCACTGAATACAGAAACACAGCTCGCTCTCATCCATTTGATGACTTGTCTGAAGGAGCATCTATGCGTTCGTTTCGACTTACCTTCGACGCATGCACACCTGTGAAAGGGATGCCAGAGGATGAGCTAGTCGAAGGCGTGACGAATGAAGTGCGCTTTTAGCAACCACATTGCGCGACCCCAAAGTTGCTAAACACATAAGAGCGACACAGCTATCGCCATCGACACTTCAAGGCTCTGCGAGGTCACATGCATGCGTCCACACAAGCTTTCATCGGGTCGCCTCATAATGGAGACTGTCCTTCCTCACCCTCACGATCTCCATGCCGTCAGCGAGCTCCACTGCGAGCTCCCTCAGACCCAGCTCCCTCTCGATTCTCAGTATCTCATCGAGCTTTGCCTTCGTCACAGGCTTCCTCGGCGCTGCACTGCACTGCTTAGATCCTGTGGATGCATCGTACGTGCCGATCCTGCGCGCCAGATCTATGATCTCAGTCTTGTCCATCGCGATCAGCGGATGGTACAGCGGCGCCTCGATCCCGACCTGCTCTGCCATGATGTTCTCAGGGGTCTGGGATGCCACCTGTCCAAGAGAGTATCCGGTCACGATGCCCTTTGCTCTCACCCGCTTCATCACTGCAGAGGAGACGTGGTACATCAGCCTTCTGCACAGAACGCAGGTCTCCCTGGGGTATCTGGAAGAGATGATCTCGATCGCACGTGCGTTGCGCACGATCATCAGATCCAGATGCCTTCCGGACATCCAGCTCTGAAGTATCTCAGCCTGCCTGATCACCTGCTCCCTGGAGTCAGCGTATGGCGAGGCATCGAAGTGGAGGAGCGAAACAGGAGATCCGCGACGCATGATCAGCCATGCTGCCACTGGAGAGTCGATGCCGCCGGAGATCAGCGCGAGCATTCTGGACTGCGATCCGAGGGGGAGACCCCCAACACCCCGCAGGATCTCAGTGAAGACCAGCACCCTGTCCTGACGGGCCTCGATGAATATCTCCAGATCGGGGTTCTCGAGATCGACATCTGCTCCTGTGGCGCGTTGAACCGCAGCTCCGACCTCCACAGCAATTCTCTCGCTGGATATGTCACCTCCGGCCCGCCTCGCCCGTATGGCGAAGCTCTTCGGCGAGCGCATCATGGCGATGCTCACCGCAAGCCCGGAGATATCAGCTATCCCTGGCCTAACACTGTAGGCGGGGCTTACCGAGACAACGCCAAAAACCCTGGAGATCGTGGAGGGCGCTCTCTCATCGGAGGTGTGGACGTATATCCTCCCGCCCTCTCCTGTCATCCTGAAATCTATACCGGCCGCGCGAAGATCATGGGATATGTTCGCTCTCAGAAGCCTCTCCCAGCTCGACCTGGTCCAGCTGTCCTTGAGAGCGACCTCTCCATACCGAACCAGAACAAGTTGGGGTTTATCTGGTGGCTGCAGCCTTCTCAGACCTCTTCATCCATCTGCGCCTGGAACCGCTGGATGTGTACTTGTGAAGGGGTCCCGGCTTCTTGTAGGATACTTCTGAGCTCGGTACCATGCGGACCTGTCCCTTTCGGCCCTTTATCTTTTGCCAGACTACACTTCCTGTCTTTCCCATGGTCACCGAGGTAGCCATGGCCTGAATTAAAAACCTTTCGTGATTTGCATGAGAGGTGTCCGAATAAGGAAGAAGTGCTCATAACAATCAGCATCCTCAAGCCTCGAATATCTGGCTCCGGAACTCTTATTCGGACAGGTCCTTTGCATGTGAGCATCGCCCTGAGACACGCGACGGAAAGGTTAATTATCACCGGTAATAATTCCCATCAAGGGCCTTCAAGGAGGGCACTCCTTGGATAGATTTGACAAGATACTCGAGAAGGACATAGAGGGTTATGATGGAAAGCACAGCGATCTCGTGAGATACGCCCCTGCGTTTTACAGGCTCATGAGCCGCATGCTGGGGGATCCGGAGCTGCCCAGGCGCATGTGGAAGCTGGTCATAGCTGCGATAGCATATTTCATACTGCCATCCGATATCATCCCCGAGGAATCGCACGGGGTGGTGGGCTATGTGGACGACATATTCCTGTGCGCCATGGTCGCTGATCAGGTGCGCAACGCCACAGGATCTGACGAGATACTCCTGAAGAACTGGGACGGCGATGAACCTGTAATCCCGCTCATTCGCGATATACTTGAGAGGGAGAAGGAGCTGATAGGCGACAAGAAGGATGTCCTCATGAGCTATATCGGCTATGAGGAGCTGATAAATTCCAGTCAATGAGATTTCTCTAAACGTGGGTGCAGTCATTCCTTTTACTCTATATTTGTTCAGCAACTTGGTGGTATGCAGCCTGTTTGCTGACCACAAATGCGAAACTCCAGATGTCATTATCCCAAAAGTAGAAATACGCAGCGATCTCATCCATCATTATGTCTCACGCCGACAGGATCATCAGGGCAGCATTCCAGTCGGATGAGGCTCTGAGAGAGGCGATAAGATCGGTCATCTCAGAGATGGGGATGAGCACCAGGGAGTTCAGCAGGATATCATCCATACCCCAGAGCACCCTTTACAAGATACTCTCAGGCCACCGGGAACCGAATATAACAACGCTCCGGCAGATCGTGAAGACCATTCGGGATCTTGAGGGCGGAGGCGAGAGGTTCATAGCGATAATAGCTGCCAGACCTGTTCTCGACAAGATCGAGGAGACCAAGATGCGCATCGGGGATAAGGTCTTCACGCTCCGCGAGTACTCCGCGACAAATATCGAGGAGGCGATCATCGCAGCGGTGAGGGCGGAATCCGACGGCGCAGCTGCAGTCGTCTGTGCCCCGATCGTCAGCCCCACGGTTGAAAAGCTTCTCACAATACCGGTCGCCACGATAATACCCAGAGAGAGCGTCAAAAGGGCGATAGAGGTCGCGGCAAAGAAGATAGAGGTATAACCCATGGGCGTCGATCTCGGAGATATTCTCGACAGAAAAAAAATCTCGATCGGGGATCTGTCAGGAAGCTGGATCGCAGTCGACGGCTTCAACACGCTCTACCAGTTTCTCTCGACCATAAGACAGCCTGACGGCACGCCCCTGATGGACTCATCTGGAAGAATAACATCGCATCTCTCAGGATTGCTCTACCGCATGACGAATCTCATAGAGTCCGGGATCAGGGTTGCATTCGTCTTCGATGGCAGGCCTCCGGAGCTCAAGGCCGGGACGCTGGCTGCCAGGGCTCAGATGAAGGAGGCTGCGGAGATCCAGCTGCAGGAGGCGATAGCCACAGGTGCTGAGAGCTTCAGGTATGCACAGGCCGCCACCAGGATAAACAGCGAGATACTCCACGACTCCATAAGGCTCCTGGACGCCATGGGAATCCCGTATGTTCAGGCCCCCTCAGAGGGCGAGGCCCAGGCTGCCTTCATGGCGATCCGCGGGGATGTTGATTATGTGGCATCTCAGGACTACGACTCCCTTCTGTTCGGCGCGCCGAGGGTCGTGAGGAACCTCGCGATCACAGGCAGGAGGAAGATTCCCAGGAAGAACGTGTACATCGATGTCCCTCCAGAGGTCATAATCCTGGAGGAGGAGCTCACGAGGCTCGGGATAAGCAGGGAACAGCTTGTGGATATAGGAATAATGTGCGGCACCGATTACAACGCGGGGCTTCAAAAGGTGGGGCCGAAGAGGGCTCTGAAGCTGATAAGAGAGCATGGCTGCCTGGAGGCTGTGCTCGATGCGCTTGGAGAGAGCATCGAGAATCTCCAGGAGATAAGAGATATCTTCCTGCATCCGGAGGTCACAGAGAGCTACGATCTCAGGATGAAGAAACCCAGGATCGAGGAGATTATCGAATTTTTATGTAAAGATCGGGACTTCTCGGAGGAGCGGGTCAGAAAGGCAGTCGACAGGTTGAGTGCATCATACCGCGCAGGGCAGTGCACGCTCGAGAGGTGGTTCTGATTCTCATCTCCGGCTACGAGATCGATCTCGAGAGGGCTCTGGACATCATAAAAAGAGCTGGGGTCAGAATGGTCGGCGTTCAGGTCCCCGATGGCCTGAAGAGATCCGCCCCAGAGATATCGGGAATCATAGAGGAGACCGGCGCTGAGGTTCTGGTATCAGGAGATCCGTGCTATGGTGCATGTGATATCGATCTCCAGCTCTGCAGCATGGTCGATCTGATGGTGCACATCGGCCACTCGGAGATGTGCGAGAGCCTGAGCGACAGGATTGTTTACATCGAGGCAAGGATGCCGGATGATGTCACCGAGGTCGTGGAGAGATCACTTGAATTTTTCACGAAGGAGAGGGTGGCTGTCTGCACAACCATCCAGCATGCTCATATGATCGATCGTGTGATCGGGATACTGAGATCGCATGGCATCGAAGCCCTCGCAGGCGGACCGTCTCCACGAACCAGGCACATCGGGCAGGTTCTCGGCTGCTGCTACGCGGCCGCGAGGGTCGGGGCGGATGAGGCGCTCTTCATAGGCACCGGCAGATTCCACCCTCTGGGACTCTCAATGGCGACAGGCATGCGGGTGATAGCCGCGGATCCTGTCACAGGCTCGGTGGAGGAGATCGAGACGCATGATTTCCTCCGGTGGAGGTACGGGATCATCGCCAGGGCATCGGATGCGAAGAGCATCGGGATCCTGATATCGAAGAAGCCGGGCCAGAGGAGATGCGTGACAGCGAGGAGGCTCAGCTCTCTCGGGAGATCGAAGGGAAAGAACATGCTTGATGTTTGCATTGACAGAATCGAGCCCGAGAGGATTGTAGACCTTGGTTTGGAGTCGGTGGTCTCGACCGCATGCCCGCGCATCGCTCTGGATGACGCACGGAGATATGGTGTTCCCGTTCTCACACCGCCTGAGTTCGAGATCGCGCTTGGAATGCGGAATGACTACACCTTCGACGAGATCCCCGAGGCATGCGGGGAGCCCGAGAGCACGTGATCCCTCCCCGGCAGCATCCCTCCAGATGGTCTGGTGCCTGAAAGCACGAGTGTTGGCCTCCTTCCCAGGACCCACGCAGGTCGTATCTATCATAACATCAAAAAGTTGGGCTTTTTCTCGCGCTGTTATCAGGACCTCCTGGAGATCACGTCCTTCATATCATCCAGGAACAGATCGAGATTCTCCTCAGTCATGTGCGGCATAAGTATGAGCCTCAGCGCCTTCGGCTCTCTGGTCATCGAGACATGCCACCCCCTCTCAAGCAGCGCCCTCCTGATCCCAGGCGGATCATCGATCTTCAGCGCGACGACGTTCATCACGGGCTCGATGACAGGCTCGATTCCCATCGCACGGGCTTCTGATACGAGATGCTCTGTCATGTCCATGCATCTCCTGACGACCCTTCTGTAACCATCGGTGCCGAGATGCATGATCACAGCATATGTGGCTGCAGCGGCAGCCCCGCTTCTGGTGCCCGTCAGCGATGCCTGTCTTGAGACTGTGAGGTAGTATGTCTCTGTCTCCAGCCGCCTGACAGGATCCGAGCTCCTGAAGATCAAACCGCCAGCTGGAATCGGACTCATCCCCATCTTGTGCGGATCGATGGTTATCGACTGCACCCCATCAACCCTGAAATCCCAGTGGTAATTTCTGTCAAGGAACGGCAGCACAAACCCGCCGAATGCAGCATCCACGTGAAGGGGTATGCCGTTCTCGATCGCAAGCTCTGAGAGATCCTTTATCGGATCCACCTGGCCGAACTCTGTGGTCCCGGCGATGCCAACAAGACAGACCGTACGCTCATCTATCTGCCTCTCGACATCCCCGACATCCACCCTGAGCATATCATCGAGCTCTGCTTTTCTGACCTCCAGATTGAGGAGATCCGCGATCTTATCGAAGGAGAAATGCGCCGATCTCGGAACGACTATGTTCCCATCGCGCCTGCCGGAGGAGTTCCTGGCGGCGCGTATCGCCTGGATGTTTGACTCGGTGCCGCCTGTTGATATGTAGCCTGCCGCGTCGGAGCATCCCAGTAAAGATCCGAGGATGCCGACAACCCTGCGCTCAATCTCCGCTGTGCCTGGGAAGAGCCCGGGGTCTCCCAGGTTCGTCTCCAGGAACATGCTGTACGCCCGCACAGCCACGGGATGGGGGCGGGTGCACATTGTGGAGAGAAGACGGTCGTAGGAACAGTCCCTTCCGCGCATCTCCCTAAGGAGATCCTCGACCCTCTCCTCTGACAGACCCCTCTCCGGGAATGTGTGCATCATCGATTCCTTGCAGCCTCCAGGAGTATCGAGAGCTCCGCCCTTGCCACAGTCTCCCTCACAGTGGCCACCGCATCGATGTTCGCGGATATGCTGTCTATTCCGATCTGAACGAGCCGGCGTGCCATCTCCGGGTAGGATCCCGCCTGGCCGCATATCGATGTCTTGACGCCAGCCTTCTTGCACCGCTCCACGACGTACTCTATGAGTTTGATGACAGCCGGATGCATCTCGGAGTAGAGGTTGGCGACGTTCTCGTTGTTCCTGTCCACAGCGAGCGTGTACTGGGTGAGATCGTTTGTGCCGAACGATATGAAGTCCAGCCCCTCCTCAATGAAATCATCGATTGTGAGCGCAGCAGCCGGCGTCTCGACCATTATCCCAACATCGATCCTGCTCAGATCCAGCCCCTCCTCGACCATGATCTCCTTAGCCCTTCTCAGCTCGCTCACGTGCTGGACCATTGGAAGCATGATCCCAACGTTTGTGAGACCGAGCTCGTGGAGCTTCTTGAACGCCCTTATCTCCAGCCGGAAGTGCTCCACCTCTGTGAGATCCCTGCGTATCCCGCGCCAGCCGAGCATCGGGTTGTGCTCAACAGGCTCGTTCTCGCCGCCCTCCATCGCCCGGAACTCATCCGTGGGCGCGTCCAGGGTTCTCACCCACACCGGCTTCGGATAAAACGCATCTGCCACTATCCTGATGTTCCTGACGAGCTCATCGACATACTCCTCGCTCCGTCCAGACTTTATGTAGTAATTAGGCGTCTTTCCCAGTCCCAGAATCATGTGCTCTATTCTGAGTAGACCCACACCATCTGCCATCGTTGCGGCTGCGGCCTGCGCTCTCGTTGGCTCACTGATGTTGACCTTGACCTCTGTCGCTGTCACCGGCTTGTAGGCCACAGCGACCGGCTGCACCTTCTTCTCCTCAGCTACAGCCACCTTTCCCTCATAGACCTGGCCCTTGGTGCCGTCGACGGTGACAACCATTCCATCCCTGAGCACCTTTGTGGCGTTCTTTGTTCCCACTACTGCAGGACAGCCGAGCTCGCGGCTCACTATGGCAGCATGACATGCCATGCCTCCCTCGTCCGTGACTATGGCGCCGGCCCGTCTCATTGCAGGAACCATATCGGGCATGGTCATGCGGGTGACCATTATATCCCCGTCCTTTATCTTCTCCAGATCCCTGACTCCTGAGATGATCCTGACGGTGCCTGTGGCTGTGCCCGGTGATGCTCCGAGACCCGTGACCAGGACCTTGGTTGCGCCGGAAGCCTCTGCCCCGGCCTTTGGAACGCCCTTGGCTATGGTGGTTATCGGCCTCGACTGTAGGATGTAAATCTTATTCTTCTCTATACCCCACTCGATATCCTGAGGTATGCCGTAGTGTTTCTCCAGGATCTCCGCGTACTTCGCAAGATCGAGTATCTCGCTCTCGGTCAGAACCTGTGCATCCCTCTTCTCCGGTGGCACCGGAACTGTCACTGTTTTTGAGGTCACAGGATCCCTGACGATCATGATCTCCTTAGTGGCGATCATCTTGTGGACTATCTTCTTGGAGGATCTGTCGACCACATAGTTGTCGGGAGACACACTGCCGCTGACCACCGCCTCTCCCAGGCCCCATGCAGCCTCAATCACAACAAGCGGCTCGCCTGTGCTCGGCTGGGAGCTGAACATGACCCCTGACTTCTCGGAGTCCACCATCTTCTGCACTATCGCGGAGAGATTGACCTTCTCATGCTCGAAGCCCTGCTCAACCCTGTAGAATATCGCCCTGGCGCCGTAAAGGGATGCCCAGCACTTTTTCACAGCCTCAAATACAGCATCTGCTCCCCTCACATTCAGGTAGGTCTCCTGCTGACCGGCGAAGCTCGCATCCGGGAGATCCTCTGCGGTCGCGCTTGATCTGACTGCAACAAAAACCTCCTCCCCCTCCCGCTCGCAGAGCTCTCTGTACCTCTCCTTTATCGCGTTCTCTATATCCTTCGGGACCTCTGCATCCATCACTATCTTCTTGGCCCTGGCCTCTGCCTTGAGGAGCTCCTCGGGATTATTCACATCCACTTTCAGAGAGTCGAAGAGCTCTTTCGCAATGCCCGCGCGCTCGATGAACTGCCGGAAGGCCTGCGCAGTGACCGCGAACCCGCCTGGTACAGGGATGCCTATGTTTATCATCTCGCCCAAGCTCGCACCCTTTCCTCCGACTACAGGTATATCCTCCTTTCCCACCTCTTCAAGCCAAACAACGATCGCCATTAAAGTCAGCCTCTTAGCGTTATCATGAGATGGTGGTGCTTCAATTCGCGACTGTATATTACCCTTTCCTTCCGGATCCACTGAGCCGGAAAATGATGGCTTGCAAGAGGATCTGCGTGGAGTTCTCCAGGCCATCCGAGAACGCATAAATATCCCATATGCCAACCAACTTCTGATGAACGTAATGGAGATGCTTCTCGTCGCGTTTGCCATCGGGCTCACAGGTGCGCTGGCGCCAGGGCCAACTCTTGTCGCAACTGTGAACAGCTCCCTGAAGAGCGGCTGGACCTCGGGGCCGAAGGTCTCGATCGGCCATGCATTTGTTGAGATGCTGATATTCGTGCTGATACTCATGGGCCTCAGCGGGGCCGCAGATGCATACAGAGTTCCGATATCGCTGATCGGAGGCACCGCCCTCATGGTATTCGGGGCGCTGACGCTGCGGGGAGCGAGCAATGCATCCATATCATCGCAGGGATCTGAGATATCCTCAAACCCGTACATCGCCGGCGCCCTGACGAGCGCTGCCAACCCGTACTTCTGGATATGGTGGCTCTCCGTCGGCTCTGCAATGCTGCTTGACGGGCTCAGAGGCGGATTTCTGCTCGCCGCCGCATTCATGATAGGCCACTGGGGCGCTGACTTCGGCTGGTACACGCTCGTATCGACGAGCGTTGACAGGGGAAAGAGCATTCTCTCGGAGAGGGGCTACAGGTACGTCCTCTCCGCATGCGGCATATTCCTGATGATATTCGGACTGTACTACCTGAGCGGAGTGGCCGGGTCTCTCGGATGGTGATACTGGTGAGATCAATCGCATACCTGAGATCGATCAGAGGCTATATCGCGGTATCCGTCATTCTGTTCTTCGCCGCCGCTGCATCGGGATTCACGGCAGCTGAGCAGAATCCAGAGATCGCGGAGGGGTGGTTGAAGGAGCTGGAGATGCTTAAATGGATCACAGATCTGCCGCCTCTCATGATAATGATCCTGATATTCGCAAAGAACCTTCTTGCATGCGCGATGGCTGTGCTTCTCGGGGTGGGCGCAGGCATAGTGCCTCTGCTTGTTGCCATCTCCAACGGCATTCTTGTTGGCATGGTATCATACCAGGTCATCCATAAGGAGGGCGTTCTCTACCTTCTCGCAGGAATCCTGCCACATGGAATTGTGGAGCTTCCGGCGGTGCTGGCGAGCATAGCGATCGGCCTGCGGCTCGGCCACATCTTCATCATGACAATGATTGATGGGGATGGTGACCTCGGAGGGGAGGCGCGTGCTGCCATAAGCTTCCTGATGTACAGGGTTGCTCCGCTGCTCTTCATCGCGGCAGTGATTGAAACATTTATCACACCCCTCGCAATATCCCTTGCATCCCGGTAGTGATGAAGATGAATGATGCTCAAGAGACGCAGATGGTGAGAAAAGAGGAGAGGGAAGCAAAGCTTCCCCCGAAATCGAACTTCAGCGAATGGTACCATGAGCTTTTGAAGAGCGCAGAGATAGTCGATGTCAGGTACCCTGTGAAGGGCATGAGCGTCTGGTACCCGTTCGGCTTTGCTCTCAGGAGCCATGTATACCAGATAATAAAAGAGCTTCTCGATGTCGATCACTACGAGACACAGTTCCCGCTGCTCATCCCAGAGACCGAGTTCATGAAGGAGGCCGAGCACATAAAGGGCTTCGAGGATGAGGTCTACTGGGTGACGCATGGCGGCCGGGATCCCCTGGATATCAAGCTGGCGCTGCGTCCGACAAGCGAGACCGCGATATATCCGATGCTCAGGCTCTGGATACGATCGCATGCAGATCTCCCCCTCAGGATATACCAGATAGTCAACACTTTCCGCTACGAGACGAAACACACCCGCCCGCTCATCCGCCTCAGGGAGATAACGTCGTTCAAGGAGGCTCACACAGCGCACGCCACCTGGGAGGAGGCGGCGATGCAGGTCGAGATCGCTGTCCAGAGGTACATCGAGTTCTACAGGCGGCTTGCAATTCCATGTCTCGTCAGCAAGCGACCATCCTGGGACAAGTTTCCAGGAGCGGATTACTCGATCGCCCTGGATGTGATAATGCCAGACGGGAGGACCCTCCAGGTCGGGACCGCGCATCTTCTCGGAACAAACTTCGCAAAGACGTACGAGATAACATACGAGGATGAGCATGGGGAACAGAGGTACGTCAATCAGACATGTTATGGAATTTCTGAGAGATGCATAGCAGCCCTCATAGCGGTTCATGGCGATGATAAGGGTCTGGTTTTGCCCTGGCGGGTCGCGCCGGTGCAGGTCGTCATTGTGCCGATCATATTCGGGGAGAGAGAGCCGATAATAGAGGTATGCAGGTCGATCGCTTCAACTCTAGCAGGCAGAAACATAAGGGTCAGGCTTGATGATGGGGATGAGCGTCCTGGCGCGAAGTTCTACAAGTGGGAGATGCGCGGCGTTCCTGTGCGTATAGAGATAGGCCCCAGGGACATCAAAAACAACGCTGTGACGATTGTCAGAAGGGATGGAGTGAGAAAGACCCTGCCCATGGATGAGAGGCTTGTTGATGCGATCCTGGCAGAGGCTGAGGAGCTGCAGTCCGTTCTCTACAATCGCGCGAAGGAGTTCATGGACTCGAAGATAAAACTTGTATCCTCCCTGGATGAGGCGAGGTCGCAGGTGCAGTCCGGCGTAGCCAGGGTTCCATGGTGCGGATCTGTGGAGTGCGGCCATGCGCTTGAGGATCAGGTCGGCGCGAACCTGCTCGGAGAGCCCAGAGGGGATGAGATACCGCCAATGCGCTGTCTCATATGCGGCAAGGAGTCCACAGGGTCGACGTACATGGCCAGGCAGTACTGAACAACATCAGCAGGGGCTGGGTTATGAGGAAGCGCTGTTTCAATGGAATGATAGAGCGGATGTCGCAGCCCCAAATCTCCGCTCCGGAGCGTCTCTCGCATGAAGATACTGATTGCTGAGTATGCGGTCGCCACAGGTCTTGGCGGAACATACGAGATCGAGGGCAGGGCGATGCTCTCAACTATGGCAAGGAGCTTTGTGAGGTGCGGTCACAGGGTGGTTTATCCCACATCCGGGCCGGTTGTCGATGCAGGCGTCCCGGTGCTTCTCGAGCGGAGCGATCTCATGGGATTTCTGAGATCCGTCGATGCAGATGCTGGATTGATCGTGGCACCCGATCCCCTCGCATCCGATCTCATAGAGGCTGTGGAGAGCAGGATGGTCAATCTGGGATCTGACAGGGAGGCAGCGCGGCTCTGCGCTGACAAGCTCGAGTGCACGCTGACCCTGAAGAGGGCAGGAGTGCCTGTGGCAGATATTGTCGAATCTCCGGAATGTGAATGCAGTGTGTATGTCGTGAAGCCCAGATACGGCTGCGGCTCAGATGGTGTCATCATCTCATCCTTTCCCAACGCTCCAGAGGGCTGCATCGCGACAAGGTACGTGGAGGGCGTGCATCTCAGCGTCAGCTTCATCAGAGGAAGAGAACGGTTCCTGCCGCTCACGATAAACAGGCAGATAATAGAGATGAAGGGCAGCAGGTTCGTCTATGCCGGTAGCCAGGTGCCGTACAGATCTCCGAGGGCAGAGGAGATATGGAGTGTGGCGAGGAGGGCTGCAGAGGCGCTTGGATTGAAAGGGTACGCAGGCATCGATCTGGTTGTGGGAGATCTCCCCAGAGTGGTGGACGTGAATGCGCGCCTCACAACATCGATCGTCGGATGCTCGAAGGTGCTCAGATGGGAGCTGGCAGACCTCATACTCAGGGCGAGCTTCGGCGGGCTGCCGGAGAGCGTGGAAGTGGATGGGGAGATGACCTTCAGGCTGGATGAGCTCTAGGGCCAGAGCCCGAAGGTTATGTTCAGCGCCATTATCGCGACCCCGCATGCTATACCAGCACCCACGACCATCTTCGGGTCGAGCTTTATCGAGGTCTCCTCAGACTCGAAGTATCTCATCAGGCCGGCCGAAGACATAAGGCCAGGCCCCTCGCCTTTCTTCTTTGCCATGTGCGGTCCTCTTACATATCGGTTAAAGTAAATTTCGGTCAGCTTCTGCTCTTGGGTGCTGTTGGGCAGTATATCGAACTCGCCGTAAATTCAAAACTGATCGGTATGCTTCCCACCAGCATGAGATCAATTTACGGCAACGCTCTTTAGTGGCCATCGATTTCCGCAGTAAGTATTCAGTGATTTAAATACAATGATGCTCGAGACACCTGAATCGAAGCCATCCCTGCGACAGGTGGGCTCTATCCGAGATCCAGGGTTGCTCTCGCAGCCGCGCCGTGGAAATCAGATGCGATCAGCACCGCAGCGTACTGTGATCCTGCTGCTTCCCTTTCAAGCTTCATGTCGTAATGGAAGGCCGGAGATCTCTTTAGATAAAGAGGCCTGTGGAACGCGAGGCTCTCGCCCATCGATAGGAACCGCAGGGAGCTCTTTCCCTCGATGACTGTTATGTTGTTTCTCACGTAATCAGAGTAACGAGCACCTGGCCTGAGAGCCTCGAAGAGCTCCTTTGAGATGTAGTGTATTCTTCCATCCAGACCCTCGATCGCATGCAGCTCCATATCCTCTCCGAAGTATGCCAGTGCGTCTGAGAACGGCCCCTCATCTGTCAAGTTCAGCAGGCAGGGTGCAGAGTATCTCATGTACCTCGATATATTCTCAGGAATGCCTCTCGTCTCAACGGCAACGACGGGAGACACACGCTCAGATCCGCAGCTCACGCTGTACACCACCCTCGGCCAGATGAACCTGACCTCAGATTCGCTGCCGTTTAAATCCGCCCTCTCCACCCATACAACCTCTCCGCTCTTCTGGTCAAAGATGTACAGGGAGACTCCCCCGAGATCGCCATCTGGATCTGAGAGATCCGCCCTGATAACAACGCCATCCGTGAGGTTCTCCGAGGAGGCGTTGATCCGTGGAGGGCGGGATGAGATGTAGCCGATTGCTGCAATCATCCACTCGTAATCGCCTGGGGATGAAAGCATGCTGGGGCTCCTAGATGCGACGAAAGAGCGATTGAGTGTTGTGTTATTATCAATTCCAACGAAGACCGTGGAGTACTCGAAGAACACCACGAAGAAAGGCCCATCAATTCTGAGATCAGGCACATCTATCTCAGCCCAGCTCAGATTGCTGCCAAAGTAAGCTCCAGAGAGGTCTGTGGTTCTGTAGACCAGGTTGAGGTCCGCATTCCATATCTCCAGGACGAATATCCCATCGCGGTTGAGCATGCCACAGACCGCGACCCTTGACAGAGTCCAGTTATCCGGGGGCGAGAAGAGGACCGCATGGCCCTGGTCGCCCGCGAGCCATATCCCATCGTCAGGCGTGCTGTCGCTGTACTGTATCGCCAGATCCAGAGCATCCGATATGGGAATGGCAAGCAGCAACAGAATAACAGGCAGCGCGCCGAGTTTTGGCCCCAAGCTGCGAGGCATAAGTTTTGAACTCGCGGAAGAACCATGGACCTGCTTAATTACACTCAGCCTCATCGCACATCCCCTGAGCAGCTCCATATCGAATCCATGAGAGCTCTGATCGCTCCTGCATCATCGAGGGGGCAGCACGATAGCCATTCCGGCCCCGGAGATCTCACGGAGACAGCATCGTACCCGAGGCATCCGCACATGTACACTCTTCCCTCCGGCGCTTCATCTATGACTGCAGCATCGTAGCTGTTCTTTCCAACCCATGACTCCTCAAGCCCGATGTTCTTTCCTCTCCCTCCCATATCTATGACGGAACGTATATCGAAGCTCCCCCAGTAGGAGTCGAAGCCCTCAGAGGCCGGGGTTTTATCGGAGTACTGCCTGTACCTCTGCATGACAAGCCCAGAGGAGTGCGAGCTTATGCTGTAGTGGATGTTTTTGTTCGGACGGAAGAGATCCGATATGATCGTGTCTGTGCTGTCGTTCATTGAGAGCTGGAACCACGCGCTCTTGAGGTACATATCGCATGCGCGCTCCTTTCTCAGATCTTTCGTGTAAAGATACGATGTCCCAACACGATCAAGGTTGTTGATGAATGTCTCCCTGCTTGATATCCCGCCTCCCCTGTAGTCGAGCGTGCTCGACGTGCTGAGCACAACCGGCCAGGCCTCGTTCACAGAAAGCACGTAGTTCTGCGTCCCTGGTATCTTGACAAGCGTTGATGTAGCATTGACGTTATCGCCTGCCGCCTCCAGAGAGATCCTGTCCTCCTCCTCCATGGTGCCGTTCTTCGCAGCCACACGCTCGCTCATGCTGACATGATTGATATCGATCTCTGTATACCTGCTGTGATCCCCGGTGCCGAGAGCGTATCCGTAGAGGTCCATGGAGAGGTTCATCGTGAACCTCCTTCCGGTGCTCCATCCTGTATCATATTCGTGGATCTCGTAGCTCCTCCAGCAGGATGCTGTGTCCAGAGATATCAGGAGAAGAAGCATCAGAACAGCTGAGCGCACGGGACGCCTCGAAGACATGCGATTGATTGTTTCATTTCATCCTATAAAAATTTCTCCGCAGCGCGGTTCCTGCGCAGTCGCTCAGCGCTCCATTCAGCATCGCTACCTTATTGCAGATATGCTCCGGAACCGTTCCACAGCTTCGCGTATGCACTCACCGACGTAATCGACATCCTCCTGTGTGTTATCCCTCCCCAGCGTTATCCTGAGGGAGCCATGACATCTCACCGGATCCAGGCCTATAGCCCTGAGCACGTGGCTCGGCTCCAGTTTCTTTGAAGAACAGGCTGATCCTGTGGAGACTGCTACGCCCTTTGAGTCGAGGTAGAGGAGCAGCGACTCTCCCTCCACCCTGCCGAAGCCGAAGTTAAGGTTGATTGGAAGTCTCTTGGTTGGATGACCGTTGAGCCAGGAGTCGTCGATGTTCGAGAGCACGAATTTCTTGAGCCTCTCGCGCAGCGCTGTGAGCCTCTCCGCCTCGCTCTCCATCATTTCAGATGCGAGCTCTGCAGCTCTGCCCAGTCCCACAATCCCCGGGACGTTCTCGGTGCCCGACCTGAGCCCCCTCTCGTGCCCACCGCCCTGGATGATGCTCTCGATCCTCGTCCCTTTTCTGACGTACAGCGCGCCGATGCCCTTAGGACCATAGAACTTGTGCGCAGATATTGAGAGGAGATCGACGCCAAGCTGGTCAACATTCACGGGTATCTTGCCCACGGTCTGGACGGCATCGGTGTGTAGAAGTATGTCTCTATCCGATGAGATCTCCGCGATCTCCTTTATCGGCTGTATCGTGCCTATCTCGTTGTTCGCATGCATGACGGATATGAGCACGGTATCATCGCGTATCGCCCTCTCGATCTCTCCCGGATCGACTATGCCCATGTCATCAACAGGAACGTAGGTGACATCGAAGCCCACGCGCTCCAGAGACCTGCACACCTCAAGAACCGCAGGATGCTCTATCGATGTCGTGATGATATGCTTTCCCCTGCTGCTGAGCGCAACGCCCTTGAGCGCCAGGTTGTCCGACTCTGTGCCCCCGCTCGTGAAGTATATCTCCTCAGGGCTCGCGCCGATCAGCGAGGCGAGCTTCTCCCTCGCGCCCTCAACAGCATCACGCGCCTCCCGGCCGAACTCGTGGAGGCTCGACGCATTTCCATACCTCTCCCTGAAGTACGGCAGCATCGCCTCCAGGACCTCGGGCGCGACCGGGGTCGTGGCCGAGTGGTCCATGTATATGCGCCTCATGAGCGTTAATTCATACCACATGCGAGTTAAAGCTTCTCTCCGGAGTCTGATCGCGGGCTCGGTTCGATCGCCTCTCAGGAATCACATCCACCGACAGATTACCGCATTCGCTGGGTCCGCATGCTGCTGATCTCGTGCAACCCCAAAATTATCGATCGATGTGCCTGCAACCCGTGCCCGATAGATCCCGGATCTGCGGAGCCCTCTGCTCCAGGCGATAGCGTCGAAACTCATAAGTATTAACAGTGCAGACTCGTCTGATTGAGTGGGGTTATGAGAAAAAGATTCGTGCTTGTTGCTCTGGCAGTATTGATTCTGCCGTGCCTGGCGGAGGAGGTATCGCTGGAGTATGACTGGCTCTCCCCGTGGTACAACCCGTTTCTGACCCACACCTACCGGTGGGAGTACAGCTGGGTTTATCCGGTAGACAGACTGCCTTACTACACACCTTACTACAGCCCGTATTACAGATACCCCGGGACATACCATCCGGTGTATGGAGCCTATCGATATCCTGCCTCCTCATATCTTATGAAGACAACCTTCGATCCAGCAGACTTCGGCATCGATCCGTGGTGGGATGCCAATGTTTACGGGCTGCGGGGCATGACATTTTACTACACAACACCGCCGACGTTCTTCTATTCGCGCGGTGGATACGTCATGCGGTGAGACCCGAAGAGCCGCATCCAACTCGCTCTGAGCAAACAGCAGTGTCAGCGGGCGCTGGATATCTGAGATGCCTCATGCAGCAATCCTGCCGGCCATTTCCCTGGTTTTGCTCTCAAATCGAGGAGGATCAAAGGGATCGGCATCAAAACCACATGTGCTCATGCTGGTGATTCGGCGGATCGATGCAGAGATGTGGTGCTGATTGAAGTTGAAGTCGTCTCGAAACCATCCGGCCACTGGATGTGACATGGTGTCCTCATTGGGGGTCCAGGTGCTTGATCATATCCATCGATGGCATCTGGATGTTTTGAGACAGGTTCGTTGTTTGGTTTGCCAGAGCCGCCTCTCCGACCAGCCACATGAGCCACCACATGGATCATGAAAGGTTGCACGCGATTTGTCCTGCATGCGTATGGCCCCCGCTCTCCCTTTGCCGGGATCTGTCCGAATAAGAGTTCCGGAGCCAGATATTCGAGGCTTGAGGATGCTGATTGTTATGAGCACTTCTTCCTTACGCTCTTATCTATTCAGCAACTTGAAGGACATACAAGCCGGCTGCTGAATGGATTCACTCGCTCGCTAGTAGCGCATAGCAGAAGCGGTGCTTCTGCAGACAAGTTGTCAGACGGATAAGAGCGCTTCCTTATTCGGACACCTCTCTTTGACGAATCGAATTGTAGATATAGCATGTGACATCCACATCCTGCTGGAAATTTGCGCGCACTGCTGAAGTGCTATTAATATTATTATCTTTTGATCAAAATTTTGATGGAAAACTATATATCCTTATTACTGAAGTAAATTTATTCGTGGAAGCAAAAGACGCTCTTGAGGAGGTATCGCCTGAGGGTCTGGGCCTGGCCCTAAGAAGGCTGAGACGGATGCTGCAGGCCGCTCACAGAAGCTCGATAGATGTCAAGAACAGCTATGACTTCTACGTCCTGGCCTTCAAGGAGCTGAGCAAGGACAACTACGCGGATGCATTTCTCTACTACGACAGGGCGAAGTACGAGCTGACCAGTGCGATAAACGAGGCGAAGCACAACATACGCGGGCTGCGCATTCACAGCTCCAGGACAGTCTCGTTCTTCTTCAAACTCTACGGCCTTTACGCGGTGCTATACGGGGTGCTTGCCGCTCTCTTCTTCGGAGCGCTGATATACGCCTACTCTGATATCAGGATCCTCGGAGTGCCGCTGTGGAGCTCCTTCTTCGCGGGGCTCGGCTCATCCGCCCAGATCCTCACCGGGGTTGTGGACGACCTCCGGAGGGAAGGTATGGTGGTAAGGTACAAGCGGATCTGGTACACAACGATACCGCTGCTCAGCATGATATTCGGCTACATGGCGTACCTGCTCTTCAGCAGCGGCCTCATCGCATTCAACGTGAAATCTGATGATACAGTCTTCTCGACCATGCTCGTGTGCTTCCTCACAGGATTCATGACCAACTGGCTCATCAACAGGCTCTCAAGCCTGTCTGAGGACATGTGATCTAAACAGATTAAAATATAAATAGGATGCATGTTATTAGACGTGGAATAAATTATTATTATCATAGTTAATTGTGGCTCTGTGCTTCAATTAGACGATCAGCCTCCTCGGAGCCGGCGCTCACCAGCATAACGCATGATGGATTTTAAGGGGCGGTATGCTGCTGATCTGGTGCATAGTAGATGTGGCTCGTGAGCCTGCAGTGTTCTTCATGAGCATGAACGCTCCCACATGCTTGGCGATGAACAAGAGCGTTCACAACAAAAAGTATTTAATTGATAATGATGATGGTTTTTTGAGGTGGTACTCATGTGTTCCGGTCCCGGATTCAGCCTCATAAATGTGGGGGATGAGGAGCACATACTTGCAAAGGAATACACATGCCTGGACTGCGGCAGCACATTCAAGGGGCTGGGAGTCATACCATCCTGCCCGAGCTGCAAATCCAGGAATGTGAAACGCGTTAAGAAGCACTCTGCCTGAGCCTGGGTCGTCTCCGGCGGCAGTGGGCAGAGGCGGTCCCGCCTTTGGGATGCGTAATTGCATATAGGTGGGCTTTCTTACGGGGGATTATCCGCCCCTTTCCAGGATCTCGATGAGGCTATCGACATCGTATTTCTGTATGAGCTTCAGAAGGCGATCCGTTTTGCTGTAGAAGTTTCTTATCCCGTTGATCCTCTCTCTGATCTGATCCGCCTCCGGGCTCTCAGAGTCTGAAAGCGCTCTTTCAGCGCGATCGAGGGCCGCCATGATCGTGCTGATCTCCTTGCTGACATGATTCATCATCGCATTTCTGAGCATCTCCGTATCCGTCACCGGTATGTACCTGTACCTCTTCTCCCCTGGCGTTACAACCCTCTTCGCCACGCCGATGCCCTCAAGAATGCTCATGTTCGTGCTCAAAGTGGATTTGCTGTAGCCTGTGAGCTCGACCAGATCATCAAGTGATAACGGGGTTTCAGAGAGCATCAGAATCCCTCTCAGCACCCCCAGAGCATCGCTGTATCCGCGCATTCTCGCGATCTGAACACAGGCCTCAGTGATGTATCTTCTGATCTCCTCGATATCCCGGTTCATCATCCGAACCTGAGCCGGAAGCGTTAAATATTTTTCGTAAAAACTGCACGTTCTGTAATCTCTGTACATATCAAATCATAGCGGGTGAGGCCCATAGACAGAAAAGAGCGGCTTGGTTGCTGGATCGCAAAGAATCCTGAGCTCATACTCATCGCTGCAGTTCTTCTCACACTTCTGTCGCTTCATTACGCCCAGCAGATCGAGATGGTTGGGTCGAGAACAGAGGACTTCGTGGACGAGGGGACGGCGCTGTACCAGACCTATGAGCACCTCTTCAATGAGCGGTTCGCAACAGTCTCGATAACTGTGTTGGTCGAGGGCGACGATGTCACAACTCCTGAAGTCCTGAAGGCGATGGACCGGCTTGCCGTGCAGATGGAGTCTGTGTCGGATGTGATCTCTGTCACGGGCATATCGCAGATCGTGAAGAGTGCTGCTGAGATGGAGACCGGAAGGGGATACATTCCAGATGATCAGGGCATGATAGACGCGCTTCTCCTCAAAGCGGATCCCGGGATGCTCCAGCATATGCTTCCCGACAGAAAGCATACAATACTCTCGATAGAGCTCCCGCTCACGCTCACAACTGAGGAGCTCGAGGAGGTCGTGCACGAGACCGAGAGGGCAGTGGCCATGGCCGGGTTTCCTCCAGCGGTGGGCGTCATCGTCACAGGTGAGGCTGCGCTTGGAATAGCGATAAAGAAGGAGATGTCAGAGAACTTTGGAAGCCTGCTTGGCATATCTGGCGTCCTCATGATCCTGGCGCTTCTGCTCGTCTTCCGTCATGTCAACTGGCCGCTCCTCCCACTGCCGATAGTCTTTCTGGGCATAATCTGGACATTCGGGATAATGGGGCTGCTCAAAATCCCGATGACGATGATATCGATGGCGGCCTTCCCAATACTCATCGGCATCGGCATCGATTATGCGATACAGTTCCACAACAGGATCGAGGAGTTCTCAAAAGGAGGCTCGATAAAAAAAGCGGTCGCCAAGACCGTGGCCCACACCGCGCCAGCTGTCCTGATAGCGCTGACGATAACAGCAGCCGGATTCTTCTCGCTCTTCACCTCAAGCGTGCCCATGATCAGAACGTTCGGGGTTCTCTGCCTAATAGGGCTGATAATGTGTTACCTCTCAGCCCTCTTTGTTGGGATAACGGTGCTCTACGCCGCGGAAAGGAACGGAAACAACAGGAAGAACAGGAAGAGAGCTGATGCATCTGAGAGCACTGTCGCTGAGACGGCCATCGGCAGAGCTGTGAGATCAATCGTGAGATTTTCGCTCAGGCGTGGGGCTCTGGTACTCCTGCTCGCCCTGCTTCTGTCGCTTGCAGGGGTTTACTCCGATACCCTAGTTCCTGTGGATACGGATTTCAAGAACTACATGCCGCAGGATCTTCCTCCCCTGGTCCAGTTCAAACACATGGCCGATATATTCGGGGGAAGCGATGAGCTCAACATAATCATCCAGGGAGATGACATAACAGATCCTAAGACGCTAGAATGGATGAACGAGTTCGGAGATTACATCACAGGGTCGAGGCAGCAGGTGTATTACGTCAACAGCGTTGCCGGCTATATGAGAATGCTGAACAAGGGCTCTATACCAGATGATGTGACCTCAACAAGGTATCTGCTCAGCACAATGCCATCTTCAATGAAAGACAGATACATCGACGGGCATGATACAGCAGTGATGAACATCAACATAGGCAACGCGCTGCGGGACCTTGGGGAAGAGGGGGTCGACCGTCTTATAAAAGAGATGTACAAAGATGTTGAGTGGTTCGGCGTGCCTCCTGGAACCAACGTTGTTATAACAGGCAAACTGGTTGTGATGACAACAGTGATCAAGGCGCTCACGACCGGGAGGACGGAGATGACTCTCTTCGGGCTGGTCGTGATATTCTTCATACTCTTCCTGATATACAGGGATCTGATAAAGGCGCTTGTGCCGGTCCTGCCGATGCTAGTCGTCATAGGCTGGATGGGCGGGGTGATGTATGTCACCGGCATGAAGTACACCCCGCTGACTGCGACGCTGGGAGCCCTGATCCTGGGCGTGGGTTCTGAGTACGCAATACTCATGATGGAGAGGTTTTATGAGGAGCTCAAGAGGGGCAACGATATCGATCAGGCGATATCGAGGGCATCGTCGAGCATAGGCTCCGCGCTGGTTGCATCAGGCCTGACCACAGTCTTCGGCTTCGGAGCACTCGTGACATCTCCGTTCGTCATAATCAACAACTTCGGTG
This sequence comes from Methanobacteriota archaeon, assembly GCA_029553285.1. Classification (GTDB taxonomy): domain Archaea; phylum Halobacteriota; class Methanosarcinia; order Methanotrichales; family Methanotrichaceae; genus Methanothrix_B. Next base: position 47,031 of record JAKPCO010000080.1, read on the forward strand.
CAGTGACCGTGCTGGCTGTGATATTCTCTCTTATCACAACATTCACAGTATTTCCCGTGCTTCTCGTTCAGCTTGAAAGAGAGCGGGGAAGGGTAGAGAGGCTGAATGTGATGCTGATCGATGTGATTAAAAGATGCGCAGGTGCAGTTTGATGAGATACGAATTGATAATGCTGTTGATCCTTATCGTCCCAGCGATGGGCCAGAGCAACTACATCCCTCCTGTGATAGAGGGTGAGAACTACTGGAACATGTATGGATCGCCGAACCTGACCGCTGCGATAAGCGGCACGAACGAGTTCGACAAGGGGGAGACGGTCACGCTCTACATCGACCTCATGAACTACGGCAGGTTCCTGAGCTTCGAGAAGGACAAGACTCCGTATACCCCCATGGAGATGGCGCTTGCAGCCAAAGAGCAGGAGCTGGAGCAGGCCAAGACCACTGCCATAGGAATTGTTGCGACTCTTGTACCGGAGAACGACCAGATCGAGGTCAAGTCCGGCGATCAGGTTGTGGAATCCCTCAAATCCGGTGACAAGACAAAGAATCCGCTCAAATTCACGATAAAGATAGGAAAGCACGCGCCTGCTGGCGTGTACCCCCTCCAGCTCAATCTGAAGTACGACTACCAGTACAATGTACAGGTCGATGCGAACAAGTTTGATCCAGCTACAAACAACCTCATAGGGTTCAGGGCAGCCTACTGGTACCAGAAGGCAAATCAGACAGTTATCGTGCCGGTCGTCGTTAAGAAGAGGGCGGACTTCGTGATCACCGATGTCAAAGGGGTCCTCCACGCAGGAGCCAAGAAGGAGGAGCTGCAGGTTACCTACAAAAACATCGGGGAGGAGGGTGTGAGCGACGCCATCGCGAGGCTGAGCATATTCAAGCCGTTCTCTTCGACGGACGATCAAGCTTACATAGGTGACCTAGGGCCAGGTGAGGAGTCGACTGTGGTCTTCCGCCTAGATGTGGACTCGGATGCGACTCCAAAGGAGTACGGCATCAACAGCGAGATCAAGTACACCGACGTGAGAGGGGATACCGTGATCTCAGAGAGCATGAAGATTCCCGTGAGAGTGGAGCCCGAGTCCAGATCGCTGATGCTCCCGGCACTTGCAGTTCTTGTGATCCTGGGCGGCGCAGGCGCTTACATCTACAGGAGGAGAGCGAGTAAATCCTGAGGTTCAGCATGCAGCTCAAGCAGTGCATAGTTGTCAGGGATGATCTGAAGCTGTCAACAGGAAAGCTCGCGGTCCAGGTGGCGCACGCCTCGATAATGGCCATGGAGCTCACCAGAAAGGATATCGTCGAGCAGTGGAAGGAGGAGGGCATGAGGAAGATCGTCCTCAGAGGGGGGGATGAGGAGCATCTCTTCAGGCTCAAGTCAGAGGCAGAATCCCTGGGGATACCGGCCGCCATCGTCAGGGATGCAGGCCTCACAGAGGTGCCTCCCGGAACCGTGACAGCCCTGGGCCTCGGGCCGGCGCCGGACGAGATCATGGACAGGGTGACCGGCAGGCTCAGCCTCCTGTGAGACCCACAGCAGATTGATTGAAATCCACCTGCGTTCTGAAGAGCGGGGCGCCTGGTGTCTTTTTATTATTCGCTCTTATCCATCTGAGAACTTGTCCGCAGAGGCACCGGTCCTGCTATGCGCTCCTGGCGAGCGAATGAGTGCATTCAGCAACCGGCCTGCATGGCCTTCAAGTTGCTGAATACATAAGAGAGTTATTATTTTGCGGGTGAGCTGCAGAGCTTCAGAGTGGCATGCTCTATGATCTCAGAGATTTACCTGATCCAGGTGCCGATTCCACAAGATGAACAAATCGGAAGGTTGATCTCCACGAGCATCTCCTGATGAATCATGAGGCGCGATCTGATGGAGATACTCGTATGCCCTGTTTGCAGGGGAGATCTCGAGCTCGAGGTCTTTGAGGAGAACGAGAGGGAGATACTCACAGGAAGGCTCACGTGCAGATCATGTGGCGAGGTGTATCCGATAGAAGAGGGGATACCCAACATGCTGCCGCCGGAGCTTCGCGAGAGGTGTTAATACACTAGAGAAATATTTATAAAATATGATCGCATCTTTATCCTGGATGGAGTACGTGATCAGGATAAACGACAGCGCAGGTGAGGGCGAGCCGGAGCCGATATCCCTGAGGCTGCCTCCAGGCGGGAGCGATGAGATACACCTCCGGGTCGTCAACCTCGGCGAGCCGACCAACCTGGTTGTTAAAACGGATCAGAGCATCATCCGCTACGTGAAACCCGAGAAGATGAACCATTACATAGTGCTCGAGGAGACGATCCCGATCTCGGTGAGGATGCCGGAGACCGCTGAGACGGTGAGCGGAGATATGCTGCTCATTACAGACACCACCACCAAAAAAATTCCGGTGACCATGGAGGCTGATGGCATGTACAGAGATGACAGCGCGGATGTGGATCTGAGGGAGAACGATAGCCGTGATAATTACAGTGATGGATACGATGCTGATGATGGAGATGAACGGAGCGATGAGGATTACTACAAAAGCGATCAGTACTATAGCCACGACTCCTGGACCGGCTCGCGCGAGGGCGAGAGGATTGATAGATATGAGCCGGTCACCGGATACGGCAGGTACAGCATGGATCTGGTTCCTGTCGCCCTGATCCTGGCAGCAACCATCGTGCTCATGGTGCTGACGTTCCATACCAGAACCCTGCCGCTCTTTCCTGGGGCACTGGCCACATCCATGATGATCGTCAGCCTTATCATCTATGGTACAGCTACCATGCTGCGATCTTAGCTCTGGATGAGAGTGATCTGTTTGAGATACATCGTTGTCACCGGCGGGGTGATGAGCGGGCTTGGCAAGGGCATAACTGCAGCCTCGATAGGCAGGCTGCTCATGAACAAGGGGTACAGGGTCACTGCCATAAAGATAGATCCGTATATCAATATAGACGCAGGGCTCATGAGCCCGTTCCAGCACGGCGAGGTGTACGTGCTCAAGGACGGCGGCGAGGTGGATCTAGACCTCGGCAACTACGAGCGATTTCTCGACATAGAGCTCACAAGAGATCACAACATCACAACCGGAAAGGTCTACAGCACTGTCATCGAGAAGGAGCGGCGCGGCGAGTACCTGGGAAAGACAGTTCAGATAATACCGCACATAACAGATGAGATAAAGAGGAGAATACGCCAGGTATCGAGAACCGGAGGGAGCGAGATCTGTCTCATCGAGGTTGGTGGGACTGTTGGCGACATAGAGTCGATGCCGTTCCTGGAGGCGATGAGGCAGCTGAAGTACGAGGAGTCCGGAAACATATTCTTTGTCCATGTAACGCTCGCGCCGATGACCTCTGATGGCGAGCAGAAGACGAAGCCAACGCAGCACAGCGTCAAGGAGATGCGCGAGCTCGGGCTTCAGCCAGACATGATAGTGGTGAGGTGCAAGAAGCCTCTGCTGCCGGAGACGAAGGCGAAGATCGCGCACTTCTGTGATGTTCCAATAGAGGCTGTTATCAGCGGGCATGATTCGGATGACATCTACAGGGTTCCGCTCCAGCTCGAGGCTGAGGGTCTAACTAAATATATCATGAAGGCCATGCGATTGTTCCCACTGGAGGAGCGGAGGGACTGGTACGATCTCGTCCAGAGGATGGACGCGGTCAGGGAGAAGGTCAGCATGGCTCTTGTGGGGAAATACACATCAGGATCACAGTGCACAGATCCAATGAAGGATGCTTACCTCTCGATACGCGAGGCGCTGAAGCATGCGGGCATCGAGGCAGGGGCCATGCCGGAGATATCCTGGATAGATGCCGAGGATCTCGAGAGGGCTCAGCCCGAGAAGCTGCTGAGGGACTTCGACGGCATCCTTGTCCCGGGCGGATTCGGTGTTCGCGGCACAGAGGGCAAGATGAACGCCATAAGATATGCGAGGGAGAAGGGGATACCGTACCTCGGGATATGTTTCGGAATGCAGCTCGCGGTCATAGAGTTCGCCCGGAACGTCTGCGGTCTTGAGGGCGCTTCGAGCACAGAGTTCGGCGAGACGCCGCATCCTGTCATCGCGCTGCTCCCCGAGCAGGAGAAGGTCAGGCAGATGGGGGCGACGATGCGGCTAGGCAACTATCCTGCGCATCTCATCGAGGGCACGCTCGCCCACAGGATCTACGGCACCACGGAGATCGTGGAGCGGCACAGGCACAGGTATGAGGTGAATCCGGCATACATCGAGATACTCGAGAAGAACGGTCTCCTCTTCTCAGGAAGGAACGGGGATCTGATGGAGATCATGGAGATCCCGGGGCATCCGTTCTTCTTCGCATGCCAGTTCCATCCTGAGATGAGATCGAGACCGGGCAGGCCATCGCCTCCGTTTCTGGCATTCGTCGAGGCGATGAAGGCACAGCGGCTCAGGAGAGCAGGATCAGCCTTCACGCTCGAGCTGACCGCATGAGATGAACGTTACCTTCTCACCAACTCATTTATCGGTTTTCCACAGTGAGGGCATACCATCTCGCGGCTCTCCCTTCTCCTCTGAAGAGCCTCGGTGAAGCCGGATGCGATTATGCCTGCTGGCAGAGCGAAGAGGCCTATACCAAGCATCACGACCACAGAGCCTATTAGCTTGCCAGCTGGCGTTACAGGATATACATCGCCGTAGCCGACTGTTGCCAGCGTCACCAGCCCCCACCACATGGCTGCTGGTATCGATGAGAACTTATCGGGCTGTGCATCATGCTCCACCTCGTACATAAGAGTCGAGGAGACCAGGAGAAGTATCAGTATGGATACGAAGACCAGCAGAAGCTCATCCTTCTTCATCCTGATAACATCGGCGAAAAGATCGACCGACTCCGAATATCTCGCAAACTTCATGATTCTGAGCAGCCGGAAGAGACGAACCGCTCTGAGAACCCTCGTGTCCGGAAGCAGCAAGGGAAGGTAAAACGGAAGGAACGCAAGCAGATCAACAACTGCAAGCGGTGATACCATGAATCTCATTCTTCCACGGATGGGATCGCTGAAGCGGGGATCGACTGTGCATGACCAGACTCTGAGGACGTATTCAACGGTGAAGACCGCGACAGAAAACATCTCGAAGACGTCGAAAAAATATGAAAAGCGCGCGTTTATCCACCATACAGTCTCAAGTATCACTGCTGTAACGTTGAGGATTATGAGACAGACTATGAAGATGTCGATGTATTTCCCCTCATCATCGCCAGGCTCAAGAAGTCTGTGGACACGATGCTTGATTCCTGAGCTCATTTGCGAGAGCTGATGAGCTGTTCGGATAAAACAGTTTCTGCCAGATGAGTTGCGGGTTTGGATACAGGAGATCGATGGCGAGAAGCGCAGTGGAGCAGTAAAACACTTTCTGCCAGATGAGTTGGGATGTGTGCGCCTCTCGGGCAGTGAGCATTTTCCTGCGAAACACCACAGGCGACATTAGAGGTTACCAAAAGGATGAGAGCTTTGATTGCTGGTTTCGTCCAGAAACGACCATGCAGTTGAAGGTTAACCCTAAATGCTTTCAGTGTAAGAAGAGAGGAGGCGGAATGGTGGACGTCTATCCCCCATCTGAGGATACGCATCTCCTAATGCGTGCTGCGATAGCTGAAGCCAGGCCAGACGACTCTGTCATAGAGATCGGCTGTGGCTCTGGGGTGATATCAGAATCCCTCGCACGCAGGGTCAGGAGCATAGTCGCCACAGATATCAATCCCCATGCTGTGAGGGCAGCGGCATCTCTGGGCATACCCGCGGTCAGGGCGGATCTGTTTCACGGGATATCCTATAAGTTCGACCTCATTCTTTTCAATCCACCGTATCTGCCTGCAGAGGATGCGCTGGATTCAGGAGATGATCGCTGGCTGTCAGCAGCGGTTGACGGCGGGGCTGATGGGAGAGAGGTGATAGCGAGGTTTCTGAAAGGCGTGAGGGATATAATGAGCCCTCGGGGAAGGATACTTCTGCTCATATCATCCCTCACAGGGCCAGACGAGGTCATGGAGCTGGCCCGGGCGTCAGGCCTCACCACAGAGATCGTGGCGAGGGAGAGATACTTCTTCGAGGAGCTGTACGTTCTGAAGCTCAGAAGTTCAGCGTGACGATGAAAAACATAGACCTGCGGCCAACGGGGATCCTCACACATGCACTCTCCAAAAGATATATCATACCTCTCACGTACCCTCAAAGCATGCCCATACTCAGAGATATGTCGATTCTGGTAACTGGCGGTGCAGGGTTCATAGGATCTCATCTTGTCGATGCGCTGATAAAACACAATGAGGTTACAGTCATAGATAACCTGAGCACAGGGAAGCGGGAGTATCTCAGTGCGCACGAATCCAATCCGCGCTTCAGGCTCATAGAGGCCGATCTGCTCGACAGGCTGGAGGTCTATGATGCCGTGAAGGAGAAGGACATTGTGTTCCACCTCGCTGCCAACCCCTCTGTGGCAGTGGGCGAGACTGATACAAGGATACACCTCGAGCAGAATGCCCTCACCACATACAACCTCCTCGAGGCGATGCGCCGGGCTGGGGTCAGAAAAATAGCGTTCACCTCGACATCAACTGTTTATGGAGAGGCGAAGATCATACCGACGCCTGAGGACTACGGCCCGCTGAAGCCGATATCGCTCTACGGGGCGTCGAAGCTCGCATGTGAGGCGATGATATCATCTTACTGCCACACATTCGATATGCAGGCTTGGATATACCGCTTCGCGAACATAGTGGGAGAGCGTGGGAACCACGGCGTGATCGTTGATTTCATAAAAAAGCTAAGGACAAACCCGAAAGAGCTCGAGATCCTCGGATCAGGAGCGCAGCGGAAGTCCTACCTCGATGTCAGGGACTGCGTGGATGCCATGATCCACTGCGTTGAGCATGCGGATGAGCAGGTGAACATATACAACATCGGCTCTCAGGACACCGTTGATGTGAGGGAGATCGCGGACATAGTCGTCAAAGCGATGGGCCTGGACGGCGTGAGGTACAGATTCACAGGCGGGATCGACGGAAGGGGCTGGAAGGGAGATGTTAAGCTGATGTGCCTGTCAACAGACGCGATAAGACAGCTCGGCTGGAGGCCGAGGCTGGGCTCACGAGAGGCCGTGGCCAGGGCTGCAGAATCGCTGCTCAGGGAGATCCGAGAGATGCCGCAGCCGGGAAAAGACGGCCAATCCATCTGATTCAGGAATCTGCAACATCAGGCAGTTTATGTCATCGGTGCCCGGGTGTCGCCCAAGCTTGCAGCTCCGATTAAGCTGCACAAAAAATGTGAATGCCCACTTTAACCATGCGACGGGATGACCTCTACCAGATCCTCTCCCAGCCGCCGTCCTTGGGCCTTATCCTGTAGGTCTTGCCCTTGGCAAGAAGATAATTGTGAAGATCTGCCGCATCCCTGAAGAAGCGCTTGTCGTGGAGGTTGTTGTATATGTCCTCTGATGTAAAACCGCTCAGCCTGCCCCTTCCGTAGATGATCCTCTCGATTGTGTAGTATATATCATCAAACTTCCTGATCGGCCGGGTCCACTCCTTGAACTTCATCAGACCACCCTGTGTGATGAGGGCGCGACTGGATATCAAACTTTCGTCCCGTTGGAGCCATGTCCTGATGATATGCTCCTGGATGACAGCTGCAAGCATCAAAAACTGGGGGTGGCGTACTCGCATCACTGGGATCAACAGCAATCGAGACTTCGGGTCCGGTTGAGATCGTGCAGGTGGATATCGATTAGGAGCAACACCCTCAGTGGGGACCAGCCACACGACACTTAAAGGCCAACGCTCTTGTCCATTTGATGACTTGTCTGAATGAGCAGGGGTCATGCTATGCGTTTCGACTTGCTTTCAGAGACCACATTGCATGCTCTGCAAGTTGCTACGCACATAAGAGCGAAGGCCAAGATATTTTGCCGATAAGCATTCACTCCTCCCACATGGCGTCTGAGCACCTGGAGAGGTACCGCGATATCATACCGGATTTCGATGCATTCCTGGACTCCATGAGCAGGCCACTGCCGGTGACCGTCAGAATAAATACACTGAAGACCTCAGCCCCAGAGCTGCTCTCCAGGCTGGATCGCGCGGGGGTAGGGTACGAGCGGATGCGATGGTATCCGCTCGGGTTGAGGCTTGATGTGGAGAAGCCAGGAAGGCTCATGGAGTTTCACATGGGCCTGATTCACGTGCAGGAGGAGATATCCATGCTGCCACCGGTGGTTCTCGACCCGCTGCCTGGCGAGCGGATACTGGACCTCTGTGCAGCTCCCGGCGGAAAGGCCGCGCAGATGAGCATGCAGATGTCGAACAGGGGGCTCATTGTCGCGAACGACAGCTCCTCCGCACGCATCGTGCCGCTCCGGGCAAACCTTGAGAGGCTCGGCGCGGTCAACACCATCGTCACCTCCTACGACGGGAGACGCTTTCCAGAGTACACCTTCGACAGAGCGCTTGTTGATGCCCCATGCTCGAGCGAGGGCACCGCTCGAAGGCACCCTGGAGTGATCTCGAGATGTTCTGTAAAGAGAAGCATGGATCTGCAGAGCCTCCAGGTATCACTCCTGCGCCGGGCGATCCAGCTGACAAAGCCAGGAGGGGTTGTGGTTTACTCCACATGCACATTCGCGCCTGAAGAGAACGAGGGGGTCGTATCCAGGGTGCTCGACCTCGCTGATGTGGAGAGCTTCACGGTCCCAGGTCTGCGTTCAAGCCCGGGTCTGCCGTCATGGAACGGTAACGATTATGGCGAGGAACTCGTGAAATGCAGGAGGTATTATCCACACGAGAACGACACGGGGGGATTCTTTGTCGCGAAGCTCCGCAGAAGGCTTTCAGCCGGTGAATAAAGATACCGTGGTATCGATGTGGAGGGAGAGGTTTGGCATCTCTGAGGATGTGTTCAAGGGATTCGGCTTCTTCAGGCGCGGCAGAATGATATGGGCGTTCAGCCTGCCAGAGATCCCGCCGTTCAGATGCGAGAGCATCGGAATGAGGGTTATATCGATGCGCGAGAGCCCGTGGAAGCCGACCACATACGCGCTCCAGCTCTGGGGGCGGCATGCGAGAAAGAACGTCATCGATCTGAACGATGAGATGGCGAGACGCTTCTTCGCGGGCGAGAGCCTGGAACTGAGAGCGCAGGTGGAGAGAGGTTACGTGGTTGTCACGCACATGGGCTCTGTGATAGGATGCGGCCTCTACACCCCTGGCAAACTGATCTCGCAGCTGCCCAGGGAGCGCAGGATTCTTGATGATCAAAATGCTCCGGAACATCATGCACAGCCTGGAGACACGCAACAAGATGGCACTGAGTGATCCGATCTGCGAGGGCATCCTGAGCGATTCGAGGGGCCATGCAGCTCTGAATCGCGATCTCATGCGATCCCTCTGGCGAAGCCCGATGAGGCTCTTCTCCCTTTCCCGCATGCTCCAGGAGAGCTGCTGCGGCAGGGAGGTGACGTACGTCATAAACAGAAACATCAACTTCACCAACATCTGTGTGGGAAGCTGCAGGTTCTGCGCGTTCAGGAGGAGCGATGGATACATCCTAACACATGAGGAGATCGTTCAGAAGGCAGCAGAGGCTGAGCAGATGGGCGCCACCGAGATATGCCTCCAGGGCGGTCTGGCGCCAGGGCTCACCGTGGAGAGCTACTGCGAGATTCTTGAGGTTCTCAAATCAAACTTCCCCCGTATGCACCTCCACGCGTACTCTCCCATGGAGGTGATGCACATGTCGAGATGCTCCGGCGTCGATGTGCATGATGCCCTGCGCTCCTTAAAAGATTCAGGCCTCGACTCGATGCCCGGGACGGCAGCAGAGCTGCTGGTCGATTCTGTTAGGAGGGTGATCTGCCCGGACAAGCTCAGCACCGCGGAGTGGTCATTCGTAATAAGAGCTGCACACACAATGGGCATACCTACGACCTCGACGATGCTCTACGGCCACATCGAGAGCTTCGAGGAGAGGTTGAGCCATTTGGAGGTCATCAGATCGATACAGATGGAGACCGGAGGGTTCACGGAGTTTGTGCTGCTGCCCTTCGTCCCAGGAAACACAGCTCTGGGAAGGATATCATCACCTCCGGACATACTTGAGAATTTGAAGATGCACGCGCTCGCAAGAGTGGCGCTTTATCCGTACATCACGAACATCCAGGCGAGCTGGGTGAAGCTCGGCAGGGAGGTCGCAGGAGCGGCGCTGGAATGGGGCGCCAACGATCTCGGCGGGACGCTCATGGAGGAGAACATATCCAGATGCGCCGGATCCAGAGAGGGGCAGTACATGTCTCCGGCCGAGTTTCAGGATCTTATAAAGAGGCACGGTAGAGTACCGGTACAGAGGGATACGCTTTACAGAAGATTATGCTGACGCTCTTGTCCATCTGACGACGCTCGAGAAGAGGCACTTATTCCGTCATGTGTTCGTGGCGAATGAATGAGTGCTTTCAGCGACCACATTGCATGCTCTACAAGTTGCTACGCACATAAGAGCGTATGCTGATTCTCAATTTGAGCGTGCTGTGGCCTGATGAGCTCCAAAAATTCCTCCAGCAGCTAAACATGTTGGTATTCCATGGTCCCAGCGGGCGCTGCCCGCCGGGCTCAGTACCCCCTCATGATCTTCATGATGATCCTGGCGATCATGTAGGCGATCAGGAAAACTATCACGTAGAACAGTATCTCAGCAGCCTCCAAGCATCACGCCCCCTCATTTATGCGGGACACCACCTGGACCTCGGATAATCTCATTTCATCATGCCCCTTTCGTTCATGCGGGAGACCAGCAAAGTTCATCCTCCCCTCACTGTGTATGGGAGCAGCCCTCCTGCAAGCAGTATCGCCCTCTGCCGTCTGCTCAGCTCCATCCGTAGCGGGATCTCGCGATCGCCGGCGATAGCCTTCACCTCAGACTCCCCACTCTCCAGGGCCTTTCTGATACCAGGCAATCTCATGCTCATGCCCTGCTCAATGGTATCATAATCGGACTCCCTGACGAAGTAGAGCGGCAGTATCCCGAAGTTCACGAGATTTGCAGCATGTATCCTCTCTATGGATTTCGCCACGACCGCCTTCACCCCGAGATACATCGGGCACATCGCAGCGTGCTCCCTGGACGACCCCTGGCCGTAGCTCACCCCCGCGACGATGATGTTGTGCAGCCCCTTATCACGGATCTCAGCAGCCCTCCCGGAGAACTCAGGATCCAGCGGCTCGAATACAAACGTCGAGTACTTCGGCACGTTCGATCTGTACTTGAGCCGCGATCCAGCAGGCATTATGTGATCAGTCGTTATGTTGTCCTCGACCTTTATGGTTACAACTCCCTCTATGCTCTCAGGCATCGGCGTGTTCCTCGGCGGCTCTCCTATGTTCGGACCTCGGAATATCCTGACCCCGGCTCTCTCCTCAGCAGGCTTAGGAGGGATGATCATGCTGTCGTCTATCTCGAACCTCTCCGGCATCCCCACCCTTGGAAACTCCATCTTCAGATCAGAGGGATCAACAAACTCTCCCTTTATAGCGGCCGCAGCTGCAACCACAGGGCTCGTAAGGTAAACATTTGCGCTCGGAGTTCCGGATCTGCCCTTGAAGTTCCTGTTGCTCGTCCTGACCGAGACAGCGTCTGTGCCGGGCGACATGCTGTTGCCTATGCAGAAGCCGCACGCGCTCTCGAGGATCCTTGCACCGAATGCTATGAGATCGTCGAGGGCGCCACTCCTGGCCATCATCCTCAGAACCTGCCTCGATCCGGGGGCGACTCCGAAGCTGACGTTTGCAGGAAGATGCCTGCCTTTAACCATGCTCGCGACAGTCATCATATCCGTGTACGATGAGTTCGTGCACGAGCCGACGAGCACCTGATCCACAGGAGTGCCCACCACGCTGCTCAGCGGGATGACGTTCCCGGGGCTGTGGGGTGCTGCAACAAGCGGCTCAAGCTCAGAGAGATCGATCTCGATGCTTTTATCGTACGTCGCGTCCCTGTCAGGCGCGAGCGGCACCCAGTGCTCTGCCCTGCCCTGAGCTGCGAGAAACCTCCTTGTCTGCTCATCGCTCGGGAATATCGAGGTCGTGACGCCTGTCTCAGCGCCCATGTTCGTGATCGTCGCTCTGTCGGGCACGGTGAGCCCCGCGATGCCATCGCCGGTGTACTCGCAGACCCACCCCACATTCCCCTTCGTCGAGAGGATCTGCAGGACCTTCAGTATGACATCCTTCGGGGTGACCCAGGGCTGGAGCTCCCCTGTGAGATGCACCTCCATCACCCTCGGAGCTGTCAGGTAGTAAGGCCCGCCGCCCATGGCGACAGCCACATCGAGCCCGCCGGCGCCTATTGCAATCATCCCCAGGCCGCCGCCTGTCGGAGTGTGACTGTCAGATCCGAGCAGAGTTTTGCCGGGGCGCCCGAATCTCTCAAGATGGACCTGATGGCATATGCCGTTCCCAGGGCGGGAGAAGTATATGCCGTAGCGCTCAGCGACCGACTGGAGATACCTGTGATCGTCCGCGTTCTCGAACCCGACCTGTATCGTGTTGTGATCGACATAGCTCACAGAGAGCTCTGTGGCTATCCCCTCAAGACCCATCGACTCGAACTGAAGATAGGCCATGGTGCCTGTCGCATCCTGTGTTAGAGTCTGATCTATCCTTATGCCGATCTCGTTCCCCGGCTCATACGTTCCATCAACGAGATGATCTCTAAGGATCCTCTCTGTCAGGGTGTATCCCATTCAAGTGACCTCCACAAGCAAGATAGAGTATGAATTCATCCGCCTGCGCGATCCGCGCTGCCGGATATCTCTCCGGCATCATAACCCGCATGCCCGTACAGCAGTGATAACTTTTGAACACAACCACGATCATCCAGTGCATTCAGCACGCTGCAATGCCCGCCATCATCGCACATCATTATGCGTGACGAATGCCACTCACCGCAGAAACTTCCAGCGATCGCAGAGAGCTCTCTTGCATGCCTGGGTGCATATGGAAGCTGTGCTTCTGTACATTTTCCAAATGATATACAGTTTTCTGTTGGGAGCAGTATGTCGGAGGCGAAATATCTGAAGCTACGCAGCGTACTGTTAACTCCAGAGGCGCTGTGAAACTTCGGCCCAGCATCACTCGAACTGGATCCTCTCATCCCTTCTGTATGCCATTGCAAGGCATGCGGCCTTCAGCTCCCCATCCTGGTTTCTGACCTCGATGTTGTATGTTGAGATTCTCCGGGTTCTGCTGACCTCTCTGGCCTCTGCATAAAGCGTCTCATCAGGACTTGCAGGGCGGAGGTAGTCCACGGTCACGCTTATCGCCACTGCGACCGTTCCATGAGAGTTTGCCGCCGCACCAAATGCCTGGTCTATCAGAGAGAATATCGCCCCACCATGGACGGTTCCGAAGAAGTTTTTGTTATCATCTGATGGCTCCATCTCGACCTTCGAGTACCCCTCCCTCAGCTCAACAAGCCTCATACCAAGCCTTCGCGCGAAAGGCTGCTCATCGACCTTTGCATGAAGCCTCTCCAACATCCCAGCCGGTTCCATGGGAGATGCTTGTCCAAGGATGTACATAAAACCCATGTTCTGGTTCCAGCTCCTCATGATTTTGCAGGGACATCTGTCAAGAGGGCATCTGCAAAACCCGGAAAGCTGAGGAAGAGGACGAACAGCACTGGATCACGTGGATGGTAGGAGGCCATGACCAGAAGAAAAAGCGGCCAAGAGAAAAAGAGAAACAGAAACCTGCAGGGGGCATCAACCCCCTGGGCTTCACTTCGGTGGCCAGTAGCTCTTCATCCACTCGACTATGCGGCCGGAGTCCTCCGGTCCCACCAGGATCTTCACCTTTCCGCCGAAGAGGTCCTCGAGCTCGCCGCTGAACTTCGCGGCCATACCTGGCAGAACGATCGACGGATACTTCATCTTCGTGAGGTCGAAGTCGGCCTCCTTGAACGCATCGACGATCTTCTGCGGGTTCAGCTGGCCGCCGGCAACCGATGCCTGCACACCGATGCCATCCGTGTTGATCGACATTATGTAGGCATCGATGTTGTTCGAGGCGACATCTGATTCCACAGTGTAGTACGTGAGGGCGAAGTTCGTCGTGACGAAGACCGGCGACTCCTCTGTGGGGTTGCCGACCTTGTAGATGCCGGGCTTGACCTGGACAGGTCTCCTCGGGTCTGTGTAGATGTTGTACCTGAGGTGCATGTCAGGCATCACGCAGTGCGGCTCGATACAGTGCTTGATCATTATAGAGGCACCGCGTATGACGAATGTCGCTGTGAGGATGGACTCCCAGTAGGCAGCCCTCACTGGGTCCTTGGTGGTGAACCACGCGTTGATCGGCAGGGCGATCGTCGGGTAGGCGATGTCCTTCTGGCCCTCCTCGAGCGCCGCCCTTCTGAGCTTGAGAAGGTTGTGCAGCGACTCCTGGAGCTTCTTGCCGTTGGGCGCTGTTCCGAAGTCGAGGATCAGATCGTGGATGCCCATCTGCTCGAACGTCAGCGCCATCGACTTCAGGCCATCAAGATCGAAGGGCACGCTGAGAACGACCGGCACGTTGAACTCGTGGACGAGTTTCGCGACCTCCTGCCAGTTCTCCTTGTTTGCTGCGTACACCAGCGGCCTGGTCTTGGCTGCGACCTCGAGGCCTGCCCTCAGAACCTTCGGATCGAATGAGCACAGGATCAGCGGATAGTCTGTGGTCTCCATGACCTTCTTCACGCACGCGGCGAACTTCGCGGGATCGCCGGAGGTTGACCTGACAGCGATCATCTCCACGCGCTCCCACTTGCCTATGTAGAACTTCTTCCACGTGCTGATCTTCTTCACACGCTCGACGAGCGCTGCCTCCTCCATCGTATCTGTGACGTCGTATGCAAACGGCGGCTTGTTGAAGAACGTCATCTGGTGGCGGTACATGACATCCTCGCCGCCGACCTTCAGCTCCTTCTCGCCCGTGCCCACATAGACGAGCCTTATCTCAGGAGCAACTATCGACTTGAGCGTCTCGTACTTCTTCGCGTACTTCTTCTCCTCGGCCAGCGGTGTGCACTCCTCGACGCGCTTGGACCTGTCGATCAGAGCTGCTGCAAATGCCATGCAGGTCTGCAGCCCGCACTTTCCGCAGTTGGTCTGAGGCAGATGCTTGTAAAGATTCAGGGGGCTCTTTTCCTTCATCGCTATCAGACCTCCATCTTGACCCAGTTGGTTAAATCAGGAGTCTGCGCATCTATCAGTCCCATGAGGGTCTGAGTGATCTCCTGGAGGTACGCGACCGCAAGAGGATGCATCATCATGAATATATCCACGCCTGCCATCGCAAGCGAGAATCCGGTGATGATCTCCCAGATCGGGCCTCTGAGCATCCTGTCGCCCCAGTCTGAGTCCTCCTTGTTGGGTGAGCGGACCATCCAGGCCTCCCTGACGCCCCATGCGTTTGTCGTGCCTGAAGACATCGGGAATGTGAGCTCCTCGTCGCCCTTCAGCGCTCCGAGCCTTATGCGCTCCATGTTGGTGTACGCGAAGTCGAGACCATAGGCGAGAGCTGCCGTTGTCGGGTCCATCACTATGGACTCTCTGGGAACCCCAGCGACCTTCATGAGCTTCCTGTTGAGCTCCTTCTGCGAGTTGATCTCGAGCTGCGTCCACGCCAGGCAGACATGGCCGTTGTCCACGCATGCCCTCCCGATCTTCTCCCAGTCCATGTTCAGGTTGGCGCTTGCGATCAGCGCGCGCTCGCCCTGTGCGACCTCTGCAGCAGCCTTGAGGACCTCAGGATCCTTGTCCGGGTTGCCGGAGCCGCCGATGCATATCGGGACGTCCACAGCCTGGAGTACCTCCTCCACGGTCTTGGCTGCCTCTCTGGGAGGCGTGTCCTTCAGGAGGGGATCTGTGCTTATGAGGTGTATCGTGACGAGATCTGCGCCGAACTTTGTGACAGCCTTCTTCGCCCACTCGCCGGGATCGTTTATGACATCCTCGTAGTGCATCTTGACAGCCTTTGCCATGCCGATTGGCATGTCGAAGACGTCCATCGTGACCACCGGCCTGTGCGGCATCGGCGCATCATAGAAGAACGGCAGCGCCTTCTCTCCACCTATCTTGATCGTGTGACCTCTGCTTCCGCCATCGGCCTTCGTGGCTCCAAGCGTGACCTCCTGGATCGGATACTTCCAGGTCTCATCGATTCCGACCTGGAACTTCGCCTGGACCAGGCTTGTGGCGACCTTCCACTCCGGCACCTTGGCTGCTGCCTCAACGACCTCAGCAGGTGCTGGCGATATCGCATGCGCAACTGCAGCAGGCTGGAGCAGAGCATCTACCGGATACCCCATGCTCCTGGCAAACTTGACGAGCTGCACTGCGATCTGGGCAACCTCCTGGCCGAAGTAGTAGGCGAAGAGCGGCCCTATGCCGGCAGCCCCGGTATCTATCTCGATCTCTATATCGCCCTCGATGGATACACCCTCAAGGGCCTCCACGCCATATTCCGCCAAAGTCTTGTTCAGATCTGATAACTTGATCTTCTTCTCCTCTGCCATATAAATCACCCTTCAAATACCCAGTGCCTTGACGACATGCTCCTCGATCTCCTTCACCGCGGGCGTATCGTCAGGCAGGTTGATCAATGGGTCTCCCACCAGATCGAAGCTGGCTAACCTCTCATCATAGGGGATTGTGCCGATAACATTGAGGCTGACAGACCTAGCGTTCTCGATGATCTTCTCCTTATTGCCTTCTGTCACCTTGTTTGCAATGACGTAGAGGTTGTTGTACTTCAGACCCAGCTCCGAGGCCAGCTCCCTTATCCGCTCCCCTGTGGTGAGACCACGCCTGGAGGAGTCTGTGACCACGATCAGCGAGTCCAGGTCAGGGATCACCTTTCTGCTGAAGTGCTCCAGACCTGCGGCGGTGTCTATGATGGTGATGTCATACTGATCTATCAGCCTGTCCATTATGCCCCTGAGAAGGTTATTGACAAAACAGTAACATCCTGAGCCCTCGGGTTTGCCCATGACCAGAAGATCGTAGCCGTTCTCCTCGACGAGTATCTCGAAGATCTTCGCCTCGAAGAGCCTCTCCTTGTCCGTCTCCGGCGGTGTGGTGTATCTGGCCTCCTGCATGAACTCCCTCATGTCCCCAACGGTCTTCGTCACCTCCACGCCCAGAGCATCAGCAAGGTTCGAATCCGGATCTGCATCGATCACCAGAACGCGGTATTTCCTGCCGCTCCTGATCAGATATCTGACAAGAAGAGCGGCAACTGCAGTCTTGCCAGTACCGCCCTTTCCTGTTATCGCTATTACTCTCCCCAAGATCTGGCCTTCCTTACTTCTTCTGCTTGATGACTACTTCCTGAATATGTACAGTCGCACCTCTGAGCTCCAGGATGATTCCCTGAGAACCAGAAGCGGGCGCAAACATCGGTGCAGCAGGTGCAGCCGCAGGTGCGGGAGCGGCCGCGGGTGCAGCCGCAGGTGCAGCAGCTTCCTTCTTCTTGAGCACTAACTTGGCCATATTCAAAACCTCCCTCTTATTCCCAGCAAAAATATAGAGGAGACAGGTGTTCTACTTCGCCAGAACCACCTTGTCTATGGTTATCTTCGCGTCCTTCAGCACCAGCTTTATGCCAGCACCGCCGGCCGCGGGCATGGCGAACGCCGGAGCTCCAGCAGGTGCAGCAGCCGCGGGGGCTGCGGCAGCAGGAGCGGCCGCGGGTGCAGCCGCCTCCTTCTTTTTCAGTACCAGCTTGCCCATTTCAAAATCCTCCAACTCACTCTAGCACGCCATCGGCCTGGAGTGCCTCGACAACCTGCATGAACTGCCCCTCGCTCATGAGAAGCTCGTTCTTCACGTTGTCTGTATCGATCTCTCCTCCATACTTCTCGATGAAGGCGATGACCTTCTCCTTGAGCTCGTCCGTGATCTCCTCAAACTTCCAGCCCTCGGTGATCTTCTTGCCATCAACCGGTCTCACAACGCCTGTCACGACAGGATGATCGACCTTGAGCAGGAACTTCTTCAGCGACTCGAGATCTGTGGCATCGTCCTCTGTGGCGATCTTGTCGTACATCTCCGCGGGTATTCCTTCCTTCACCCTCTCCTTGAGCCTCTTGGACATCCAGACGATCCTGCGCCAGCCGCCGTCCGCCTGGAGGAACTTCGGGGAGAAGTAATACAGCACACCCATTCCGAGGAAGCCGACGACCTGCTTGCCGCCGCCTGTCTGTCCAGCCATGGTCGAGAACGGCAGGCCGTTCGGAGCTGCGCCCTTGAAGTCGCGGTCCGCGATCCCTATTCCGTCGACCTCAGGCATATAGAAGCCGATTGTCTCGAAGCAGCCGCATGAGGTGTGGGGAGCATCGAAGAATGTGTACAGCTTCATCACTGTGTACTCGCCGCCGGATCTCTTCGCAGCCATCTGGTTGATGCTCTCGTACTCGCCTGCGATCGGGTCCTTCAGGCCCTCCTTGGGTATCGGGAACTGCGGGCCCTCCGGGTCGACCTTTGACGCAGCGCGGCCATCGAACCATGTGATGGCTCCGCAGAGCGAAGGCCTGTCGGGCGTCACGACGCATGCGCTTGTGGGGGCGAACGCCTGGCAGAGTGTGCATCCGTAGAAGACATCCACATCCTCGTCATGGAGACCCTTCGCCCTCTCGTCCCTCGCCTTGTAAACCTGCATCGCCTTCTCCAGCTCCTCCTTGACCTTCGCCGGATCTGTGACGATTGTAACCTCCATCTTCTCGATGAAGGGCATCTCAGCCTTGTACAGGTTTATGACAGGCTTGAATATCTGCTCCCAGTACTGGACTCCCTTCTTCTGCAGGCTCTTGCCCATCCTCATCCAGATGTCGTACCTCTGGTTGAGGTGCATGAGGCCGCTTATGTAGGAGAGCAGCGCGTGGTTGCGCCTCTCTATGATCGACTCCAGGTCCTTCTCGATCTTCTCGCCCGCGACCTTGAATATCATGCCGAAGGGGATCGTTGAGCCCTCCTTGATATCCTTGGGCTCGGGGCCGATGACTGTGACCTTACCGTCCTGTACCTCGTCCATCGACGCTGCAAGGGTCAGCTCGAAGCCATCTGCCTTCGGTCCGCCCATCTCTATCCACAGGTCTTCCTTCCTTATGCGCTCCCCTTCGTACATCGGGGATATGTCCAGTTGAATCTCTTCAGCCATTTCTACACCTCTCCTAATACCAAAATAAATTTGGAACTATTATCTCACATCACTTCTTCAGTATTGCAATCAGCTCATCGATCGCCTCGTGGTATCCTGCAGAGTCGAACGCCAGGTTCCCGAATGTCATATCAGCGTTGACATGGTAGTACCTGTCGATGGAGACGCGCTTGATGTCCCTGTTGAAGTGCTTCAGCGCAGAGAACATGGCGTTGGCGAACTTGTAGAAGATACCCATGAAGATCACTACGTCATAGTGTCCCTGCCCATCAAGTCCCTTCCAGTCCTTGAATCGCAGGTAGTTGGTCAGCGGATGCAGCCCGATCTGATAGACGTTCGTCGTGTACCCTCTCTCGATGAAGCCCTTGATCGTGTGAGCTGTCGCAGCGATCGTCATGTTCTTAGCCTTGGCGATCTCTATCGCCTTATCGAACATGATCGGGTCGTCGAAGAGCTCTGCTCCCACGACCAGCAGCGGCCTCTTTGCCTTCTTTATGATGGCGCCTATGACCTTCACAGGATAGGCCTTTGCCATCTCAGGCCCGGGGATCTGGGCCATCTCAAAAGGTATGGGGTTTTTGGTTGTATCGACTGCCATTTCCCTCACTTCCTGACCCTGATCTTCCTCTCGATGTTGGTCGGATCGAAGCTCACATCTGCCGGCCTGATCGGACCCTCGACGATCTTCTTCGCCTTCCAGTCGATCTTCCAGCCGTACTTCTCCTCGAGCTCCTTCATCATCTGGTCCTTCCAGGCGAGCGGAAGCTCAGATGCATGTCTTACATAGACAGGCCAGTCGTCAGGCAGCTTGCCGAAGTACTTCATGGATATATCGCAGTAGTGGGTCAGCTTGATCATTCTGCCCATGGAGTTGTCGCTTGGCCTGAAGCAGAGCTTGGCCATCATCAGCATGGCCTCCTCCTTCGTCTCCGCAACATACAGCATGTGCTCTGGAGCTGGTTCGACTCTAAGCTTGGAGCCATCCCTTGCATCGATGACGACCCAGTCCTCAGGTACATCCGCCCTGCCCAGGAACGCCCTGCGGTATATCACAGAGTGTGGCTGCACCACAACAGGTATTCCGAGTCTGTTACAGCCTGTGGCGATAGACGCGGCCTTCTGCGAGTAGGCGCCCCAGGCTATGCCGCACGCTCCGACCTTGGAGAGGATGTAATCTGCGATATCATCCCAGTTCGCCCTGTGATTCCTGTGGGCGAATATGGTGGCGACCTTGATTGCAGCTCCACCTATGTGTGAGTTGGCGACGCATGAACCCACATTGCATATGTTCCTTCCATCAAAGCCACCGGGGTACTGCTCCCATATGGTCTTACCCTCCTCGTTTGTGTAGAGGGACATATCCATTGCCATGCATCCAGAGGTGACAACAATGTAGCCACGGTCGACGAACTCCTTGGCGATGTCGTATGCATCCTTTGTGCCATCCGGATAGTTGCTGCATCCGACCAGCGCTATAACGCCAGGTATCGTACCAAGCACTAGAGGGGCACCCACTGTCCTGATCTCTGTATCCTTTGCCGGGCCTCTGCCTGCCCTCATCTTGAACTTCTGGTTCTTTATGTATTCCCTGTTGGCGTACTCGTACATCTTGAGTATCGGGATCTCCTGCCTGCAGACCTGCTCACACCTGCCACAGCCAACACAGACCTCGTACGTGGAGGAGAACGGCTCGAGGTTGCCTTTGGCTGCTTCCTCCATGAGATTGCTTATTCTGATGTGGGGCGGACAGACGAAAGCACACTCGTTGCACTTGGTACAGCTCGAGACCAGCTTCTTGAACTCATCTCCTGTAAGAACGCTTTTAGCCTTAATCTCAGCGCGCTTCGGCTTAACAGCGATCGCTGTCTTGACGCCAACCTCACTGGCCTTCATTGGGTCTAGTATAACAACACCCGGCACCCTGAAGTTAACGAGATCATCAACTATGGCATCGACTGGATCGTTGGTCCTGTCCTTCAGACCATACATTATCTTGTCGGTGGTTGCGATAACGGGGATCTTGCGCTCCTCACAGTCCTTCAGTGTGTCGCACCACACACACTGCTCATCGACCATCACCACATCCATGATGCCGGCCCTGACCATCTTCCGCCACCATCCGATTGCACCGGCGACCTTCGCCTTGGGTCCGAGATTCTGCGGCAGAATTGATGGATTCCCGGCCTCGGTGATCCTCGTCAGATCATGGGCTGTACAGCAAACACCTCCAATATCCACCTTGTCCCAGAGCTTGTTGTTCTCGATGTAGACCATCGCCTCGGCACCTGCTGCCAGGTTATGACCGTATGCGATCAGCACAGCCTTATTCTGATCGAGGGTTCCCATCCCGATCTCAACGAGGGGTGCATTCGGATCTCCACGCGGCATGTCGTAGGCGACTACCTGGAGCATATCACAGATCTCCATTCCGAGACAGTCCAGCATTCCTGCATGCAGCGCCTTGGACTCGAAGTCCATGTAACTGCCTTCCTGACCGGTGTGAGTTGCTGCGAGAAGATTTGCAACCTGCTCCTCGATGTATGTCAGCCCCTCTCCGAAGTCCTTCAGCATCCTAGGCTTCTTGCCCATGACCGTCTGGTATATTGGCGCATCGTAGAGAATCTCCGTCCCCATATCGAACTTCATATCGCCGAAACGATCCATCACCCAGTGATACAGATGTATTCCATGCGCGGTGTGAGCGCATGTGCCCATCAGGCATGCGACCAGAACGATCTTTCCGCATGTGCCCTCCATATTTATGCCGCATGCTCCGCGCTTGTTGCCGGTGAGATCACATGGACCGTATGTACACAGTGTACAGGTATCGTCTGCAGGCGCGTAGAATATTCTGTAACGGTTCAAAATCTTGAAGTCCCAGTCGCGCAGGGTTGCGATCTGCGGCTTCGGGAACGGACCCATCGGCTGGTCCCATTCCTCCTCCTCCTTAACGACAGCCCCTATGTTGATCTGGACATTCTTCATGTCCTCAACTGTAAAGCTGCCCTCGAGCTTTGCCATTGGGTTCTTGGCCTCCTTTCCTGTATATGCAGCTCACCCTTTGCGCGAAGTACATAAAACCCTTTCGGCGGGCTGTTGTTTTATAAAATTGATAACGCCGTTTAATATATTTAAATCAGAATCTGATGATAAAGATAATAATAAAAATAACACTGAATATGATTTTAATACGCATACATTGATAACATATCCAAATTTTTTGATTTAGATCAAACCAATGTGATTATCACCGGATTTACCATGCCCATACTTTCGTCAGAAGATACATACAAAGAGATGTTGCATAACATGCACAACCCCCTCTAGAGATACGGAGGTATTCGGTGCTACATCTCACGGTCGCGAGCTGATCGAGCTGCTGGAGAGCTTGATTTGCTGCCTGAGCAACGCCGTTGAACCGGTGTGTTTTGTTTGTGTGTGCCTCACAGGAAGATGCAGCGTGATCCCTGGAGTCCCCATGAGCAACCAGCCAGGGCACCGGTTTCCGCCAGATCTTTCTGCAAGCACACGACCAAGACTGGATGAATCCCGGTTCGCTCTTATCCGTCTGACAACTTTCCAAGTTGCACAAGTCATTCCACGCGCTCATGGAGAGCGAATGAGTCCATTCAGCGACCGGTTTGCATGTCCTTCAAGTTGCTGAATACAGAAGAGCATCCTGCAGCCTGCAGCACCAGCCGCATTCAGATGGCCATTCTGATGATCTGCCATCCATGGCCAGACAAGCAACAGTTTGCGATGAGCTTCACTCACCCCATGATGTTCTGATGCTGTTTGGCTCCCAGAGCAAATGTGGAGGGGCGGGGGGTACCGCCCTCTACACGACACGCACGACGTTGCTGGCGCCCATGTGCTTCCTGTAGACGTTGTTCTCAAACAGCCTGAAGTCGTAGTTGCCCCCGCCATATGGAGCCCTGAATGTCAGGGTGCCGCATGACGGCCCGCCGGTCGGCTGCATGCTTATCCAGAACTTGTCAGGTCTTGTCACCCCGTACATCCCTATGACGCTGTCAGGCATCGCGCCCCAGAAGTGCACGTATATCGCCTGGCCTGGCGAGACAGTCTCGGGCTCCGCGACTATCCTCACCCCTGCGTTCTGCTTCACAGTGACCGGTTCGCTGACCGCGAGAAGTCTGTAGCCATCGTCAGCGAACATCCGCACGTTGTAAGTTCCCGGGGTGCTTGGTGTGTACAGCAAAAACGAGCCGTTTGTGCTCCCGTCGAGGTATTTTCTGGACAGGGGCGAGTGATCCCCAGCGCCCGTGGAGAACATTCCTATCCAGTCGCCCTCGTATCCCGGAGCTCCTGAGTATGTGACGTTGATCGGCTCGCACGCCTTGACCTCTGCAGGTGAGATATGGACCTCAGGCACCTCAACGCTTATCGGGAGATACACCAGCTCCTCAGTGGAGTACATCCGTATCTCGTAGGATCCCACCATCCTCGGAGCCTCGAGAGCCATCTCCCTCACACTGCTGTTCGCGGTGCTGTACGATATCGCCTTTGTCCTGTCGGGAGCACCATGAGGCTCGCCTGCAGGCAGTATTCCTATCCAGACGGTGAGGTTCTCAGGAACTGACAGCCTCAGATCGATCCTCTCGCCGGGCATGAACACCATCCTGTCCAGGCCGAGGTACGCGTTATTCTTCCTGGACATGAACCTTGCCTTCATCGGATCCTTCGGCGAGAGAGGATGCCTGTCTGTTGACATTCCACCCTCGATCTCACGGGCTGAGTCGCATATGCCATCGCGATTTCTGTCCCTGCATCCCTCCTCAGGCTCATCGAAATCGCTGTAGTGGTTCCCAACAGTACCGTTATCCCACTGGTTGTTCCCGTCATCGATGGCGTTCTTCTCGTTGTTGATGAGAGTGTTGTTGTAGATCGTGTTAATGGTGTATAAGCTCAGATCTTTGTCCCGGACGTCGTAGCTCTCGATATCGCTGTTCGGCTTGTATTTTATCGAAACTCCGCCGTACTTGCCCGGATTCTCAATCGGACGGATGGATTCCGTGTCGTTGTGGTTTGCTATTTTTATCCCGATGCTGTTGTTGCTGGCGAGGTTCCTGGTTATATTGTTGCCCCTGGAGGTCTCAAGGGAGATGCCTGTCTGGCTGAATCTGATGATGTTATCCTCGATGAGATTCCTGTTGCTCGATCTCTCCAGAGAGAGAGCCTCGAAGGTGGTATTCGATATGCTGTTTCCTCTCACCGTGTTTGACTCAGATGAGACCAGTCTTATGCCGCGGATGTTATTCTCCAGCCTGCATCCAGTGATGATGCTGTTTGTGGAGTTGTCGAGGAGGATGCCTGCCTCGCTGCTCGCCTCAGCCAGTATCTTCTCGAGCGTGCAGCCCTCCGCGAAGAGCAGCGCGATCCCGTATCTGTTGCCGGAGACCTGGCAGTCGATCACGCGGTTGTTCTTTCCCCTGACGAGTATCCCCGCATCCATCGAGGCCATTCCAGAACCGGTCGCCCTGATACCCTCGATCACCACGTCATTCCCAGAGATCGTAACAGCCGTTCCTGATCCGCCTGCGTTCACCTCAGGATATCCGGATGTGATGTTTCCCCTGATGATCAGGCTCTTATCCACCACGATTCTCTCTGAGTAGATGCCACCCTGAATCTCTATTGTATCACCGGATGATGCCGAGTCTATCGCCGCCTGGATGCTGCTGCCGGGCGTTACCACAAAGGTTTCTGCGTGTGCCGATGCATTTAGAAGGAGCATCAGAAGACAGAGTGCATATCGCATGTGCATAGGTTACCGGAGGACTTCCGGGTATAAAGAGTATCGGTGCATCGATGGGCATACAGAGCATTCAATTCGCATTTGCAAAGCCCATTCGATATTGTCAGCAGTATCTTGAAGAGACCGGGTGCAGAGCATAAGGCTGTGGATGGTCACAATGCGATCGATCTCGCGCATGCGAACGGAGTTCGTATGTTTTTATTTTCCACCCGATGGCTAACGTTAAGTCGGATGCCTACACTCTTCACATATACAAAAGGTCGTGATGAAGATGATCAGGGAGATATGTAAAAACGTCTTCCAGGTGGGCGCGATCGACTGGGACAGACGGCTCTTCGATGCGCTCATTCCTCTCCCAGAGGGCACAAGCTACAACTCGTATCTCATAAAGGGCACCGAGAAGACTGTGCTGATAGACGCGGTTGATCCGAGCAAGAAGGATCTTCTGCTCGAGAACCTCGACAAACTCTGTGTTGATAATATCGATTATGTGGTATCACAGCACGCAGAGCAGGACCACTCTGGAGCGATAAAGTTCCTGATCGATCGATATGGTTCCACAGTCCTCGGATCCCAGAAGTGCATCGAGCTTCTCGTTGATTTCGGCATAGTCTCAAAGGATAAAGTCCGCGCGGTGAGCGATGGTGAGCTCCTCTCTCTTGGAGATATGACGCTTGAGTTCATAAGCGCGCCATGGGTCCACTGGCCTGACACGATATTCACGTATCTCCGGGAGAGAAAGGTGCTTTTCACATGCGATTTTCTCGGATCACATCTTGCGACCAGCGATCTATTCGCGTGGAACCACGACAGCGCAAAGAGGTATTACGCTGAGATCATGATGCCGTTCAGGGCGAACGCGAGGAGGCATCTCGAGCGCGTACGGATGCTTGCACCTGAGATCATCGCGCCGAGCCATGGGCTGTTGCACAACAGGCCTGATGCGGTGCTGAGTGCCTATGCGGACTGGACCTCAGATGATGTAAAAAACGAGGTGGTGGTACCATTTGTATCGATGCACGGCTCCACCGAGAAGATGATAAGCCATCTGGTCGATGCGCTGATCGATCGAGGAGTATCAGTGAAGAGGTTCGATCTCACCAAGACCGATACCGGCGCGCTTGCATCATCGCTTGTGGACGCAGCCACCATCGTCTTCGGGACACCTGCGTTCATAACAAGACCGCATCCCCTGATCGCATATACTGCGATCATCGCGAATGCACTGCGCCCAAAGGCCAGGTTCGCATCCATCATCGGCTCGTACGGCTGGGGCGCCAGGATCGTCGAGGAGATGAGGTCGCTCATGCCGAACCTGAAGATGGAGATCATAGAGCCTGTCATTGTGAAGGGCTACCCGAAGGAGGATGACCTCAGGGCGATCGAGAGGCTTGCGGATGAGATCCTCAGGAGACACAGGGAACTCGGCCTGCTTTGAGCTCGTAGCCCCATCCTGATCCATCCGAGATCACGATGAGATGAACCATGACAACAGATGAGATCGAGCAGCTTAAGAAGCTTCACAGGGAGCTGGAGGATGTCATAGAGGCCAGGCTGAGAGAATTCGATCAGCTCTGGCTGAATGCCGATGAGGAGCGGCTCTTCGAGGAGCTTGTCTTCTGTCTCCTGACACCACAGTCAAGAGCGAGATCATGCTGGGCGGCTGTGGAGAGACTGTCATCAGGAGGTGAGCTGCGCTGTCCAGTCTGGGAGAGGGTACATATGGGGCTCAGGGGGGGTGCGGTTCAGCCGCAGGAAGGCTGAGTACATATGCATGGCGAGGGAGCTGTTCACCGTGGAGGGAAGACTGTCGGTGAGAGCACAGATGGATCCGCAGAATCCATTTCAGACGCGTGAATGGCTCGTCGGAAACGTGAAGGGCATGGGATACAAGGAGGCGAGCCATTTCCTGAGGAACATCGGCCTGGGCAGGGATCTGGCAATACTAGACAGGCACATCCTGAAGAACCTGGTTCGGTTTGGAGTTATACCGGACATCCCGAGATCGCTGGGCAGAGGCAGGTATCTCAAGATAGAGGTTGCGATGTCGGATTTCGCGCGCCTCATCAATATACCGATGTCGCATCTCGATATGCTCCTGTGGTACATGGGAGCCGGGGAGGTGTTCAAGTAGAACCCGCGAGATCTGATGTTGGTTTGTGCAAAAATGATCGGCCGTCACAGGATGCGGCCGATCCCATTCAGCTACCGTAAAGCTTCCGTATGCCTGCGATATCTCCATTGCCAAGCGTCCTCTGCGGGTCGTTGTAGCTGTTCATTATCTGTGAGTAGTCTCCTCTCCTCGGATCCGTGCTTGGCAGCGTGTACAGATCTCCCAGGCCGAGCGTGTGGCCGAGCTCGTGGAGAGCGACCGTCTGGACATCGAAGATGCGACCGTTGTACATCTGGGCTCTGCTCAAGTCAGTCGTCCAGCTGTACCTCGTGTTGTAGCTCACATCGGATTCCAAAACGGTGTAGTAACCGTTCACCTTCGGATAGCCATACCTCGTCCTGGAATATGCAAGAGCCGATGGCGCGAGCGAGAGGTACTTCCAGGCGTGCACGCTGTATCCGTCGTAGGGGTTGTCAGCATTCTTCCGGGGATCAACGATCACACCTCCATCGTAGAACAGATTTCTTGTGGTAACAGCATCCCAGGTGTCCGCAGCGTTGGTGATCGCAGTTCTCACTGAGTTTGAATTCAGGCCTTCAGATGCGAGGTTTTTATCTGCCCTCAGGTAGAGAACGAGCGGGTTCGCCCTGTTCCACCGCCATCCTGTGGTCGTGTACGAGATAGGGCTGTTCTGGTAATATACCACTGCATTCGTCTTCACATTGCTCTTTTTGGCCGCGTCTCCGCTCACATGTGCCGCATTCACGCCGAATGTTCCGATACCATCGCCCGCGACCCTGAGCCCCTCGACAGCGATGCCGAAGTCGTTGCTCCCGACGATGCTCATGTCCTGCGAGTTCATCCAGACGGTCCCATCGACGGATACCTGGCCGGTGATCGATGCATCTGACGACCGGAGATCCGCATCCATCCTCCCTTCTCCAATGATGTCTCCAGTCACCACCATACCGCTATCGCCCGAGGTTGATATAGATCCGACCACCCCGACCTCACCCTCGAGGGTCGTGCTCTGAGACCCTGAAACCGAACCTCCGGATGAGATCGACTGTGTGGTTGAAATGAGGCCGTTCTCCACCTGGGCGATATTGCAGACAGCATCAGCGCCGCTGGTGCCTGCTGAGGAGGCAGCGATGTTTCCGGCGCCAGAGACGCTCTGGCTCATGCCTCCTGAGGTGCCGGATGCGCTCAGAGCTGCAGACATGTCGAGAGCGCCGTAAGACTGTGCTGCGGCCTCGATGCCGTACGTGCTGCCTGAGACGCTCTTCGAGACGAGATTCAGTCCAGTGCCTGAGATGCTGGTCGACTGCGATACGCCGCCGGAACTGAGGGCAGTCGACTCAGCCAGGGCCGCAGAATCATCGAGCTGGTATGCCTCCGAGAGGGACACCGAGCCGCTGTAGCCGCTTGACCCATAGCTCACCGAGATCGCATGTGCCATGGGCAACAGTGCAGCGAGAAGAAGGCACACCCCCACTCCACTTTTGTTCATGATCATGATATTATCATCCTCATCAGTCACGCTACATAGAACGCCGTCTGGATCTCTGACCCACACATCAGTGTTTCCATAACACTGTTACGTATTTCAATTACTGATCATATATAAGCATTCCTCCACGAGACATGCTGTACAATCAGTCTCAGATCCGGACTCGCGTCACTGACCGCAATCCTCCGGTGAGGTCCGCTTCAGACATGATCCGGCAGGAGCCAAAAGATATTAACTTCAGTCGATAACCTTGTACCATGGAAAACTCCATCCAGCTCGGCAGGGTCATGGGCATACCGATACGGCTTCATGTGACATTTCTTCTGATCATTCCCTGGGTCGCATATCTCTTCGGAAGCGTCAACGCCACAGTCTTCGGCAAGCTGTACGGCTTTGGCGCGGTCGAGCCCCCGGTCATAAGATGGGCCTACTCCCTACTCTTCGCGGTCCTTCTCTTTGTCTGTGTGGGGCTGCACGAGCTCGGGCACTCGTACGTTGCAAAAAGGTATGGGATAAACATAAGAAGCATCACCCTCTACTTCTTCGGCGGCGTCGCCTCGATGGAGGAGATCCCGAGAAACCCATCGATGGAGCTGAGGATGGCGATAGCCGGGCCTGCAGTCAGCGGGGCCCTCGGCGTGATCTCGATACTGCTTTACACGCAGTCGGAATCGATGCTTGGCGTGGGCCATCCGTTCTCCATACTACTGTGGACGCTGGGCATAATGAATATCATCCTGATGATATTCAATCTCATCCCCGCATTTCCAATGGATGGCGGTCGGGTGCTCAGGGCGTGGTTCTCCACCCGGATGCCGTATGTGGTCGCAACAAAGAACGCAGCCGCCCTCGGAAAGATCTTTGCGGTATTTCTCATATTCCTCGGGCTTTTCACGCTGAACTTCCTCACGCTCATCATAGGCATATTCCTCTACATAGCGGCCTCTGAGGAGGATAGGAGCACCACAATAGCAGACAGCCTGCGGGGCATAAAGGTGAGGCACATAATGTCAAATGATGTGAGGGTTGTGCCTCCGGAGATGACCCTGGCGGAGCTGATGCGACTGATGTTCTATGAGAAGCACAGGGGCTACCCCGTGATGGTGGGTGATTCGCTTGTGGGGATAGTCACGATCACAGATCTGCAGCGTGTTCCTGAGCACCTGCGCGAGACAACCCGTGTCGGAGATGTCATGACCAGAAACATATATGTCATAGGGCCGGATGATGAGGCGACTGCTGCCATAAAGATCATGGGCGATAAGAAGATAAGAAGGCTCCCCGTCATCGAGGATGGCAGGCTGGTGGGTATAATATCAAGAGAGGATCTTCTCAGGGCCATCGAGCTCTGCTCGGATGTGAGGCTGTAAATGGCAGATATCCCAGAAGGCATGGAAGGATCGGTAAACGATGCAAGAAACGAGATAGTGATCGTAGGCACCGCCCACGTCTCGGAAAAAAGCGTCGCCGAGGTGAGAGCGGCCATAGAGCAGACCAGGCCGGATATCGTGGCGGTCGAGCTGTGCCAGAGGCGATACCTCGCCCTGACAGGCCAGGAGAGGGATGAGGATATAAAAATAAGCGAGCTTCTGAGCGGCGGGAAGATCTATCTGGTTCTGGTCCAGTGGCTGCTCGCATACCTGCAGAGACAGATAGGCTCTGAGATGGGCGTGAAGCCAGGATCCGAGATGCTCGCGGCCATAGATGCTGCCAGAGCGGTCAACGCCAGGGTCGCCCTTGTCGACAGGGACATCAGCATAACGATCCAGAGATTCTGGGCGGCGATGAGCATCTGGGAGAAGATGAAGATGCTCTGGAGCCTTGTCGTGGCTGCCCTCGGCTTCGGCAAGGAGGATCTCGATGTTGACAGCGTCACCGATTCAGATGTGGTATCCCAGCTAATGGCAGAGTTCAGGAAGATCGCGCCATCCGCTGCAAGGGCGCTGGTTGACGAGCGGGACGCATACATAGCAAGGAATCTCTACGATCTATCGAGATACGGAAAGGTCCTCGCGGTCGTGGGCGCCGGCCACCGCGAGGGCATAATGCGCTACCTCTCGGATCCATCAAGAATTCCAGACACCAGCCTCTTCGAGAAGCCTCCCGAAAAAGGGTTCGGCCTGGGCAGGGCGTTTGGCATCGTTGTTACACTTATGATCATCGCCACGTTTGTGTACATCCTGATAGCGGGATACTCGAGCGGCGTGGTGCTCCTCGCGTTCGGGATATGGTTCCTGGTGACCGGCGGACTTGCAGCGCTGGGTGTCGTGGCTGCGAGAGGTCATCCGTTATCGATCCTCACAGCATTCCTGATAGCCTGGATGACCACACTGAATCCGTTGGTAGCTGCAGGATGGTTCGCCGGGATGGTCGAGGCCTGGAAGAGGAAGCCGACGATGGGGGATGTGAAAAGCCTGGCAAGCGCTGAGAGCATGGGTGAGATGATGGAGAACCGGTTCTTCAGGGTGGTGCTTGTGGCCGCCCTTGCGAACCTCGGCGCAACCCTGGGAACGTTTCTGGGAATATACATAATATGGCACCGGATGGGGCTGATAGATCCGCATGCCATTCTGGGTCATATAATATGAGTCCGCCTGGATCACCGAGATGCTCTGTCGCGACCCGTCAGCCACCGGTGCATGTGCGCGCGGTCGATCTCAGTGATGATCCAGGATTTCCCGCAGAAAAGGGCCCAAATCCCCTCCAAATCCCCTCCAATCTCGATGCGCCTATCCGGTGATCTCCAGGATCTCGTGGTAATCCATCGCGCTTCTGAGATCCTTCATGCTCACCTGGTAGCGTTTCGCCATCGCGTCCATCACCCTGAACCAGCTCATCTCACCATCATGAGAGGACAGCTTCAGGTCGTGGTGCGCCCTGAATAAGGCATGGGGATACCCGGGAGATTCAGACGATCCGGAGAACGCGGCTGCTTTTGATAAAACAGAGGCAACACGTCCATTCATGTAAGACGGAACATCCACCCTGAATGCCCGATCTCCCATCGGATGGAAGAGCACCATGTAAATGCTCCCCTGCCAGAGCTCCTCCTGCAGATCCGGATGGACATTCTTTCCGTTGAGATCGACGTACCACGCCCTTCCCGGCAGCAGGCTCTTCCCGAGCCTTGAGAGATGATACACCAGGGGCATCGATATCTCTCCCCATGATATCGTGGTGGACTTGCTCACACCCAGAAGATCCACGCCACGCTTCGATGCTCTCTCTATAATCTCAGCCACGACCTTTCCGAAGGGACGATCCTTCCATATGGCGAAGCCGCCATCATATAGAACGAGATCCCCCTCCTCAGATTCGGAAAGCGCAGCATCGAGGGCCACGTACTCCTGCAGCTCTCTGAAGTATGTTGAGAGCCTCTCGAGCTCGCTCCCTCGGAGGCCGCTCAGATCGATATCAATGTTGAGCCTCTCCAGCGGCTCCCTGAACCACTCCATGTAGGCTCGCCTGTCAGCAACGAAGAGATCATCACAGGTTACCACAGTCCTCTCCCGCCTCCTGCCCCTGTAAACCACATACCCTGCACGGATGCGGTTCGCTTTGGCCACAGAGAGATCGCAGACCTTGATGTTGGAGCCGTCGACCGCGAAGATTCTTCCGTCGAATGGCTGCGGCTCCACGGGCACGAAGTCTTTCTCCCCTATCCCTGTATGGCGCATGAGATCCTCAGGTACCACACTGAGATATCTCATAAGAGATTCCGCCGCCCTCTCAAGATTCGTCCGGGCGCTCATGCTTCATGGCCTCTCTCGCAATCCTTATCGCACAGAGGTCGCTGCACATCGTGCAGGTCTCCACATCGATTCCCCTTCTGTGGCGGATCCTTCTTGCTCTTGTGGGATCTATCGCCTCTCTGAACTGCGCCTCCCAGTCGAGCCTCGCCCTGGCATCTGCCATCCTCCTGTCCCATGCCCTGGCGCGCTCCCTGATGCCGGGCTTTGTGAGATCGGCTGCATGTGCTGCGATCTTCGTCACCACAGTCCCCTCGACAATATCCTCTAAACTGGGGAGATCGAGGTGCTCGCTTGGCGTGGTTGCACAGAGGAAGTCAGCACCTGCCATACCGGCGATCAGCCCGCCCATAGCAGCAGTGATGTGGTCGTATCCGGGAGCCACGTCCGTGACAATGGGACCCAGCAGATAGAGAGGGGCGCCGTCGGTCAGGTGTTTCATCGCGCGCACGCTGGTCTCAATCTCATCCGCGGGCACATGGCCCGGCCCCTCCACAATGGTCTGAACGCCCGCCTCTCTTGCCTGTGTGACCATCTCCCCCAGCATTATGAACTCCATGTACTTCGCCCGGTCGCTCGCATCCTCTATGCAACCTGGCCTGAGACCATCGCCCAGGCTCAGGGTCAGGTCGTACTCCTTCGCGATCTCAAGCAGGTAATCGAACTCCTCGTAGTACGGGTTCTCCTCTCCCGTCTCGGTGATGTACTTAATTGTCAGAGAGCCACCACGTGAGACCACGCCCATGAGCCTAGGATCCCTTCTCAGGCGCCTTATAGACTCTTTGTTAACTCCCACATGGACCGTTACAAAATCCACACCATCTCTTGCATGTTGCTCCAGAGCGTCGAACATGCCCTGTGACGTGAGTTTCTCCTCAACAGCCGCCTGGTATATCGGGACGGTTCCAACCGGAACATCCACCTCCCTGAGGATCGCTCTCCGGATCTCATCGAGATCCCCACCAGTTGAGAGATCCATGATCGTATCAGCTCCGGCATTCACAGCAGCCAGCGCCTTCTCAACCTCCTCTCTGAGGTTTGAGAGCGACGGGGATGTGCCGACGTTGACGTTGACCTTTGTGCACAGAAGCTCCCCTATGCCCACTGCCATCTCTCTGGCGCGACGGGCGTTCATGGGAACCACCACCCGCCCTGCTGCCAGGAGCCTCCTGAGCGCCTCAGGATCCACCCCCTCAGTCTCGGCGGCCCTCCTGAGCGCATCGGGTATTTTTCCCTTTTTTGCGTCTTCCATGAGAGTCATGTTACCATTATATATTCAGAGGTTATCTGGCCAGAAGGTGTTTAGATGGTCGAGGTGCATAAGGTTAGCGGTGCGGCCTACGACGGCAATGCTTACCTGGTCATGGCCGAGCGGCCGGTCCTGATCGATGCGGGGATGTTCTCGGAGCCCACAATCAGAAATATCAGAAGGTTCATGGATCCTGAGGAGCTCGAGATGATCATTCTCACACACTGCCATCACGATCACTCTGCTGCGGCGCCTGCAATAAAGGAGAGAACTGGCGCAAAGATACTTCTGTCGAAAGAGGAGATAGGCCTGGTGGGTGATGATCTGGCGACAGTGGCATACCTTTTCGGAGATACCGCGCCGGAGTTTGAGGTGGATATGCCCATGGAAGATGGTATGGTTCTCGATCTCGGAGATATGAGGCTTGAGGTGATACACACGCCGGGACACTCCCCGGGGAGCGTGTGCCTCTATGAGCGGCGTGATGGCATCCTCTTCTCAGGAGATACTGTATTTCCGGACGGAAATATAGGAAGGACGGATCTGTTCGGAGGTTCCACAGAGGATCTCGTGAGATCCATAGAGAGATTGCTGGAGCTGGATGTGACCTGCATGTACCCGGGGCACATGGGGATAACGTGCAATAATGTCAGGGCGCAGATTAGAGAGAGCCTGAGGTTTGCGAGGAGGTTCCTATGAGCATTGATGAGATCATTAAAAGAGAATCGCGGTCGATATTTCAGACATACACAAGACAGCCCGTACTGATAGCTCGCGGCTCTGGCGCGAGGGTGTGGGACCAGGATGGCAGGGAGTACATAGACTTCGTTGCAGGCATAGCTGTTAACAACGTTGGCCACTGCCATCCGAGGGTGGTGGAGGCAATAAAGAGGCAGTGCGAGATCCTCATACACACATCGAATCTGTACTACACAGAGAACCAGGTCAGGCTTGCAGAGGAGCTCAGATCCCTGAGCGGCATGGATAAGGTCTTCTTCTGCAACTCAGGCACAGAGAGCGTGGAGGCTGCACTGAAACTCACGCGCAAAGCCACAGGAAGGCATGAGGTCGTTGCAGCCACAGGCAGCTTCCACGGCAGGACTCTGGGTGCTCTCGGACTGACATACAAGCAGAACTACAGGGAGCCCTTCAGGCCACTCAGCGAGGCCACATTTGTGCCATATAACGACACTGAGGCCCTGAAATCAGCTGTCACAAAAGAGACTGCCGCGGTCATACTCGAGCCGGTCCAGGGCGAGGCAGGGGTTTATCCCGCATCTAATGAGTACCTCCGGGCTGCCAGGGAGATATGCGATGACAGCGGGGCTCTCCTGATCTTCGACGAGGTACAGACCGGATTCGGAAGAACAGGGAGATGGTTTGCGAAGGAGCACAGTGGGGTGATGCCCGATATAATGACCCTGGCGAAGGCGATCGCCGGCGGGCTTCCCATGGGCGCGATGCTCTCCACTGAGAACATCTCCGGCTGCTTCCAGCGCGGTGATCATGCATCCACATTTGGCGGCGGGCCTCTGGTATGCGCGGCAGCACTTGCGTCGATATCTGCTATAAGGGAGGAGAATCTTGTAAGAAGATCTGAGGAGATGGGCTCTTACCTCAGGAGAGAACTGAGCAGGCTGCCCGTCAGTGTCCGCGGAATGGGGCTGATGGTCGGCGTGGACATCAACGGGGATGCGAGGTCTGTTGTGGATGCTGCCCGTGAGAAAGGGGTGCTGCTGAACAGCACGGGTGAGCACACGCTCCGTCTGGTGCCACCTCTTGTTGTAACAAAAGATGAGATAGATCGCGTGGTGGATGTCATTGGAGAGACGCTCTAGACTAAGACCTGTGCTCTCCAGCCTCAGGCCGTACGTCGCGGGGAGGGGGATCGAGGAGATCTCCAGGATCTACGGGATTCCGCCTGAGAGGATCGTGAAGCTGGGGAGCAACGAGAACCCGTACGGACCGAGTCCAAGGGTTAGAAAAGCGATGGCTGAGGCGCCTCTGAACCTGTATCCGGAGGTCGATGGGCTCATAGAATCGATCTCATCGTACACAGGATTTCCGGAGAGCCAGGTGCTTATCGGTTCTGGAATGGATGGGGTGATCGACACCCTCTCCCGCCTATTCCTGGATCACGGAGTTCGCGCGCTGATCCCCACCCCGACATTCAGCTTCTACGAGATCGTCACGATCTTGTGCGGCGGGGAGCCGGTGTTTGTCAGACGATCTTATACAGGTGATATGATCGAGCGTCTGAGAGATGAGAGCATCGGGATGGTCTTCATATGCTCTCCGAACAATCCAACAGGAGATATCATCGATGAGGATGTGCTGCGATCGATGATCGAGTCCACAGATGCGATTGTCTTCCTGGACGAGGCATACGTGGAGTTCGCGGAGAGGAGCATGGTTGATCTGGTGAGAGAGTACGAGAACATCGTTGTCGGTAGGACCATGTCGAAGGCGTTCGGCCTCGCTGGCCTTCGCCTGGGCTATGCGCTTGCTCCCGAATGGATCGCTGATGCCTACAGAAAAGCCGCTCCGCCGTTCTTTGGAGTCACGACTCCTGCGGTTGCTGCCGGGATTGCAGCGCTGAGCGACCTGGAGCACATGCGCAGATCTGTGGAGCTCATAAAGAGAGAGAGGGAGCTGCTGCTCTCAGAGATCGTGGAGGCGAGCCCATCGTGGGGGAACTTTCTCTACATAGAGACCTCTGAGAGGTCTGATGTCATCACAGAGAGGATGCTCCGGAAGGGCATAATAGTCAGAGACTGCAGATCTTTCAGGGATGCTGGAGATCACCACATCCGCGTGACTGTTGGAACTCCGGAGCAGAACGCGCGGTTCCTGGAGGCTTACAGGGAGCTATGCGGATAGCGCTGACAGGCACCCCGGGGACGGGAAAGACCACGGTCTCGAGGCTCCTGCCGTTCAGGGTCGTGTATCTCAATGATTTGATAAGAGATGGGATGAGCGCAGGCTTCGACCCTGAGAGGGAATGCCTGGAGGCAGACATGGAGGCTCTTGAGGAGAGGATCAGAGAGATCGAGCGGTCATGTGAGAATGAGATTCTGATAATCGAGGGGCATTTCGCGCATCACTTCGCGGACGAGGCGATAGTTCTCAGGCTGCATCCGAACCTGCTCCGCAGGCGTCTTGAGGCCCGTGGATACAGGGGGAACAAGATCAGGGAGAACGTCGAGGCAGAGGCGATCGATCTGATACTGGTAGAGGCGCTTGAGCTCTGCTCCAGGGTGCACGAGGTCGACACCACAGATCTGAGCCCGGAGGAGGTAGCATCTATCGTAACTGCCATAATAAAAAGAGAGATCGAGATGCCACCTGGAGGCATCGACTGGCTGGGGGATCCGGAGATTGACCTTGGATGATCTCAGAGATGCTTCGAGATCGCTCACCGAGCCGGTGGC
The DNA here is from genome assembly GCA_029553285.1 of Methanobacteriota archaeon. GTDB lineage: Archaea > Halobacteriota > Methanosarcinia > Methanotrichales > Methanotrichaceae > Methanothrix_B. The sequence goes on from JAKPCO010000080.1 coordinate 84,070, forward strand.
TGAGATCGTCGAAGGGGCGGGTCTGACCCCGAACATGCTCTCCGCTCTCTCCCTCTGCTTCTCATTTCTGGCATTCCTCTTCTATTACCTATCAGCCTCTGATCACAGAATGCTCCTTGTAGCAGCGATCATGGTCATGCTCAACGGGCTTGCGGATGCTGTGGATGGCGCGCTGGCCCGCAGGATGGGATATGCTGACCGGAGAGGGGATCTTCTCGACCACGTGATTGACAGATACTCAGATGTGCTTCTGCTATCAGGAGTGATCTTCGCCGGATATGTCCGGTGGGAGATAGGCCTTCTCGCTGTCGCAGGTGTGCTCATGACCAGCTACATCGGCACGCAGGCGCAGGCCTTGAGTCTCAGGAGATGCTACGGGGGCATGCTTGGCCGGGCAGACAGGCTGGTCTTTCTCGTCATCGCGACGATTGCAAACGCTCTCTATCCTGAGAGAATAGAAGGGCTCCACATCCTCGGCTGGATGGTGCTGATCACCATGGTGCTGAGCCACATCACAGCGATACAGCGCTTCGTCCACATCTGGAGGAGCCTGGGGAGATGACCATCTCTGTTTGTAAACTCCTCATGTAAGACGTCGCTCTTATCCATTATGATAACTTGCTCGTAGAAGCAATGGTCCTGCCATGCATTCTTGGTGAATGAATAAGTGCGTTCAGCAACCACACTGCACGACCTGCAAGTTGCCAAACACGTAAGAGCGAGATACATGCCAAAACGATGAAAGTGGTTCGCTATGGAATTGTAAATACAATGATTTGTAAAATACAGTGATGCATATCCAGCACTTTCATGGTAATGCAGTTTTGAATCGTGGATTCCTGAAGCCATTCAAAACAGCCCGCGCCCTCGATGGGGTGATAGAAACTCTACTCTCGGGGACAGCCGGTTATTTCGGGACAAACCCATACGAAAGACGACAATGATGATCAAAATAATACATAAATACTAATAATAATAGATCTTTTAATAAACTGATCATTCTTCATGGATTTTCCTGAAAATCACAGCACTTATTCAAACACCGGATGCTTCACACGCCACCTTTATATGCCACAATGAAACACGCTATCATGCATCAGAGGGAGGAGATCTCTTTGTTCGGTCTGCCAACTGAGACTCTTATCGCAGTAACAATGGTGCCCGGCATCATAGCTCTGGTTCTTCTGGGCTGGGCTTTGAGGTGGAGCTGATGGACTTCAACATGGCAATCATTCTCGGCCTGTATCTGGTGGGGCTTCTCGCCATAGGAGCATGGGCTTCGAGGAAGATCAGATCCTCTGAGGACTTCATTGTCGCAGGAAGGAACCTGGGCTTCTGGCTGCTCACGCTGATGATAGTGGCGAGCATATGCAGCGGTATGACGATCCTCGGGACAAGCGGCCTGGGATACATCGGAGGATGGCCCACGATCTGGGAGCAGATCTTCGTGCCGCTGAGCGCTGCCTTCGTCATCCTGGTGTACGGAACGAAGCTCCATGCGATCTCCGAGCGGATGGGATACATCACCATACAGGACTACCTGGCGCAGAGGTTCTACAGCCAGCGCGGGCTGCGCGGGCTTTCTGCGGTGGCAGGGATACTTGTATCGCTGATATATCTGGTGGGGCAGTACGTCGCCATAAGCATGGTGCTGAGCTGGATGCTCAAGATCTCATACACGGATGCGCTGCTGATCGGAGCAATAATAGTGATGATATACACGATCATGGGCGGCCTCTACGCAATCGCCTGGGTCTCGCTTGTACAGGGGTTGCTAATAATAATAGGAGTTCTCGCGGTCTCGCCATTCATCATCCAGTCAGCAGGCGGCCTCACACATGTCAACAACGTCCTTGCAGGCATTGACCCGAACTACGTGAGGATCTGGTACCCGCAGATGCATCCACCGTATGCGAAATACGCCTTCATGACGCCGATGTACCTGGTATCGTTCTTCTTCCTGCTCACATTCGGGCTTGCGAGCGCTCCACATGTCATAAACAACGTCCTCTCGGCCAGGAGCCAGAAATTCTTCAAGTGGTCGCCGCTTGCTGCCTTCGTTCTGTACCTGATTGTGATGTACCTCGTCAAGATCTCAGGTTTCGCATCGAGGGTGATGGTAGAGGAGGGGATGATAGCACTCCCGACAAACGTATCCAACGCACAGGATTATGCATTTGTTGTCGCGGCGATGCACATCTTCCCCAACATAGCAGGCCCGCTGGTAGCTGTGATCGTGCTCTCCGCAGTGATGTCCACCACCGACAGGCTCATGCTCACAATAGGCAGCTACGTCGGATGGGACATCTATAAGATGTTCTTCAATAAAAAAGCCTCAGATAGAAGCATAACCCTGGTGAGCAGAATAGCGATAGTCTTCTCCGTGATACTGACGCTGATCCTGGCCTGGAGGAAGCCGCCGGAGCTTTTGGCCTTCCTGATATGGATGGGAATAGGCATAATGCTCGCCACGTTCGTTGTGCCGATACTTGCCGGCCTCTACTGGAGGAGGGCGACACGGGAGGGCGCGCTCGCATCCATGTCTCTGGGTCTCATAGGGGCGCTTGTGGCAGGATGGTACCACTGGTTCGTATCACCTCTTCCAGTCCACTTCAGCTTCTATGGATTCATTCTATCGATTGCAGCCATGGTGGTTGTGAGCCTTCTGACCAGATCGCCTCCGGTGGATGTGCTGGATACAACGATGACCGGCATGTACATCCGTCCGAAGAGCGAGCGATAACATCTAATACCAAAATGTATAAGAGGTGGCGGTAGGGCCCGTGGTCTAGGGGTCATGACATCGCCCTTACACGGCGGGGATCACGCGTTCGAATCGCGTCGGGCCCATCGCCACAATCCCATCAGCCAGCTCCTAAAAACATTTCTATACGATCACATCTCATATATTATCATGATAGTTGCTGAGTTCAGCGTGATACCCATGGGCGCGGGCACAAGCGCCGGCAGGTACATCCGTGCGGTGCATGAGATGCTGAAAAGTTCGGGCATAAAATTCGTGCCGGGGGCGATGTCCACAGCAATAGAGGCGGAGTCGATCGAGCAGGTCTGCATGATCGTCGAGAGGGCGAACAAGATACTGACAGACATGGAGGTGCAGAGGGTGATAACCACTGTGACAATAGACTACAGGCTGGATAAGGAGATATCAATAGAGACGAAGCTGAGGGCACTGGAGAGGAGCTCGTAAGGAGCATATCCCTCCGGCGTCAACTCAAAAATTTTTAAAGACCACTGGTCACGCTTCAGGCATCCCCTGAAGTAACAGAGGGCTGTCTCTCCTGTACGGGAGGATCATCACATTTCATACGCATAAGAGGATTCCCATTAACCTCCTGTTCGGGGATCTGCGAATGGTGATGCATGCGTTTGTCAGAGAAGCTTTATACCAAACACTCTTATGTGTGTAGTAACCTGTCAGCGTGTTACCATTTGCGAACATCGTGAGTAAAACTTTATACCAAACGCTCTTATGTGCGTAGCAACTTGCAGATCAATGTGGTCTCTGAAAGCAAGTCGAACCGAACGCATAGCATGACCCATGCTCATTCGGGAAAGTCATCAGATGAATAAGAGCGATACCAAAAGGCTGGGTTTTGGGAATCCTCATAAGTCAACGCAGGATCCTGGTCCGTATCAGATCCTTCAGCCTGGCCTCATCGCCCCCAGACGCGATCTTCGGCTTCATCGCACACCGGCTCGGCATCGGTATCAGACCTGCATCCAGAAGCTCGTAATACGCCTCGTCGATTCCCATGCTTCCCTCCACGTATCTCTGCAGGATCCCACGCATGGCCGCCCTCTTATCAGCGCTCATCTTATCGAATCCATCAATGGCCTGCTCCATCTGGCTGAGCATGCGGCTCGATGTGCAGTTATCATATATCTGCGTTTCCACAACCAGATATGGGCGGGGTGCTGAATTTATTCCAGCGATCCGGCCATGACCAGCATCTTGTCGCTCAGATCACTGAACACCGGCAGCAGGTGACATCGCAGGATTTGTGATCTAAGGAAGCGAGCGCTGATTCCTGAGATTCCATTCAGTGATTCAAGCACACGACCCAATCGAGCGTATCGAAACGGCTTTATGTTTTCTTATCAGCCTCTATCTGATGATCATCGATTCGATCACAGTCAGCACCTCGCGCTTCACACGGTACGGCTCTGTATCCAGGCCTGATGATGCTGAGGATGTTTCCGGAAAAAGGATAGTCGAGAGGATAACTGCATCAGGGCATGATTTCAGATACAGGCTGATTCCAGATGGGATCATGCCCGTGCGCCTGGCGCTGCTCGAGAGCATCGAGCGGAACAGCGATGCTGTGATATTCTGCGGGGGAACCGGCCTGGCACCGGCTGACCTCACAATAGAGGCGATCGAGCCGCTTGTTGAGAAGGGCATTCCAGGTTTCGGGGAGATATTCAGGCTGAAGAGCCTGGAGCAGGTCGGCACACGGGCGATGCTCACAAGGGCATCAGCCGGTCTGATCAGCGGCGTACCGGTATTTGCCATACCTGGATCTCCCGCTGCTGCGTCCCTCGGGATCGAGCTCATCCTGCAGGAGCTTGAGCACATACTGCAGCATGCACGGGGCAGATGATCTTTCCGGAGCAGATTCAATGCGATCAGTTCCGGGGTGGCTGGATAAGATGTTCGCTCTTATGTGTTTAGCAACTTGGAGGTTGCGCAAGGTGTGCTCAAAGCAAGCCGTTCACGCTCGAGGGAGCACACAGCATGACTGGTCCTCTTGAACATGCTCAATACGTTGAGGTAAATTACCCTCCTGGCAGATTTCTGGATAAAAGACCATGCCCGATGTAGCGTCTTCACCTGACCAGCAGATAAAATACGCTCACGACATTGAGCAAATACGTCCTCTTCGGGAAAGTCATCAGATTGATAAGAGCGAAGATGTTTTAGACCGTTTCAGTTGTGGCTATGGAATATCATCTCAGCGGAATGAGCAGCAGTGCTGATAACACAGCAGCCAGAGCCATCGCCCTTCCGATGAGCGAAATCGCCGCGGGTATATCCTCGCGCTCCGGCTCCCTTCCCTCATCCAGTATCGTGTAGACCCCCGGCTTCTCCATCCTCGTGCCCAGGGCGCCCGCGGCTGCTGCCATCGGCCAGCCGGAGTTCGGGCTGGGGGTGACGGAACGGTATCGCATGCATGCCCTGAGGATATCCATGGACCTCCCTGGCGAGGCGATCATGATCAGCGGCAGGCTCAGCCTGGCCGGGATCCAGTTCAGGATGTCGTCAAGCCGGGCGGGAACATACCCGATCTCGCGGAGCTCCTCAGTCCTGTAGCCCAGCATGCTGTCCATTGTGCTTACAGCCTTGAACGCAAGCGCTGCCTCCACCCCGAGGCCTAGATACGAGAAGAGAACGTAGTAGAAAAGAGGTGAGATGATCGTATCGACGTAGTTCTCAGAGAGCGACTCTATGACTGCGGACCTGGCCTGCGCGTGTGTGAGATCGAGAGGATTTCTGCTCACCAGAGCGGGAAGAAGTCGCTTTGCTGAATCGAGATCCTCATCGATGAGACCGCCTATCTCTCCGGATGTGGAGATCAGACTCCTGAAGGCGAATGTGGATTTCAAAAGGTATGCGGAGACGATAAGAGCCAGGATATCTCCCATTAGAGAGACTCCTGCAAGAGCTCCGGTAACGTATGCGAGACGGATAAGAGCAGAGCCAGCGAGCACGGCTCCTGAGATCACAACCACCGAGATCACAAGCCCTGAGATCTTCCTCCGCGGCACCATCTGCCTGAGGCGATCCACCGCCCTTCCGATCATGACCACAGGATGAAGCGCAGCTGGCGGCTCCCCCAGGATGATATCGATCAGGATCGCCAGGATCAGAACTGAAAGTGGAGACGGCTCGATCATAGCTATCACACCTTTGACCTGATCCTCCTCCAGACAGCCTCCAGTTCCTCTCCACGGAGCAGATCCTCAACAACCCCGGCTGCAACATCAGATCTGTGAAGGAGTGTACAGCCATCACATCTCCATACCCCATCGACCATGCATCCAAGGCTCTCATCGAGGCACGGGTAGAATGGGCAGAAGCAGAATGTGCAGTCCTGCCCCTCGAAGTGGCATGGGTAGCGATCGCAGCTCTCCCTCATGTTCTCTCCAGGACCTTCTTGAAGGCGAGGACCAGCCTCTCGTTCTCATCTCTCCTGCGCACAGCGACCCTCACGTATCCGTCCAGGCCGAAGGATCTGCAGTCCCTTATGAGAATACCCTCATGCAGCATCCTCTCTACAAGCTCTCCCGAATCCATGCCTGTGCCCCTCACATCAACAAGCATGAAGTTCGTGCTGCTCCTAAGCGGTCTCAACCCGATGCCTGTGAGAGCCGCGGTCAGCCAGCCAAGCTCTTTAACGACAGTCTGCCTGCTCCTCTCAAGAAACTCCACGTTCTTCAGTAAATGAACAGCAGCAGCAGATGCTATCGAGCTTATCGACCATGGTATCCGCGCCCTGTTCATGATATCCGCAAGCTCTCTGTTCGTGACAGCAAACCCCAGACGCAGTCCCGGCACACCGAATGATTTCGTGAGGGATCTCATGACGACCAACCCCTCCATATCCGGCGCGAGATCTGCCAGGCTCTGATCAGGATCGGAGAGCTCTATGAAAGCCTCATCAACGAGGAGAAAAACCCCGCAGTCCTCACAGCGTTCTGCAAGCCTCATGAGACTCTCTCTGTCTGTGAGAATTCCCGTGGGGTTGTTCGGGTTGCAGAAGAACGCTGCTTTTGCACCCCTCAAAAGCGGTTCATCGAATACCGACTCGAGATCCCTTGGAGTCTCCACACCAAGATCTGTTTTAATGATCTGTGCGCCTGCAAGCCTCGACTGGGCCTCGTACTCGCCGAAGGTGGGAGAGGGTATGAGCGCAACCCCGCCATCATCTATACAGACCTCTGAGAATATTCTTATTATCTCTGATGAGCCGTTTCCAGGGACTATATTCCCAGGATCCACCCCGACAAAAGATGCTGCAGCCTCCCTGAAATCGCTGTATGTGATGTCCGGATAATGACATATGTTTTTCAGCTCGCGCAGCACGAGATCCTCCAGGGGAGGAGAGCCGAGGGGGTTGATGCTTGCGCTGAAATCCAGAATCTCCCTGCCGAGGATTCTGGATACCTCACGAACCCTGCCTCCGTGCTGGCACGGCTCGGCCGCCGCAAAGCTTCTGCGAACTCTCATCCACAGCCCGTCAGATCTCAATGATTTGAACCTGGCGGATGCCACCAGGGTTCACAGATCTATTTTTCTCTTCCACGTACCGCAGCGCCGCTGCGAAGCTCTCCCCTCGCCAGCGACGCGAATATGCCGATGAAGCATAGCAGGGAGAATATCGCAAAAGCCACCCTGCTGCTCTCTATGAGACTGGAATAGGTATCAGGGGTTATCTCGACTCTGCCAATGAAGATGGCGAAGATCACCATCGCCAGGCTCATGCTCAGCATCTGGCCCAGAAGACGCATTGTTCCTAGGGTCGCAGATGCTATCCCGTAGTACTTTCTCTCAACAGAGCTCATTATAGCGTTTGTATTTGGTGGCGTGAAGAGAGCAAGACCAAATCCCAGAAGGAGGAGCACAGCGCCGATGAACCACACCGGCGTTAGCTCATCAAGAAACACAAACGGCACGACGCCAAGCAGCGTGAAGGCCATGCCGGCAGAGGCAACAAGCCTCGGCTCAATCCTGTCGGAGAGCCTGCCGGCAAAGGGGGAGAAGATCGTCATCATCAGCGGCTGTGCCAGGAGCACCAGGCCCGCACTCATGGGGTCCAGACCCTTTATGTATTGGAGGTAGAGGCTCAGCAGGAATCCTGTCGCGAAGGTCGCGCTGTAGTTTATGAGTGCAGCGAGGTTTGAGAAGGTGAAGACGCGATTGGATAGGAAGAGATCGACCTCGAGGACAGGGCTCTCAGCTCTTGTTTCCACGTACAGAAACAGGATCAGCCCGGCCAGGCCCGCGACTGTCACGAAACGGCCGGCGCTGGAGGGGAGATGCGACATGCCGTAGACGAGGGCGATGATGGAGATGCCGTAGACCAGAGATCCGGTAAGATCGAACCGCTCGCCCCTCGCATCTGCCCACTCCTCCCTCAGCTTCAGCATCAGGAGTGCCAGAGCGAGGACACCGAGCGGAACCGTTGCTGTGAACAGACTTCTCCAGCCGAGGTACTGGGTGAGAATCCCGCCGAGAACGGGGCCAAGTGACAATCCCAGGTAAACAGAAGCTGCATTGATCCCGATGACCCTGCCGCGCTTTCTCAGTGGGAAGACGGAAGTCAGTATAGCGACCGCAGTGCCGAAGATCATCGCAGCTCCAATTCCCTGCACGAATCTTGCGGCCACGATCATGCTGGCGGATCGCGAAGCCGGCGCGAGTATCGACGCCAGGGTGAAGAGCGCGATCCCGCAGCCGAAAATCATTCTCCTCCCGTATATATCGGCCAGACGCCCGAACGGCACCAGGAACACGGCAGCTGCCAGAAGAAACGCTGTTGAGATCCAGCCGAGCATCACCGCATCCATGGAGAACTCGCTGCCTATGGCCGGCAGCGCGATGTTCACGGCTGATGATGTGAAGGCTGTGAGGAACGATCCGATCACTGAGACGACAAGAGCACAGCTCTGTATCCGTTCCGTATCGCTATCTTCTTGGCAGACAACCATGCTAATACCTGCTGAAGCGCCCGTTGCATTTGCGAGGATGTATTGCTTTCGGTAATATGACACCGCTGAATGGAGTCATTCATGAAGCTGCAAAATAATACAAAAATGAATTTCTGTGTGAACCGGTTGTCACGTCATCCCGGGTTAAAACTTTAAACCGCGTTGGCATAGGAGCACACATGAGCGGAGCTGACGAGATATTCGACTCTGGATACATGCTGGATCTCCTCAGAGATCTCATAGCCTTCAGGACGGTTGCACCACCCGGAAGCTTCTACAATGAGATAGTGGATTACCTTGTTCCGCTGCTCAATGAGATGGGGTTTGCGACGAAAAAGCTCGTGATGCCTGCAGAGGTCTTCGAGTCCAGATGCTCCGATCCCAGGCTCTCGGGGGACAGGGTCAATCTGATCGCAGATATGGATCTCGGCAGGCCAGAGTGGCTGGTGATATACACGCACCTCGATGTCGTGCCTCCAGGTGACGGATGGTCCACAGATCCTTTCTCGCTCACGATCAGAAACGGCAGAGCATACGGCAGAGGTGTCTCAGACTCAAAGGGGGCTGTCGCAGCGCTTATCGCTGCCCTCAGAGGCATTCTGGCTGAGAGAAAGCCGAAGTACAACCTCCGCCTGCTTCTGACGACCGATGAGGAGGTTGGAGGCTACTCAGGGCTGTGCTATCTTGCGGATTCCGGAATGGTCCGGGGAGACAAGATGCTCTGCATGGACGGATTCTCCGATGATGTGGTCATCGGATCGAACGGCATAATCACCTGGGAGGTCACGGTGAAGGGAAGAGCGGTTCACAGTGGATCCAGCTTTCTCGGAGATAACGCGATCGAGAAGTCGCTTCCTGTGATCGATGCAATACTCATGCACAAGCGAGAGGTCGAAAAGAAGAGATCATCGCTTCCCGCAAGCTCTGTGCTGAGGGACAAAGGGATAGAGAACATGATGCCGATCCTGAACATAAACGTGATACATGGAGGCATAAAGGAGAACATCGTGCCTGACAGGTGCGTCTTCCGCGGTGACAGGAGGGTGATTCCGGAGGAGAGGATGGAGGATGCCATGAATGAGCTTGAGGGGATCGTCAAACGCTTCGGCCCCGACATCGACATGAGAATGTGGCCTGGGTATCCTCCCATGAGGATGGATCCAGAGCACCCCTGGGTTCTTGAGGTTAAGGAGGCGGTGAGGAGGGCCACCGGATCAGAGCCGCATCTATCGGGAGCACAGGGGAGCCTTGACCAGGCGTATGCGACAGAGGTCACAAAGATCCCTGCAGCAGTCTACGGTGTCGGAAGGCAGCTCGAGAGCAATGCGCATGGCATCGATGAGAACGTAAGTGTCGAGGACCTCGTGAGCTACATGCGGTTCATCAGGGAGCTTCTGCTCTAGACTTCAAAGGTGTCTCTCAGATGTGTCTCTCGATACGAGAGCGAGATGTGTGGAATATCTGGTGATGGCTTGAAGGTAGTGGCTGTTGTGGGTCACCACAAGTCTGGGAAGACCACACTGATCGAGGCTCTGGTAAAAGCCCTCAAGAGGTACGGCCGTGTGGGGACGGTGAAGCACATGCCAGGGCATCATGTCGACCAGGGCGACACGCACAGGCATCTCATGGCCGGTGCAGATGTCGTCATCGGCATCGGCCTGGGCCAGATCGTGGTGACCCCTGAGGGGAGCCTCGAGTCTGCCCTCGAGGAGATGCAAAACCGAGGTATCGATTTTGTCATACTCGAGGGGTTCAAGAGCAGCCACTACCCGAAGATAGCCATCGGCGGTATAGATGTACCAAACAAGATGTGTGATGTGCATGATGTGAACGATTCCACTGTGGATCATCTCGTGAGCATGATCCTCTCGCTCTGATCTGAGCCGCCCTGATACCCCACCTTCCCGAGAGATGCGTTTTTCGTTTATGTGTATGGAGGTGCTCCGCAGCCCTGTGCGTCATTTTTGTATAAATATGTCAATGTTTTCTCTGTTTCAGGAAAACTTTTTCCAATTTATGGAAAACACTTTATAGCGAGCGATCCCCTGAGAAAGCGGTGAGGATATTGAGGCACATGCTTGTCTTCCTGATCGTCGGATTGGTGGTTGTGGCCTCGCTGGGCTGCATAACAAAAACACCATCCGAGAACATAACACTCAGAATCGGCTACCAGCCGAGCACCCATCAGATAGCGGAGATGGTCGCGATGGAGAAGGGCTGGTGGCTTGAGGATCTCAGGCCTTTTGGGGTCACAGCAGTCGAGGAGTACGAGTTCCCCTCAGGACCGCCGGAGATGCAGGCGATGCTTGCCGGCAGCCTGGATGTCGCCTATGTTGGGACTGCACCGCCGATATCTGCGATCGCGGGAGGTCTTGATGCGAAGATAGTCGCAGGAGTCAACACCAACGGCTCTGCTCTTGTGCTTGCCCCGGATAAGGAGTACAAAGGCCCCGAGTCGCTGAAGGGCATGAGCATAGCGACATTCCCGCCAGGCTCGATCCAGGATACTGTTCTCAAAAAGTGGCTGAAGGAGAACGGCATCGATCCATCAGAAGTAAAGATACTTCCGATGGGCCCGGGTGATGCTGTGACAGCGATGTTCGCCGGCCAGGTCGACGGCTCGCTGCTGCCCGAGCCATCGCCGTCGGTGATAGAGATGGCCAACAGGGGACGGGTCGCTGTCTACTCTGGAGAGATGTGGCCGAACCATGCCTGCTGCAGCCTGGTCGTCAGCGGTAAGCTCATCAGGGAGCATCCGGAGCTTGTTGAGCAGATAGTGAAGACGCACATCAAGGCCACAGAGTATGTGCATGCTCATCCTGATGAGGCAGCGAGGATATATGCCAACAGGACGAAGCAGGATCTCAGCGTTGTGGAGTATTCGATGGAGCACTGGGATGGTAGATGGATAAGCGATCCCCATCTGCAGATCCCGTCCACCATGGAGTATGCCAGGGTCAACTACGAGCTGAAGTACATAAGCAGAATGCCATCCGAAGAGGAGCTCTTCGATGTGAGCTTCTACGATAAGGCGTGGGGTGAGTGAGATAAGTAGAGAATCTGGTAAACTCAGAAGGGAGTGGGCTCAGCCCCTCCCCCTCATCGGAATGCTGGCTGTATGGCAGATCTCTGCCATGCTCGTGAACGACTCGCTTGTGCTTCCAAGCTTTACTGACGTGGTGAGCGCCTTCGGCTCCAGCTGGGGGGACATATTCTTTCGGGACCTGCCAGTGAGCCTGCTGCACTTCTTCCTCGGGATATTCGCCGGCATGATCATAGCAATGCCTCTTGGCATGGGCATGGGCTGGTCCAGGTCTGTGGACAGGATCGTTGATCCCATAATAGAGGTGGTCAGGCCGATACCACCCCTGGCCTGGATACCATTCGCTATCGTCTGGTTCGGGCTCACACATGAGTCGGCGGGGTTCATAGTCTTCATCGGCGCCGTCTTCCCGATACTGATAAACACATACGTCGGGTTCAGGAACCTGCCCAGGGTTTATGTGGAATCGGCGATGGTCCTGGGAGCGACGAGGGACAGGGATCTGATACGGTATGTGGCGCTTCCATACGCGCTCCCATCCATAGCTGCAGGAATAAGAATCGCGATGGGAATAGCCTGGATGTGTCTCGTTGCGGCAGAGATGTTCGGCGTCAGCACGAGCGGCCTCGGATACAGGATATGGTCTTACTACTACCTGCACAAGATGGATCACGTCCTGCTATACATGATCGTTCTGGGCATGCTCGGCCTCTTCATCGACAAGGCGTTCAGGGGCATAATCGAGGACAGGCTTCTCAGATGGCGGGTCGGGCTCACGCAGTGAGCACGCCCTGGCGATTTTTAGGGTTCGTGTCCGGAGGACCGTATGAACCTTCGCTCTTTATTCAGCAACTTGGAAGCCATGCAGGCCGTTTGATGAATGCACTCATTCGCTCGCCAGGAGCGGTGGGAGAGAGATGTTTTGGAGCGTCGTCAGATGGGTAAGAGCGTGAACCTTTTTCAACAACCTGGATGTGCCTCCTAAAATTCATCCGGCTCTGAGAGATCGAGCTCCTGCAGGGCAGAGCTATATTGCAGGCTGCATGATGTTATGCAGGTGATTCCTTGAGGATCAGGGATCTGATAGCTGCAGCGAGGGGTGAGCTTGAGGCAGATCTCCTCCTGGAGGGCGGGGAGCTGGTCAACGTCTTCTCGGGAGAGATACACAGGGCCGACGTCTCGATTTACGGCGGATACGTGGCAGGTTTCGACTGCTCGAGCGCCAGGAGAGTGATCTCTGTTGAAGATATGCTGATAGCGCCGGGTTTCATAGATGCTCATGTGCACATGGAGAGCTCCATGGTGATGCCATCAGAGTACGCGAGGGCTGTCGTACCGCGCGGGACGCTCGCGGTGATAGCAGATCCGCATGAGATCGCGAACGTCATGGGCGTGGAGGGGATATCATATCTGCTCAGAAGCGCAGAGGGCATCCCGATGAGGTTTTTTGTGACAGCACCATCATGCGTGCCCGCGACCCCATTGGAGACGTCAGGCGCTGCTCTGGGCGTTAGCGAGATCGCCAGCCTCCTCGAGGATCCCAGGGTCGTGGGTCTGGGGGAGATGATGAACTATCCCGGAGTCGTACACGGAGACGGGTCCGTGCTCGCTAAGCTGGAGGTCGCTGCCTCGAAGAACAAGACCATCTGCGGCCATGCGCCAGGGCTGAGGGGCGGGGATCTCCACGCGTATGCTGCCGCGCTAATAGAGAACAACCACGAGTGCACAGGAGCAGATGAGGCGATGGAGCAGCTCCGCTCAGGCATATGCATAATGATCAGGGAGGGCAGCGCGGCGAGGAATCTCGATGACCTTGTGAGGATCATCAGGGATTACAACACTCCAAACATCATGCTCTGCACAGACGATCTCGATCCAAGAGATCTCATGGAGAGGCACATCGACCGGATGATAAGAAGAATCACAGATGCCGGCATCGATCCGGTTGCTGCGATACAGATGGCCACGATCAACCCCGCGCGCCACTTCGGGCTTCGCAGGACAGGTGCTGTCGCCCCAGGATACAGGGCTGACATCGCTGTTATGGACCATGATTTTAATGTGAGGCGCGTGATCTTCGAGGGCAGGGAGGTGGCCAGGGACGGTAAGCTCACAGCGAGTTTTGAATCGAAGAGGCTGCCGCTGCAGAGCAGCATGAATGTTCGGATGCCCATAAGGCGCGAGTCATTCAGAATCCCTGCAGCGGGCAGGATCGCGAGGGTGATCAGAGTTGTGCCGAACCAGATTCTGACAGAGATGATTGCGGCGCGCTCTGCTGTGAGGGATGGAAAGGTCGTCTCAGATACGGTGAATGACATCCTCAAGATAGCTGTGGTTGAGAGGCACAGGGCCACAGGCAATCTGGGACTGGGCCTGGTGAGCGGGTTTGGACTGAAGAGAGGCGCGATCGCGAGCTCTGTCTCACACGACTCCCATAACATCACAGTCGTTGGAGCTGACGATGAGAACATGCTCAGAGCTGTGGAATCCCTGATATCCATGGGCGGTGGGTGGGTTGCCGTCGATGGGAAAGCACTTGCTTCTTTGTCCCTGCCGATCGCGGGTCTGTTATCTGAGCGATGCCTGGAGGATGTGGTAGAGGATGTGGAGGATGTTATCTCAGCAGCTCACTCCCTTGGATCAGAGCTTGAGGATCCATTCATGACGCTCTCCTTCATGGCTCTGCCGGTCATACCCGAGCTCAGGATCACGGACAGAGGGCTTGTGGATGTGAGGGAGTTCAGGCACGTTCCTCTGTTTATGGAGTGACGGAAGGCCATGTCCGGGCTGGACATATGGTTCAGGTGGAGCAGAAAGAACAGGTACACGATAGCAGCTCTGCTCCCGCTTGTGAGCGGCGCCAGGCTTGCGGATGCGCCCAGACCCGGAATAATGCTCTACAGCATTGCGACTCCGCAGGCTGAGGAGGTTTACAGAGAGGTTGATTCAGCCCGCAGTTCAGGTATGAGATCCATATTCATCGCAGGTGGGCCTCACCCATCTGCAAGACCTGAGGAGGTCCTCAGGCACTTTGATTACGTCGTCATTGGCGAGGGCGAGGAGACGCTCCCGGAGCTCATCGATGCTCTCCGCTCAGGCCGCGATCCGGCGTCTGTAAAGGGAATAGCATACATGAAGGACGGGGAGCTCGCCGTGACAGAGCGCAGGGATTTCGTGGATCTGGATCGATACCCCTCTTTCTCACGCCCCCTTCTCGCGCCGATAGAGATAACCAGGGGCTGTCCATGGGGATGCGCATACTGCCAGACGCCCAGGCTCTGCGGGAGCGTCATGCGTCACCGCTCCATACCATCGATTCTCAGCCATGCGAGGATGCACATGGATCTGAGGTTCACGTCTCCGAACGCGCTCGCATACGGTTCAGACGGTCTCAGACCCAGACTGGAGAAGGTCGAGCTGCTCCTCAAAACCCTCTCAGAGCTCGGAAGGCCGATCTACTTCGGCACGTTTCCATCAGAGGTGCGGCCGGATTTCGTCTCGGAGAGATCGCTCGAGCTCATAACCACGTACTGCACGAACCGAACGCTCAGCATAGGTGGGCAGTCAGGAAGCGACAGGGTTTTGAGATCGATCAACAGGGGTCATTGTGTGCATGATATCGAGATGGCATGCGAGCTCTGCATCGATCATGAGGTGGTGCCGAATGTCGATCTGATACTCTGCCTTCCCGGGGAGAGCGAGGAGGATCAGATGCTCACAGTCGAACTGGCAGAGCAGATAGTGAGAATGGGAGGCAGGGTCAGAGCCCACAGGTTCATGCCTCTGCCGGGAACACCGCTGGAATCCCAGGAGCCATCGCCCCTCCTGAGGGAGGCGGAGCTCAGGCTGGGCCGGCTGGCGCTGGCCGGAAAACTGAAAGGAAGGCTGCATTAGAGGTAGAACTGCCTGAACGGGAGCATGTAGCTGTCCTGGAGCTCGTATCTGATCAGTATCTCCTTTGGACGCACCTCAATCTCCCTGACGGCCTGCGAGAACATGTACCACACATACCCTCTCTGTGGTATCTTGTACTTGTCGGGGAGCGTTGATGCAAAACCTGATGCGTTCAGGATGTATGTGCGCAGGAGCTCGCTGCCCGACGCGAACAGGAACGGCAGGCTCAGCTTATCAAGTGCTTCTGCGCTCTTTCCCTCAAGCCTGAGCCGCTCCAGAAGAAAGTCGCGGATATCCTCCTCGTTTATGACAAGCTCACGCATCTCGCTCATGGTATCACCCTATGAGAGAGGTGGATTATAAAATTAGCTGCTCCCCAACACCTCTGAACACGGGATGCTGTGAGCATGTGGAGCAACTCAGGCGCGACTCGTTCCGGAAAATCTGGGAGCTGCCCTGATGGCTGTATCCCAGTCAGGAGAACATTCTACACGGTGGTGATCTTCCGGTACATCATCGCGTGAATGCTGCTGATGCCGAAGATCTTTGATATCCGCCGGATATCCTCTGAAGTTGGGGTGGATGGCCTGGCTGGAGGCACCGGCCTGCACTCCCTCGCAAACACGCGCCCCCCACGCATCCTGGAGCATGCAAAACCTCCTGCATTCCCCTTCACGAAGATCTCCCCTGATCTCATCTCCGTCGCCGTGAAATCCTCTGTGTCGCCATGCACCACCAGAGTCCCCCCACTCAGCAGAACCCCTGTGTTTCTGCCCGAGCTGCCATGGATCTCGAGAACTCCAGAGCGCATGAGAATCCCGGCGCTCATTCCCGCATTCCCGAAGAGCTCGATCCTCCCGGGAGATACGTTCCTCGCCCCTATCGTCTCTCTTGTTATACCATCTGATATCCTCAGAACGCCATCAGAAAACTCATTCGGATGCATCGGGGAATATCCCTTCTCCAGAAGTTCTGTTATGGATACAAACTTTCTGTACCCGGAGAGATCGCTCTCCAACTCAATGACATTGCCAAGCGGCTCCTCGACCCTGCCGCTGACGTAGATCGCGCCTCTGATCATCGAGATGCCCATTCTCGGGCCCACATCCCCATCCACGATCACATCTCCCACATCCAAAGCGCCACCGCTCCCGCCCAGCCTCATCAGATCCACGCCCATGCTGGAGCAGAGCCTGCTCCCTGCATCCCCAATAATCCTCACGCTCTCGCCGCGCCTGAGCGCATCCACCAGAGATCTGTAGCTCCATCCATCGATATTAGCATCCGGATCGAAACGCGAGCCCCTGTGCTGCCAGTAGAAATCGAATGTGAAATCGCAGATACATTTCTCGCCTGATGCCCTGATGATTATCATCGAGTCACTCTCCTGGTGACCTCAATGAGCATGAATGCCTGTTGCGGCATTCTCCTGAATCATTCCAGGAAGCCATGCGGTATGGCTCAGACACGCTCAGCATACACCCTCTCGATCTCTCCGCATATCACATCCCAGTCGTATCGCCTGGCGATCTCCCTGCACCTCGAGCCTGCTGCTTTGGAGAGATCGAGCGCAACCCGGATCGCATCCGCAAGCGAATACGGAGAGGGCTCCGCGATCACTCCTGTCTCAGGGGTTAGAAGGTCGCATGCAGCGTTCATCCTATGGCGGACCGTGATAACAGGAACCCCGCATGCCATCGCCTCCAGCGCGACCATCCCGAACCCCTCCCTGGTCGAGGGGAGGACAAAAGCCCTGGATGACTTGATCAGAGCGATCGTGTCCTCGTATTTGAGAAAGCCGCTGAACCTCACCCTGTCATTCAAACCAAGCGATCTGGCGAGGGCATGAAGCCGCGGCGCCTCTGGCCCCTCACCGATTATCAGGAGGTTCACATCTGAAAGTAGAGCGATGGCCTCCAGCAGCATGTGAAGATTCTTGTGGGAGACCAGCCTTCCTGCGAACACAAGATCGTGCTCCGAATCCGCGGGCCTGATCGACTGTATGTGCCTGAAATCGATTCCGTTCGGAACCACAGTGCTTCTGACCCCGAAATTCATCAGCTCTCTCCCTGTCATCTCGGAGACCGCTATGTTGTTGCCGGTCAGCATCGCAGCAGCCCTCTCAACGGCCATTCCAAGATAACCCGACCTCCCCATGTACTCGATCCAGTAATCACCCCAGATCTCGTGCCACGTTATGAAGAATGATGCACCTCCTGAGCGAACTCTCGCTGAGAAGCATGAGAGATACGGGAACTCCTGGCAGTCGATCACATCGTATCCACCTTCAAGGTATCTCAGAAGGCCAAGAGAGAAGAGAAGGGCCTGTTTCACCGACCTTTTATCTTTGATGTATAAAGGATGAGGAGGGCAGACTCCGTGATGCCACACACCGCCCAGCCTGATCTCTCTCTCACCCCTCCACCATCTGGATCCGTAGCAGTGGACCTCGTGCCCCCTCCGGGCGAGCCTCTGAGAGAGCTCGTAAACCCTTCGCTCAACCCCTCCCTTGATCCAGGGGTAAACTGCGTCATAAACATACGCTATTCTCATCGTGATCTGCCCTCAAATGCACGCTCTATCACTCCCTGCCGTCCATGAGCAGGAAGAGGCTTATGAGCATGCCTGAGAATATCGTCTGGATCCCGATCATTGAGAGGATCATCGCGATCATCGCGCTCTGAACCTCCGCAAGCGATCCGAAGCCGGCGCTGATCCAGCTCATGAGCACCTTGCCACCAATGGCAATGCCTGCGATTATGAAAGCCATTCCCAGAAGAATCTCCTTCTCCAGGGAATGATAGCTCAGCAGCCTCTCCGCCAGCCAGGTGTTCGCGATCCCGTGCATGGCGCCGAATATGCTGAAGTGAACGCCCGCAAGAAACGTCTGGTAGCCGATGAAGAGCATCATGATCCCTAGGATGAGAGAGTGCATCCTGAGCTCAGAGGAGCGGGATACAAGGAGAACCCCGGCGGTGAGCATAATTCCCAGAGCCATGACTAGAGCGCCGGGCGCCATGAGAAACGGGATCGGCTGGTAGAGCATCATGAATCTCAGGTGGCGCCAGCCATCGGAGAACGAGCGGAGCTTCGATCCGCCCCTTCGCCTCGGGTAGTAATCGATCGGCGCCTCCGCGATCCTCAGACCCCGCCGGGATGCCTCGACCAGCATCTCCGAGGCGAACTCCATGCCAGCGGTTCTCAGCCGCATCTTCTTCAGGGCCTCCCTCCTCATCGCCCTGAGACCGCAGTGCGCATCCGAGACCCTGATCGAGTAAAGGTGGTTGAGTATCCAGGTGAGAAGCGGATTCCCAATGTATCTGTGAAGTGCCGGCATCGCCCCTGGATGTATTCTGCCGCGAAGCCTGCTCCCCATCGCCAGGTCCGCGCCGTCGTCGAGGAGCTCCAGGAGCCTGGGTATATCCTCAGGGGCGTATGTCAGATCTCCATCCATGAGCACGATGTAATCTCCGGATGCCACCTCGAAGCCCTTGAGGTACGCCCTTCCGTATCCAAGGGCATCGGATCGAACCACCCTTGCCCCGTGGCTCTCCGCTATCCTGGGGGTTTCATCATCCGAGCTGTCGACAACGATTATCTCCCACTCAGAGGCGCTTCTTTCAAGAACAGCGCGCGATCTCATTATGCATTCGCCGATCGTCTCCGCCTCGTTCAGGGTGGGTATGATGAGACTGACTGAGCGCACGTACGGCAAATGGCATGAGGGAGTTATAAGAGTTCGCTCTTGTGCGGAGCAACTTGTAGAGCATGCAATGTGCTCGCTGGAAGAATTCGTTGCCACGCCTTCGACTGCGTCGAAGGGTTTCGACAGTTTCGACTTCGCCGGAACTCTTCGGCGCATTCGAAGGTAAGTCAAAACCAACGCACAGCACGACCCCTGCTCCTTCAGACAAGCCATCAAATGGATAAGAGCGTAAGAGTTCGTGAGACCCAGGGCGGCCAGGTCACATGCGAGTCATCTCCCCAGCATCTGAATCCCCTGCGAATCTCACTGCCCTTCTGCCGCACGGTCAGCCTCGCATACATGGAACGTGCAGCTCTGGGACAGAACTCTGAAAATCCAGATCTCCTCCATACATTTCTTGAGGGTGCAGAAAACGCCTCGCTCTCTCGCAGGCGGCACAAGAGAAAAAAAAAATATTTTTATCTCCCTGATCGTTAGTTGACCCTGATGACCTTGAGCAGGGAGCAGACCGGCACGCCTGCAATGCTGTCCACGCCCCTCTTGTCGATGAGAACTGCTATGACATTCGTCTTGGCGCCGTGATCATCCAGGTATGCGACCGCCTCCTCCAGGGTCCTGCCTGATGTTATCACATCATCCACGATGACGCACTCCCTGCCATTGACGTCGGCGAAGTTCGTGCTCAGGTTCCCATGGGGCTTGACATCCTGCGATGCCATCTGCTTTGTGGGCATGTAGACCGCGAGCCCCACGCCCATGTGGTTCGCGACCATGCTCGCGAGGGGCACACCGCTCAGCGCCACGCCCACGACCATGTCGATGTCAAGCTCCTTTTCGTCGAGGAGATCGAATATCATCTCTGAGAGCGCCTGGGCTATGTGGCTCAGCCTGTAGGCGCTCCTTCCTATCATCGACCAGTCCACCGAGATGTCCTTCGGCCCGGGGAGTGTGGCGCGCTCGGCATGCGTGAGAAGCCAGGTGACGGTCTCCCTGGAGACGTTCAGCTCCTCGGATATCTGGCCCTCTGAAAGACCCTCAGACTTGAGCTCTGTGGCTTTCTTTATGAGATCCTCTATACTCTTCATGATCATCCCTTCTTTCTTATTTTCGGAGGTGTTCCGCATACAGGACAGAGATCTCCCTCAAAGGCTCTGCCGCATCCAGGGCATCTCTGTGTGCGCTTTATGAATCGCCTTATCCCACGCTGGACTACCGGCTCGACCCTGAGCCCCAGATGTGCAGCGACGTTCTGGAGAGCATAGTCGTCTGTGGCAAGCGCTGCATCATACTCGATGGCCTTCGCAAGGACCTCCAGATCTGTCTTTGAAAGTCTGGAGAGATCACCCGTTTCCCTTGCTGCATCTGTCGCCCTTTTCAGGGTCTCCTTTGTGGGTGGTTCGATCCTCACATCTGAGATCTGCAGCTTGATCCTCGATCGGATGTCCTTGAGCTCCTGCTCCACCGCAGGAACCGTGATCACCTCTCCCTTCAGCGGCTTTCCAAGTATGAACACAGAGGCATCTGCAACTACATACACACTGATGCCATTGAGCTAATAGTACTTGGACTTTTTCAGTACCGATGCTGAGATGGCAGTATACAGATCTGCTCTGAGTTCAAAACAGATACGCGCTGCAGCAGCCTGGTATTTGCATAAAAGCGCTCATGACACATCGTGGCAGAAGGTCACCCATGCGGCCCGCACCAAATGCAGTTTCCGTAATGATTCGGGACGTGCGAAATGCCTGAGCACGCTTATCAGACAACCCTCAAACACTCCCATAAAGTTAATAGGAGGATTCTGCCCATCTTAATCTGTATGTACAGGGACGAGCTTGCGGAGCGTGTTGCGAGGAGGATCAACCCCAGAGAGGGGGCCTGCGGCACCTGCCACGCCATAGCTGAGGAGGTGTGCGCCACAGGGGGATCCATCCTCGCATACGAGCGTCCTTCAGGGATACTCGCCAGGATAACAGATGACAGGGGTGAGGTGATCGGGGAGGGTTTCGGCATCGTCTGGTCTCCTGCGGTCCTAGCAGCAGAGCTGGATGCGGGCATAGTCCCCGCTGACATTGAGGATCGTCTCAGAAGAGATGGAACCAGCACCCAGGATGTCGTCGAGAAGGTTGCAGCGCTCTTCGGCTACGGCAGGGTCGTGACCCCAGCAGTCCTGGCGCTGAACATGGTGAAGGAGATGGGCGGCAGGACGGTGATCAGGCGCGAGGGGCTGGGCGTCGTGGCAACCTTCTTTGACTCAAAGGGAGATGTGATCGCATCATCTCCCCCATCCTACTGCCCGACATGCGCGGTCACAATCGCCGCCGCGATCACTCCGGAGATCGCAGATCCAATTAAAAAAACGCTTGAGGGGAAGCCGAATACAGGGAAGAAGAAGCTCGATCTCGGTCTCGAGAACAGGTACGAGATAGAGCATGGCCATGTCCGTGTCACCCTGGCCAAGGGGGACGAGGTTCTGGCCAGCAGAGTTCTCGGATGCTGCATGGCATACGCCACCGTGAAGGCCGAGATCGTCGCAGGGCTCGTGCCGCAGGCGAGCGCAGAGCAGTTCAAGCTCTACTGCAACCTCTGCCCGTTCAAGCACTGCTGGATGGACAAGTCCATGGGCGCCACGGGAAACATCATTCTGCAACGGCTCACAGAGATCGGCGCGGAGGTCGAGGTCTCGGCTGAGGGCTACATAGTTGCAAGGCTCGCGGGAGAGGAGATCGAGGGGCGCGGCACACTCTGCTCTCTGAGCGCCCTGACCAACATGCTTCTAAAGGGGGACGCGGAGAGGATCCTGAAGCCTTCATCGGCCAGGAGATGGTGAGTTGCGACTGAGATCCTGCCTGAAGAGATACAAGAAGGACACACACCGTGCTCTGCCTCCAGAGGAGACGCTCGAGATTGTAGAAAAAAAGATGCCTGCAGCCGGGATAACAAGGGTTGCAGATATCACAAACCTCGACCGGATAGGCATACCTGTATTCACCTCGATAAGACCGACAGCAGAGAAGGGCGCGATATCCGTTTACAATGGGAAGGGCGCAACGCCAGTCGAGGCGAAGGTCTCTGCCATAATGGAGGGCATCGAGAGGTACTCTGCAGAGCTTCGCAGTTCGGATCTCAGGATTGCCAGGTTCTCAGAGCTCAGGGATAACGCGCTGAATCCGGCGGAGCTCATACTTCCAGGAGGCGTCGATCCAGATGCTGAGATCCCCTGGGTGATGGGGTACGATCTAATGGGAGATGAGGAGATTCTGGTTCCGGCGAATGCTGTATTCCATCCACTGCCCTCGAGATACACGCGTTTGTTCAGGACAAACACCACAGGCCTCGCATCTGGGAACCAGCTTGAGGAGGCGATCTTCCATGGGCTCGCAGAGGTCATCGAGAGGGATGCGTGGTCGATAGCGGAGCACGCCAGGAGCATGGGGCCGCTGCTCCGATACAACGGCGACGGCCTCGCAGGGGAGCTTCTTGAGATGTTCCAGCGTGCAGAGGTCCAGGTTTACGTTAGGGACATAACGAGCGATGTGGATGTGATGACATTCGCAGCGATCTCAGATGATGTGAAGCTGAGAGATCCCGCGCTTTTGACAGCTGGAATGGGCACGCATACCGATCCTGAGGTGGCGCTTCTGAGAGCGCTCACAGAGGTCGCGCAGAGCCGTCTCACACAGATACATGGCGCCCGGGAGGATACGGTGAGCGCAGACTTCAGGCGGATGATGGGTTATGATAGGCTGAAGCGCCTGAACAGGCACTGGTTCGAGCACGAGCGCGAGGAGGATTTCAGCTCCTTGAACTCTTACGACACCGATGATTTTCTTGATGACATAAGATACATGCTCGACAGGCTTCAGGCAGCCGGATTTGAGAGGGCGATAGTTGTGGATCTCACGGCTCCTGAGATAATGGTGCCAGTGGTCAGGGTGATAGTGCCCGGGCTCGAGATATCGGCTGTGGATCCGGAGAGGGTTGGCAAGCGGTGCAGGGATGCCAAGGATCGTCGTCTTTCTGGGGCCAAGCATGCCTCATGATGAGGCGCGCTCAATTCTCGATGCGGATTACAGGCCGCCGGCCAGGCGCGGAGACGTTCTCGCGGCTGCAAGAGATGGTGCGGACATAATATGCCTGATAGATGGCGTCTTCTTCCAGGACTCCTCTGTGGCGCACAAGGAGATCCTCGAGGCGCTGCAGATGGGCGTTAAGGTGATCGGCGCCTCCAGCATGGGAGCTCTGCGGGCAGCTGAGATGGATGTCTACGGCATGGAGGGCGTCGGCGAGATATACAGGGCATACAGGAGCGGGGAGATCGTTGCGGATGATGAGGTCGCCCTGGTCTTCGATCCCGTCACGCTGGCACCCCTTTCAGAGCCTCTGGTCAACATACGCCACAACCTCAGGCTGGCTGTGGATGAGGGATTTATAGATGAGAATAGCGCTGCTGATCTGCTGGATATTGCCAGAGCCAGGTACTTCCCGTCCAGGAGCTACGAGAATCTGATGAATGATGCAGCCGGCAGGGTTCCGGAGGAGACGCTTCTACGGTTCAGGAGATTTCTTGATACCAGACGGGCGGATCTGAAGAGAGAGGACGCCATAAGGGCTCTGAGAAGGGCTGCGGAGGTGGCCAGGGAGCTCACCTCCAGCTCTTGTTCCAGCAGTTAGATCCTGTAGACCTACTGAGATGTGGTGCCGGTTCAGATTTGTTATTTGCGCCATTATCAGCTTCAGCCTGAAGACCGGAGTTTCCGCTGCCCCTCTGCTCCAAGATGACCAATTTAAAGGGGCCCCGGTGGTGGGGCGTTACACGATCAGAATATCCTGATCCTGCCGGATACGAAATCGTCGACGAGCCTGTCAGCTCTTCCCAGCAAGTCATCCAGTATGGACTCGGCCTCGTATCCTGCCCCCTCCGAGCCGGCGATGCTCAGTGCCTTCATTAGCGGCTGATCGAGTGGGGAGCCGATCCTGCTCACCAGCGTGACATACGCCTCCTGGACACCATCAAGTTTCGAGATCTCCTCGGCTGCACGCTGGGCTATCACATTGTATATCTTGCCGACGTGGTTCACAGGGTTCTTGCCCGCGACCGCCTCCATGGTCATGGGTCTCAGTGGAGTGATCAGCCCGTTCGCGCGATTTCCCCTCCCTGTGGCGCCATCATCCCCCATCTCGGCAGACGTTCCTGTCACTGTGAGGAAGATGTTGGATTCATGATCTGCGGCGTTGACATCGACATCCACATCGTAAACGCTCTGGATCGTCTCCTTTATGCGGAATTTCATCTCCACGTAATCATCCATGGAGAAGATGTACCTTGAGATGGCAGCTGCGGCCACGACCACCTTGACCCTATCATCAAACCTGACTGCCATGATCTTTCTGTCCTCACCGACCCCCTTCATCCCCTCGATCATGCGATCGATCTCGAGCACCAGCGACTCGAGCGGTCGCAGAGGCGCGAAGCCGGATCCGATGGAGGTATCGTTGGCGCCCTTTCCTATAAGGCTTCTCAGCTCAGGAGAGCCCTCCCGAGTCCTGGGCTCCACCACGAACTCGTCCAGGTGTCTTACAGTCTCTCTCAGATATCTGGTCGCCGCATCTCTTATGACCTCACTCATGGAGGATCTCACAGACGTGGCCCGGCCGCCGACCACGATGGCAGGCGGCTCAAGTATCCGGCCACCCCCGAACCGCGGCTCTGCCCTCCCTCCTATGATCAACACCTTGTCCACGTTGTGATGCATGATCTCGCCGAACTCCTCCATGTAGATCCTGCAGAGCTCCCTCGATATGGACTCTGAGATCCCGTCTGCAAGTGTGTCCGGATGCCCTGTGCACTTCCTCTCCACAACCTCAACCCGCGGGAGCTCGAAATTTCGAAATGTGATGAGAGTATCCGACATCAATAGATCGTCATTCATGAAGCTCAATATAGTTGCTGGTCGAGCGCACAGGCTGTTGAGCCGCGGGGAGTCCAGCTGCCTCTCCACCACAGAAAGTCGCTCTATGGGCATGCAGCTCAAAAAGGTTCAAGCATGGGCGGTGTGCGTCAGACAGCTTCGCGCACGCCGATCCTCGCTGACATTCGCTCCCCGCATGTTCGGGGTGACGCAGTGCACCAAAAGGCCGATATAGATCAAACGCGTTAGCGGGCCGTGGAAAAAGGCGATACGATGTTTGCAGGAATAGACGTCGGTGGAACAACAACCAACGCGGCGCTGGTGGACGGCAATAAAGTTGTGAAGACCGCCATCGGCCCGACTGACCATCATGAGATCCTCGGCAGCCTGCTCAGGACAATGGACAGGCTCATCGAGGGTGTTGACGTTGAGAGGATCGAGAGGGTGGTGCTCAGCACCACGCTGATCACAAACCTCATTGCAGAGGGAAAGGCGGACAGGGTCGGCCTGGTTCTGATACCCGGGCCTGGGGTCAACCCGAAGGACTACAGGTTCAGGACAGAGCCTGTGATCCTTGAGGGCGCGGTGGATTACAGGGGAAGAGAGATCGCGCCGCTCAGGGACGATCAGATAAGAGCGACTGCGCAGAGCCTTGCCGACCAAGGGTACAGAAAGGTCGCAGTCGTGGGAAAGTTCTGCCAGAGGAACCACGAGCACGAGATGCACGTGAGGGAGGTGTTCTCGAAGGCCGCCCCCGCGATCGAGGTCGAGATGGGGCACAGGGTCTCCGGCCGGCTGAACTTCCCGCGAAGAGCTGCCACCACCATGCTGACCCTCGCGACCCGCGATCACTACAGAAGATTCGCGGAGCAGGCGGAGCGCGCAATGCGTGAGCGTGGAATAAAGGCTCCGATATACATTCTGAAGGCAGATGGCGGAACGCTCCCCCTGGACAAATCACTGGACAGGCCTGTTGAGACGATATTCTCAGGGCCGGCTGCGAGCGTGATGGGGGTAATGGCACTGACCCCGGTGGGGCAGACATCAGTCGTCGTCGATATAGGCGGTACAACAACAGATCTTGCGCTGATACTCTCCGGAAAGCCGCTCCTCTCATCGAAGGGCGCGAAGATAGAGGATATGCTGACACACGTGAGGGCTTTTGCTGTGCGCTCCATAGGTGTCGGCGGAGACAGCGTCGTCAGGGTCTCAGATGGAAAGATCACTGTGGGGCCGGACAGGGCAGGGCCTGCATTCGCACTGGGCGGGCCGGAGCCGACACCTACCGATGCCCTCATGGTTCTCGGCCTCACGAACCTTGGGGACATGACCCTTGCCCGGAAGGGCACTGGCATAATCGCCAGCAAACTTGGATGCAGCACAGAGGACGCGGCCAGAATGATAGTTGATACTGTTGTCGATAGGATAGTTGATACCGTGAACATGATGTTTCTGGAGTGGGAGCAGGAGCCTGCGTACAGGATCTGGGAGTTGCTCCAGAGGACGAAGGCCAGACCGCAGAATGTTGTCGGAGTCGGAGGGGCTTCACCGCCGCTGGTGCCGCTGGTTGCAAAGAGGCTCAACGCGGTGGCCATCATCCCTGAGCACGCACCTGTGGCCAACGCGATAGGCGCTGCGGTCGCCAGGCCCACGATGACGCTGAGCCTGAGGATAGATACCGAGAGGGGCATGTACACAGTTGAGGAGGATGGCACGCTGGGCGAGGCGAAGGGCAGAAACCTCAGCCTCGAGGGGGCTCAGGAGATGGCAAGACAGCTTCTTAGAGAGCGGGCAGAGCGCTTCGGGATCCAGGATTATGCTGACGAGGCGGAGGTGGTGGACAGTGAGGTCTTCAATATGGTCCGGGGTTGGTCGACTGTTGGAAAGCTTATCGACGTCAGGATGGAGATCCCGGCAGGAATCATCTCATCCTGGAGGGGAGAGCATGGCAGCTGATGTTCATTCGAAACAGGAGGTCTCAAAAATCGATGCGCCCGGGAGGAGAACCGAGCCTCCAGTGAGGCCTGCCAGGACCTCCTCTGTGAGAAAGACAGGCCTGATATTCTTCCCGGCATTCGACTGGGCCATATCCCCCACGCATCCAGAACGCGAGGAGCGGCTGCTCTACACCAGAGACCAGATATTTGAGGAGGGGTTGATGGACTTCCCGGAGATCGTCGAGTACAGGCCGCGTCTGGCTGAGCTGAAGGATGTCGCCAGGGTCCACTTCTGCGTTCCAGATGTACAGTCACAGGTGACGGAGGCGCATCTGATAGCAGCAGGCAGCACCCTCGTCCTGGCGGATGCTCTGATGAGGGGGGAGATAAGAAATGGCTTCGCTCTTGTGCGCCCTCCTGGCCACCACTCGATGAGAGTGGTCCATGGGAACCGGGGGTTCTGCAACATCAACAACGAGGCCATAATGGTCGAGTACATACGCAGGAAGTACGGCGTGAGGCGCATCGCCATAGTCGACACAGATGTGCATCACGGAGACGGGACTCAGGACATATTCTGGCACGATCCCGATGTGCTCTTCATAAGCTTCCACCAGGACGGCCGGACTCTCTACCCCGGCTCGGGATTCACCAGCGAGATGGGCGGGCCGCTCGCTTTGGGACGAACGCTGAACGTTCCGCTGCCACCCGGGACGACGGATGAGGGAATACTGTACGTCCTGGAGAACCTTGTCCTCCCAGTCCTGGAGGAGTTCGATCCGCAGCTCGTCTTCAACTCAGCAGGCCAGGACAACCACTACACAGATCCTCTCGCCAACATGAGGTTCACAGCCCAGGGCTACGCCAGGCTGAACGAGATGCTCGCTCCAGATATGGCAGTCCTCGAGGGGGGCTACGCCATAGAGAGCGCGCTGCCCTACGTCAACACAGGAATCATCCAGGCGATGGCCGGGCTCGATTACTCAAATGTGAGAGAGCCGGACTACGTTCCTGGGAGGTTTGTCCTGACGTCTGAGATGAGGAGATCGATAGAGTCCACCGTGAACCACCTTCTCACCATCTGGGATAGCAGGGATGACCTTGTGGCAAAGGCGAGGCAGGAGCACGGCAGGTTTTACTCCCGGCGAAAGAGGATATTCTACGATACAGACATGATAACAGAGGGGCAGGAGGAGACGCTGAGGATGTGCACAGAATGCCCCGGATATCTCACAGTCTCCACACAGGCCGCCAGGGGATATGGCCGGCTGAACACAGCGTTCTGCGTCTCTGTGCCGCTCTTCGCATGCAGGAGCTGCATTGAGGATGCACGTGAGGAGTACGAGGAGCACAAATCCGAGATGAAGTACGACTATGTATACCTCCAGGACAAGCCGTCTGACAGGTTCAGAGCGTACTGCACCAGAACCAGAAACGAGATCGTCCTGTGAGATGGCAGCAGCCAGGATATCGGATGAATCTGTGCTCAGGGCGAGGGGCGCGATCAGGTCGAGAGCCCTGGAGTTTCTGAGGGTGCTGGGAGCGGTCGAGCAGAGCCTTTTGAGATCTGGGGGGAGCCACAGGCTCGCCAGGGCGCTTGCGCTCCTGGAGCTGGCCTATCTCCCCCTCAGGCCGGAGATGTGCCCGTTCTGCATCGAGTACGCGGATGAGAGATGCTCGGAGTGCGGATACGCAGAGACGCACGGAGGCATATGCAGCAACGATAATTCAAGATTCGTTCAGCTCACAGATGCAATCATCGATCTGGGGACTGCCATAAAGTTCTCAGACCTGGACGATATGGAAGATGATAACCTTAAGAGCTCGATCAGCATGGCCCGGAGAACAACAGATGCTCTGCTATCAGAGCTGGACGCTCTGGATGCATCAGGGCTGATGCGTGCCAAGGCCTGGTACATAAAAGAGATCCTGCGCGCGCTACCTGTGAGGGGATCGCTTGACCCCCTCAGAAGGGACTGCATCAGCAGAGCTGAACTGTACTGGTGAGCTGGAATGTCAGTCGAGCTGGATGTAGCGCAGAACGAGATCAAAGCTGAGTACTGGGAGCTGGAATGCCAGGGCTTTCTCTAATCGCGCATCCGCCCTTATCCATCTGATAACTTGTCCGCAGGGGCACCGGTCCTGCTATGCGCTCGTTTCGACTTACCTGGCGAGCGAGTGAATGCATTCAGCAACCGGCCTGCATGCCCTTCAAGGAATATGTAAGAGCATGCGCATTTATGCCTCAAAGCTGTAGATCGGAATAGCCGGACAGACTTTCAGGAATCAGCGTGCAGCATGATGCCACATCATCGACCTCTTCAGCACCTCTGCTATGACAATCACTATCGTCGAGACCAGCCAGACCTGCAGCCAGGAGTCCAGAGTCAGCGGCAGCGTCTCGAATGCCCTCTGAAACACCGGAATGTAGATGACCATCAAGACGGATGCGAGCGAGGCCACGATCCCGGCGAGCAGCTTTCTGTTCCCCAGCGGGTTCATCTGCAGCAGAGAATGATGGAAAGATCTGCTGCTGTACGCATTGTATATAGCGCATATGCCGAGAGATGCGAATGCCACAGTTCTCGCGTAGCCGAGACCATCATCGATGCTGATGAGAAACAGCCCCAGCGTTCCGATGAGCATCGCAGCCGACGTGCCGAGGGTGTATCTGAGAACATCCCTCGACAGGATCGGCTCCTTCGGGTTTCTCGGGCGCTCGTTCATCAGCCCGGACCTGGCGGGTTCCACAGCAAGGCCTATCGCCGGAAAGTCCTCTGCCACCACATTGATCCAGAGTATCTGGAGCGCTAGGAGCGGAGCAGGAAGGCCGAAAAGCACTGCAATCAGAATTACAGCCACCTCTGCGAACGTCACCGCCAACATGTATGATGACGCCTTCCTTATGTTCTCATAGATCCTCCGCCCCTCCTCGACAGCTGCAACTATTGTGGCGAAGTTGTCATCCGCCAGAACCACGTCCGAGGCCTCCTTGCTCACGTCGGTTCCGGCCCGGCCCATCGCGATCCCGATATCCGCAGACCTCAAAGCAGGAGCATCATTCACACCATCACCGGTCATTGCAACAATATGGCCGTGCTCCTTCAGCGCCTTTATTATCCTCATCTTGTGCTCCGCCGTTGCCCTTGAGAACACAGAGATTCTCTCTATCCGATCGCTGAGCTCCTGATCGCTCATGCTGTCGAGCTCAGAGCCATCAAGAACTTCCCCGTTGAGCATGTGCAGCTCCCTTGCGATCGCCTCAGCGGTGCGCTTGTGATCTCCCGTGATCATCACCGGTCTTATGCCTGCTTTCTTGCACACATCTATCGCTCCGAAGACCTCCTCACGCGGCGGATCCATCATTCCGAAGAGTCCTGTGAAGATCATATCCCGCTCCAGGACATCCCTGCCCAGATCTCCGGATTCGATCTGTTTGAACGCGGCTGCCAGAACCCGCAGAGCCCTGCCCGCCATCTCGTCCGCGATCTCCAGAATCCTCCTCCTGTCCACGTCTGTAAGAGGTTTAAGACCGCTGGAGTCCATCGTGTATGCGCATCTCTCCAGGACAACCTCGACCGCGCCCTTCATCGAGACTCTGAGACCGCTGTCGCATTCATGCACCGTGGTCATTCTTCTGGTGTCGGATGCGAATGGGTACTCGGTGACCTCCCTGCACCTCTCGCGTATATCCAGACCTGCCTTCCTGGCGAGCACTATGAGGGCCCCTTCCGTCGGATCGCCAGCGATCCGCCATCCGTCCTCAAATATAATCTCAGAGTTGTTGCAGAGAGCGCCTGTGATTATCGTCTCCTTCAAAGCATCAACAGATCCAGGATCGATCTCAGAGCCATCAATCTTGAACACACCCTCTGGCACATATCCTGAGCCAGTCACCTCGACCCTGCGCCCGCACCAGACCTCTCTCACACTCATCTCTCCCCTGGTCAGGGTGCCGGTCTTGTCTGTGCATATCACTGTCGTGGACCCGAGGGTTTCGACCGCGGGGAGCCTCCTCACTATCGCATTCCTTCTGGCCATGCTCTGCGTTCCATATGCCAGAGCGAGCGTCACAACGAACGGGAGGGCCTCAGGTATGCCGGCGACCGCGAGAGCAGCTGCGATGAGAAGCGTGTCAAGAACAGGATAGCCCCTGTAGACCTGGACCGAGAAGACCACCAGGGCTGCGATGAAGACCAGAACCGCGAGGCTTTTTGAGAGTTGCTGCAGACGGATCTTGAGCGGAGGCTCTGCAGGGGTCTCCTGGATCATCCCCGAGATCCTTCCGAGCTCCGTGCTGGAGCCGGTGGACGTCACAACAGCCCTTCCGTTGCCGTAGGTGACCATGGTGCCCATGAAGAGCATGCTGCTCCGTTCCGCCAGAGGCGCGTTCTCCTCCACAGGTTCAGGGCTCTTTCTCACCGGATTGGACTCCCCGGTCAGCGATGACTCCACGGTCTCCAGGGCAGCTGCATCTAGTATCCTCGCATCCGCTGGGACTACATCGCCAGCCTCGATGTAGATAACATCCCCGGGCACGAGGTTTCTCGCCGGGACCGTGATCAGCCTGCCGCTCCTGAAGACCCTTGCCTCAGGGGCGACCATCTTTCTGAGCGCCTCCATCGCCCTCTCGGCTCTGTACTCCTGTACGAATCCCAGGATGGCTATGAACAGGATAATTCCGAGAACGACGACCGCATTAGATCTCTCCCCTGAGAGCCAGGATATCGCTGCTGCAGCCAGTAATACAAGAACCATGTAGTTCTCGAACTGTCGCAGGAGGATCCTGACCGGGCCTGGCCCGGATATCCGGGCGAGATCGTTCGGCCCGAACCTCTCAAGACGGGTTGCTGCCTCGCCGTCCGAGAGTCCCTCAGGTTTGGAGTTCAGGAACTTCAGAGCCTCTTCAGGCGGCAGCGCATGCCAGTTCGCCATAAGCTCGCAGTCTGTGGTCGGTGTTATTAACCCTTATGATCGCAAACGTCATCATCTGGGAGGGACCTGTCCGAGCAGGAGATTGTGCCAGAAATTTGGGCCTTACAGCTTTTGCATGCTGGAGACACTTAACCGGATACGCCCTGCTCCAGGAACCTGTCCGGATAGGTATCGAGCACCTTCTCCATCAAAAGCAGCAAGCCACAGATTTCTGAAGTCAGCTCTTATTCAGACACATCCTACTTCAGTGCAGCAAAAGATTAAGGGGGAGGAGGTTGAAACAGATTGTTGCAAGTCAACTGGGGTTATGTGAATGGATCTGAATGTGCCGCTTGATGTTCCGAGAAATGCCCGGGATGAGTACATCAGGAACTACACGGAGATCACAAAGGGCTCAGGAAGGCTGATGCTGTTTGCGGGCGATCAGAAGGTCGAGCATCTGAACGATGACTTCTACGGTCCGGGGATTGCAGAGGACGATGCGGATCCGGAGCATCTCTTCAGGATAGCGAGCCGGGGCAGGATCGGCGTTTTTGCGACGCAGCTCGGCCTGATCGCCAGATACGGCATGGATTATCCAGATGTTCCTTATCTGGTCAAGCTGAACTCCAAGACGAATCTTGTAAAGACATCACAGGCAGATCCCCTGAGCAGGGCGTGGATCGATGTCCAGCAGGTCATGGAGTTCAGGAGGGAGAGTGGACTCAGGATACTGGGCGTCGGCTACACGGTGTACCCGGGGAGCGAGCACGAGGTTGTGATGCTTAGAGAGGCAGCCCAGGTGGTACACAAGGCCCACAGGCACGGGCTTGTTGTTGTTCTCTGGATGTACCCCAGGGGCAAGGCTGTGAAGGACGAGCACGACCCGCATCTGATCGCTGGAGCGTGCGGGGTTGCAGCCGCTCTGGGAAGCGATTTTGTTAAGGTGAACTATCCCAGGGCTGAGAATCCAGCTCTGGCATTCAGGGAGGCTGTGCTGGCCGCCGGCAGAACAAAGGTGGTATGCGCCGGCGGATCAAGTGATGATCCTGAGACGTTCCTCCGGAGACTCCATGAGCAGATCCACATCTCAGGCGCATCCGGAAACGCCACCGGCAGGAACATACACCAGAAGAGGCTGGAGGATGCGATCAGGATGTGCAACGCGATATACGCCATAACTGTAGAGAACAGATCTCTGGAGGAGGCGCTGCGCATGCTGCGGTGAACCCGGAATTCCCACATCCATGGGATCCAGGCCTGTTTGATGCACAGAGATCCGCGATCACTTCACCATTCGATTCACGACGCTAAGGGGTTGCACCCGGCGGGCGGAGATCTTTTCGCATGATTTTGCTGTGTTGGACAAGTCCTGAAAATCGGTAAGCAGAAGAAGATTCCAGGAATGGATGGGGAATAGACCGGAATCGACATCTAGAGACGAAAATATGAAAAAGTTATCCAACACACAACATGATTTAAGACGTATATGTACAGCCATTGGAAGATCCAGGCATTTCAGGCCGCAGAGTGCTCACAAGCCTAAAAGCGTATCGCATCTCTGAACCGGCTCTCCTCCAGGCATCATGAAATGGATGGATGAAGCATCTCTATCAGAGATGACGATAAAATTTAAATCAAGTAATGATGATATTTCATGTGAAGGGGGTATAAAGACGAGATTTCTCATTCTCATGGCTGTGCTCATGGCGATCGGCTCAGCTGCTGCGGACGAGAGCTACGGCTCCAAGGTCCTGCCATACGATGCTGATGAGTCGAGAGCACTCAGCGCGTTCTCATCCGCGCCTGTGTTCGCTTACTCGGATGCAAACATGCGTGGGATCTTCGATATATCGGACCCTGTTTATATCGATGTGGATCCCTCAGATGATGTGGTCAACGAAAACGATGTGAGGCTGACGCCTTTCGGATCGTATCCTGCCGGAAGCCAGGTCAGGCTCGGCGATCAGGATTACGGGTACAAGCTCAAACCATTCGGCATCAATGGCATGCCCGGCGCGCAGCTTGTCTACTTCGATGTTGATGGCGACGGAGCATACAGCATCGTGGACCCTGTTTACCTTGACGTCGGGCCAGAGTACGGCAGGATCGATGCAGGAGATGTGCGCATAACAGGCTATATGACGCTCCAGGCGGGAAGCAGGGTCAGAGATTCGGATCCTGACAACGACAAGCCCGCGCCTGTCCTGCCAGGGCTGCTGTGCTTCATGAACCTGAACGGAAACATAAACAGTGGTGGCTGGGCGATCTATGACCAGGGAGATCGCATATACGTGGATACACAGTATCCTTTCTATACCGTGACCGTAAATGATATAAGACTCTTTATATAAAGATACATTCCGCATAGCCGGAGCGCGAGGACGACGTGATTGCCCTGCAGATGTACTGATGAGACTCTGCCCAAGCCGGCCTGCAACCCCGGCTCTGCGATGGCAAATATTAATATTAGCAGACATACCTGGTATCCATGCTCAGATGCCACTGGTATCATGCAGCCCTTCTGCTCGTACTCATGTTTTTCTGCACAGGCGAAGGGCTGGCTCAGAACGCAACCACAGATCAGCCTGTCCTCGAGGGTATATGGAGAGTATCGCTCGGCCAGAATGCCGTGACCATGCTTCTCCATCAGTTCGAGGGCCAGCTCTTCGGTTCCGCCAGCTCCTCTGAGGAGGCCTGGAACGGCGCTGTTATGGGCTCGATGAACAACAGCACTCTGGAGCTGACGATCACGTTCTTGAGAGATGGCGGTATCGCTGAAATAAGGCTGATCGGGAGATGCTCGGACGAGGAGATGCGCGGAACATTCTACAGATCCGACAGCACCGGAAATGCTGAGAGCGGAGAGTTCGAGGCGATCCTGATAAATCCAGATACCTCTGGATACACGCCCGTCAAGGAGGCGCAGTCAGAGGTTGGCGCATCACAGCCTGCTGCAATCACATCCGGCAACACAACATCCGCGGAACCATCTGAGGCGCAGGCCACGGGCGCCCAGAGCAGGTACACAGATGTTCACTCCCTGGCGCATCTCGTGCCTCCTGCGGCCGGTGTGATTCCACCT
Source organism: Methanobacteriota archaeon (assembly GCA_029553285.1). Classification (GTDB taxonomy): domain Archaea; phylum Halobacteriota; class Methanosarcinia; order Methanotrichales; family Methanotrichaceae; genus Methanothrix_B. Next base: position 119,294 of record JAKPCO010000080.1, read on the forward strand.
GGCATCAACATGGGCGGAGCTGGCGGCATGGGGATGATGGGATAGATGCTCTCTCATCTAATTTACGATGTGACACATGCGATAAACAGCAGTCTGCCCGTATACCCAGGAGATCTGGGGTTCTCAAGAGAGGTGCTGAAAAGCCTGGAATGGGGGGATCCGTACACGCTCTCCGCTCTCCATCTCAGCGCCCACGCAGGCACGCACATCGACGCACCCTCACATTTCATCAGAGGCGGCAGATCTGTTCATGAGATACCGATCGAGAGTTTGATCATGATGGTGGATCTCATCGACTCCGGGACTGTTGTCTCTCCTGAGAATCTATCGGGCCTGAACCCCCTCGCAGAGGGCGTAATATTCAGAACAGGATCTCTCGCGGGACACATCTCGGAGAGCGCCGCCAGAGCATGTGTGGATCTCAGATTAAAACTAATCGGAACAGATGCGCTCTCAGTGGACAGCCCAGAGGAGGATGCTGTGCACAGGCTTCTGCTATCAAATGACATGCTGATCCTGGAGGGGTTGTATCTGGAAGGCGTTCCAGCCGGCGTGCACACGCTCCTCTGCATGCCGCTTAAGATCGAGGGCGCCGAGGCATCTCCGGTTAGAGCCATCCTGGCTCCGGCTGAGTGGCATCGCTGGATCCCCTGAGATCTCCGTCTCCAGGTCGAATTCATGAGGGAATGGTATGGATGCTGATCAACCAGCAGTATATGTATTTGATGATGAAGGCCGTCTCAGATACCTGAGCAGGACCGCTGAAATGCTGTCAGGGAGAATCTCGAGATGCAGATCCATCTATGAGCTTCTGGGGGTGTCATGCGGCGACTCCCTGGCCTCCGCAGTTGTATCCGGTTCTCCCTCGAGGATCAGGGCGCGGATAGGCAGCTCCAGTTCCGAGATGCCCCTCTCTGTTATCCCCCTCAGGGATGCCGACGGCTCCAGTGGGCTGATGGTCATCTCCGACCTCTCAGGTTCTTTTGAGGAGAGGAGAGAGGAGCGGTGGTACCGGACCGCGCTCGAAAGATCCAGAGAGGCTGTCTTTTTTGTGGAGGCTGAGAGCAGAAGGATCCTCGATGCTAACGCAGCCTTCCAGGAGCTGCTGGGGTACCCTCCGGAGGAGATCCAGTCTCTCACACTCTACGACATAATGGAGCAGGACAGGGAGGAGATCGATGAGATACTCAGGCAGGCGATGAGACAGGAGACCGAGAGCGTCCAGGCGTACAGATCCATCGACGGCTCGAGCATCCAGATGAGAGGGAGGTTCAGCCCGATCGAGGGCGATGGGACGCTGTGCGTCTTCCTCTCCCCCCCTGAGATGGAGGATTACATCCAGAAGAGAGATGTGCTCCTCGCCGGCGTCGCCATGGCTGCAAACCAGCTCCTGACAGTGGATGGATTTGAGAAAAGTTTGATTAACGCGCTCGAGTTCCTCGGATCCGCAGCGGATGTCGATCGTGTTTACATCTATCAGAACACCGAGTCCGGGGATGAGGCTGTGCTCAGGTTCAGGTGGGAGAGGAACAGTGTTCACGTGAGCCTGGATGAGAGGATTCGCTATGATGAGCTCCCGCGCTGGAGCGAGCGTTTCCTGAACGACAGGCCTGTTCATGGAATAGTGGACGAGATGCCTCCGCAGGAGCGAGATCTGCTGAAATGCCGCGGCGTGCGATCAGTTCTGATATTCCCCATCACAATAGCGGACAGGCTCTGGGGGTTCATGGGGTTCGAGGACTGCGAGCGGGAGCGATCCTGGAGCTGGAACGAGATATCCATACTCATGCTTGGGGTGGCCAGCATAGGCGGTGCGATAGCGAGAAGTGAGGCTGAGGAGAACCTCCGCAGGAGCGAGGAGAGGTACAGGGAGCTCGTCGAGAACGCGAACAGCATAATCCTGAGGCTGGACAGAAGAGGGAATGTGAGGTTCATCAACGAGTTCGCACAGCGGTTCTTCGGCTACTCGGAGAGCGAGATCCTGGGGAAGTGCGTTATGGGTACACTCGTCCCTGATATCGAGTCAACTGGAAGGGACCTCAGGGGGATGATCGCAGAGATACTCAAAGCGCCTGAGGACTACAGGACGAATGTGAATGAGAACATGAAAAAGAACGGAGAGCGCGTCTGGATCGCATGGACGAACAAGCCCATCGTCTCTGAGAGCGGGGAGATGGAGATCCTGTGTATTGGGAATGATATAACGGAGCTCAGAAGCGCGAAGGAACGTCTCGAATCGATGAACCAGAGGCTTCTGGAGATAATAGAGTTCCTTCCGGATGCGACTCTTGTTGTGGATGCCGATGGCAGGGTGGTGGCCTGGAACAGGGCTATGGAGGAGATGACAGGGATATCGAAGGGCGAGATCCTCGGGAGGGGAGATTTTGCCTATGCTCTGCCGTTCCACGGATGCAGGAGGCCGATGCTCATAGATCTCGTCATGAGATATGATGATCATATCGCATCCCTTTATGAGAATCTTGAAAAGAGGGGAGACACACTCTATGCCCACGTCCATGTGCCATCGCTCTACAGCGGACGGGGTGCGTATCTCTGGGTCAAGGCATCTCCGCTCAGGGACAGAGATGGGAGGGTCGTGGGCGCGATCGAGTCGATGAGGGACATCACCGAGAGCAGGCTTGCTGAGATGGAACTGCTCAGAAGAGACAATCTTCTTGCGGGATCGGCTCTTGCGATAAGCAGTCTTTTCTCTGGAGAGGATTACGAGTCGTCGATCAACGAGGCGATGCAGATTCTGGGGCTGATCTCACAGGTGGACCGCGTCTACGTCTTCGAGAACCATGTGGGGGATGAGCCACAGCTCTGTCTGAGGTTCGAGTGGTGCAGGGATGGAATCAGGAGCTGGATGGACAATCAGATCTTCAGGAGCCTCTCGTACAGCAGGTTCTTCCCCGGATGGTACGAGGTTCTGAGCTCTGGCAGGGTCATAAAGGGCATTGTGCGCGATCTTCCATCTCCGGTGAGGGAGATCCTGGAGCCGTATGGTGCTCTATCCATCCTCATAGTCCCGATCACTGTCGGTGGGAGGTTCTGGGGCATCGTCGGATTCGATGATACAACCTGCGAAAGAGTGTGGACCGATGCAGAGGTCTCGATCCTGGTCGCCTCTGCCAGCACCATAGGAGAGGCGGTGGCGAAGAATGATGCCATAGAGCGGATGCGGCTCCTCGAGTCCGCAGTGGTCAACAGCAACGACGCGATCGTCATAGCCGCGCCCGATCCATCTGATGGGATGCCCAAGATAGTTTACGTGAACGATGCATTCACCAGGATGACAGGATACGAGAGAGAGGTGGTGCTTGGAAGGTATCCAGATTTCCTTGAGGGGCCGGAGACTGATAGATCTAAGACTGTGGAGATCCTGGAGGCGGTCAGGAAGGAGCAGCCTGTGAGCCTGGAACTCGTGAACTACAGGAAGGACGGCTCCAGGTTCTGGGTCGAGCTGAACATCTTCCCGGTCAGGGATCACAGGGGCGAGGTCACCCACTGGGTATCGATACAGAGGGATACGACCGAGAGGAGGCTCGCCGAGGAGCGTCTCAGGCGGAGCGAGCTCCTGATGAGATCCATGACGGAGAGCATACCCTTCGGATTCTATGTGCTCGACAGAGCGACAGAGAGGAGTCTTTTCCTCAACCACAGGTTCTGCGAGCTTCTGGGCGTTGAGGATCTCGAGGATGATCTCAGGTCAGGAAGGATTGATGGCAGCGATCTCTTCTCGCGGATAGGCTCGATGCATCCAGAAGCAGGAGAGGCGCTCAGGGAGATCTATGGCCGCAGCGACGAGGCCGAGATCGAGATCAGAACAAATGAGAGGGTGATAAAGGTCTTCGCGACAGACGTCATGGACAGATCCGGGAGGTACTTCGGGAGGCTGGGCATCTTCGAGGACGTGACCCAGGACATAAAAGCGGCTGAGGATCTCAGAAAAGCGAAGGAGGCTGCTGAGGAGGCTGCAAGATCGAAGGCTGAGTTCCTTGCGAACATGAGCCATGAGATCAGGACCCCCCTGAACGCGATAATAGGCATGTCAGGTCTCCTCCTGCGAACAAACGTCACCCCGGAGCAGAGGTCGTACGTCAGCGCGATACAGAGCAGCGGAAGTGCGCTCCTGGAGATGCTCGCTGACATACTGGATCTCTCGAAGATCGAGGATGGGAAGCTCGAGCTTGATTCGAGCCCGTTCAGCATCATGGAGTGCGTCGAGACATGCATGGATATCCTCTCTGTAAAAGCAGGCGAGAAGCAGATCGAGCTGATCTATCTCATAGACGAGGATGTGCCGGAGCTGGTTATTGGGGATGCCACAAGGCTCAGACAGGTGCTGGTCAACCTTCTGGAGAACGCGATCAAGTTCACCGAGAAGGGCGAGGTCTTCCTGAGGGTGAGCTGCCGGAATATGGATGAAGGGCTGTCAGAGCTCCACTTCTCCGTCAGGGATACCGGCATAGGGATCCCTGCGGAGAGGATGGACCGCCTCTTCCACACATTCAGCCAGGTTGATTCCTCGATCACAAGGAGGTATGGCGGAACGGGTCTGGGTCTCGCAATCAGCAAACATCTCGTCGAGATGATGGGCGGCAGGATCTGGGCTGAGAGCACCCCTGGAGCTGGCTCGACATTCCACTTCACGATAAAAGCAAGGGTCTCAGAGCAACCACAGGAGAGGAGCGATCTGCTGAAGGGAAGGCGCGCCCTGCTGATCTACAGAAACGATACCGCCAGGAGCGTGCTCAAAACGCTGCTCCGCTCTTACAGGATCGATGTCGTGGATGCGCCCCTCCTCGACAGCTCTCTTCTCAGGGAGGGCTTCGATTTTGTGCTCGCGGAATCTGCTGACGGCAGCGATATCATGAGGATAAAATCTGCCCTGCCAGGCGCACGGGTTCTCGCGATCACGGATCTGCTGAAGCCCAGCCTCTCGCAAGATACGCCGGCGATCCCGAAGCCTGTGAAGCACTCGCAGATGATCTCAGCGATGATCGCAGTAGCCGGGGAACCGGAGGATCCGGTCGCACCTCATGATGTCGGGGAGAGCGACCTGAGGATCCTTGTCGCTGAGGACAATCCTGTGAACCTGAAGGTGGTGCTCATGATGCTCTCGCATCTCGGCTACAGGGCGGATACAGCGCGTAACGGGCTTGAGGTTCTCAGAGCCCTCGAGCATCGCGATTACGATCTCGTGCTCATGGATGTGCAGATGCCTGAGATGGACGGCCTGGAGGCGGCCCGGAGGATACGGGAGATTAAGGGATATGAAGGGCCGCGTATCGTGGCGATAACAGCCTATGCACTTGAGGGTGATCGTGAGAGGTGCATAGCATCTGGAATGGACGATTACATAAGCAAGCCTGTGACGATGGAGAAGCTGAAGGCGGCGATCGAGAATGTGAAGGGTGTTCTGGATCCCATGACCCTCTCCAGGCTCAGGGAGCTCCAGGAGCCAGGCGAGCCGGATGTGGTCGCAGAGCTGGGAGAGATATTCCTCAGCAACGCCCCCTCGAGGATCGCATCGATGCACGAGGCCCTTGAAAAAAATGATCCACATGCGCTATATAGAGCAGCCCACAGCATGAAGTCAGCAAGCTCGAGCATAGGGGCGCTCCGCCTCTCCAGGATCTGCGCGGATATAGAGGAGCTTGTGCGTGAAGCGAGGCTCGATGGTGTGGAGGAGAGGCTGAGAGCTCTGGATTCAGAGTTCGAGAGGGTAAGGAGAGAGCTGGAGGGGATCGTTGAGCGGTGATCCTCGCCGGGAGCAATGCATCAGGCTAAAAATGCGATCGTCGGATCCATGCTCTCGTTTAATGCCCATGGGTAAAGCGACAAATACAATCGCATCTAGAGGTATGACGAATGACGAAGTACCTGATCATTCTCGGAACAACATCACACTCCGGGAAGAGCATACTGGTCACCGCTTTATGCAGAATGCTCAAAAACCGCGGGCTTCGCGTCGCCCCATTCAAGTCCCAGAACATGAGCCTGAACTCGTGGGTGACATCCTCAGGAGGAGAGATGGGGATAGCCCAGGCTGTGCAGGCATGGGCTGCCGGCGTGGAGCCGTCTGTTCTCATGAACCCCATACTGCTCAAGCCAAAGGGAGACCGGACATCTCAGGTCATAATAATGGGGAGACCGGTGGCGGACAGGTCGGCTGCAGATTACTACAAGGATATAGACAGCCTGAAGGGAATCGTCGATTCAGCGATCGAGGAGCTGAGCAGGGATTACGATTACATCATCGTCGAGGGGGCAGGCGGGGCGGCTGAGATAAACCTCTTCGATAGAGATATCGCGAACATATACGTCGCATCCAGGCTCAGAGCACCCATCATACTCGTGGGGGATATCGAGAGGGGTGGGGTCTTCGCGAGCCTCTACGGGACTGTGAAACTTCTCCCACCCGAGATCAGGGATCTGGTGAAGGGGATGGTCATAAACAAGTTCCGCGGGGATCCCACGATACTTCACCCGGGTATAAGAATGCTGGAGGAGATGACAGGGATCCCTGTGCTCGGGATTCTCCCCTACCTGGATCTCGAGATACCCTCCGAGGATTCGGTATCGCTCTCGGACAAGAAGATCTCACAAAAAGAGAATATGCCGGAGATAGCGATCATAAGGCTCCCCAGGATATCGAACTTCACAGACTTCGAGCCGCTGGAGCGATACGCAAGGGTCCGCTACGTAGATCTGAAGGACGATCTCGGAAACCCGGATGCGGTGATAATACCGGGCACAAAGAACACGGTCTCAGATCTTGCCGAGATGAGGAGATACGGGATGGATCGCAGAATCCTCTCTTTAAAGAACGTCCCGATAATCGGAATCTGTGGAGGGTATCAGATTCTCGGAAGAGAGATCATCGACTGCGGAATAGAGGATATCTGCGGATCCATCCCGGGGCTGGGGCTCATCGATGCGGTGACGCGCTTTGATGCATATGAAAAGAGAACTGTTCAGGTGACAAAGGAGGTCACGGGAGATGGGCCTATACTGGGGAGGATAAAGGGGGAGCTTGTAAAGGGATACGAGATACACATGGGGATCACTGAATCAAGGGAGAGGAGCGCATTCGGGGACGATGGCGCTGTTGCAGAGGGCGGACTGGTGATGGGCACATACCTCCACGGCCTCTTTGAGAACGAGAACTTCAGGAACGCATTTCTCGATTACCTCTACGAGCGGAGGGGGCTGAGGCGCCAGGAGATCTCGCGCGATACCGGATTCGATGCCCTGGCAGAGGCTGTGGAGAGACATCTCGACACGAAGAGCGTACTGAAAATGCTGGAGCTGGATGTGCCAACAGAGAGCCAGCCTTCAGATGTAAATGCAGCAGAGATGCATAAAAGCCGGTGAAACATGTTCAGAAAGCTGTCCTCTGTCGATTACGCCCTTGATAGGCTCCTCGATCTGTGCGATCCTTTGGAGGAGAGAGAGAAGATCCCGATCGAGGATGCGTGCGGAAGGGTTCTCGCATCTGACGCACTCTCGCCAGAGGATCTGCCATCCTTCAACAGGGCTGCCATGGACGGATATGCGGTCAGATCCCACGAGACCAGGGGGGCGTCTCCGATCTCCCCCGTCCGGATCACGGAGTACGTGAGGGTCAGGACCGGCGCCGCTCTCCCCGAGGGTTTCGATGCGGTTGTGATGCTCGAGGATTCGTTTTTGCGCGGTAACGTCCTGGAGATCACGGCCGAGCTCACGCCATACAGAAACGTCTCGAGGATCGGAGAGGATGTGAGATCAGGGGATCTCGTGCTGAGCCGGGAGCACAGGCTCAGGCCGCCAGACCTTGCGCTTCTCGGGGCTGTCGGCATTGACAGTGTGGAGGTCTTCACCAGACCGCGTGTCGCTGTCATCCCAACCGGAGATGAGCTCGTCCACAGGAGCTGCGTCCCCGCGCCGGGCGAGGCGAGAGAGATCAACAGCATCATGATATGCAGCTACGTGAAGCTCTGGGGCGGTGAGCCGCAGCTCTCCGGAGTGATACCGGATGAGAGGGGTGCGATAAAAGAAGTCATAAAGAGATGTCTGGGCTCTGACCTGATACTGATCTCAGGCGGAACATCTGTCGGTGATAGAGATTATGCGCCGGGCGTGCTGGAGGAGATGGGGGAGCTGATGGTTCACGGGATCAGGCTGAGCCCTGGCAGGCCCACGGCCCTCGGATCCGTGAATGGCACCCCGGTTGTGTGCCTCCCGGGATACCCTGTAGCTGCTCTGGCATCGCTCTACCTGCTCGTGAGGCCCGCGGTGAAGAGGCTCGCGCATCTCAGAGATGATCTTCAGAGAAGAGAGGCTAGGCTCTCAAGAAAGATACCGTCCAGGCCAGGTTACATCACATTCGCAAGGGTCTCGCTGAAAAATGGGATCGCCGATCCGGTCATGGTCAGCGGGGCCGGCATACTGAGCTCTGTCGCGCGGGCGGATGGATTTGTTCTGGTGCCTGAGGATCTTGAGGGGCTGGATGAGGGGGAGCGGGTCGAGGTGCATATCTTCGAGTGAAAAGAGATCTCCACAGGGGATCTCGCCAGGGAAGCCCCGCAGATTCCAAATGCACCGGACGGGGCATACGACTCTGTGATATCCCCGCACCTTCGACCGGCTCCCGACCCCATCAGAAGCCTAGATGAAGGGCTAGATCCGTACCATCAGCCGCGCGTCAGATCTCGCTCAGTATCCCCGCCGCCTCCTCTGCGCTTCTTCCATGATGCACTATGGCGCATATCGCCCTGGTCATGCGGGTCGGATCCCTGTGCTGGAAGACGTTTCTGCCTATGGCGACGCCCCTCGCGCCCGCCTTCATCGCGCCCTCGATCATCTGGAGGAACTCAAGGTCTGTCGCTGTCTTCGGGCCGCCTGCTATGACCACAGGCACAGGACAGCCAGCCACGACATCCCTGAAGCTATCCGGCGATCCTGTGTAGTTCGTCTTTATGATGTCAGCCCCGAGCTCGGCGCCTGCCCTGGCTGCGTGCGCCACGACGTCCGGTGCGTTCGGGTTTGTTATATCCTTGCCGCGGGGGTACATCATCGCGACCAGCGGCATGCCCCAGAAGTCGCACCTCTCAGAGACCATCCCGAGGAAGTGAAGCTGCTCCGCCTCGGTCTCGGAGCCGATATTTATGTGGACGCTCACCGCATCCGCTCCGAGCTTTATCGCCTCCTCCACCATGGCGACCTGGACCTTGTTGTTCGGATCAGGGCCGAGGGAGGTGGAGGCTGACATGTGCACGATCAAACCTATATCCCTGCCGTAGCCGCGATGCCCGTGTCTGACCATCCCCTTCTGCTGGAGCACCGCATTTGCCCCGCCCTTCGCAACCTTATCGACCATCTCAGGCAGGTTCGCAAGCCCCTGTATCGGGCCGACGGATATCCCGTGATCAAGAGGTATTATCACGGTGTTCCCGCTGTCCCTGTCCATGATTCTTTCCAGACGAACGCGTTTGCCAATCTCGCTCATAATGATCTCCCAGTGTTAACGTGGTACATGCTAACAAATAGCATGTATAAAAAGATGGCGGTTGCATCTTTTGCATGAAACAGACCAAGGATAAGCGGCAGGTGATCTCGCAGGATTTGTGATCATTTGTACCGGTAAATGCAGACGCTCTTATGTGCGTAGCAACTTGCAGAGCATGCAATGCGGTCGCTGAAAGCATTCATTGCCACACTTTCGACTACATCGAAAGGTTTCGACGAAGTCGAAACGCCTTCGACGCAGTCGAAGGTAAGTCGAAACGAACGCACAGCATGACCCCTGCCCCTTCAGACAAGTCATCAAATGGACAAGAGCGAGTGCCTCTTCTCGAGCGTCGTCAGATGGACAAGAGCGTTTCTGAAAATCCATTCGGTGATTCGAGCCACAAACTGATCTCAGACTCTTCCGCTCATCTCGCCTGTGACGACTGGCACTCTTGGAGCGAACGGACTTCTGTAGATGCTCGCTCTGACATGGACGATCTTCGGCACGAAACCCATTGATCTCAACATGCCTGCGACCTGGAGGTCCTCACCCGGGAAATGGTACGCTGCGATCGCGATCTTCCTGCAGCGCATGCTTTCGGCACAGCTCAGGATCCTCAGCGCAGCGCCCTCAGCGTCGATCTTGACCACATCCGGCCTGATCCCGAGATCCTCGATGAGACCGTTCATGGTGCTGACAGGAACCTCTTCCCAGGATGCGCTTCTCCGGAAGACCAGGGAGTGAGCAACTGTCCCCTCTGCGAGAGAGAGCCTGCCGGTGCCTTTAAAATCGGAGAGGGCCATGCGCAGTGGAACGATGTTCTCCGTACCCTCAGCATTCCTCTTGAGAAGCTCGTAGTTGCTCCGCTCCGGCTCCACCGCGACCACAAGCCCATCCTCTCCCGCCATTCTGGCTGCCCTCAGAGCGAACGATCCGATATGCGCACCGACATCGAATACCACCTCACCCGGGCGTATATCCAGGAGATCGTAGTGCCTGTGCTGGTAGACATCCCTTATCATGTCAGCATCTCCCTCCGAGAACGGCCGGAATCTGATCAGAACACCATCAGGAAGCTCTGCGGCCAGCACAAGCAGATCCAGATCCATGGAGATAGATCTACTTAGATGACGCATAAACCCTCCGCAGGTAAAATTAATTAAGTCAGCCTTTAACTGAGCCTGTGGGAAGCTTATGGAGATCATGCAGTACGACTACAAGGATCTGAGGGCGCAGTGGCCCGAAAAGTTCGCCTCGCTGGAGAGGGCGTTTAGCCACATACACGCAGGCGACAGGATCTTCATAGGCACAGGCTGCGGCGAGCCGCAGTTTCTGGTCCAGGCGCTCGCAGACTACGTGAGGGAGCATCCGAAGGCGTTCTTCGACACCGAGATACTCCATGTATGGACTCTGGGCGCCGCTCCATACACAGACATCAAGTTCAGGGAGAACTTCAGGCTGAACACATTCTTCATAGGTAGAAGCACGCGCGATGCTGTGAACAAAGAGCTAGCGGATTACACCCCAATATTCTTCTCAGCGATACCCGATCTGATATACAGGGGGCGCATACCAATAGATGTCGCGCTAATACAGACAACACCCCCGGACCGGCACGGTTACCTGAACCTTGGGATAAGCGTTGATATCGTGAAGGCAGCTGTGGAGAGGGCATCAGTCGTCATAGCGCAGATAAACTCGAACATGCCCAGGGTCCAGGGAGACGGCTTCATCCACATGGACGATGTGAGCTTTGTGATACCCCATGACGAGCCCCTTCTCGAGTACGTGGAGAGCGTGCCGACAGAGCTGGCGCAGCAGATCGGAAGGTATGTGGCGAGGATAGTCGAGGACGGATCCACGATCGAGGCCGGCTACGGGATGATACCGAACGCCGTCCTGGCGAACCTGAAGCACAAGAAGCATCTCGGCATTCACACATCGCTTCTGACAGATGGGTTCGTAGAGCTCATGAAGGTCGGGGCGGTCGACAACTCAATGAAGACAATAGACAGATACAAGACCATAGCCTCGTTCTGCATGGGCACGCGGAAGACGTACGAGTTCATCCATGATAATCCCGCAATAGAGTTCAAGACCATCGATTACACGAACAACCCCCTCATCATAGCGAAGAACCGGAACATGGTATCGATCAACAGCGCTATGGAGGTGGATCTCACAGGCCAGGCGACGGCCGAGTCTCTTGGAACATTCTTCCACAGCGGCATTGGGGGACAGGCGGACTTCATGCGCGGCGCTGTCCTCTCGCCCGGGGGCAAGGCGATTCTCGCTTTGCCATCGACCGCTGAGAACGGGAGAATATCCAGAATAGTTCCGATGCTCAGGGAGGGCGCAGGGGTCACGCTGACGAGAGGCGATCTCCATTATGTCGTCACAGAGTACGGGATCGCATACCTCCACGGCAAGAACGTCAGGGAGCGCGCGATGGATCTCATCGCCCTGGCGCACCCGAAGTTCCGGCCGTGGCTTTTAGAGGAGGCGAAGCGGCTCTCGCTCATCTATGCTGACCAGGAGTTCATACCAGGCGAGAAGGGCGAGTACCCGGCGCACCTGGAGACGTACAGGACGACGAAGACCGGGATCAACATACTTCTCAGGCCTGTGAAGATAACAGACGAGCCGCTACTGAAGGATTTCTTCTACTCCCTATCAGACGAGACGATGTACCAGCGTTTCGCATCAGCACGCAAGGGCATGAGCCACAAGCAGCTTCAGGATTTCGTTGTTATAGATTACACCAGGGAGATGGTGATCCTCGCCGTGGTTGAGGAGGATGAGCGGGAGGTGGTCGTCGGTCTCGGCCAGTACAGCATCGCAGAGGGGACGCATACCGCAGAGGTGGCTATAGTCGTGAGAGATGACTATCAGAGGAAGGGCGTGGGCATGGAGATCCTCTCGTATCTGGTGTACCTGGCGAGAAAACAGGGTCTGTTCTATCTGAACGCCGAGGTTCTGGTGGAGAACCAGGCGGTTCTGAGGATGTTCGAGCGGCTCAACCTCCGGACTGAGAGGAAGCTGGAGGGAGGCGTGTATTCAGTTAAGATATACCTGTGACAACCTGCCAGCTGAATGGCTGTGGGAGGATGCCACCATCCGCGCCAACCCTGCTCAGGGTATCGCAGCCTGATAAAATTCCAGGCCAGATCAGGAGTTGTGAAGCTGGGCGTGCGTCATGTTTATTGTGAATTCACCGATGTTCTTTATGTGATCCAGGAATCTCGCGATGCTGCTTGATACCACCATTCTCATCATGATCTCCTCCTGGTTCACCTCTGCCGATGAGCTGGATATGATGGGTTCCAGGTTTCTCATCGCCTCCCTGCGTATCTCCTTCGTCCGCTCTATTATCGAGTTCGCTGTCTCTGTGTTTCTGTTTAGCAGTGCTGATATGGCCTCATCTATGAGACCGCCAATGATCGCGGAGATCCTCGAGAGCTCAACTGCCATCTCCTCAGGAACTGGCATGCTGTGCTCGATCGCCAGACCTGCTATGGTGTGTGCGTGGTCTGCGATCCTCTCCAGGTTGGATGCAGCGAGCGCATAGTTGAAGGCCGTGATGACATCGAGAGAGCTCTGAGAGAGCGCGCCGGTCCTGAGCATCTCGGTGAACTGGCGCGATACAAGAAGATTGAGCCGATCCACATCATCGTCGCGCTGTATGACATCCTGTGCGAGGCTCTTCTTCATCCCTATCAGAGAGTCGATCGCATCCTGTATCATAGATCTCACGACGGTCCTGAGCCGCCTGAGAGCCCTGTCAGACTGGAGCTCCTCAGAGTTCAAAAGATCCTGGATCAGAACCTTGTTACCGGTCTCCTCCAGTATCTCGGGACCGATCAACTTGCTCACGATCTGGTGTATGTCCCTCTTCTGCTCCGGCGTCATGTGGGTGGAGACAACCTCGATCGTTCTGTACCCTGACAGATAGCATCCTATGATGTCCCTGATCAGCGCCTCTCCCGACTTATCCCCGATGTCCAGCTTCACCTTCAGATTCTGGCTTGTCCGCTCAGGTGATAGTATGAGATCCCCGCTCTCCCCCTGTGTGATGTAAACTATGGATCCGGGCTTTATGCCATTTCTCACCGCCCAGCCCTTGGGGAGCGAGACTATGAACGTCGATTTCCCGGTCCTCTGAACCTTTCGTGTCTCCATGTTAATCAGTTCAGATGCTCTCTCTTCCCTTCGATCATATAAACTATGGACTCGCAGATGTTGCAGATGTGATCCCCGATCCTCTCGAGGTGTCTGTTCACCATGAGCATTGGAATCGTCTGGTCCATTAGGCTCATGTTCTCAGCCGTCATCCTCATCAGCGCGTCACGCACCTTTACGTAGAGAGAATCGATCTCGTAATCATGCCTAGTCACGTTCCTCGCCATCTCTGGATCACCCCTCTCGAGAGCCTCCATCGCCCCTGATATCATCTCGACCGCAATGCGTGCCATCCTCGAGAGGCCATCTGGCTTCTCTATATGATCCCTGTCCTTTGTCTGGATCACGGCCATAGCTATGTCCACGGCGAGATCTCCTGCGCGCTCGAGATCTATCCCGATCTTAAGTATGCCGATTATCATCCTCAGGTCCTTCGCCATGGGCTGCTGAAGTGCCAGAAGCTCCATGCACTTGCTCTCCAGCTTCACGCTCAGATCGTCGACCGCGTAGTCGCCCTGAACGACCTCCCTCGCCAGGAGGGCATCGTTCCTGCAGAGCGCCTCCACAGATCTCTCTATCGAGGAGGAGACGAGATCTGAGAGCTCCCGCGTCATCGCCCTGAGCGCATTCAAATCTCTGTGGTACCTCTCCCTGTACGGACTCAAAACCCCCACCCCAAAGCTAACCAAACCTTCCAGTGATGTAATCCTCTGTGCTCCTCTCCCTGGGATTCTCGAAGATCTGCTTCGTCTCCCCGAACTCTATCATCTCCCCCATGTAGAAGTATGCGGTGTAATCAGAGACCCTCGCAGCCTGCTGCATGTTGTGCGTCACTATGATCTGTGTGTATTTGCCCCTCAGCGATTCCATAAGCCCCTCTATGCGTGCTGTCGATATTGGATCGAGCGCGCTGCATGGCTCGTCGAAGAGCAGGACCTCAGGTCTCATGGCCAGCGCCCTTGCTATGCAGAGTCTCTGCTGCTGCCCACCGCTCAGGCCCATGGCAGGCTGATCGAGCCTGTCCTCCACCTCCTCCCAGAGCGCGGCATCCTTCAGGCTCTGCTCCACTATTCTGTCTATATTTTTATAGCCGTGAATCCTAGGGCCGTATGCGACGTTATCGTAGATCGACATCGGGAAGGGATTTGGTTTCTGAAAGACCATGCCTATCTTCTTTCTGAGAGAGACGACATCCATGTCCTTATCGTAGATGTTCTTTCCATCGTACAGGATCTCTCCCTCGATCCTGACGCCTGCTATGAGATCGTTCATCCTGTTGATGCACCTGATAAACGTAGATTTTCCGCATCCAGATGGGCCTATGAGAGCTGTTATCCTGTTCTCAGGAATCCCCAGGGTTATGTTCTTCAGAGCCTGCTTATTCCCGTACCAGAGCGATAGGTTCCTCGACTCTATCTTGAACAAACAAGATACCTCCTGCCGCCCACGGTTCATGCTGAGCGGGACAGGCACGCTGACCGCATTGGACATCTGGTGGTCTCCTGTGTTAAATGGAGATACTGGGCTTCCGGGATCTATTTATATTTTCGCCGGTTCGACATGCCGGCCGCTGGAAGAGATGCATCGAGATGCCGTAGAACCGGGTCGCGCCCGGCCGGAGACAACACGGACACCACCGGGATTCTCGGCGAGGCAGTCAGACACGCAGGACGGTGGGATAGAGGAGTGAGATGGCCCAAAAACGCAGCACATTCATTTCCACCTGCAATGCCTCAGAGGCGCCGCGGCTTTGAGATGCCATTCGCTCATGGCCGGAAAAGAGGAGAGAGCTCTGATCAGGGGACCAGTCTCCTCCGGTCCCTTGGGAAGAGCACCGCATCCCTGATGTTCTCAAGCCCGAGCATCGTCTGGACGAGACGCGCCAGCCCCAGGCCCCAGCCAGCATGGGGCGGCATTCCGTACCTGAAGGGTTTGAGGTAGAACTCGAAGCTCTCCGGGTTCAGCCCCTTCTCCTTTATTCTGCTGACGAGGAGATCGTAATCATGCACACGCTGCGCACCGCTCGCGAGTTCCATCGTCGGATGCATGAGGTCGAAACCCTTGCAGATCTCAGGTTTATCATCATACGGCTGTGTGTAGTACGGCTTCACAGAGCTCGGCCAGTCTGTCAGGAAGTAATGCTCTCCAATCACAGATCCGAGGTAATGCTCTGTCTCTGTATCTATATCATCGCCCCATTCCATGCTTTTCTTTCCGGAGTCGCTGGCCATCTCGAGCGCCTCTGTGTATGTGATCCTCCGGAACGGTGTCTTCGGGACATCAAGCTCCACTCCGAGTATACGAAGCTCCCTCTCGCAGCTCTCCGAGACGTATCTGTAAGCCGAGGAGACAGCGTTCTCCAGGAGCGACATCACATCCTCGTGATCTGCGTAGCTGACCTCAACATCCACAGATATCGCCTCGTTCAGGTGTCTCCTTGTGTCATGCTCCTCCGCCCTGAATATCGGCCCTATCTCGAAGACCCTGTCGAGGCCCGTAGCCATCAGCATCTGTTTGTATAATTGCGGGCTCTGGTTCAGGAACGCCTCCCTCTCGAAGTAGCTTATCGGGAACAGGGCAGTGCCTCCCTCAGTCGCGGTCGCCACGATCTTGGGCGTGCAGACCTCGATGAATCCGTTCTCGTAGAATGTGTTCCTCAGGCTTCTCATAACAGCGGATTCGATCTTGAAGACGGCCATCGACGTGGGCCTTCTCAGATCAAGAAACCTCGCATCCAGCCTGGTGTCAAGCTCGGCGCCCACCTTGCCCGTGGGATCGAGGGGCAGGGGCGAATCCGCTCTCGATAACACCTCCACAGCCTCGGGGAGGATCTCGAAGCCGTTCGGCGCCTTCGGCTCTGCCTTGACCCTGCCGCGAACCAGAACCACACTCTCCCTGCTCACGCCGCGCACAGTCTCGACCAGATTTCTGTCAGCCCTCTTCGTGAGAACTGTCACCTGCGCGAGCCCCTCTCTGTCTCTGAGAACGAGAAAGCATATTCCACCAAGATCCCTGATCTCGTGGACGTGTCCTGCCAGCGTGACCTCTGATCCGTCCATCTCCGGACGTATCTCACCGGAATAATGCGTTCTGAGAATCAATGGAATCTCACCCTTCGAAAGATTGGCTCCGGGTATAAAAGCAGTCCGCAATCGCTGAGGATCGGTCCAGCTGGGTCCGAGCGCGATCTCAAGGAGCACCTTCGCCCATCTGAGCTTCTTGGACTTTCTGGGCGTGACGTTCTCATCATCAAAATCGAACCCGATCAGTCTGATGCTTTTGGGCATGAACTCGAGTGCGAGAAACACGGCCCTGTCGCCGTCTGTGAACCCTCCGAAGTTGTGGACGTTCTCCAGCGGCGATGCCTGTGTCGTTCCCAGGACACGCCTGAGATGCGGCACGTGCTCCTTCAGCTTATCGATGTTATCCCCGTGCGCATGCACCACGACCGCAGATCCCCTGCGATTGGCATCGATGATGTCCGGCATGCATCCATCCAGATCTGTCACTATGATGTCAGGGATCACATCATGCTCAAGAAGCACTGATGTGGCGCCGTCTGCTGCCAAGACAACATCCGAGGGAGTTATTCCTCCGATCTCATCTCTCAGGCGGGGAGCGTTGCCGCACACCACCACATCCCTGCCGCGAATGATCTCCTGGAGCTCGTCCAGCGTGATCTGATCGATGGAATCGAGAAGAGAGGAGAGAACGCGCGCCGCCTCCTCATCCCTGGATCTGGAGAAGCCAAAGTCGTCCAGGATCCTCTCGTATATCCTCTCCCATTCCTCGAAGCGCATCTGCGTTGAATTGAGTGGAGGAGCAAAAAGCCTTGTGCTGACGCCTGAAGAGAAACAGCAAACTGTTTCTCAGAATAAAACAGAAAGGATAGGGAGTGGCCCCTATCTAAGCCCACGCCTTGAACGGTGGGGTCACATCAGTCGGCCCGTACATTCCGGCCCTTGCCTTCGCGAGGCAGGAGCAGTCGAATATGCCCTCAGCGCTCGAGCCGAAGCCCTTCCTCAGACCTGGTGGAATATCAGCCCAGCCGCCAGAGCAGCACGGGAGCCAGTCCTCGCTCTTCTGGGTGAGCTTGTACGGCACGTTCAGTGTCATGTTCTTGGTTATATCGTATGTGCCGAAGTAGTCCTCATCGATCTCTATCGCCGGGTTCTTGTACGCCCTTATATCGCTCAGCGCGCTGCCTGTCAGTGCGGTGCCCGGGTATGCCGGTGCAGTCGCACTGGCGGTGTAGTCGGAAGAGGCCTGGAGCACTCCGAAGTGGACCTTGCCGTTGTCGACATGCTCATTGATCTTCATCTGTGTGTAGCCCACTCCCTCGTACACCGGATCATACTGGTGGAAGTACTTCTCCTTCGCAAGGACCTCGAGCTCCTTGTCTATGCCGTGAGCGTACTCGACCTCATGGTGCATCGAGGTTCCAGCGCGGTAGTTCTTTATCCAGGTCTTCTCCTTGAGCAGCGAGTCGAAGACGAGCGGGTTCACAGCGTAGTAGCCTGCGCCGATCGCGAACTGGTACGGCGAGTAGACCATCACGTTGTCCTCCTTCACGGAGATGCACGAGACGTTCTCATCGACCCAGTCGGCATCTATCGGGTGCGTATTCTTGTCAAGCTCCTGTGTGAACATCACGAACTCGTTGTCTATGGAGCCCGAGCCGTGGACGTAGTCCTTGAATGCGAGCGCGCCGGCCTTGGCGTACCTGTATGTCATGAAGTAGCCGCTGCCCTGGACGTCCTGCTCGAAGTTGAAGGTCACGTTCTTCTCTGCGACCTCGTAGGGGTATCTAGGATACTCCTTGCCCTCAGCGTCTTTTTTTAACTCATAACCAGGAGGTCTCAAGTCATTCGAGAGACCTGCCCCAGCCGAGAGCCCGATAAAAACCATAACTGCAAGCAGCAGTATAATTACTCTCTTCAAATCTTTCCCTCCATCCAAATTCGATACAGACTGAAACTGTTATCTTTTCTGTGAATCTCCTATTTTAATCTGTTGATTGAAACGACGCCGGAAGCGCCCCAGCAGAGCACAGGACATCCGAAGATCTCGCACTGAGATGCATGATCAGAGATGGATGCCAGATTGCACCTCGAACTTTGCCAAATGCAGCAAGTATAATCGAACCTCGCAGCATATCCGAACCCCAGATTTGCACTCACGATGCTCCTGGAATCCTGAAGCGCAGCAGCGCAGCGACCCCGCCCAGGGCCTCAAGCCTCTCTCCAGGCTCGAACTCCGAGCTGAATATCACAACCCTGCCGCGCCCTCCAGTGACATCTCTTATCAGCCCCTCCATCTCGCCCCTCCGCACGAGATTGTCCGTGATCATCAGGGTCTCGATCGCGCCGTAGTTCGCGGCCTCCCTGACCTCTTTTATGCCGTATGCTGCTCTCCCATCTGTCGCTATCTCCTTCATCAGATCGTCCATCAGCCTGGTCTCGCGCGATATCCTGCTCGCCTCAACGATCCTGTCAACCGTTCCTCTTCTCAGAACCTCCTGGAATCCAGACCTTCCTGTGGATGATGCATCATCCATCGTGAGCCGCCTGAGGAGATCAGGGTACCTGGCCTCTATCACCTTCCTGAGATCCTCCTTCGTGAAGCCAGGGCCTGCCAGGATAACATAGGCGTCGTCGGCCGCTGAGTTTGCAATCTGATCCGCGACCTCTTTGAGGAAATCATCTCTCCCGCTGGATCCAGCGCCCTTCCCGCTCCCGCCGTGGATCTCAGCGACGGTCTGGACGCCGAACTGCCGGAGGACGCCTATTGTGGCCTCGCCCTCCTCGACGAGAGCCAGGACGACCCGCGGGCGGCTCGACTCTGCCACAGCCTCCTCGATCCTCTGGAGCTCGTCAGGGCGCCATCTCTTTATTATAGAGAGCTCCGATCCGGCCTCGATATTGAGCGTGTGGTACGACCCCACATCAACTCCGGACTTTATCACTCCATGGATCCTGAGCCAGTTGGAGTATGTGTGGAACTCCACAGCCTCAACCGCGATTCCAAGGCGCACAGTCCTCCGCTCTGCCTTCTCCGGCCGGAGCTTGTCCGTCGCGCCTGAGATCTTCCGCTGGGTTGTGGCGAAGACCAGATCTCCAGGAGATACGAGATGCTTCAGGTGCCAGAGATCGTCAAGGCTCTCAGCAACGAGCGAGATCTCGCCCTCATCACCGCGAAGGCTTCTTTTCATGACGCGCATAAACACCATCATCAAGGAGCATCTATCTCAACGCCCGATCCCGGCAGCCGATCAGATGCGTAGCGGGCTCTGAGCTCGGATCAGAGCCCGGCACGAACCCAGCGGCCTTAAATGAGATCACTTTCTGAGCTTCGCCAGTATCTCCTCGACCTCCTCGTATCCCTCTTTATACAGCTCCTCCTCGCGCGGCTCGAGCTCCTCGAGAAGCCTCAGGAACTCGCCGGCGTGCACAACCTCCTCATCAGCGATGTCGATCAGCACAGCCTTTGCGCGTTCGTCGTCTGTTGACTCCGCGAGCTGCGTGTAGAGCTGGATCGCCTCGTACTCAGCTGCGATGACATACCTTATCGCCCTCACAAGCTCCTGCTTTGTGAGCTTCCTATCGCTGGCCATGCCCGCAAACGGTGTGGCAAACTCAGGCATCGAAAATCACCAACCCCTCTTGGAGAGATATGCTGAAATAGTTGTCGGAGTCCGGAGATGCATCGCTCTGGAAGGCAATCCGCCAGAGGAATGGGTTTATAGGAATGTTCGCTATGAAAACATCCCAAGCACAATTCGATATGCGATCGTGCAGGTAAGATAGATGCCAGAAGTGATATCCTTCGATATGGACGGGACCCTGGTGAGCCCGAGGTACGTTGACAGGGTGTGGATGGAGGGGATCCCGGAGCTTTACGCGGAACGGCATGGAGTGGAGGTTGACGCTGCAAAGGAGATCGTCATCGGAGAGTATCTTAAGATCGGAAGCGACAGGCTCGAGTGGTATGACCTCGGTTACTGGCTGGAGAAGTTCGATCTCAAGATCGATAAGCACGAGCTCCTCGAGATGCACAGATCCGAGATAGAGGTATACCCAGAGGTGGAGGAGGTTCTCGATTCTCTGAGGGATTCCGGATATGAACTCATAGTGACATCAAATGCAGCGAGGGAGTTCATCGAGATGGAGCTCGACGGGCTGATGGACAGGTTCAGCAGGGTATTCTCCGTGACCTCGGATTTCAGGGATGTCAAGAAATCACCCCGCTCATACATCCTGGTCTGCAGAGCTCTTGGAAGAAAGCCTCTGGAGGTGCTCCACATCGGGGATCATTACGTTTACGACTACGAGGCGCCGATCGAGGCCGGCCTGGATGCTCTCTTCCTCGACAGAAAGGGGAACAGAAGCGGCCCCGAGGTCGTGGGAGACCTGAGAGAGGCCGCTGAAAGAATACTGAACGGAATGTAAGGTCATCGATCAGGTGCCATAGAAAAGCGAAAGGGATCAAGGGAGTGCGGTTGTTTGCTCAGGTCTTCCGTACAACGAAACGCTCTGGAGGTATCATGAGGAAGAACAGCAGACTAATTCTCGCGCTGGATGTTGAATCCAGGGATAAGGCTCACAGCATAGCCTCTGAGACAGAGGGGATCTTCGATGCGATCAAGGTCGGGTACCCTCTGATTCTCTCAGCGGGTCTCTCCGTCATAAAAGAGCTGTCGAATATCGCGCCAATCATCGCGGACCTCAAGATCGCGGATATCCCGAACACAAACCATCTGATATGTAATCGCCTCTTCAGCGCGGGCGCTCAGGGTGTCATAGCGCACGTTTTCACAGGAAGGGACAGCCTGGAGGCCTGCGTGGATGTGGCCAAGAGGTATAACGGCGAGCTGTACGCGGTGACGGAGATGAGCCATCCGGGAGCTCTGGAGTTCATGGCTCCTGTAGCGGAGCGCATGGTCATGCTCGCTCTCGACGTAGGGGCATCGGGAATAGTGGCGCCTGCCACCAGGCCTGAGCGGATAAAAGCGCTCAGGAGAGTTGCAGGAGGGCTCACGATAATCTCTCCAGGAGTCGGAGCTCAGGGCGGCTCTCTAAAAGATGCGATTGATGCGGGCGCTGATTACGCGATTGTGGGAAGGTCTGTGTACGAGAGCAGCAACCCCAGGAAAGTTGCTGAGGAGTTATTAGATCTCATTTGAGGTTACTCCAACGTTCAGCGGTGCAGATCGCCGGATTGATCCGGTTTTTCCTCTGAACTCGACTTCTGGCTTAGAGGAAGGGTGAAGCACACGGTGCATCCCTTCCCGACCTCAGACTCTATCCAGATCCTCCCGCCGTGAACCTCGACGATCTTCTTTGCTATCGCGAGGCCTGCTCCGGTGCCTGGAGTGCTGCGGTCTATCCTGTAGAATAGCTCGAAGACCCTGTCATGGTACTTCGGGTCTATGCCGGTGCCGTTATCTTTCACGAAGAAGACCGCGTTCTCAGGCCGCCACCCTATCTCTATCCTCGGATGGCCCGCATTCTTTGTGTACTTTATGCTGTTGTCTATCAGGTTCGCGAGCATCTCCCCCACACGCATCCTGTCGACGTGCACGACAGGCATATCATCTGCAATTACGACATCAACGCCGTTGAGCTTCGGGTTCATCTCTGAGAGCACTTCCTTCACGATATCAGAGAACGGCACATCCTCTGGCGGATTGATCACCCTCCCGACCCGGCTCAGCTCCAGGGTGTTGGTGAGGAGCCTGTCCATTTTGAGCACGGAGTTCTCTATGAACTGTATATCGCTCTCGACCTTATCACTCTGGCCCGCCCTGAGATCCTCCCTTAGGTACCCGAGAAATCCGAGTATCGTTATAAGAGGCGATCTGAGATCATGAGAGACGGTGTAGACGAACTGCTCCATCTCAGCGTTCTTCCTCTCGATCTCTCTCGTTCTCTCCTCAACGATCCTCTCGAGCTCTGTTGTGTTCCTCCTGAGCTCATCCTCCAGCCTCTTTCTATCGCTGATATCCATGAAGGAGACCACCGCGCCCACAATCCCTCCGGAGCTGTCCCTCAGGGGCGCCGAGTTGAGCAAGAGATCGATAGGTTTGCCATCAACGATCACTCGCTCCTCTCTACAATCTGTGATCGCACCCCTGAGAGCCCTCAAGATGCAGAGATCCCACTCAATCCCACCCTCCTGTCCGTATGATCTCAGCTCAACAACCTCTCCCGGAGCTATCCCCAGCATCCGCCTGGCCACATCGTTGCTGAACAGTATTTTTCCATCAGCATCGACAACAATGATGCCGCACTGCGCCTGGACCAGTATGCTCTCCAGGAGGTTTTTGGTCTCCGCGAGGTTCTTCTCTGCGGCGGCCCGCCGCTCAGCCTCTTCCCTCAGGACTCTGAGCATATCGCCCATCGTCCTCACAGACTGCCTCTCACGCAGCAGCATCAGGCCGATTATACCGGAGATGGATGCTGCCAGAGCTGCTGCATTCGATACTGAGCCATGCCCCCTGATGAGCGCGAGGATGAGCGCAAGGCCGAGCCAGACGACAGGGACATAGTAAGAGATCCTCTTGAGGCTGATTGGGCTCACTGAAGGAGGGCGAACCCAGAGGAGAGGTGCGATGCCGATGAGCATGTAAGCGACAAGCCAGCCGGTGTCGACCAGGCTCCCTGAGACGTATATACCCTGGACTTCCTGATAGGCATAGCCCAGATCTGTTATTATCATGATGCCCATTCCGAGTACGAGGAGGAACGCTGGCCAGTCCTCGGGTGCAGCATGCTCTCTGAAGAGTATGTCCATCAGCGCTATGATCAAGAGAAGATCCATGAGCACATAGGCGATCGATACGAACGTGGCCAGCAGATCATCCTCATACAGCTCAGGCAGGATGTAGATCCAGAGGATCAGAAGGGATGAGATCAGAGCTATGCATTCATCCAGCAGCAGCCTGGACCTCTCGTTTGCTGACAGCGGCACAGACGGAAGAAGGAAGATGCCAGCTGCAAAGAACGGGTAGAACGCCAGGTATCCGATGTCAGCAATTGATGGAAAGGGTTCTGTCCTGAGGAACACCTCAATCACAAGCCATGCGAGTTCTCCTGCGGTGTTGAGGATCATCGCGACAAACATCGCCAGCCAGGCGGTTCTGGCTCTGCCTGTGGAGCGTTTGAATGCGTAAAGAAAACAGAATGCTGCGATGGCTGATGATATCACAAAGAGAGCATCTTCCAGCAGGAGAAACATATCTGCATCTCGAAATGCTGCTATCAGAATCAGATGTGCTGCTATGAGAAACGCAAACGCAGAGGTCGCAATCAGGATGCGCCTGTCAACGGATGCAGACATGCATCACACGCTGAGCATCAGAACAAATTAAATCTTTTGCAGGTATCATCTGTTCGCTCTTATCCATCAGATAACTTGCCCGAAGAGGCACCAGTCCTGCTATCCGCTCGTTGCGAGCGAATGAGTGCATTCAGCAACAAGCTTGATGTCATTCAAGTTGCTGAATACATAAGAGCGTCCGCTCTTATCCATATGATAACTCGCCCAGAGAAGCACCGGTCCTGCCATGCATTCTTGGTGAATGAATAAGTACGCAGCTGTGAAAGCATGCTGCCCGCTGCCTTGCACTTCAACAAAATAGGGAGATCAGTTGCCGCATCAGGAGATATTGTATCCGGTCTGTGCGGCATGCATCTTACGCTGCCTCTCCTATCTTCTCCGGCGTTAGACCTTCCTCTCAACATGGATGCTATCAAGCAGGCTCACGGTCTCATCCGCCGGGAATGTAGAGTAAAGCCTGCAGTTCGTTGTGACCAGATGCTTTCCCTGGACGAAGACACCCTCGGGCGCGTAGCTCGCGCAGAATATAACCATGCCTGACGGGAGGATGCCGCCGCCGAGAGCTCCCACGGTCCCATCGATAACAGTTTCAGTGATGTTAATCCGGCTGCATCCCTGCTCTGTGAGAAAATCGTTAACAAGCTTCCAGTCGTTGTCAAGCGGTACCTCCAGGATCTTACCGTAGTCTGTGACAAATATCCAGATGGAGCTCTCCTCGCCCTTCACGCCGAGACCATATGTTATGTAGCTTCTGCCCTTCAGGATGCTCCTCACAGGCTCGTCAACGACAACCGTGTATGGAATGCTCGTGTTCAGATCGAAGGATACCCGGAAGGGGCCGAGATCCCTGACCACAGGCTCCGGTGATGCACTCTGCGAGAAGGTGATCGCTGAAAGCACGATGAGCAGCATGGCAACAGATCGGGATGCTCTCATGTCTGGGCTGTGCGATTGTATCAGTAATGAATCCTGCGGTACGGCTTTGGCGTGATCATGGGGAAAGATCAGGATCTAGAAGAGGGCTGTTGCCTTCAATCCATTCTTCCGGGAACTCATCCTCGCCTCCGAAACCTTTTTTAGATCGTGCTGCGTTCGCCACAGGGAATGAAGGCAGCAGAGACGAAGATGGACCAGCTGAAGGGGAAGCTGGGTGTTGGCATATCCGAGAAGAAAACTGAGAAGAAGCGCAGGGACACAAAGAGCGATCTCACAGAGATGCTCGATGATATCGGCATCGAAGCCCCATCCATGGACCTGGGCGAGTATATACGTGTCCTGAAGCTCGCGAGGAAGCCGAGCAGGGAGGAGTTCATGATGATAGGGAAGGTATCGATCACAGGAATTTTCCTGATCGGCATGATAGGCTTTGTGATATACGCGCTTCTCACAGAGATACCAAAGTCGATATGACTCAGAACTCCTCGCGGGTGAGGGCTGCACAACAAACGCGCTTTCTGGATGCCGGCACACTGGCCGCGGAGAGGAGTGGCCGGCCAGATTCTTAAAAATTGATGCGAGGCATTTCAGATCTTTCTGAGGTCCACCACCTTCTTCGATTTGCCTGCTGTTCTCAGAATCGTCCCCTTCTCGACGAGCTCCACCTTGCTCCGGATGTTGAGCACGGCCTTGAGCCTCTCCTCGACCTTCTTCTGGAGACGTGCGAGATCTGCGAGCTCCCCTGTGAATGCCTCGTCCTTCATCTCAACCTGGATCGTGATCTCATCCAGACCGTGATGCTTCCTGTCGACTATCACCTGGAAATAATCCCCGATCTCGGGTATCGAGAGAAGCACATCCTCTATCTGGCTCGGGAAGACGTTTATGCCCCTCACGACGAGCATATCATCCGCTCTCCCCAGAAACCTGTGGAGCTTCCGGCTCGTACGCCCGCAGCTGCAGCCGTCCTCCAGGAGATACGTCACATCCCCCGTCCTGTACCTTATCAGCGGCATGGCCTCCTTGGTCAGGGATGTGAGCACAAGCTCGCCGCGCTCGCCTGGGGCGCAGGGGTTTCCATCTCCATCAAGAATCTCCACAAGGAAATGATCCTCCCAGATGTGCAGCCCGTTCTGCTCCTGGCACTCGAAGGCGACGCCCGGCCCGAACATCTCTGAGAGTCCGTACGAGTCGTAGGCCTTTATGCCGAACGCCTCCTCAAGCTCCTGGCGCGCCTCATCCGACCATGGCTCGGCCCCGAAGCAGCCTATCCTGAGCTTCAGTCTGTCCATGATTCCCTTAGCCTTCGCTGTCTCCGCCAGGTATAAGGCATAAGATGGAGTGCAGTGTATCACTGTCACCCCAAAATCCGCCATGATCTCGAGCTGCCTCTCGGTGTTGCCCGTGCCGGACGGGACCGCCATCGCGCCCATCCGCTCTATGCCGTAGTGCACGCCGAGCCCACCGGTGAAGAAACCGTAATTCACCGCGTTCTGGAATATGTCGTTCCTGGTCACACCGACCATGACGAAGTCCCTGGCCATGAGATCAGACCATGTCTCTATGTCTTTCTTTGTGTATCCGACGACTGTGGGCTTTCCTGTGGTTCCTGAGGACGCGTGCACCCTCACGATCTCCTCTCTTGGAACAGCGAAGAGCCCGAACGGATAGTTATCCCTCAGGTCCGTCTTGCGGGTCATGGGGAGCTTCTCGACATCCCTCAAGCTGTTAATATCATGCGGAGTGATGCCCATCTCTGTCATCTTTCTGTGATAGAATGGAACGTTCCTGTAAACCTGCTCCACGGTCCTTCTCAGCCGGCGGAGCTGGAGTTCCTCCAGCTCAGACCTCTCCATGAGCTCCAACTTAGGTTGCCAGAATGCCATGTTACTACCCTGATGATTTTGATGCTGCGTGATCTGCCACGCCGTAGCGTGGTAGATTCGCTCACAGTATATCAATCATTCCCCATTGCGGCATCATCACATTCAATACAGAAGAAACGATGGATGATGCGGGTTTGCAGAAGCAGATTGAGAGGATCTCTGAGACCAGGCACTCAGAAAGGAAAAGCACTCTGTGGCAATGATTGGAGCGCTGGATGGTGTGAAGCCCACCAGCGCCAATCGATTTTACGGGCTCATCGAGCCGCCGCATCAACAGGGTTGTGCCGAAGGGTGTGCCGAATATTAAAGGAGAGGCAGGTACCTCTCCAGCTCCCACTGGCTCACATTCGTCCGGTACTCGTCCCACTCCGCCTTCTTGATCGCTATGAAGTTCTCGAAGACGTGATCGCCCAGAGCCTCGCGGACGATGTAGCTCCGCTCAGCGAGCTGGATCGCCTCGTTGAGGCTTCCCGGAAGGGAGTTTATGCCCGCGGCTCTCCTCTCCTCCTCGCTCATATGGTATATGTCGCGCTCCTGTGGCGGTGGGAGCTCGTACTTGTTTGCGATGCCTGCCAGGCCGGCGACGAGCATCACTGAGAATGCAAGGTATGGATTGGCTGCAGGATCCGGGCTCCTGTACTCGATCCTTGTGGCCGCCTCCTTTCCAGGCTTGTACATCGGGACCCTAACGAGCGCGGACCTGTTCCTCCTCGCCCAGCTGATGTAGACAGGAGCCTCGTATCCGGGCACCAGCCTCTTGTAGGAGTTGACCCACTGGTTGGTCACCGCTGTTATCTCAGGCGCATGCCTGAGCAGGCCTGCGATGTACCACTTCGCCTCATCCGAGAGATGATACTCATCAGCAGCGTCGAACATCACGTTCCTCTTCCCCTGGAAGAGCGACTGGTGGACGTGCATCCCGCTTCCGTTCACCCCGAAGATCGGCTTCGGCATGAATGTCGCGTAGCATCCGTGCTTTCTTGCGATCTCCTTGACTGTTATCTTGTATGTTATCACGTTGTCAGCCATCGTCAGTGCATCAGCATACCTCAAATCGATCTCGTGCTGCGATGGCGCGACCTCGTGATGGCTGTACTCCACATCGATGCCCATCGCATCCAGCGCCAGGATTGTATCTCTCCTGAGATCGGATGCGACATCAAGCGTCGTGAGATCGAAGTATCCTCCTGTATCGAGAATCTCTGTTGAGCAATCGTTCTTGAAGTAGAAGAACTCCAGCTCAGGTCCAACCATGAACTGGTAGCCCTTCTCCGCCAGACGGGAGAGGTTTCTCTTGAGAACATATCTCGGATCGCCCTCGTACGGGGTGCCATCTGGATTCAAAATGTCGCAGAACATCCTCGCCACAGCGTTATCCTGCTGGCGCCACGGGACGATTCTGAATGTGGATGGATCCGGCCTGGCGATCAGATCAGACTCATATATCCTGGCGAAACCCCTCACAGAGGAGCCGTCAAAGCCCATACCCTCTGAGAACGCGCCATCAAGCTGGTTGGTGTTGATGGCAAAGCTCTTCGGGATGCCCAGGATATCGGTGAACCATATCCTGACAAATCTCACGTTGTGCTTATCTATAGCCTCAAAGACATCATCTTCTGTCACAGGGGCATTCATCATCGAAGCCTCCTGATGGAAATCGCTGAGAAAAAGATTTATAGATATTTGAGATGTTTTCTTAAATGTTATGAAGGTTTATGATATGAATAATGTGCAGAGTGGGCCTTACATTCGAGGTGCAGATGGAAACACAGAAAAATAATTTGTAATATAATTTACTGAAGGGCCGATCTGGATGCAGCTCGTTGTGAACTCATACGGGTCATACATACGGAAGAGCGGAGAGTGTTTTGTAGTAAAGAGAGGTGAGAGAAGCCTGGAGGTGGCAGCAAAAAAGATCAGCAGCATACTGATAGCGACAGCTGCATACATAACAACAGACGCGATCAAGCTTGCAATAGATAATAATATAGATATTGTTTTTCTTGACTCCAGGGGCGATCCGTATGCGAGGATCTGGCACCCGAGGCTGGGAAGCACGACCATGATCAGGAGAAGACAGCTTGAGATATACGGGAGTCCGGAGGCGCTGGCCCTTGTAAGGGAATGGTGTGCATGCAAACTTGAGAACCAGATAGAGTTTCTAAAGAGGCTTAAAAAATCACGGAGCGAGAGAAATGATGAACTGACAAGGTACATCGAGGAGATCTCAAGCTCTCTCGAGGAGATGCGCAGGCTTCGCGGCACCGTCGAATCGAGAAGACAGGATATTCTCGGTCTGGAGGGGAGGGCATCCAGGGCATACTTCGGAGCGATATCTCTGATCATGCCTGAGAAGTACAAATTCACGGGAAGGAGCAGGGATCCGGCAAGGGATGAGTTCAATGCGATGCTGAACTACGGCTATGGCATGCTCTACTCGATTGTGGAGAAGGCATGCATAATCGCGGGGCTTGATCCATATGCAGGGTTCCTGCATACAGACTCATACAACAAGAGATCCCTCGTTTTCGATATAATAGAGATGTTCAGGATCCATATCGATGAGCCTGTTGTGCACATGTTCACCAGGCGGATGGTCAGGGATGAGTTCTTCGAGCCCGTCAAGCAGGGGGTCGTTCTGAGCAGAGAGGGGCGAGCGGCTCTGATCGATATGATCAACAAAGCGCTGGACGAGACCGTGGAGTACCGGGGCCGCAATGTCAAGATCAGGAACACCATCCAGATGGAATGCCACAGGATAGCAAACCATCTCATCAGAGGTGCTGTGGAAGAGAGCACAGATGCAGATGATCTCAATGTCATTGAGTCAGGGTGTGATACCTGCCCCGTGGAGGGGGATGATGCTTGTCTGGGTGATATACGATATATCGGATGACAGGACGAGAAGCAGGGTCGCTAAGATATGCAAGAACTACGGTTTGTACCGCGTTCAAAAGAGCGCATTTCTCGGAGATCTGAACCGGAACGAGTCAGATTCTCTGGCCCTCGAGTGCGAGTCTGTCATAGAGGACACCGACTCGGTTTATGTGTTTCCGATGTGCGAGGACTGCTTCGATAAGATAAAGCTGATCGGGACCGGGTTTGATAGAGAGCTGGTAAGCGGAATGACTGTGACCAAGTTCTTCTAGGAGGCGG
The DNA here is from genome assembly GCA_029553285.1 of Methanobacteriota archaeon. GTDB lineage: Archaea > Halobacteriota > Methanosarcinia > Methanotrichales > Methanotrichaceae > Methanothrix_B. Next base: position 149,285 of record JAKPCO010000080.1, read on the forward strand.
ATGGTATCGAGGAATCGCTCGATCAGGATGTGCTCATAACAGTCTCAGATGTGATCGAATACCTCTTCTGCCCCAGGTTCATATTCTTCATGCACTGTCTCAACATCCCACAGAGGGAGGAGAGGTACTACAAGGTTCTGAGGGGCAGGGAACTTCACGAGAGCCGGGAGAAGGTCAACACCAGCTACGTGAGAAAGAGGCTCAGGTGCGTGAGAAAGGAGGTCGCTGTTTATATGACATCCCGCAGGTACCGGATAAAGGGGGAGGTGGATGAGGTTCTCTTTCTGGATGACGGGACAGCTGCCCCGATGGATTACAAGTATGCGGAGTACAACGATGTGGTTCACAGAACACACAAATACCAGCTCGCTCTTTACGGGCTGCTAATAATGGAACATTTTGGAGCCCCTGTGAATCGGGGATTCATATGCTATACTCGCAGCGACCACCATGTGGAGGAGGTGATTTTCCGGCGAAAGGATTATCATGCTGCTCTTGAGATAGTAAATGAGATACTTAGAACAGTTCAGTACGGTTACTATCCGGAAGGGACGAAACAGAAGGCCAGGTGCGTGGACTGCACGTACAGAAACATATGTGATTGATGCATGGTGATCCGTGTGATCGAGGCAGTAGCAAGAATTGGTAAGCAAAGAATTGGTGAGCATGCTCAGAGCGGTTGTGAGGATATCCTGTATTACATTGTGGAGAATCCAAATCTCAATGGCGGTTACAACCATGCTCTTGTTGTCACACTCGAGGAGAAGGACGGAGATTTCTCCTACAGAGGGGTGGAGCTGGAGGAGCTCAAGGATTACAGAAGATACCTGTACAAGGGGAAGAAGGGGAATGCCACCGATGCCACCCCGACATGCAAGATCGCAAAGGATATCGAGAAAACATTCGAGAAAAAATTTCTGAGATGGTTTGATGGCATTGATTCTTCAGATCTAAGCGGGGAAGAAAGAGCCACGCTGAAAAATATAAAGAATGTGTTATTCTCAAACAAAGATAAAATCTTTAAGGAGCTACAGGAGAAGCGATCTCATCTCAAACAGAGAGAGAACTGCATAATAACCCTTGGATTTGTGAAGGATGGTGATCTTAAATACCTGGCGGATTATCCGGCGTTCAGAAACGTTCTCCTCAAAAATAGCTGCGATCGGTTCTTCCGTAAATACGGCGGCGAGTCCAGAGGAACGGATGCGCTCTGCTCTGTCTGCAAGGAGCAAAAGGATGAGGTTTACGCATACGCCATCCCCTGGCCGTTCCACACATTCGACAAGCCCGGATTCATAGCAGGCGGGTTCAGGCAGTCTGATGCATGGAAGAACACGCCCGTCTGCTTAAACTGTGCGATAAATCTCGATGCGGGAAAGAAGTACATTGAGGAGAGCCTTGACTTCAGCTTCTACGGCTTCAGGTACCTTCTCATACCCAAGCTCATAATCGGCGATGACTACCAGGAGATCCTGGATATTCTGAGTGGTATGAAGAAAGAACTGAAGATGAGCCGGAAGACCAGGAACCGCATAACCGACGACGAGGATGAGATCCTGGATATGGTGAAGGATCAGAAGGACTTCTTCAGCAACAGCCTGATGTTTTATAAAAAGGATAACTCCGCTTACAGGATACTCCTTCACATCGATGGCATTCTCCCATCCAGGTTGAGAAGGCTGTTCGAGGCCAAGGAGAGGGTTGAAGGTGCCTTCGGGATATACAATGAGATGGTGCTATCCGAAGACAAAGGCAGGCTTATATTTGATTTTGGCGTTCTGAGGCGGTTCTTCCCCAGGGAGTCAGGAAACGTTACACACGACAAGATGTTTCTGGAAATTGTCAACAGGATATTCGTGGGGAGGTATGTGGATCGCCATCTTCTGATCTCATTCATGATGAAGAGAATCAGAGATGATTTCGTGCATGGGCGATCCACGCTGATGAACACGCTCAACGGATTCATGCTTCTTCATTATCTGAAGGAGCTGAATCTTCTGAAGGATCTTGAGGTAGACAGAATGTCAGGAATTGTTCTCAAAAGAGAGGAGCTCGAGGCACTTCCTCTGGATAAGAGGGTTGAGAGGTTCTTCGAGGCGAACAGGGAGTTCTTTGACAGCGATGCGAAGAAGGCAACGTTTCTGGAAGGCGTGCTTGTGCAGAAGCTGCTGAACATCCAGTGGATGGAGAAGAATGCAAAGCCGTTCTACACAAAGCTGCATGGGCTCAAGATGAACGAGGCCCTGATCAAGAGGCTTCTTCCGGAGATACAGAACAAGCTTGAGGAGTATGAGAAGAACTACTACAGGGAGCTCGAGGCGATCATAGCGGAGCATTTCGTTCTTTCGGGCCGCGGGTGGAAGGAGACAGATGATGAGCTGAGCTTCTACTTCGTGCTCGGTATGAACCTGCACGAGCTCTTCAGGGTGGATAAAGAGAAGGAAAAGACGGAGGAAACAGCATGAGCACAGTCTCGAACAGATCTGAGCTGCTGTTCATCTACGATATAAGAGATGGGAATCCGAATGGAGATCCGATGGACGAGAACAAACCGCGCATGGATGAGGAGACAGGGGTGAACCTGGTAACCGATGTGCGTCTCAAGAGGACGATAAGAGATTACCTCCACAATTTCAAAGGGCTCGAGATATTCGTGAGGGAGATAATCTATGATGAGGAGAACGGGTACATCCAGGACGCCAAGAGGAGGGCCAAGGATTTCGGGGAAGATCAGGAGAGGATTCTGAGTGAGTGCATCGACGTGAGGCTGTTCGGCGGTGTGATTCCGCTAGAGAAACGGAGACAGAACAAGCAAAAAGATGAGGGTGAGGGATCATCCAAAGGGGATTCGATTACCTATACAGGACCTGTTCAGTTCAAGATGGGGCGCTCGCTCCACAGGGTGGCCCTGAAGCACATAAAGGGCACAGGAGCATTCGCCTCGAAGGAGGGCATGACGCAGGCGACGTTCCGCGAGGAGTATGTTCTCCCCTACTCACTGATACTCTTCTACGGCATAATAAACGAGAATGCTGCGAAGCACACTGCTCTCACAGAGGAGGATGTGAGGCTGCTCCTCGAGGGCATGTGGAACGGGACGAAGAGCTTGATATCGAGAACGAAGGCAGGACAGGTGCCCAGGCTGCTGCTCAAGGTCAACTACAGCAAGGCGAACTACCACATCGGGGATCTGGACAGGATGATAAAGCTGGTATCGGATGTGCAGCACGAGGCGATCAGAGGGCCCGAGGATTTCTGTCTCGATGTCTCAGCGCTTGTGAGCAGGCTCAAAGCTGAGAAGGACTCGATCAGGGATCTTGAGCTCTGCTTCGACAGGCAGCTCAGGTTCGTCAGGGACGGCGCCGAGTTCTCCATGGAGAAGCTGAACGAAGCAACTGGCATAGCGGTAAATCCGATTGCGTTCTAGAGGTTCTCGATGCGGGATAGCGTACTGGTCTTCGATGTGTGGGGGGATTACGCGCACTTCAGGAAGATCTACACAACCAGCTCTCCCCTCACGTACTCTTTTCCTCCAAGGACAGCGATATCGGGAATCATCGGGGCCATAGCAGGGCTCAGCAAGGAGAGTTACTTCAGGTACTTTTCCAGGGATAAAGCAAGCATCGGTTGCAGGATCCTGGAGCCTGTGAAGAAGGTGCGCGTTGGCGAGAACCTGATCGACACAAAGAGGAGCATGCACAGGATCCATAACAGGACGCAGGTCAGGTTTGAGTTTCTGAAGGATCCCAGGTTCAGGATATATCTCAGCCATTCTGACGATCGCTTCTCACGGGATCTCAGGGATATGCTGGAGGATCACAGATGTGTGTACACACCATGCCTGGGCCTGAGCCAGCTAGTATGCAACTTCAAATTCGTCGGCGAGCTGGGTTTGAGGAGATGCGGTGATGGATTACAGGAAATAAACAGCGTTGTGCCTCTGAAATCTCTTCTGGAGTCGCCGGAGTTTGAGGAGGGCAGGGAGTATTTCTCAGAGATCATGCCCTGCGTTATTGGAGAGGGACGGGAGGTCACGGATTACAGTGAGGTGCTCTACGAGAGGAACGGAGGGAGCATCAGGGCCAGAACAAGAGATGCGTGGGAGCTGGATAATGGGGAGAGGGTCGTTTTCATTTAAACTCAGATCCCATCCCGATAAGCTTCTGGTGGATCACCTCAGAAACGTCGGGGAGATGTGCAGGAGGACAGTGGCTGAGAGCGCACGGAACCTCGATGATGCGGAGATTCTGAAGAATGTCGCATACATCATCGGAGCGACACACGATCTCGGAAAGGCGACGGGCTTCTTCCAGGAGTACCTGAGGGAGACTGATGAGAAAAGGAGGCGGGCTCTGAGATCGAGAGATGTCACGAAGCATGGTCTTCTCTCATCGCTCTTCACGTACGCAATTGTCAGGGAGCATCTGAGGAAGAGAGGATGCGAGATGCCCGGCACACTCCCCCTGGTCTCATTCATCGCGGTGAGGCGCCATCACGGGGATCTGACGAACGCGCTGGATGAGATCTCGGCGATCTACGCTGAGAGGGAGAGGGTCCTATCTGTGATCGAGGAGCAGGTCTCCAGTCTTGACAGAAACGAATGCGCGCAGATATTCAACGCCCTTCTCGGCGGTGTGGTTGAGATAGATCTTGATTCTCTTTTGGACCACATCCTCAGAGATGCTCTGAAGGATTTGAGGGGTGAGAAGCCGCTTGTCAGGAATCTCGGCAGGAGAAATGATGTTCTGCCATACTTCGTGGCCCAGCTCCTGTACTCCGCGCTTCTGGATGCGGACAAGACAGATGCAGGGCTGGAGGGCGTGGATCTGGGCAGGGTGAATATTCCTCCAGATCTTGTGGACAGGTACAGGGAGGCGCGCGGGTTCTCCGAGAGGAGAGATGGCATCAATGGAATGAGGAACGAGATATACCATGATGCAGTCAGCCGGATCTCAGGATGGGACCTCAATGAGAGGATAATATCGCTGAACGTGCCCACAGGTACAGGCAAGACGCTGACATCCCTGGCGATGGCGCTGCGGCTCAGGAGAAGGCTGATGAACGAACGTGGGGTCATGCCCAGGATAGTATACGCTCTGCCGTTTCTCAGCATAATCGATCAGACATGCGATGTCTTCGAGGATGTGCTGGAAAGCGCGGGCATCAGGGCTGACTCAAGCGTGCTTCTGAAGCACCATCATCTCTCCGACATCACATACACAAAAGGGGATGAGGAATTCGAGTCTGACGTGAGCCTTCTGCTGATGGAGGGATGGAACTCTGAGATCGTGGTTACGACGTTCTGGCAGCTCTTCCACACGATATTCTCAAACAGAAACAGAAGGCTTCGCAAGTTCAACAGGATTGCAAATTCAATAATAATAATGGATGAAGTTCAGGCTGTGCCCCACAGGTACTGGCATCTTCTGCATGATTCTCTGAAAATGCTCTGCGAGAAGTTCAACAGCTATCTGATACTCGTCACCGCGACCCAGCCGCTGATCTTCTCTGAGGAGAGCGGCGAGATCAGGGAGGCTGTGAGCGATAAGGAGCGGTACTTCAGAGCGCTCAACAGGGTTGAGCTGCGCCCCATGATCGATGCTCCCATGAGCCTGGAGGAATTTGAGGCTCTTCTGGAGGGGGAGATTCACAATAACCCGGAGAAGGATTTTCTCATCGTGCTCAACACCATCCGCTCAGCCAGGAATGTGTACAGCGCCATAAAAGCTCTTGATCTGAGGGATACAGAGCTATTTTACCTCTCCACGCATGTCGTTCCCAGGGATAGAAGGGATCGCATACGCAGGATCAGAGATGAGCGTGGAGGGCGCAGGAAGATCACAGTGAGCACGCAGCTCATAGAGGCGGGTGTTGATATCGATGCTGATATCGTGTTCAGGGATCTCGCGCCCCTCGACTCGATAAATCAGGTCGCGGGAAGGTGCAACAGGAACCTCTCGAAGGGCAGGGGGCGGGTCTCAGTTGTCATCCTCAGGGATGAGCGGAGGGAGCTGTGCAGGTACATCTACGATGGTTTTCTTATCTCAAAAACACTTGACATATTGAGGTCGTGCGGAGAATGCATAGAGGAAAGGGAGATACTGGAGCTGAACAGCAGGTACTTCAGGGTGGTGAGGAGCGGCATGAGCGATGAGACCTCCAGGAGGTGCATGAGCATGCTATCAGGCCTGGAGTTTGGAGATCTCGGGGAGAGCTTCAGGCTGATAGAGGAGGATGAGCCCAGGGTGGATGTTTTTGTGGAGACGGATGAGAGGGCCTCTGATGTCTGGCAGGCTTACAGAGATCTCAGATCCGAGAGGGATCTCTGGGAGAGGAGAAGGAGATACCTGAGACTTAGAAACGCACTGAGCGATTACATGATCTCCCTTCCGAGGAGACTCGCTGCGGATCTTGTCGTGGAGAATCAGGGCACTGGCTACATATCGATGGCTGAGCTCCCTCACTATTACGATCCCGAGACCGGCTTCAGGGTGGAGGATGCAGGCGAGGGATCGATGATAATCTGAGGTGATATGGATCTAAGGATTCTGCGGCTGAGACTGCGCTCTGATTCGCATGTTAAGGAGGATGCTGCGAAGCTGCGCGGCTTCTTTGCCACGAGCTTCAATGATCAGACGCTGCTGCATCATCACTTCACTGACAGGCTGATCTACAGGTATCCGCTCATACAGTACAAGATAATCCAGGGTGTTCCGGTCATCCTGGGGATAAACGAGGGCGCGGATGTTCTCAGGGATGTATACGATAAGTTCGGCGAGATCCGGCTTGGGGATCGGAGCTATTCTGTTGTTGAGCGGCATATATGCCTGCGGAGGGAGAGGTTTGGGTGTGCTGGAGAGCTTCATGCGTACAGGTTTGTCACTCCCTGGCTTGCCCTCAACCAGGAGAACTACATGCGCTATGCGGATGCAGCTTCCTGGTATGAGAGGAAAGAGATTCTGAGGAAGATCCTGGTTGGGAACATACTCTCTGCTGCGAAAGGTCTTGGATACACGGTGGATGAGCAGATACGTCTTGAGCTTGGCAGGGTGAGGGATGAGATCTGCATCTTGAAGGGTGTAATGGTCACCGGCATAAAATGCGAGTTCCTGACGAACTTTCACATTCCGGATCTGATGGGTCTGGGGAAGTCTGTCTCAAGGGGCTTTGGGGCTGTGGGGGCTCTGGAGGGCAGGCGAAGAAAGCTTGATGATTGCGGAGATGGAGTTACAGAGAGGAATGAATTTATAAAGGGTTCGATAAATTCCACTCATGCCAGAGACCCCCTCGAAAAGGAGATCTCCAAGGGGAGATCTGCCAAAAAGAACGAAAAATCGCCGCTGTCGAAGAGCGAGTTCCAGGAAAACAAGGATTGAAAC
>JAKPCO010000097.1 GCA_029553285.1 Methanobacteriota archaeon
CATGGGAAAGGATGTCGAGCGCGGCGTTGATCCGATGGAGTGCGTCGCAATGGGCGCGGCCATACAGGCAGGAGTGCTCGCGGGCGAGGTCAAGGATATCCTCCTCCTGGATGTCACGCCGCTCTCGCTGGGCGTTGAAACGCTCGGCGGTATCATGACAAAACTGATTGAGAGGAACACAACGATCCCGACGAGAAAGAGCCAGATATTCACGACCGCAGCGGACAATCAGACGAGCGTCGAGATACATGTGCTCCAGGGCGAGAGGCCGCTCGCAAAGGACAACATCTCCCTGGGGAGGTTCACACTCGTGGGCATACCCCCAGCGCCCCGAGGAATTCCGCAGATAGAGGTCACATTTGATATCGATGCGAACGGCATACTTCACGTCTCAGCGAAGGATCTTGCTACGAAGAAGGAGCAGCGGATCACTATCACAGCGCCCCACAGGCTCTCGAAGGAGGAGATCGAGCAGAAGGTGAAGGAAGCGGAGAGGTACGCGCAGGAGGATGCGAGGCGCAGGGAGGAGATCGAGACCAGGAACCAGGCTGACAACCTGATATACACGACTGAGAAGATGTTGAAGGAAGCCGGAGATGTGGCGACGTCCGAGCAGAGGGAGAGGATCGAGAAGGCGATATCCGAGCTCAGAGATGCCCTCTCGGGAAAGGACATCCAGGAGATCAAGAGCAGGATGGAGAAGCTCCAGAATGCGGTCTATGAGCTCTCTGCAGCGATGTATCAGAGGGCTGCACAGAGCCAGAGCGGGTCTGCCTCGAGCTCGTCTGGCTCCACGTCCAGCGGCAAGACGGTTGAAGCTGACTACGAGGTCGTGAACGACGAGAAGCGCTGAGAGAGGCGGTCGGGGTGGCGGAGAAGAGGGATTATTACGAGATCCTCGGCGTCGACAGGAACGCCACGGAGAAGGAGATCAAGAGCGCATACCGTAAGTTGGCGATGAAGTACCATCCCGATCGCTCCGACGCCCCTGATGCAGAGGAGAGGTTCAAGGAGATCTCCGAGGCGTACGCTGTACTCTCGGATCCTGAGAAGCGCAGGCAGTACGATCAGTTCGGGCATGCAGGCATCGGCCAGTACTCCCAGGAGGATCTCTTCAGATCCGTCGACTTCGAGGATCTGCTCAGAGGGTTCGGGTTCGGCACCGACAGCATCTTTGACATGTTCTTCGGCAGGGGCCGCCGCGGGCCCGTGAGGGGAAGGGATCTCAGATATGACCTGGAGATAACGCTTGAGCAGGCGGCCTCAGGCCTGGAGACCACAATCGAGGTGCCCAGGACAGAGGTCTGCAGGACCTGCTCAGGCACGGGCGCAAAGCCCGGGACATCGCCTGTGAGGTGCCAGAGCTGCCATGGCACAGGACAGATAACGAGGTCACAGGTGACGCCGTTCGGTCAGATAGTGACATCGACCACCTGCTCAAAGTGCGGTGGAAGTGGTCAGGTTATACAGACGCCCTGCGACGACTGCGACGGCACCGGCAGGGTGAGGCGGTACAGGAAGATTAATGTCAGGATCCCTCCTGGTGTGGACACAGGCCACCATCTCAAGCTGAGAGGCCAGGGCGAGGCTCCGCCGTTCTCTCCTGGGGCACAGGCCGAGCCCGGGGATCTGTACATATTCATCAACGTCAGGCCGCACCCGCTCTTCTTCAGGGATGGCGAGAACCTGATTCACGAGATGAACATCAGCATGACGCAGGCTGCGCTCGGCACGGAGCTTGATGTTCCCACGCTTGATGGAAGGGCGCGCCTGAAGATCCCTCCTGGAACGCAGAGCGGATCGCTTTTCAGGATCAAGGGGAAGGGCATGCCAAGGCTCCATGGCGCGGGCACAGGTGATCTTCTGGTACGAACGAACGTGAGGATCCCCACATCGCTGACGCCCAGGCAGAGGCAGCTCCTCGAGGAGCTTGCAAGGGAGTTCGGAGAGACTGAGACGAGAAGGCATCAGGGAAAAACTGGTTTTTTCGAGAAGATAGTCGATGAGGTCAAGGGCGCTGTGCGGTAAGTGAGGTATGCGCAGACGTTTTTCAGGAGAGACAGGATCCAGTGCTCTATTTTCTGAAGAATAATTCCGCCATTGCTTCAGGATGGCATTGCCCCTCGCAGCTGACATGCTGCAGCTCCTAGCTCAGAGTGCACAGATCCCTAGGCATACCGTCAATTTTATAAATAAACAGTACAACCCCAGCTGGTGATGTTCCGCCGGAAGATGGAGTGGATATCGGCATCCGAGGTTGCGGAGTACGCATACTGTCCTGTGGCCTGGTACCAGGGCAGGATGGGGATGCGGCCTGCCGGGCACATGCGCCGGGAGATGCGGGATGGGAGGGAGATGCACAGAGCAGCAGGTGCGTCCCTGTCGAGATCCCATCAGCTGGAAAGATTCTCGGGCATCCTGCGGATCGCGGGAGGGCTTATGATGCTTTTATCAGTTATTGGATGGTTTGTTCATGAATGAGATTGCGCCGCTACTCTTCGCTCTGGGCACGGCATCTCTGCTCCTGTCCATCAAGATATCCTCGGCTGCGAGATCCCTCCGGCTGAGATACGGTTTGCCGGATGGAGATGCCCTCTACTCAGATCTGTCCGGATCTGGAAGGGTCCTGCGCTCTGAGCGCTACCATCTCTCAGGAAAGCCGGATTCCATAATCAAAGAGGGCAGGCATCTGATACCCGTCGAGGTCAAGAGCAGCCTGGCAGAAAAGCCGTACAGGAGCCACCAACTCCAGCTCGCAGCCTACGGCCTGATCATGGAGGAGCTCTACAGAACAGATGTTCCATACGGGTATATCGTCTACAGGAACAGGCGCTACAGAATAGAGCTCAATGACGATCTCAGGGATGAGGTTCTGAGTGCACTGGATGAGATGAGGCGCGCGCTGAGAAGAGGGCATGCTCAGAGGAATCACAGCCAGAAGGCGAGATGCTCGAGGTGCTCCTTCCGGAGGGGGTGCAAACAGGCGCTTTGACGTTTTGATACGATGACCTCGGAGGCGTCTGTCGTGAGGACCGGAGCAACTGGCTTGCTGACATCCAAGTTGCTAAGCACATAAGAGCGTAGCCGACTTTCTGTACCCGACGGTTCGCGACAGCTCGGAAATCCGTGCTCACGTCCTGTATGCTATCGGCATCCTCCACCCGCTCCCGAAGGCGCGGTCTGTTACCTTGATCCCTGGAGGCGCCTGCTTCCGCTTGAACTCCGCGGTTTTCACCATCCTGAGCACGTCTCTCACGAGATCAGGATCGAAGCCGGCGCTCACGATCTCCTCCTCAGACTGGCGCTGCTCTATGTGCCTGTGCAGGATCTCGTCCAGGATCTCGTATGGCGGCAGGGTGTCCTGATCTCTCTGGCCGGGCCTGAGCTCAGCAGACGGCGCCCTCTCGAGAACCCTCTGAGGGATGACAGCTCTCCTCATGTTGATCCATCTCGCTATCCTGTAGACCATGGTCTTGGGGACGTCTGAGAGCACGGCAAAACCTCCTGACATGTCCCCGTAGATCGTGCAGTATCCGACTGCGAGCTCTGATTTGTTCCCTGTCGAGAGCACGATGTGCCCGAACTTGTTCGAGAGCGCCATGAGTATGTTCCCGCGTATCCTCGCCTGGATGTTCTCCTCAGTCACATTCCTCTCCAGACCACTGAAAACCGGCTCCAGGGTGCGCTCGTATGCTGCCATTATCTCATTTATCGGTATCGTGAGAGTTTTGATGTCAAGGTTCCTCGCAAGCTCCAGGGCATCCTCCATGCTCTCCCTGCTGGTGTATGGAGATGGCATTAAAACGCCGGTCACATTCTCGTGTCCAAGAGCCTCAGCAGCAACCGCAGCCGTGAGGGATGAGTCGATGCCGCCGGATAGCCCGATCACAGCGGATCTGAACCCGCATTTGCGAACGTAATCCCTGGTGCCGAGCACAAGCGCTCTCCATATCTCCGGCTCCGGAGAGAAATCGTCTCTGGAGACATATCCGCTGCAGGAATCGATGTCCACCAGGAGCACATCCTCCTCAAACGCCGCTGCCCTTGCGATGAGCTCTCCTGACGGGGAGAAGGCGCAGCTCCTGCCGTCGAAGACCAGGTCGTCATTGCCCCCGACCTGGTTCACGTATATAAGTGGCACACCATACTTTCGGGCGATGCTGCTTAGCATCATCTCTCTTTTGAGATGCTTTCCCGCAGTGAAAGGCGATGCTGACATGTTTATGAAACAGTCAGCGCCACGGAGATCCTCCAGCGGATCCCTGTGGTACCGTCTGCGCCTGAAGACATCCTTGTCATTCCAGATGTCCTCGCATATGGAGATTCCAAATGTTCTCCCCTTTAAGTTCAGCATCTGAGGTCCTGATGCAGGCTCGAAGTATCTGTCCTCGTCGAAGACATCGTATGTTGGGAGCAGAGTCTTGCGGAAGATCTGTCTCACAGATCCATCTGCTAGAAGAGCTGCGGAGTTGAACAGCGGCCTCCCGGTATCAGATCTGTTCGGCTCCGGTATCCCGACTAGCACGGGCGGAGAATCTTTGAGATCGAGCGCGAGTCTCTTGAGAATGTCCCATGCTTTTTTCACGAATCCAGGCATCAGAAGAAGATCGCGCGGAGGGTATCCCATAAGAGCCATCTCGGGGGTTACCGCCAGGTCTGCATCAAGCAACTCCACCGCTTTTCTGATAAGAGACGCATTGCCCTCAAGGTCCCCGACGGTTGTATTGATCTGGAGAAGAGCAACTCTCATCGTGCCTGCATATGCGCATGTCTTATATATACCAATCTGGATCAAACGAGCTGCTCTACGTGGATAAAATTAGTTGGCATGTCATCCCTAAATGAGCCCCGGAGTTTCATTCCACTGACCAAAGTATTAATAGGGAGCTGGTGGATCTGAGCTCGAAGATCTGAATCGAGGATGGGGTCATGACCAGAAATATCAGGGTCGAGGAGCTAACCCAGAGGCCTGTTGAGAAGCAGAAGATAGAGGTCGTGGAGCGCAAGGGACTGGGGCATCCGGACAGCGTTGCAGATGGCATCGCAGAGGAGATCAGCAGAGCGCTTTGTAAAGAGTATATCGAGAGGTTCGGCAGGGTGCTTCACCACAACACCGACAAGATACAGATCGTGGCGGGGCGCTCCAGGCCCGCATTCGGCGGCGGGGAGGTCATCCAGCCCCAGTACATACTGCTCACAGGCAGGGCGACGCGGGTGTGCGGAGATGTTGAGGTGCCTGTGGACGCTATAGCGCTGAGAACAGCACGAAACCACCTCAAGAAAGCTCTGAGAAACCTCGATCTGGATACACATGTCATCATCGACTGCAAGATCGGCACAGGCTCCGCGGATCTGTGTGATATATTCGACAGAGATGCCACCACTGTGCCGAGCGCGAATGATACATCATATGGCGTGGGATACGCTCCGTTATCCGAGACCGAGAGGATAGTGTACAGCACAGAGCAGGAGCTCCTGTCGCTCAGGAGCAGGATACCCGCGATAGGTGAGGATATAAAGGTCATGGGTCTCAGGGATGACGATACGATCTATCTTACGATCGCATGCGCAATGGTCGACAGGTACATTGATGATCTGGATCATTACGTGGAGACAAAGAAAGAGATCGTGGAGGAGATCTCCGCCAAGGCGCAGTCGATGACAAGGCGCAGGGTCAATGTGCAGATGAACGTGGGCGATAACATTGCAACCGGCTCCGTGTACATCACTGTCACAGGTACCTCTGCGGAGATGGGAGATGACGGCGCTGTGGGAAGGGGCAACCGTGCAAACGGCCTGATAACGCCGAACAGGCCGATGAGCCTGGAAGCCACCTCAGGTAAGAACCCGATCAACCACGTCGGCAAGATCTACAATCTCCTCTCAAACCTCATAGCAAAGGAGATCGCTGAGGAGGTGGAGGGTGTGGAGGAGGTTTATGTGAAGATACTCTCACAGATCGGCAAGCCAATAAGCCAGCCGCACATCGCCTCTGTGCAGCTCGTCCTGAAGGACGGTGCGAGTCTGAATTCGGCACAATCGAGGTCGCAGGAGATAACCGACAGGTGGCTCGAGGACATCCCCAGGGTGCAGCAGATGATCTTCCGCGGGGAGCTCCAGACATACTGAGGTGGAGTTATGAGAGCGCTGGCTTTGGTTCTTCTTTTTGTCCTGATACCACAGATCTCATATGCAGCGGGCACACTGATCTGGAGGGGAGAGAGACCGGATGCTCTGATAAGCTCCGGCGATGATATCTATGCTGCAGTCTACAGATCAGGCAATGATACAACAGAGATCCTGAGGATGTCTCCTGATGGCATGGTTCTTGGCCGGTTTGAGGTCGAAGGGCGTGTCAGAGGGATGGCAATCAGCAATGGTGAGCTGCTGGTCTCACATTCAGACAGAATAACCGCAATCAGTAACGAAAGCGTTCGTGATCTGGCAGTGGGGCTGAGCAACCCTGGACCGGTAGCAGCTCTGGGGGATCAGCTCTTCGTCGCGGTCGATGGTGGGGTGCTTAGAACAGGCAGGCGTGGAGAGGATCTGACAGTAAACACGGGGAAGCATCTCTTTCTCGAGATATGGACAGTTGAGCATGGCATCGCCAGGGCAGGACCGGGCCCACGCATCATGATCGATTTCCCCACGTACTCATTGGATGAAGGCATTCTCAGATCGATGATGCCCATCGATGGAATGGAGGATGCGGATCTCATAGTCGGCACGGGCATATCGCTCTCGGGAGATCTCGGCGGGGGTGCAAGCAGCATGCTGAGCGCGGTGAAGGTGCCGTACACAGCTGAGGTATCAACGATTGAGACGAACGAGACCGATCGGTTCGGTATTCTGGGCATCGAGGATGGATGTGTGCACATGGCCCACATGGGCGAGATCTTCCGGCTCTGCCCCGGCGAGTCCAGGAGCTTCACAAGAAACACATCCAGCCCGGGCGGATCTCTTGATATAGTGCTCACGACCAGGGTCATAAACCATGGCTTTGTTTACGTGGAGACGCCCGGTGAGCAGGAGGAGATATAAACCAGGCATGACACATGAAGGGATCGATGGAATGATGAGAAACGATAGGGCACCAGGCGATTACGATGAGATGTCGATGTGTCTCAGGACGTACACGATCGGCAGGGAGGTCCTGGTGGCTGTCTGCGACAGCGAGCTGCTCGGCCAGCGGTTCACCGAGAACGAGCTCCAGCTCGAGGTGAGCGCGAGCTTCTTCGGTCAGGAGCTGGCATCGGCGGCGATGCTCGAGAGGGCTCTCGAGGAGGCGACGATGGCGAACTTCGTCGGCGAGAGAGCTGTCGCATGGGCGATAGCATTCGAGTACGTCGATCGCGAGAACGTTCTGCATATCGATGGGGTTCCGTGCGCCCAGATGGTGCGAATGTGAGGAGCATATGTCCCAGATGCGGTGGGGCATCTGATGACGGGCTCTGCCTCTCCTGCATCATGGAGACGACAGAGTTCATGATCTGCCCGGATCAGATCGAGATCGTCGTATGCCCGGTCTGCGGCTCGATCCTGGACAGGGGAAGGTGGAGGCAGTCTGACTCAGATCTGGATGAGCTGATAAGAAATGCTCTCTTCAAGAAGATCTCTGTACACCATGAGCTCGAGGATGTGGAGCTTGAGATCCTCCTGCATCCCAGGGGATCCACAAGGTTTGTGGCAGATGTCCATCTGAGCGGCATGTTCAGAGGCACCATCGTGCATGCGGACTGTCAGGTCAGGGTAAGGGTATCCAGACGCACATGCGACAGGTGCAGCAGGATCTCCGGCAGATACTTTGAGGGCATAGTCCAGGTGAGGAGAAGGGAGAGGCCGCCGGAAGAGAGCGATCTCTCAGAGGCCAGGGAGATCGCCCAGAGCCTTGCGGCGGCTGGATATAAGAAGGGCGACCGGCTCGCATTCATCCAGGATATTAAGGACGTCAGGGGAGGCATAGACATCATTGTGGGCTCCACACAGCTTGGAAGGCATATTGCAAAAACCATCGCTCAGAGGTTCGGCGGCAGGGTCCAGGAATCTGTGAAGCTTGTGGGGTGCAGGGACGGAAAGGATATCTTCAGAACAACCATGCTTGTGCGCCTTCCAAGGCTCAGGAAAGGCGATGTGATATACTCAAAGGGCGCGGTGATGGAGGTGGTGGGGTTTGAGGGGAGAAGGACGGCTGTTGTCTCGCTGGACAAAGGCGAGCGGTTCTTCATATCTGAGGATGAGGCTGATGCTGCGGAGATCATAGGAGACAGCTCGAAGGCCAGGAAGAGCGTGGTGATCTCAGTTGACGAGAGCGTGGTGGAGGTTCTGGATCCGGAGAGCTACCGGACCGTGCTCGCGATTCGCCCGGCTGGAATGAAGCTCGAGTCAGGGGCAGAGGTGAAAGTATTGCATACAGACAGGGGTCTGTTTTTATTGTATTAATATTATAAATTGCATGCCGATCCGGTGGTACCAAAAAGTTATTAAACTAGTTTTGCCCCTTACTTTTTGATAGATGCTCGCGTGGGAGCTATTGTAAGAGCATTGTATCTCACATGAGAGCTCGGTAGGACCACAGTGGGCAGTTATCACATAATCCATAAAGCTGATACATGAGCATGGGAATAGTTGGATAAATGCACGTTCATGATCATTACAGCTCGATAGGAAGGGCACTGAAGGGTATTTTGGCTGAAGGACTGTGCAGGATGGAGCAGTTGGGTGACGCCGATACAGTGTGGGTAGGTCTCCCTGTCGGGCGGTGAAGGTCTGCGTGACTTTTATCTGACTATTTTAAAATTTGGGGTGTCTTATATGCAGAATGTTGACACAACAAAATATATAATTTACGCTGATATCACTGCAGATGGCATAGTGGAGCGGCCGGATGTTGTGGGAGCGATATTCGGCCAGACGGAGGGGCTGCTGGGCAGCGATCTAGATCTCAGGGATCTGCAGAAGACGGGACGACTCGGCAGGATAGACGTCCAGATCTCCTCAAGCGGGGGGAAGTCGATGGGCACGATCTCCATACCCTCAAGCTTCGATAAGGTCGAGACCGCGATCCTGGCTGCAGCTCTTGAGACCATAGACCGGGTTGGGCCCTGCATGGCAAGGATACAGGTTACAAAGATAGAGGATGTAAGAGCCGCGAAGAGGAAGTACATCATCGACAGGGCGAAGAGGATACTGGTGGAGATGTTCGATGAGAACATCCTTGAGACGGAGCAGATCACCGAGGAGATCAAGCAGTCTGTGAGGGTGGAGGAGATCACCTACATAGGCAAGGACAACCTGCCGGCTGGTCCGAACGTTCTGGACTCAGATGCGATTCTTGTTGTTGAGGGGCGGGCCGATGTCCTTAACCTTCTCAAGTACGGCATAAAGAACGCCGTCGCCGTTGGCGGTACGAACATACCTCCCACAATCACAGAGCTCTGCTCGAAGAAGATCGCCACAGCATTCACAGATGGCGACCGCGGCGGGGAGCTCATCGTCAAGGAGCTCCTGCAGGTTGCGGATATAGATTACGTCGCACGTGCGCCGGAGGGCAAGTGCGTGGAGGAGCTGACGCAGAAGGAGATCATTCGCGCACTCCGCCAGAAGATCCCGGTCGAGCAGGTCCTGGACATGTACAAGATCAAGCCGCTTGCGAGGAAGAAGCGGGAGATCGTGACCAAGCGGAAGAGCCTGATAAGGGAGAGACCTGTCTCAGTCAGGACCGTCGCCCAGGTGGTTCCAATAGCGCACCGTGCTGAGATAGCTCCGCCTCCGGAGATCCAGACCAGAGCGCTTCAGAAGGAGGCCCATGAGCACTACGAGGAGCCGGAGATCGAGGCTGAGGAGCCCGGGGACTGGTTCAAGCATCATGTCGAAGAGCTCGACGGAACGCTCACTGCAAGACTCTTTGACAGGAACAACAACCCGATAAGGGATGTGGCTGTGCGCGACCTCGCAAAAGAGCTGAAGGAGTCAAACGGCAGCGTTCATGGCGTGATATTCGATGGAGTGATCACCCAGAGGCTTCTCGATATCGCGGCTGAAAAGGGTCTGGACTATCTGATTGGAGCAAAGATGGGGAGCATAGCGAAGACCCCTGTGGGAATAAAGGTCATAACAAGCGGTCAGTGATCACACGGGCTTACTCCGGCCTGGAGACCGGAGTTTGTCCCATGCTGCTCTTTATCAAGGAGATTCTGCCCGAATCTCCTTTTCAACATCTTTGTGATCTGCTCCTCTGCCTGTGATACTCCTCCATACATGCGGGGGCGCCCATCGTCTCACTGGCTTTTGCCTCTGTTCACAGGCGCGGGCGCAAATGGCTGAATATGTTGTCTTAGTAATATCTTTTAAAAAGTGCTGTGTTGGAGAGGGGTATTTACAGATCATTGCCGCTCTTATGTGTTCAGCAACTTGGGGGTCATGCAATGTGGTTGCTGAAAGCATTCAGTGCCACACTTCCGACTACATCGAAAGGTTTCGACGAAGTCGAAGGTAAGCGAAACGAACACACAGCATGACCCCTGTCCTTCAGACAAGTCATCAAATGGATAAGAGCGATCATTGCAATGTGGAACTATCCAGGAATTGACGCGGAGGGTATGATGGTCCAGGCGCATGATCACAAGCGGAGGGATATGGAGCAGATTCTGGATTCGCTCTTATCCATGTGATAACTTGCACAGAAGCACTGGTCATGCCATGCATTCTTGGTGAATGAAAAAGTGCGTTCAGCAATCATATTGCACGACCTGCAAGTTGCCAAACACATAAGAGCGTCTGGGTTTCGATGCTTCGACGAGATGAGTATTCCTATTAACCCCTTTTCTAACATCTGCCCATGTCGCTAAATAATTGTATAGATATTGTTTTATATCAAAAAAGCTGGTTTTTAGGAATTCTCGAGATGTTTCTCAAGGGATGCGGTGGGTATATCTTGTATGATAGCAGAAGAACGCCCATGGTAACACTTACAATAGATAAGAATGATCTGCGGGATGCCAAAACCGAGGTCTCAAACCTGGCAGGTGCGTTCTTTGCAGGCACAAGCCCCTTGATCCGACCTTTCATGGACATGCTTGAGTCGATAGTTCCGGCAGACCAGCAGGGGAGGGGGACCAGCTATCTGATCAGCGCCCTCAGATACCACATAAGATCGATACGGGCAGATGCGAACGGGATAAGGGTTGAGAGCGAGATCGGCTCTGTGGATATACCGCGCGCGGTGCTCGAGGAGCGGATCGAGGAGAGGTATCCGTCGTTCGGCCACGACTCTCTGAACCTCCCCGGGCTGCTGTTCCTGCAGAGCGGTCCTGCGGTCTACGCTGCGAGTGTGAGCAAGCTGCGAAAGATTCACAGGATCGTGATTCCCGAGGGGAGACGAACGCAGCGATACATATTTCATGTGATTGTGAGATCTCTGGAGGCAGATCAGGACGTGATAAAGATAGAGATAGATATGCAGAGACTGCCGCAGATAGGCAGGCCGGAGGAATCGGCGAACCAGGCATGATACTGCAGAACCGAAATCCGGTGCACAATGAAGGCCAGAACCTTTCAGTTGCTTGACAGCGTGTGCAGCATGTTGTTGCTGTCTGATCCGAATCGCAGAACGCCTGGCGGGGTCGATCACCACTGCACAGAACTCATGACCGCATCTGCTGGTTCCGGCAATGCAGAGTTACATCGTCTACGCAGCTCAACAGAGATTTAATATAAATGGTAAAAATGAATGTGAATGCTGACCTCCATATACACTCAAAGTACTCAGCTGCCACATCTGAGATGATGGATCTGGACACCATCGCAGCTGAGGCGCGCAGAAAGGGCATACACATAGTTGCCACAGGCGATGCCCTCCACCCGGTATGGCTTGAAAATCTCAGGAGGCTTCCAGAGAGGGATGGGATTCTCTGGCATAACGGCATGATAGGGTTCGTCGTGACGGCTGAGGTCGAAGATTCAGAGGGCGTCCACCATCTGATTCTCATCCCGGATCTCTCAAAGGCTGAGGAGCTGAGGGAGATCTTCCGGAAGAGCTCGAGCAACATAGACACGGACGGCAGACCAAGAGTCCTCCTGAGCGGAGCCGAGATCGCGGATGTGTGCCTCGAGGCGGATTGCATCATCGGGCCGAGCCACGCGTTCACGCCATGGACAGGGATCTTCGCGCATCACAGGTCCCTAAAAGAATGTTACGGGGATAGAGTTGAGGACATCACATTCATAGAGCTCGGCCTCAGCGCCGACTCCGACTACGCAGATCGCATAAGCGAGCTGAGGGACAGGACGTTTTTGTCGAATTCAGATGGCCACTCTCCCTGGTCGAACAAGCTCGGAAGGGAGTTCAACCAGTTTGATCTCAGGGAGATCAGCTTTAATGAGATCAGGCTTGCGATAGAGCGCAGATCCGGACGCAGGCCTCTTCTCAACGTCGGCTTCTACCCTGAGGAGGGAAAGTACAACAGAACAGCATGCACCAGATGCTACAGGCAGTACACCATGCAGGAGATGGATGAGCTGCAGGGACGGTGCGGATGCGGCGGATCGATCAAGCTCGGCGTCAGGGACAGGGTCGAGATTCTGGCAGATCTGCCGCAGCCGGTGCATCCGGATCACAGGCCTCCGTACATTCACATAATCCCGCTCGCTGAGATCATCGCGATGGCTCTCGGTCACAAGAGTGTGTTCACGGCAGGCGTGAGAAAGATATGGAGCGATCTGGTGTCTGAGAGGACTGAGATAGATGTGCTCCTGCGCACGGATATCTCTGAACTGAACGCCGACGAAAGGGTCGCGAGGGCGATAGAGGCATTCAGATCAGGAGATGTGGTGGTGACCCCGGGAGGGGGCGGAAGGTACGGGAGGATCTCCCTCCCGCCGCCGGGTACCCGATCCATAAAGGTACCATCCCAGAGATCGCTTCTGGACTTCTAGCCGCTGCAGCACCGCACAGGCGCAGTTCTGTTCATCGCATACACCCAGTGCCCATCGAATCCGCCTGCAGCCCTGATGAAGATCTCTCTACTAAGTGCGTCTCTCAGATCCAGCCGCATGGTTATCACTAGAGGCTCACCAGCCTCCAGCACATCCAGCATCCATCTGATCGTATCGTTCCTGATATCCGGCTCAGGATACACGCCCAGAACCCGCGATCCGTTGGGAACCACCGCTGTGATGTACACAGGAGAGAGATCCCTGATCCCGTCGTTCTGTATTTTCACAGTGAGACGGATGATCTCAGACCCCTCCATGTCAATGTCTGTGGAGATGCTGATGTGCGGCGTTCCATATTTGTACGAGGCAGGCAGAATGATGCTTCTCCGCATCGTGTAGTTTCCGATGTAGATATCGCTCAGATGCGAATTCATGAGATGTGTATCTGTGAATGCCATTCCGGAGAAGTTCACGTTCGTCTCGAGCCCTCTCTCTCCGAGCAGAGTATCCTTCTCGATCCTCGATCCCGTGTACTCCTCACGTATGCTCTCCTCACCTCTGATCCAGGCGCCTGCGCGCCATCTCGAGCTGTTGCCATCCGCTCTGACGCTCTCTTTGATTGATCCGCATCTCATCTCCCCCTCTGAGATGTATCTGCCTGAGCCGGATGTATGAAGCTGCAGCGCTCCATAACTCCGGCCTGATACTAGCGTGCCGTTTCCGAGGTGGGAATGAACGTAGCTCCCGTACTCCCCGTGCTCCTCGAACCTCACCGATACGTTCGAGCTCCCAGAGTTATGATCATAGGCTCTGAGCACTCCTGTGGTGTTCGAGATCTTCTCCGCCAGAATGCCGCCTGATCCGGTGAGATCCCTCTCAAGGGAGACCACAGTGCCGTTGGAATCTGCAGTGGCGTCGATGCTGCTGATCTCCAGCTCGGCCCTGGCGAACGCCCTAACGCCTCCATGAGTGGCCCTGTTCGAGATCTCAAAGAGGTCGCTCCACGGAGACTCGAATGCAACGGATCTCCTGTAAACCTCGCCTTCGTACCTGCTGCCCTCCGCTGCCTGCGATCTCGATATCCTGATGGATCGATTTTCTGTGCTTATGGACATTCCCTCATGCGAGCGGAGGGATCCGCTGCCGTATCCCATCATGTGAAGCTCGGCTCCATTCTCAGCTGCGATCCACACTGTGACGCAGTCGCCTGCGGAGATGTTCCCTGAGAAAGCCTGGACGCAGTTGCGCAGCGCTGTGCCCTCGAAGCCAGACGTGCACCCCATGTATGTCCTGGTGAAACCCTCTCCCTCAACGCTCCCAGCCATCTCGAAGTACATCTCACTCCTCGGAAGCATCCCGCTGATTCTTATCACAGTGCACTCTCCCGCGCGGAGATGGTTTATATGCCAAAGGCCGTCAGGTCCGGGCGCAGGATCCGCGTTCAGGATCACAAATCTTGGATCCGGGATCTCTTTCACAGTGATGTCTGTGAGATCTGCACCAGACGGGTTGCAAACCCTGATCTCATAATCTATGGTATCACCACGCCTGCACTCTGTGCATGATGGCCGCTTTGTGACCGAGATCTCTTTTTTGGGAAGATGAACATACGTGTATACATCTGCAGATACCGGTGGCGACTCTGAGCTCTCAAGGACGAATGTCGCTTTCGTCACGCCATCTCCAGCCACAAGAGCGGTGATGCGTATTGCTCTCTCTTCGCCAGGCGTGAGCTCGGAGATATCCGACCAGACGATCTCTTCACTGGAGATCGGCATGGGGGTGGCGCTGATGATGTGAACGCTGGAAGGGAACAAAGCTTTGAGAGTTACATTCGTCGCCTTTGTAGCTCCTGTATTTCTGTATCTGACCGTGTAGCTCACAGTCTCACCACTCCTGACGCGTTCAGGAGATCCTGTCGCACTCAGGGAGATCTCTGGAGCGATCAGGACAGTCCGCATGGATACATTCTCATCATGCCCCTCGAACGAGATTGTAAATGAGGTCTCCACAGCGGTTCCGTTTGCAGCCCTTCCAGCTCTGGTGACGATTCTTATGGTGCCCTCATCTCCGGGATGAATCACATCCGGCAGCGCGCACCCTGACCAGATGCCTCCGTCCGGCGCGCACGGCATCGGGCTCGACGATACGAACGCAAGAAGCGGATCGTATCTCGCCTTGAGAACAGCACCCATGATATCCCTCTCACCGATATTTCTCCAGCGAACTGTGTAGTTCACGAAACCGCATGCAGTCTCCGGCGCATCCACGCTCAGGTACGATGACCCGATGATGAGCTCTGACGATGCAGACGCGGTGTAGTTACGCCCTCCGTTCTCAGCGCTTGACCATGCGAGTGCTGACTCTGAGATGGATTGGCCGTCTGATAGCGCCATGATATCATACTCAAGCGATGCGTTCTCGCCTGGCCCGAGCCTGCCTATCCTCCAGAACAGGGAGCTCTCATCCATCTCAAGATCGCCTATTTCAGGAAAGATTCTCACGCTCTCCGGCATCACCCTGACTCCCGGGGGAATACTCTCCCTCAGAACAACATTCCAGGCGTCGCATTTGCTCTCCGGTGAGTGAGCGATCCTCACGGAGCACCTCAAGATACCGCCTCTCTCCAGGCTCCGCAGGGCCGGCGTCTTCGTCACCTTCAGCTCTGGCTCGGCGATCTCCACCGGCCCTGTCGCCACAGAGATGGATCTTCTCGCACCATTCGAGAGCCAGCTCAGCTCCAGGACCGCCCCGGGCGCAAGATCATCGATGATCGCCCCCACAGAGATATCAACATGCATGGCCTGCACATCCCCGAGGTACCAGCACATACGATCATCGCGGGCGATCTCCTCCAGCGGATTGAAACTCATCCTGGTATCACTGCGTTTCAATCCCCGAAGGCTCAGATTCATCCATGCATCTCTGAGATTAGGCAGATCACCGTAAAAGCGAATCATTAGATCATCCCCAAAGCTCCTCCTCACAGGCCCCTCAGGCTCGCATCTCATGCTCAGGTTCTCCACAGCGACATGGGACTCTGCGGTTTTGTTGTAGCAGTCGAGATCGTTCCAGAGCCCGGACCTCTCGTTCGGGTCATCGCCCTCCCTGCTAGACCAGTACAGCCTCGCAGCACCTCCCACACTGCCTGTGGTCTCCGCCAGAATTGTATACGTGACGGTAACGGATTCGCCCCTATCGAGCCTCTGAATGGACCACACCAGATCTCTGCCCATCTGCTCGAATCCCATCGGCCGGCTCGTGTTGATC
The DNA here is from genome assembly GCA_029553285.1 of Methanobacteriota archaeon. Classification (GTDB taxonomy): domain Archaea; phylum Halobacteriota; class Methanosarcinia; order Methanotrichales; family Methanotrichaceae; genus Methanothrix_B. The sequence continues at coordinate 16,204 of JAKPCO010000097.1, forward strand.
CCGAGAATCTTTGCGCCCTCCGGGATGGTATCCACGAGGATGAGATCGTAGGCATCGGATCTGCTGTTACCATCATGATGGATTGAGAGCGTGAACCTCACCTCATCACCCACGATCGCATACGATGGAGCAAGCTTCTCCAGGGAGAGCGATGGCTCCACGACCTCTATGCTTCCCGCCTTGCTGTCTGTTCTCTGCCTCGATGAGCCGTCATGGCTTCTCCAGGTGATCCTGGCCGCTCCTGGCGTCAGGATGACACCGTTTCTGTTCTCCCTGCGGTTCGCGACGATCACTGTGTACCAGATGTCCATATCAACATCGTCTGTGTTGTTCAGATCGCCGAAGGAGAGAACAAGCGTGTTGCTCTCAGGAGCTGGTGGCTGTATCTCTTTCGGAACGAAACCGCTGGTCCTCAGGCTCGATGGATCGTAGGTTGTGCCAGGTGGCAGGATATCAGTGACGACAACCTCCCTGAAAATGGCCCTCGGGAGGTTCAGGTGGATCTTGTACGTCATAGAATCCCCGATGGCACAGCTCCTGTTCGTATCGGGCGTCTTGGATATGCTCACATCTCCTGATACAGTGAGCTTCGCAGATGCGGTTTCATCATAGTTATTGAGACTCGTTCCGCCGCCACACCGCTCATTGGGGTCTTCCCCAGGCAGGCTCGTCCACGAGACAGAGGCTCCGGTGCTCAGGCTCTCCCCGGATACGACCGTGTTTCCCACCCTGAGAACAAGCCTCAGATTTTCAGCTGCCTTGGAGGGGATTCTGTAGTATGTGCATTCCATGCTTCTCCCGTTAAAAGCATGCTCTGGATCCACGCTCAGCACCTCAAGCCCATCGGGAATCGTCACCGTTAGATGGACATCATACGCATCACAGCCTCTGTTGCTCAGGGTCACGACCTGCTCGACGATATCCCCTGCCTGAACCTTCGTTCTGTTCGAAGTGATGGTGATCGTTATATCTGGCTCTGTGATTGTGACCGGCGTGGTGGTGTTTATGGAACAGATCGCTCCTCTCGAGTCCTTCCAGGTGGCCTCAACTCTGTTCAGAAGCACGGCGCCATCCTGGTTGGTCATGATGTTCCGGACAACAGCATGGACCCTAAAGAGGATCTCTGTATTCCCTGCGTCTCCAAGATTCCACAGCAGGGTTCCACTGTCCGGACGTGTCGGCGCTGGAATGTCGCCCTCACATTTGAGGTAGTTGAGACCTGATGGGAGAACATCCCTGATCTGCAGCTCGTGGACATCCGCAGGCAGCTCAAGCCTCACAGAGAAGATGACCACATCGCCTATGGTTCTCTTCGAATCCGGATCCGCGCTGACCGTCAGCTCAGCGCTGCTTCCGGGAGTTTCGTATAAATCCTGAGGTATACTGTCAACTGTATAAACTGATGAAGTATTCCAGATTGATGATCCTGAAGACACCTGCAACGAAAGACAGAGACACACTGCTGCGATGATGATAGTAATTATATGAATGGTCTTAAACCATGCACAGAGATACGGACAGCAATCATAAAAAATTAATTTTTTAAACAATGTTTTATTTTCATTTCTGGTTCTGTACGCATACATGCAGTCTCCCCACCTCCTGATTTGCATCATCTGCCGTAATCCAGGCGGATTTCTGGCTTTCAGATAATTGTATCACGCACACGTTATGAAATTAAACTCATGTGCGAAGAGAACTGGCGTTGACCAGCATTTAATACTTTCCGAACACTGTAAACATTGGCAGATAATTTTTATAATGTTATCTGACAAATGATGTTTAACTCACAGAAGATTGTCGTGTTCGGTGTACATTTAGAGGCCCAACCTCAGGGGAGTCATGTCTCCTGGCACCGTGGAGGGGTGCCCAAAGATATCGATCTCCTGCCGGGGCCATGCGAGATCATGCAAACCGCAGAAGGTAAAATGTTCGCGAGGTCGTTTTGCGCTTGGCCCATCCAGCTGGTTCACAGGGATGGAGGATATGCATGGGCCTTCATATCAATGAGTTCAGGAACATGCGAGCTTGTGGGGTCCAGACCATTCCGGTGCACGCTGATCCCTGACAGTCTGCTCTGCTATTGGGGCACATAATCCAGTGCATCAGGCCCGGAATCCCAGACGAAGAACAAATCAAGATCCATGAGCTCGTGAAATGCATGCTGGATTCCCTGAGGAGGCATGCATGAGTCAAACCTGTCCGAATAAGAGTTCTTATCCAGATATTCGAGGTTTAAGGATTCTGATTATTATGAGCACATCTTCCTTATTCGGACAGGTCCCATGAGTCCATCGAAAGGCTGATATCCCTGGTTATATTCGAGGATATCGATGCTGAAAATAGGGTACGCATCTCTGAAGAGCCCGGTGGCCATGATATGCCACGGAAACGCATGCCCGCCGGATGTGGGGCTTGCAGTCATTGAGGATGTAGAGGAGAGAGACGACATCGATGCTCTCGTCAGAGATGCGGGTGTGCCGGCAGTGTTGTCGTTCAGATCAGCATCTTCCGACAGGCTCCTGGAGGTATCAAGAACCGCGGCCAGGATGCGTGCGATCCTGGAGATCGATCTCTCTGGTGGGGATTCCGTGGATCTCATAAGAGCATGCGGCCTGATCAAGCTGATCAAATCCGCTGGGGCTGCAACCTCGCTCCGCATTTCGCCGGATGTTGTGGGCCCGAAATCAAACCCGGGCGCGATTAGGAGACTGAAATCTGCAGGGCTCGATCTGATCCACCTCGATCTCAGAGGCTGTGATGGATCTGCGACCTCAGTTCTGAGGAGCGTATCAGATGCCAGAGGACCGGGAATAATGGCTCTCTCCGAGGTGAGATCATTCGAAGATGCGAAGCGTCTTCTCTCCATGGGCGCGGATGTGATCTCGCTCAAGGAACCTGCAGACGAGGAGTTTGCGAGATGGCTCTCCTCCGCCCTCAGGAAGTTTGAGGATATCACAGGATGGTACAACGCCCCGAAGCACATATGCGCCGGCGGCGACCTTCGGGGCCTTGCATTCTGCTGCCCTCCGGTCAAGCCATGCCCTGTCCACGGCGCCCTTAAAAGGCTTGGAATGACGCCAGAGGAGTTCGTGAGAAGGAAGCTCGAGCTTGCAAGGGGAACTCCCCTCGAAAAGGGCGATGGAACGTGCTTTGGCAGCCTGATATGGTGCTGCAAGATAACAAAACCATGTTACCTCAGAGATGCTGCGCTCAGAAGAGCGGGTCTGACGCCGAAGGAGTACATGATTCTGAAGAGAAGAGTCGCTGAAGGACTGCTGCGGTGAATGCCCGGCGGGCTGCGAACCACGATGTTAAATCCCGCTGAGATGATGCCTGATATGAATGATCCGGACAGGATCGCCCAGATGGCCCAGCTGGCCATGCTGCTGGAGCTCTCCTCGAGCCCCAAGCCAGGAAATGTGGACAGGTGTCACGATTACGAGGACGTGAGCTTCAGCCACTTTATCGCGAGCGCTGTTCTCTCCTACCCATCATTCAGGAGGGCTGCATCCGGCGAATCGGATATAGGCAGGCTTATTCTGGACACTGTCTCCGCATGGCGTGAGTGGGGGCTGAGGGGTAACACACACTTCGGGGAGATAGCCCTTCTCATACCGCTCGCATCTGCAGCATCCAGGCCTGGGCCGCTCAGATCAGAGATCTCCAGGGTGGTGGAATCGACCACCGTGGAGGATTCGATCTGTTTTTACAGAGCGTTCGAGCTTGCAGGTGCCAGGGCGGCCGATGTGAATGAGATGAGCCTGAAAGATCCGGGGGCAGCTGACGAGATCGCGACGAGGGGCGTGCGGCTGATCGATCTGATGCGCCTCTCCCAGGGGCACGATCTTATTGCGAGAGAGTGGGCCACCGGATTCTCGAGGAGCTTCGAGCTCGCAGATGCTCTGTGTGAGATGGTCCCAAGGCACGGGCTGAACAGAGGTGTCGTTCTCACCTACATCACCGCGCTCTCAGAAGAGCCGGACAGCCTTGTGGCTTCAAAATTTGGAATCGATGTCGCTCTTGAGGTCTCCAGGATGGCAGGCGCGGCTCTCAGATCCCCGGATGTCATCTCGAGCGCCATGGAGATGGACAGAGTGCTGATCTCGAGGGACATCAACCCTGGGTCCACAGCTGACCTGATAGCATCATCTTTATTTATTGCGCTGATGAGGGGTCTGAGGTTCTGAGGAGATACAACAGATGGATGCAGATGGTATTCTTGATGAGCTTGGCATACTTCCAGGCATAAACGAGGTCATAGTTACAACAGAGCGTGATGGCGTGCCGAATGCGGCACCCATCGGGATAATAAGAGGAGAAAGCGTGACGGTCCGTCTCTTTCTCGGGACGCACACATACGAGAACGTCCTCGCCACCGGCCAGCTTGTGGCGAACGTCACTCACGATCCGATGATATTTGTCGAGGCTGCGATGTCAGATCTCGGAGAAGAGTGCTTTCTCAGGAGGGACGGTGTTCTAACTTTAAAGGATGCTGAGTCATGGGCGCTTTTCCGGTGCAGCCCGTACAGAACAGACATAATCATGCCGGAGCTCGAGTTTGTCAGGGGAGCGGTCATCAAAAAGGAGTTCCGCGCCATCAACCGCGGTGTATCATGCGTGATCGAAGCTGCGATCGCCGCCACGAGGTACAACGCGCTCCGCGTCGAGTCCTACCTCGAGGAGATAAGAAGGCTCAAGAGAATCGTGCAGAGATGTGGGGGGCCGAGGGAGATCGCGGCCATGAAGCGGCTCGAGGAGCATCTTTCTGCCTCATATCCGTGATTGGGATGTCTCAGAAGTGCAGAATTTGAGAAAGCACATCCAGTTGATTTAGAAAGATGCTCATTATACATGGTCACCAATGTGGGTGAAATGGTCTGGTGCCAACATAGCAAAAATGTATTGATCCAAAAGGTTCGGCCCGATCCGGACCTCCGATGGGTTCGGAGATGAACAAAAAATGTGGGAAGGACTGGGCTCAGTCGAAGTCCTCGCCCATTCCGCTGGGCTCCTTCTCCTTGCCCTCCTTGCCCGCGCCTGTCGACTTGGAGGCGATCACGTCATCGATCCTCAGGATCATCACGGCTGCCTCTGCGGCTGAGCTGATCGCCTGTGTCTTGACCCTGAGAGGCTCAACAACGCCGCGCTCCAGCATGTCGACAGCCTCGCCGGTCTCCATGTCGAGACCTGCAGCCTTCATGCCCTTCTCGTGCTTGCTTCTCAGCGCAACCAGAGTGTCGATCTGGTCGAGACCGGCGTTCTCAGCGAGCGTCTTCGGGATGATCTCCATCGCCTCGGCGAACGCCTCTATGGCGAGCTGCTCTCTACCACCAACAGTGGCAGCATACTCCCTGAGCCTGAGAGCAAGCTCCACCTCAGGCGCTCCACCTCCAGGCACGAGCATCCCATCCTCGACGACGACGCCCACGACGCGGAGCGCATCCTCCATGGCCCTGTAGAGCTCATCGACAACATGCTCGGTGCCGCCGCGGAGGATTATGGACACGGACTTCGGGTTCTCGCACTCCTCGACGAAGGTCATGTCGTCTCCGGCGATCTTCCTCTCCTCGACAAGCCCTGCCTTGCCGAGATCGTTTGGAGTGAGCTCATGCAGGCTCGTCACGATCCTGGCGCCGGTCGCGCGGGCCAGCTTCTCCATGTCGCTCTTCTTCACCCTGCGTAGTGTGTAGATGCCTGCCTTCGCCAGGAAGTGCTGCGCCAGATCATCTATGCCCTTCTGGCAGAAGACGACATTCGCCCCTGTGGAGACGATCTTGTTGACCATCTCCTTGAGCATCGCCTCCTCCTGATCCAGGAAGGCCTGGAGCTGATCAGGCGAGGTGATCTCGATCTTCGCGTCGACCTCGGTCTTCTCGATCTCGATCGGCGCGTTAAGCAGCGCGATCCTGGCATCCTTCACCTTCTTCGGCATGTTCGGATGCAAGCGCTCCTTATCGATCACCATACCATGGATCAGCTGCGAGTCGGTGATGCTGCCGCCAACCTTCTTCTCAACGGTGATGTTGTCGATGTCCACGGAGCCGTCCTCGTCCACGATCGCCTTCACAGCCTTGACCGCGAGCTCTGCGAGCTCTCCCCTCGCGTTGCCGCTGCCCTTGCCGGTCATCGCTGTGATCGCGATCTTCTTCAGCAGCTCCTCATCGTCCGGCGATACCTTCACAGCGAGATCCTTCAGGATCTCGATGGCCTTCGTCGCGGCATCCCTGTAGCCGGTGGCTATGACGGTCGGGTGGATCTCCTGCTCGAGAAGCAGCTCGGCCTGCTTCAGCAGCTCGCCAGCCAGGACAACAGCCGTTGTGGTGCCGTCGCCTACCTCCTCATCCTGAGTCTTGGCGATCTCCACCATCATCTTAGCGGCCGGATGCTCGATATCCATCTCCTTGAGAATCGTAACGCCGTCGTTTGTTATGACCACATCTCCAAGGGTGTCCACAAGCATCTTATCCATGCCCTTGGGCCCAAGTGTGGTTCTGACGGCGCTGGCCACAGCCTTGGCCGCCATTATGTTCGACCTCTGCGCCTCCCGGCCAGCAGTCCGCTGGCTTCCCTCTTTGAGTATCAGTACAGGTGTTCCACCTAGTCCAGCCATTCCGACACCTCTCCTTACAGCGGGGATGTAAGTGTTTTGAAGTTCTATATAAAGATTTCGCAAACGCCGGACGCGTGGGGCATATATGTTTACTCCCAGAATCTTTGACTGCACATGCTCGACATTTTGACAGATGATCCAACATGGCTCACGCGCCGTGCCGATTCGCACCATTGTGACAGGATCGCTAAGCGATCTGATAGGAGTTAGAACGGGGGTCGTGAGCCTGACTCACTGAATGATTCTGCTGTAATCGACTTCAGTGAGCGGGATGTTCCATGAGTCTGGACGGATTGAGCGCTGCCGCTTCAATGATAGGCGCACACCACCAGGGGGCAGGAGTGAATCAGAATCCCTCCGGCAGAGTGGTCCTGAAACATGGGGTTGCAGACTTTTTACGTGATCCGGACACACAGGCAAACATTTTTCTCAGATCTCCGCATCAGAGCAAGAGATGCCGTTCAGAAATCCATACGCACTCCTCGGACTTCTCAGCATGCTGCCGCTGATCCTGCTCTACCTAATAAAACCGAAGCCCCGCGACGTTCTCTTCCCGAGCATAAGGTTTCTTGAGGCTGGAAAGGCCAGGAGGTCCGCAGCCCTGAGCAGGATGATAAAGGATCCGCTATTCTGGCTGCAGCTCTTCATTCTCATTCTTCTCTCAGTTGCTGCTGCCGGGCCATACACTCTCGAGAGAGGGAGCCCCGGCTCGCATCTTGTTCTTGTTCTGGATGTGTCCGCGAGCATGGAGAGCACGTTCCAGAACGCGCTGAGCATCGCATCATCAGAGCTCTCCGGATACGACAGGGTGAGCATCGTCCTGGCGGAGAGCATACCCGTCGTGGTGCTCAGAGAGGGGAGCGCTGACGAGGCGCGGTCTCTTCTGAGCAAAATACATGTGCTCGACCTCCCTGCTGACATATCTAGCGCGATGAACCTGGCGCACACCCTTACAGGGCCGGAGGGCGGTGACATTCTCGTCATCTCAGATTTCATCAGCTGGATCGGAGATGATCCGGGCGCAACAAGGGATTCGCTGGTCGCGACAGGCGCCAGCATAGTCTTCGCGGATACCGGCGGAGGGGGAGATAACATCGGGATCGTCGGAGGCTGGTTAGCAGAGACCTATGAGGGCATCAACTACACATGCAGAATTCACAACTACGGACCTGCGAGGGATCTCATCATAAGGGTTACATCACAGGGCGGCAGCTCGGAGCACAGAGCGTTCATAGGCGCAGACGACGACTACTACCTTTCACTCAGCCTCCCGCCCGGCATCAGCACAGTATCCCTCGATGTCAGGGATGCGATATCCGCTGACAACACTGCGTACATCTACGCCCCGCTGCGGGATGATGCGAAGATTCTCTATCTGGGAGAAAGCAGCCCTGCCCTGGCGGCGCTCAGGGCGATTGGCAGCGTTGATACCACGGGCGGTCCGGAGGGCCACGATCTGGTGGTCATCAGAAACAGCTCGAGCGATGGAGATCTCAACAGATATGTGGACTCCGGGGGGAAGATAGTCTACATACCTCAGGAGAATTCTCCAAGCCCTGAGTATCTGCCGGTGAGGATCACAGGCGCGGTGAACAGAACAGGCATCCTGTGGGCGAGAAATCCCGTCTTCGGAGAGGGAATTCACTTTGAGGAGATAGGGATAAGGTCATACATTGAGGCCGTGCCAAGGCGTGGATCGACGACAATGGTTGAGGTCAACAGCGTTCCTGTGCTCGCGTACTGGCAGCTCGGGAGAGGTACTGTGGTATACAACGCGCTCGATTATGGCAGCGATTTCCATCTCAGGCCTGAGTACCCGGTCTTCTGGTATGAAATGGTCAGATGGCTGACAGGCGCCCCGTCGCTGGATGATCTCAACAGGAAGACCGGTGATGTGGTGCCGCTGAACAGACCGGCGACCATCAGCACGCCAGGGGGCACGGTCACAGCACAGCTTCTGCTTCTCGACAGGGTGGGCCTCTACACGTTTGATGGCGGGAGGCTCGCTGCCAACCTCTACGATCCCGCTGAGTCTGATCTGAGGGGCGGCAGATCCTTCGCTCCCGGAAGCTTCAGCTCCACCGCCAGCACTGAGAAGCTTGTGGAGAGGGACCTCTCAGGCTGGATCACCCTTGCGGCTCTGATGCTGCTCATGGCCGAGCTCGGTATAATAAGATGGAGGAGGGAGCTGTGACCGAGATATACCTCCAGAGGTTGGAGCTGCTCTGGCTTCTTCCAGCTGTTCTCGCAGCAGGGTTACTTTACATAAGGCGCACACCTCGGAAGCTTCTCGTCCTCACGAGATCCCTGGTTGTATGCCTGATCATAATCGCGCTTGCGAATCCGTATACAGTAGCAACCCACACAAAGGACGTGAGCAGGCCAAGGATAACGATACTCTCGGATCAGACAGCATCCATGGAGATCTTCGACTTGAAGGTCGCGGAGCGCCTGAGCGGGAGGATCCCGGACTCGCAGCTCAGGTACTTCTCGGGCGAGAGCACGCCGCTCGGAGACAGGATCATACAGTACATGCCACAGGCTGATTCAATCCTGCTTGTGAGTGATGGGTACAGCAACATTGGGCGCCCGCTCAGGGACGCCCTGCTCCTTGCCAGAAGCTCGAACGTCTCGGTCTTCGCCGTCGAGATCAAACCTGAGGCGAAAGAGGCAGGCGTCGAGATATCTGGGAGCAACGTTGCGGTTCTGGATGGCGACTATCCGTTCAAGATAGTGATCAGAAAATCCGGAAGCATCAGCGGGGATGTTGTGGTATATGCGGATGACCTGGAGATCTTCAGGAGCTCCTTGGAGAGCATAAACGAGTCGCTCAGGATATCGCACAGGTTCCGCAGCACAGGAACGCACATCCTGAGAGCTGAGATACATCCAGATGAGGACCACTTCGAGAGGAACAACAGATACACAAAAGCCGTGTACGTTGTGCCTAAGCCGCGGGTTCTGCTCCTTGGCAGGCCATCTCCTTTGATGGATGTGCTCAGGGATCTCGTCGATCTGAGCACTGCAGAGAATCTCCCACAATCTCTGAGCGATTACAAGGCAGTCGTCTTGGATGACATCAAGTATACTCCTGATCTCGACCGCCTGAAGGACTATGTGGCAGGTGGCGGCGGCCTGGTCGTTGTTGGTGGGGCCGATGCATATGAGCTGGGTGGCTATTACATGACGGAGTTTGAAAAGGCTCTCCCTGTCGTATCATCCCCAAGCCTCTTCGAGGGCGGGAAGGTTCTTGTCATGGTTATAGACATCTCCGGAAGCACCATGGCTCCTATGAGGATCGGTGAGAGTACCACCTACTTGGATTATGAGAAGTCGCTCGCGATAGAGCTCCTAAGATCTCCGGAGCTCAGGGATGCCAGGGTTGGCATAGTAGTCTTCGGCACGAAACCCTACGTTGTGTCACAGCCGGTGCCTGTCAGAAACAGAGCTGTCATAGAGGAGAGCATAAAGAGCCTTCAGACGCCCCTCGGAAAGGACGAGACCAACCTGGATGAGGGGCTCCGCCTGGCATGGAAGATCATCAACGAGAGCAGGGCCGAGGCAGATCTTGTGGTCATATCGGATGGGAGAATAGAGCCAGATAGGGTGAAGGGAGATCAGGTATTCCTGAACTCTGTAGATATTCTGAGGAATATGAACGCGACGGTCACACTGATACAGGTCCAGAGCTACTCAGGTTCTGCAGGCAGGTTTGAGGAGCTGGCTGCGCTCACGGGCGCCACGTTCCGTCCTGCAGTGTATCCGAGCTCCCTGACTGTGAGAACCCCCGAGATCGAGGGGGAGCGTGAGGTCGCGGAGAACGTCTCCGGATACACGCTCGTGATAACAGATGAGAACCACTACATAACAGGCGGGATCGAGATCAATGCGACGATAAGCGGTTTCAACGACGTAACCCCAAAGCCCGGCGCCCAGAGGCTCGTGGCGCTGACAGACGGAAAGCCGATCGTCACAGCGATGCGCTACGGCCTTGGCCGGAGCGTCTCCCTGGCTACGGACGATGGCAATGCCTGGGCTCAGGCGCTTTACGATGAGGACAACTCCATGCTCATATCGTCCATGGTGAACTGGGCTGTCGGTGATCCGAGGCCGGAGAAGGAGCGGGTTGAGGCCGGGGATGGGTGGGCTGGAAGCCCTCTGGAGATATACATCTCAAGCGAGAGCCCGCCCAGGATCGGAGAGGGCGCGAAGATCGAGAGCACAGCCCCCGGCAGGTACACAGCAACGATCGTCCCGGAGTCGGAGGGAGTTTATTACGTTAACGACTACGGGATCGCCGTGAACTACCCGCTGGAGTACAGGGAGTTCGGATTCAACCCGGAACTGAGAGGGATGATAGAGGCAGCTGGTGGGAAGATCTTCACAGAGGATGAGGCGGGAAGGAGCATCGTGGAAGAGGCAAGAAGGGCAAGTGAGCGTCTCGTTCAGGAGAGGGCCAGCATCAGCTGGCAGCTGCTTCTGGCTGCGCTGGTTCTGTTCCTGCTGGAGGTCACGATCAGGCGCCTGAGGGAGATAAGGGGCTGAGCCGATCCTGATGTTGCCCATTGACCGCTTCGCACGTCCAGCAGACCCACTGGCATGCGAGTCAGAGAGCACTTGGCTCAGAGCCGTGTTGCAGGCTGTCAGGCGGAGAGACGCCTGAGGTCTTATTCCTCTCAAGCTCGCGCCTCAGGATCTCTATGATCTCCAGCAGCTCATCCCTTCTTGCTGCGCAGATGTGGCGACCAGCGATCTCCTCAAGCCTCCGTATCGCCTCCTCGATCCCCGACATTCGATCTCCCCCAGCGGTCTGGTCTGATGAATATGCCTTTCTGAATATGTGTCTGTTGCGCCGCAGATGATTGCGAAGCCCTTCCAGGTTCCTGCTGGCCATGCGCTCTCCTGATTCGCGGATCGGTGTGGTTCCAGGGAGGCAGCTCCAAAGGAGCCGCGCACTCACGCGAGAGAGGCCTCGATGAGCCTGCGCTTTACGAAATCCCTGTCGAGGCTTGCCAGGAACCATCCGGCCTTCGGCCCCTGACGCTCCCCGAGAAACGCGAGGTACACCGCCTGGAAGAACTTCTTCGGATCGAGGCCGAGCTCGTTTGCCACTGCATATATCTCGTCATGGATCTCCTGCGCGCTCTTTCCTTCGATCCTCTCAGCCAGCATCCCAAGACCCCTGCGTTCCTCTGGGGATATGTTTCTGACTGCCTGGGGAAGATCCTCCTTCACCTCAAACTTCACAAACGGAGGAGCATAGCGTTCCAGCCATATCCTCACATTCCTGGCTCGCGCGAGTATCTCCTCCCTGCGCGACGTCTCGTAGCCGCTCCTCTCCAGAACTTTTAGCAGTAGATCCTCATCATCACGTGCGATCTGGACAGCAGTCACCATATGTCTGAACGGTATGTTGAACGGCTCGCTGTGTCTTATGGATGAGAGCTCAAGCGCTCTTGCATCTCCCCTTCTCTGGTCGTACTCATCCACGAGGGTGAGGAGAGGAAGTCCCGGATCGAACTCTATGTGCTTCTCAGGTTTTGTTCTGATTATGAGGTAACGCAGGACCTCTGGCGGCACGACATCGAGCATCTCCTGGACAGTCACCACAAGCCCTGTGGAGCTGTGCATCGCGCCCTTTCCCTTTAGATGGATCCACTCGTAGACGATCGGATACGGGGCAGGATAGCTGTAAACATCCTCGCTGATTCGCTTTCCGGTATCGTATGATCCGCCTGCTGTCGCATGATCCTTTCCGAAGGGCTCGACAGTCACCCTGAAGATGTGCCAGCGTGCGGGCCAGTCTACCCTCCAGACGAGCTTGCCACCGCCACGCATGCTCACGCTCCCTGAGGACCCGCACTCGCAGACATAATCGACGGTCTCTGAATCAAGATCGAATCCGGTCACCCTGGTGGTGTTCATGCGGCCGCAGTCCCTGCAGATCGGATCGAAGGGACTCCAGGTCGGCTCTACATCCCTGCCGGAGATCTCCTTCAGTATCCTTGCGATCTCATCCCTCTTTTTCAGCGCGGTCTTTATTGCATCCAGATAAACGCCCTCTTTGTAGAGCTGATCCGCCCTGTACACCTCCGGCTTTATATCCAGAATATCCATGGATCTTAGGAATGGCTGCAGGAAGTGCTCTGAGTAGCTGCTGCAGCACCCCTCCGGGCACGGGATCTCAGATAAAGGCTTGCCCACGTGCTCCCTGAAGCTCTCGTCCAGAAATGGGTAAAGCCTCCGAAGGCGATCATATGTATCAGCTATGTAAATCAGCCTCGCCTCCACGCCTCTGTCTACAAGAGCTCTGTATACAGCGTCAGCTGTCATGACCTCGCGCAGGTTTCCTATGTGCACAGGCCCGGATGGCGTTATGCCTGTGGCCAGTGTGTGCGGGCCACCGTCCTTGAGCCTCTCTGCAATCACATCTGCCCAGTGGATGATCATAAGCCGAGATCGATGCAGAGCGGGATATTAAGCTTCCGGCCATGAAACAGCTCCGAATCCACCCCGGTCTGGGCCCAGATCACCGAATGGAATTTCAGAAACCGGCATTCACTGTGTTGGATAAGTCCTAAAATCAGTAAGCAGAAGACGATTCCAGGAATGGATGGAAGATAGACTGGAATCGACATCTATAGACGGAAATGCGGGGATTATCCAACAGAGCAATTCACTGTGACAGATCACGGGTCGTGTATATGGTGAATGGAGATTCGGGAATTGGCAGGCACTGGCACAACAGATCACAAATCTACGATGTCACCTGCTGGGTTTCAATGATCTGAGCGGACTGCCAGATCACAAACCCTGCAGGATCACTTGCTGTTGATCTCTACGAGTACACGACCCTCTCCTCTGGCCAAGTGATAGTGAGAGTCGCACTTCGGTAACACAATGCCGACATCGACATTGTAACATTGTTACTTGAAAAGATATATATCACAAATCAAGTTATTTCTTGACATTTGATAATACCAAGTCAGCTCTGCAAGGTGATTGTGTTGAAGATGCACACGATTGATCCAAATAACGTATCTCTTGATAATATGATCGAGCGCGGCAGCGAGTTTCACGGCCATTTAGGGCCATTTCTCGTTCTTGGCATAAGGATGGGGCTCGCTGCTCTCAGTGAGCTCGGCTCGCATGGTCACAGGGATATCAGCGCTGTTGTGCGGTCTGGGAGCAGGCCTCCGGTATCGTGTCTGGCAGATGGTATCCAGATATCCACCGGCTGCACACTTGGAAAGGGGAATATCTCCGTGCTTCAGGACGGCGTGCCAGAGGCGACATTCTCCTCAAACGGCAGGACCGTGAGCTTCAGGGTCAGGGGGGCAATCGTTGAGAGGATCTCAGAGCTGTCGCATGATGAGCTAGAGGATTTCTCCTGGAAGCTATCCAGAATGCCGCTGGACTCGATTATCGAGAGGATCTGAGGTGGGTATGCTGATCCGGCTCGAGAACGTGCACACATTCTATGATGGTGAGAAGAACTCCACCCTGAAGGGCATCACGCTCTCGATCGGCGCGGGCGAGATGGTCTGTGTCATGGGCCCGAACGGCGCCGGCAAGACCACGCTCCTGGAGACGATAAATGGAATACTTCCAGCGACCGGCAGGGTCGAGGTCTTCGGAAGAGATGCCCGGAGGCACGGCCCTGAGATCAGAAAGGATATAGGCTACATGCTCCAGGCCAAGACGTTCCCTGAGGACACTCCGTATCTGGTGAGGGACGTCGTGCTGATGGGGAGGTTCGGAAAGATCGGCATGCTCCGAAGACCGGGGAGGGAGGACTGGAATGCAGCAAGGGACGCTGCGAGGTTCATGGAGGTTGATCACCTCTGGGATCGGCCGATAGGAAAGTTATCAGGAGGTCAGACGCAGAGGGTGCTCCTGGCCAGGCTGCTCGCAAAGAATCCCAGGATACTCCTCCTGGATGAGCCCTACTCGAACCTGGACTGCAGAGCTGTGGAAGATGTATCAAGGAAGATATGCATCCTGCATGAGAGGAATAAGCTGACAACGGTCATGGTCATACACGATACAGCTCATGTGCCCGCTATCTGCGACAGGATACTCCTGCTGAAGGATGGCCGCCTGATCGGCGATGCGCATCCTGATGAGATGCTCTCCTCCAGAACGTTCAGAGACGCATTTGCTGAGGCCTAGCTCATGATCCTCCCACCGGGCATAGTGATGAACACGATCATCGGGGCATCCCTCGCAGCTGTCGTCTGCTCCATGATAGGCGTGTTCATCGTGCGGATGAACCTCTCATCGATGGGGTTCTGCATGTCTCACGCTGCATTTGCAGGCGCCGCGCTCGGGCTGGCCATATCCAGAGATCCATTCGCTCTGGCGCTGGGCATGGCAACAGCCGTTGCCTTGATCCTCGGACCGGTTGCGGATAAGGCCAGGCTACAGGCGGATGTCGTGCTCGGCACCATGTTCTCCCTCACAATGGCGCTGGCCCTGCTGTTTCTCAGCATCGCCCCGGGATCTGTGGTGAGCAGCACCGCTCTTTCAGTGCTGTGGGGGAGCGTTCTGGGGATAACAACCACCGATCTCATCAGGCTTCTTGTTCTCATGCTGACGCTCTTGGTGGTGATATTTCTCTTTTACAAGGAGTTCTTCGCGATAATGCTCGACAGGAAGCTTGCTGAGGAGTCGGGCATCAACACAAAGCCGTTTTACTATGCGATTCTGTTTCTCTGTGGTGTAACTGTATCAGTCTCGCTCAAGCTCATCGGCGGCCTGCTCATATTCGCTCTGATGGTCAATCCGGTCTCCTCGGCCTATCAGTTCTCCCACGACATGAGATGGATCATGCTGATATCTCCCATCATAGGGCTGGCATCAAGCATCTCGGGGATAGCTGCGTCCCTCTACCTTGACATCCCTGTGGGCAGCTCGATCGCGATAATGAGCGTGGCGGTGTTCCTGATATCTGTAGCACTTTCCCCAAAGAGAAAGCGCGGGCAGAAGTGCTGATGTCCAATGATAACCTGCCCTGGCGCGTTCCTCCTCGCAGATAAACGGCTGCTTCCAGCGACAAGATTGCACAACCCCATAAATATAGGGTCACGCCTTCTTCCAGCGGATCGTATCGCCCTTGATCTTCACCACACCATTTTTCTCAAGGATCCTTGCAAGATCTTCCGCCACATTATATGCATCGACCTCAAAGATGCCGCTCTCCATATCCATGTAGGCGCCACATTTCCGCACGAAGCTCTCCATGTCCATTTTGCCTGATGGTGGCATATCTGTCAGATTGTTCAGTATGCCGTGGATCGCTATGATCTCGATCGCTTCATGCTGATACTCGTCGAAGAAATCCTCATCCGGATCCTCACATGTGAGAACAGACCATTCATCTATGTAGATATCATGGGCTTTCTCCAGATTTACATATATATTTGTCCGCAGCATCGGATGCTGCAGATAATCGTTTGCCACAACCGGTATTGCGACTATGGGGTCGTCCAGCTTATCTCCAGGATCCTCATCCACCTCCAGTTCGTTCAGCGAGAAAACTCGCGACAGGAATTCTGCGGCAGCCTTTTTATCGATGAGGATGTCCAAGTCCGCGCCCTCATCAGAGATGCTGGCATCTTCAGGTATGCTCTCTTCGTGTGATTCCTCTTCTTGCAGGGTCTCCTCAGACGGTTCTGAAGGCGCTTCCTGAGACGGTACTGTGGAGGATGTCTCCCCTGATGCCTCCTCTGGACTGATAATCTCCCCCACCGCGGCCTCTATCTTCTCAGCGATCTTGACCCATTCTGGAACTGCATGCGTCAGGTATCGTTTGTAAAACTCTTCTGGGGCGGGCTTCTCGGCAAAGGTCTTCCGGACAGACTCCAGGTAATGCTCATACTTTTTCAACAGCTCCTCATCCTTGATCTCGCTTTTCAGCTCGCTGAAGCGCCCCTGGAGTACGGGGGTGATCTTCAGATCTGCCACGATCGAGGGTCTGATATCGACCCGGATCCTCATCTCCCTGAGACGATCTGCAAGATCTTTTGCCGTCACATCGTCATACTCTCCAAGCTTGAACATGCCAGCATCATCATCATCACTCATGTTATAATTTACGATGCTTCTCAAGAGTGCGCACAACAGAGCCTGCAGGAGATCTCCCCGTTGAGATCTGGCTTCAGAGAACCCGGCGCAGGCACTGATTATCTGGCTCATGCCGGAAGAATCCATGAGATTATCCTGCGCTCCTGCGGTTATCACAGGTGTCCCAGTGTTTGTTCAATATCGTGAGCGTGCTTGAGCTGCTGATCAAGTGAAGCCGCTATCGTCGGCGTAATCGTTCATCCAGAAATCTGCCAAGAGGGCAATCCACCTCAACGTATTGAGCATGTTCGTGTCCCAGTACCATGAAGAGTAAAAGCTACACGCTCTTATCCATATGATAACTTGCCAGTAGAAGCACTGGTCCTGCCATGCATTCTTGGTTAATGAATAAGTGTGTTCAGCAACCACATTGCACAACCTGCAAGTTGCTAAACACATAAGAGCGAAGCTACATTCGGTTCAAGGCCGTCGATTATGTAACATTCCGTTTCCCCCGGCTCTGCGCAAATGCAGATGTGCGATCGCGAATCAGCTCAGAGCGCAGAAATCAGCTTCAGCGCAGATCAGCTCTGCTGATGATGAATTTATTTTCGGATATTTTCCGGTATTTTTATAAATGATCTGATGATGAGATAATAATATTAAATCCGTGACAATCTTAGAAAAGATTTAAATCTTAATTAAGATGAATGCGTTCTGATTAAAAAGCAAGGAGGTATTATATGAAGATCGTAGCATACACGCTTATGCTTGCTCTACTCCTGTCCCTGGGAGCGGCATATGCGGAAGATACTGCTGAGAACGTCACAGCCGAGAACGTAACCGCTGAGAATGTCACCGCAGAGGTTGCGGCAGTGTACATCGCTGATGTCAACATCGAGGAGGGCTATGTGGAGATCGCCAATGACGGCAATGCAACCCAGAGCCTGGAGAACTACACGCTCAAGGTGGATGAGAACGAGCCGGTAACACTGGGTGCGATCGAGGTCCAGCCAGCCAGCTCTGTAAAGCTCTTCCTGGGCGCTGGCGAGAACACAGAGACCGAGATATACCTGAACACAACGATCGAGTTCGCAGAGAGCGGCACAGTCTCCCTCATGGATCCCGAGGGCAAAGAGGTCTCAACAGTTAAGTACCCCATGACTGAGTAACGCAGATCAGTATCTTTTTTATTTTTTGATCTCAACTGGTCAGATTCCATCTGTGTGCAGTTACTCTGGAACAGCAGTATGCGGACCAGGTTGAGTTTTTTTTGAAGCGAACTCTGGGGGCCGCCTGATGTATCGATGGAATCCAGATGGCTCGTGCACTCTTGTCATTGAGGTGCACTCCAGCATGTGGGATTCATCTGGTTCTACCAAATGTGCGCTGACTCCTGAAAGACTGTTCAGCTGTTCGGACCAGCAACGATGAGACAGGCTGGATCACACGTGAACGATGGGGTTTTGAGATAACCACCGTGTGAAACAGTTAAATACCTGCTCAGGATAGCCTGCAGAAGGGATTTTTTTGAAATGCAGAGATCTGCTGCTCTCATCAGCATATGCGGTGTACGAGAGGATGCTGAAGCGCCAGCTAGCCAGGGGTCCGAGAGTGGAACACATCGCAGTTATCCAGGATGGAAACAGAAGATATGCAAACAGGCACAACATGCCCGTATCGAGCGGCCACAGGCTCGGCGCGAAGACGACCGAGAAGATATCAGACTGGTGCCTGGAGCTCGGGATAAAACACCTGACCGTCTATGCATTCTCGACAGAGAACTTCAGCAGGAGCGAGCCTGAGAAAAGGTACATCTTCAACCTGATCGCAGAGAAGCTTCTTGAGCTCTGCAGCTCTGAGAAGATCCACAAAAACAGGGTTCGCGTCAGAGCCATCGGCAGGATCGATATGCTCCCTGAGCACCTGCAGAATGCGATACGGGAGGTCGAGGCCGCGACCGAGGGTTACAGCCAGATGTACTTCAATGTGGCGCTCGCATACGGAGGGCAGTATGAGCTGATCGACGCTGCCAGGGCCATGGCCAGAGACCTGCGCGCCGGAATGATCAGGATCGACGATGTCGATGAGGATCTGGTGAGCAGGTACCTCTATCCCATTACAGAAACACCCGTGCCGAAGGTCGATCTCATAATAAGAACGGGCGGAGAGCTCAGGACCTCCAACTTCCTCCCCTGGCAGGCCAACGGAAGCGAGTGTGCTGCTTACTTCTGCGCACCATACTGGCCCGATTTCAGAAAGATAGACTTCCTCAGGGCCATCAGGACAGCCCAGTCATACGCCTCCAGATCAACAGGCTTATAACCAGGAAGGGATTCATGACTCACTCGTTGTCCCGATGGGGTAGCGGATATCCCGGAGGCCTGCGGAGATCCTCGCAGACAGCCTTCAACCCGGGTTCGAATCCCGGTCGGGACGTTCGAATTTTGGTGCTGCATGCACAATGTTTGTCTGGATGGGCACTGGCTGTGCATCGGTGTTCAAAACCACGCTCTGCCAGGGGATATCAGCAGATCGCTTTCCGGTAACTTCGGGTGGATTCCTCTCGGATAAGGATAAATCCAACCATATCCATCTGGCCTGCGGTGGTCTCATGTTTCCAGGACTTGGCGGACGGGGGATGAGCCCGAAGAAGATGAAGGGCATGCTGAAGAGCATGGGCATAAACATCGACGAGATCGAGGGCGTGGAGGAGGTTGTCATACGAACCTCGGACAGGGAGATAGTAATAAGGAACGCATCTGTGGCCGTAATGGAGGCACAGGGCAACAGAAGCTACCAGATATCTGGAGACGTCACAGAGCTTCCAAGAGTGTCGCCCTCTGATATCGAGTTAGTCGTGTCCCAGACAGGAGCGAGCCCTGAGGAGGCCAGAGCCGCGCTGATGGAGTGTGGAGGAGATCTCGCTGAGGCGATAATAAAGCTTAGCTCAAAGACTTCATGATTTGGCGATCTGAAAAGAGAGCACACAACCTGTTCGCTCTTATCCATCTGATGAGTTGCCCGAAGGAGCAGGGGTCATGCTGCGCCTTCGTTTCGACTTACCTTCGACGCAATCGATGGCGTTTCGACTTCGTCGAAACCTTTCGATGTAGTCGAAAGTGTGGCAATGAATGCTTTCAGCGAGCACATTGCATGCTCTGCAAGTTGCTACACGTAAGAGCGAACCTCTCTCATCGGATCGCCAGTTTGAGCGGCGGCTGAGATGCGATCAG
>JAKPCO010000107.1:0-2500 GCA_029553285.1 Methanobacteriota archaeon
GCGGGAGGTTTCGTACAATAAAAAAAGCTTCCGGCGGCGACCTACTCTCCCACATCGTCACCGATGCAGTACCATCGGCGCTGGAGGGCTTAACTTCTGTGTTCGGGATGGGAACAGGTGTTTCCCCTCCGCCATTACCACCGGAAAGCTTATATTCTTTACACCTTGAAAACTGCACAGTATAGGGCAACTTAAGAGGCTTCACAAGGTCAAGCCCTCGACCTATTAGTACCGGCTAGCTGAAGATATCACTATCCTTACACCGCCGGCCTATCTACCAGATAATCTCTCTGGGGTCTTACCGGACTACTCCGTGGGAGATCTCATCTTGGGGGGGCTTGGCGCTTAGATGCTTTCAGCGCTTATCCCTTCTATACTTAGCTTCCCAGCTGTACTCCTGGCGGAATAACTGGTACACCATCGGTATATCCATCCCGGTCCTCTCGTACTAGGGACGGCTCCCCTCAAATCTCCTGCGCCCACGACAGATAGAGACCGAACTGTCTCACGACGTTCTGAACCCAGCTCGCGTGCCGCTTTAATGGGCGAACAGCCCAACCCTTGGAACTTGCTCCAGCTCCAGGATGCGACGAGCCGACATCGAGGTGCCAAACTTCCCCGTCGATGTGGACTCTTGGGGGAAATCAGCCTGTTATCCCCGGGGTAGCTTTTATCCGTTGAGCGATGGCCCTTCCACACAGTGCCACCGGATCACTAAGCCCATGTTTCCATCCTGCTCGAGTTGTTGCTCTCGCAGTCAAGCTCCCTTATGCCTTTACACTCTGGAAGCGCGATTTCCAACCGCGCTGAGGGAACCTTTGGGCGCCTCCGTTACCTTTTGGGAGGCGACCGCCCCAGTCAAACTGCCCACCAGAGAATGTCCCCCACCCGGATCACGGATAAGGGTTAGAACTCCAGCACGCTAAGGGTGGTATCCCAAGGTCGGCTCCAGGGCAACTGGCGTCGCCCCTTCCAAGCCTCCCACCTATCCTGTACATAACGCACCAAAATCCAATCTCAGGCTACAGTAAAGCTCCACGGGGTCTTTCCGTCTTGTCGCGGGTAACCCGCATCTTCACGGGTATTTATAATTTCGCCGAGCCTCTCGTTGAGACAGCGCCCAAGTCGTTACGCCATTCGTGCGGGTCGGAACTTACCCGACAAGGAATTTCGCTACCTTAGGACCGTTATAGTTACGGCCGCCGTTCACCGGGGCTTCGGTTCAGAGCTTCGCTTGCGCTAACCCTTCCCCTTAACCTTCCGGCACTGGGCAGGCGTCAGCCCCTATACATCGTCTTTCGACTTAGCAGAGACCTGTGTTTTTGATAAACAGTCGCTTGGGCCATTTCTCTGCGGCCCTCTCATGCAGCATAAAGCATGCCTATGCCACACTAACAGGGCACCCTTTCTCCCGAAGTTACAGGGTTAGTTTGCCGAGTTCCTTAACGAGAGTTCTCTCGCGCGCCTTAGGATTCTCACCCCACCTACCTGTGTCGGTTTGCGGTACGGGCACCCTGGCCCCTCGCTAGAGGCTTTTCTTGGCAGCATGGGGTCAGCCAGTTCCGCTACTACAATTTCGCGTCCCCATCAGGCCTCGGAGTATATGTGGCACGGATTTGCCTATGCCACCTCCTACACCTTTGGACAGGCACTTCCAGTCGCCTGATGGCCTACCCTTCTGCGTCACCCCATCGCTTGGTCCTCATAAGCCTATTGCCATGGCCGAGGCCATAACACAAGGCCTGTGATTCCCATGGGCGGTTCCAGGGTGGTATCGGAATATCAACCGATTGTCCATCGCCTACGGCTTTCGCCCTCAGCTTAGGTCCCGACTTACCCTGAGCGGACGACCCTTCCTCAGGAAACCTTAGGTTTTCGGCGGGCAGGATTCTCACCTGCCTTATCGCTACTCATACCGGCATTCTCACTTCCCTGCCGTCCATAAGTCCTTACGGTCTTACTTCGCTCGCCAGGGAACGCTCTCCTACCTAGCAGCCTAATAGACTGCTACCCAAGCTTCGGTGATAGGCTTAAGCCCCGTTGGATCTTCGGCGCAGGATCACTTGACCAGTGAGCTATTACGCACTCTTTAAATGAATGGCTGCTTCTAAGCCAACATCCTGGCTGTCTGGGCAACCCCACATCCTTTCCCACTTAGCCTATACTTTGGGACCTTAACTTTGGGTCTGGGCTATTTCCCTCTCGACTACGAACCTTAGTGCACGCAGTCTGACTCCCGGGATCTTAACTTATGGCATTCGGAGTTTGAAAGGGTTCGGTAAGCTTTCAGGCCCCCTAGCCCGATCAGTGCTCTACCTCCATAAGTAAACTCCCGAGGCTAGCCCTAAAGCTATTTCGGAGAGAACCAGCTATCTCCGGGTTCGATTGGCTTTTCACCCCTACCCACAGCTCATCCCATGACTTTTCAACGTCAACGTGGTTCGGGCCTCCACGAGGGATTAGCCTCGCTTCACCCTGGCCATGGGTAGCTCACCCGGTT
>JAKPCO010000006.1 GCA_029553285.1 Methanobacteriota archaeon
CCGTGAACTTCAAACGCAAGGATAAGAAACCTGGAAGCCTGCGATGGACAAGAGCTATAGAATGCTGGAACAACTTCTGTAAAATGTTTATGTTCTACTACAACGTCGCGAGGAGGTAATAATGTTATTCGGACAGGTCCGTGTGAGGAGAGGTGTCCGAATAAGGAAGAAGTGCTTATAACAATCAGCATCCTCAAGCCTCGAATATCTGGCTCCGGAACTCTTATTCGGACAGGCCTGTGTGAGGATGGAAATCGTATTCGCTCAATGTCGTGAGCGTACTGAGTTACTGATCAGGTGAAGCCGCTATCTTTGGCCATAATCGTTCATCCAGAAATCTGCCAGGAGGGCAATTTACCATTGAGCATTTTCTGGAAATCGCATGCGACTATCGCTGGATCGGGCTGTTCGTATTCTGGCAGTTATTCTGGCAGTGCGTGTATTCGCCCAGACGTACTCGTATCGCTGAATGATTCTGCTGTGGTCTGGAGCTATGGGCGAGAGATCCATGAACCTGGACAGCTTGAGTGCTCCAAATTTAAATGAATCAAGTACACGACCTCCCATATGAGATCTCACGGTACGAGCCCATGAATTCGGTAGTCACACGCTTTTGATCTCAGCGGGATGCGTGGACAACCTGTGAATCCGGACCGGCGAGACGGAAGCGCGCCTGTTTGCACGGTCCTTGCAGCGAAACCGAACCGATGTCACAGCCATTGATTGGGCAGCGGTCGTGGGACAAGCGAAAACAGTTAAATCCGATCCCCTCAACCTTGGATCCGTATGCCCGAGCCTCAGAAGACGCAGGATCTCGTCTCCGTAGAGGTCAGCGGCCTCAGCGCATCCCTGCTCATGACACACGGCTCGATAAGCCTGTGGTTCGGAAGGAGCGCGACTCCATCGCTCGTATCCCGGGTCATAAGAACGATCGCGAGGATCGACTGCGCTGCAGAGCACGAGCGGGTGATAATCTGCGACTTCGATGAGATAGGCGATTTTGAGGGCAGGGGGTATGTTCTGACATCGTACGCGCGAAGCGGCGATATGTACAGGGCCATCTTCGTAGTCCCCTTCTCGAGGGAGGAGGCTCTTGATTTATTCATCGATTCGATCCTAGATGCCATCTCGAGGGGGGACGTCAGCGTGAGCCTGCGCTGGCGTGGCGGCCCTGTGCGCATGAGGGCTCTCTGCGAGGAGCTCAAAAGGCTGAACTACTTCACGAGATTCATATCAAACTACAGAGCAGATGAGTGATTGGAATGCGATTTGCGAAGCACATCATGGGGATTGAGAGCTCTGGTATACGGAAGTGCTTTGATGGCGCCGGACCTGGCGCGGTCAACCTGAGCATCGGGCAACCAGATTTTGACACGCCAGGGCACATAAAAGAGGCGGCGATCAGGGCGATCGAGCGGGGGATGACCGGATACACACCAAACCTTGGAATACCGGAGCTGAGGGCTGCGATATGCGAGAAGCTCGGACGCGAGAATGGATTGATATGCTCTCCGGATCAGGTGATGGTGACATCGGGCGCAAGCGAGGCCCTCTTTCTGGCAATCGCGGCCGTCACATCTCCCGGGGATGAGGTGCTGATTCCGGATCCAGGCTTCGTCTCGTACAGGCCGCTGGTCCAGACGGCTGGAGGGCGCCCGGTCGGTGTGCCCCTCGATCAGGAGCTGAAGCTCTCTGTCGATGCGGTTGCAGAGCGCATCACTCCAGAGACGAGCGCGATCATAGTGAACTCGCCCGCAAACCCCACGGGAGCGGTCCAGTCGGGTAGCGAGATCAGGGGGCTGGCAGAGCTCGCCGAGGATAACGGCATCGCCCTCATCTCGGATGAGGTATACGAGCACTTCATCTACGAGGGGGAGCATGTCAGCCCCGGCAGGTACAGTGAGAATGTCATAACCGTGAACGCTGTCTCGAAGACGTACGCCATGACCGGATGGAGGCTTGGCTACCTGGCTGCACCTCCAGAGGCCATCGATGTTATGCTCAAGATCCATCAGTACATCCAGGCATGCGCATCTTCCATATCACAGGCCGCCGCGCTCGCAGCCATAACGGGGCCGCAGGACTGCGTGCGGGAGATGAGGGAGACCTTCAAGCGGCGGAGGGATATGATGGTTCGTGGCCTCAGAGATCTCGGCATCGATCTGGTGATCCCTAAGGGGGCATTTTACATATTCCCCAGGGTCGGAGATGGCGATGAGTTTGCGGCCAGGCTGAGCTCAGCCGGGGTCATAACGGTGCCCGGATCTGCATTCGGGGCGAATGGGAGACCGTACATACGGATATCATACGCCACATCCGACGAGAGCCTGAGGCTTGCTCTGGAGAGGATCGAGACCGTCATGGAGTGACCTTCTGGGTGGAGTGGCAGCGGAAACTCCAGTCTTCATGGGCAGCTGACCTGGCAGGAGCTGCTCTCTCCAGAAGACTCTGGGATGATGCTGGTGAAGATGAGGTTCACCCTGCACATCCGGCCTCAAGCGCTGATTCCTAGTGCAGCAGCTTCAATCGTATCTTCCCGAAGTCCTCCTTTATCTCGAAGGCGAACCCCATGCCCCTCAGGATCTCCTCGACCTCGGTCCTCACGAACTTCTTGCTCAGATCCGAGGAGAGTATCAGCGTGTACTCACTCTCGGATGTCCTGCTCAGCTTGAAGAGGTTGCACGCCTCCAGTCTTTTCAGAATAACATCTGCGTTGTAGAGCCTGTGCCTGAACTGCTCCGCATGTGCCTTGCACACGTCCTTGTGTTTCTCCCAGAACACCTCTGCATCGGGGTGAGTATCCATGAACTTGAGGAAGAGGAGCCAGTGGTCTATGTCGAGTATCACATGCTCTCCGGCGGAGAGCATCTCTGCGTGCATGTAGAGCTTTCTGTCCTCCACAGATTCGAATATGCCCCTGTGACGGCTGTAGAACTTCAGCGCCTCCCTCATCATCTCGCTCTGAGAGACGCCGAGCTCGTCCCGCAGCTTCCTGAAGAGCCTGGCGGTCTCTTCGTCCATGGATATCGTTATCCTCTCAGGTGCCTTCATCTTTCCTCCCGGGGTCGTCACAAAATCCGCTCCCCTCAAACACTCCTGCTGCCACAGTCCAGACACCGCTCGTTTCTCACAATCGAGATCTCATCCATCTGGGCGCATCTTCCGTCCCATATGAGGAGCCTGTTGGCGAGCGGCTCGCCGAAGCCCGTGAGCATTTTGATCGCTTCCATCGCCTGGATCGAGCCGATGATGCCGCATGTCGCGCCTATGACAGGAGGCGCATCCCGCGGCGGCGGTTTGGGGAACATGCATCTCAGGCACGCGGTCCTTCCGGGAATGATTGTGGTGACCTGCCCGTCAAAACCTGATACAGCGCCGTGGACCAGAGGCAGAGCATGTTCAAGCGCAGCCGAGTTCAGGATGTACCTGGCCTCGAAGCTGTCCATCGCATCGACTATGAGATCGATGCCATTCAGCAGATCATCTATGCTGCTCTCAGATATGCAGACATCAACCCCCTCAACCTCGATCGTGGGGTTCAGGGAGCGCAGCGTCTCCTCAGCTGAGAGGGTCTTGCGCAAGCCTGGAACGCGGTGGAGTATCTGCCGGTTTAGGTTGCTGAGATCGACGGCATCTGAGTCCGCGATTCTCATGTGCCCAACACCTGCTGCCGCTAAATAGTAGGAGGATGCAGATCCCAGTCCGCCAGCGCCTGCTATCAGGACTTTAGATCCCTTCAGGCGCTCCTGCCCCTCGATTCCGAGAAGCGGGATCTGTCTTGCATACCTCCTCTTCTCTCCCTCTGTGAGCACGCTCAGCCTCCGATTATGGCCGGCACGATCGCGATCTCATCGCCATCCCTGAGAGCTGTGTTGATATCGCTCACGCTCCTTCCATTTACCAGCACGTAGACGTCATCCTTTATCCTCAGACCATCAACCAGCCGCTCATGCCGTCGCAGGGAGAGGAGCGCATCCCTGAGCAGAGAGCCCTCGTCCATTTCCAGAATGAGATCACCGCCCAGATCCCTTCTCAGAGTGCCAAACGATCGCAGCCTGATCCGCATTCGATTCCAGCCTCCGCTCCCCTTGGGGATCCGAAGACAGCTTTAAAGACAGCGGGCCTGATGCGATTGCATCCAGCGTCTCTGCCATCACGATCTCTTCAGTGTCCTGAGCGTTACCTGGGGGATGAGCTGCTCGAAGTCCTCCCTGCTGGCGAGGGCTGTGCCCCTCCTGAGGGTCGTCGCAGTGCCTGCTGCTACCGCATAGATCAGGCACTCGTCCAGCGATTTTCCATTGATCATGCCGTAGATGAAGCCAGCGACTGAAGAATCTCCAGCGCCCACAGTGTTCTCGACCCTGACCTGGGGCGGGATCGCATGATACTCCTCATGGGCTGATACAAGAACTATTCCGCGAGGTCCCATGGAGACAAGCACCACCTCCACGCCCTTTCTGTTTATCTCTCTGGCCGCGGCGAGAACCTCCTCGATCTCCTTAAGCTCCTTCCCGACGAGCTCGCTGAGCTCATGTATGTTCGGCTTTATCACATCCGGGCACGCCTCTATGCCGGATCTCAGGGATCTGCTGTCGACATCGAGGAAGACCTTTGCCCTGCAGCCGTTGTGCTCGCACTTCTTCGCCTCTGTCACTATTCTCCTGTACACAGCAGGGCTCAGGCCTGGAGGGAGGCTGCCGCCGATCGTCACGATCTCGGGCGCCCTCAGGGACTCTATCTGCTCTATGAGCATGACGAGCTCATGGGGCCTGATCTCCGGACCCCTCGCGTAAAATGAGAGCTGTCGACCTGTCGAGATCTCGTGGATGATTATGTTTGTTCTCGTCTCTCCAGATACCCTGATGAAGTCGGTGCCGATGCCCTCGTTGAGGAGCCTGCCCTCAAGCTCCCTTCCGGCAAACCCTCCGACGAATCCGAGCGCGGTGCTCTCAATCCCCAGGTTCTTGAGAACCTTCGAGACATCGACGCTCTTTCCGCCAGCGTAGTTCTCCTCTCTGACTATCCTGTTGGGCTCATCATCACTGATGTGTTCGACCCACATCGTCCTGTCTATTGCGGGGTTCAGTGTGATTGTGTATATCATGGAATCCAACCCTCATCTCATCAATGCACCCACACTCACGAATCTCAGACCGGCAGCAGAGCCATTTGATCTCACTTCCCGATCAGGCTCTCGAACCTTCTGTTTGCCTCCTCCCAGTCGGCTATGTGCCAGAATGCCTCCACGAACTTCGCCCTATCATTTCTGTAGTCGAGATAGTACGCATGCTCCCAGACATCCAGCACCAGGAGCAGTCTGAACATGGGGTACACGTTGACGTTGTGCTTCTCGATCTGCATTATTATGGGCCTTCTGGTCTGCATGCAGTACGCAAGCGCAGCCCAGCCCGAGCCCTCGACGCTCACAGCGGCTGCTGTGAACTCCTTCCTGAACCGCTCGAAAGAGCCGAACTCGCTCTCTATCTCCCGGGCCAGAGCGCCAACAGGACCGATGCTTGGTGGTTTGCGCAGGTTCGCCCAGAAGAGGCTGTGCAGCAGATGCCCTCCAATGTGGAAGGACAGCTCCTTCAGCGTTGACTTCTGGTCGATCTCCGCTCCATCTCTTCTGGCCTTATCGAGTCTCTCGAGAATGGCGTTCGCGCCATTGACGTATGCAAGATGGTGTTTATCGTGGTGCAGCCTGAGCTGCGCCTCGGAGATGTAGGGCTCCATGTCGTTTGCGCTGTATGGCAGCTCCGGAAGTGTGTAGAACTTCTGTGTCATAAAAAATAATATGCACAGGTTCTTGATTAACCCAGCGCCTGTGCTCAGCGCGCCGCTCTGTAGCCACTCGCGAACTCGCAGTTGACCTCGACGACCTCAGCGTTGAAGCCCTTCAGAGAATCGGGCACCGGTCCGAGGGCGTCCGCTTTATCCTGGGTGTCGATAACGCTTCCGTGCGGCACAAAGCTTCCATCCTTCAGAGTAACACCCATCACGAGCGCCCTGTGGCCTATGAAGCACCTTTCCCCCACGGTGGACGCATGGACAACGGAGTTGAAACCGATGAAGCTCTCATCTCCGATCGTCAGCGGGCCGTGGATCACAGCGCCGTGTGCGACGCTTACCTTCCTTCCGAGCTTTATGGAGCTGCCCTTCAGCCCGTGGAATATCGCGCCGTCCTGGACGTTGCACTCATCGCCTATGACTATCGGCGTCGCCTCATCCGCTCTTATCGACGCACATGGTCCGACGTAAACGCTCTCCCCTATGCGGACATCACCTATCACAACAGCCGACTCATCCACGTATGCGGTGGATGCAACACTGGGCATCGATTCCTTACTGTTCCAGGATGTTCTCGGGTTCCTTCTGAGCATGAGATTCCTCCTGAAAAAGAATGTGATTTCAATGCTTAAAGCGTTTTACCAGACCTTGAGATCGATCGCCTCTATCCTTACTCTATCTCCCTCTGAGTGTACAACAACTCCTGAGTGGACCTTCTGCATCATGCAGTGCTCTGGCAGGAATCTGACGGTCCTACCGACATCGGGCACTCTTCCACGCACCACCCTCCCCTCGAAGGCCAGGACCATGCATATCCCAAGGTCCCTGTAGTCACTCCTCTCCCCGAAGAGCGGGCCGACGATGCGGACCCTCGCCACGCCGCGATCAAACTCCAGGACCTCTGCGAAATGTGTTATCGGGCATCCAAGAGGCCTGTACCTTATCAGGTCCCCGGCCTCCAGAGAGCAGTGCTCCAGCGGGTGAAGATCCTCTCTGCACGACATCTCCCCATCGAGCGGCCCGAGCGAGAACTCTGCCTCCAGACCATCCATAACGCCCACGATCCTCTCGCGGGCTGCTCCTCTCTCCAGGATCCTGCGTATCTCATCCAGACGACCTCTGAAGCGCTCCTGCGACATGAACGGGCAGCGCGATAGATCCTCAGCGGAGGAGAGATGTTCCGCGAAATCCCTGCAGCTCCTGCGCCCGCACTCCCCGCAGTTGTACCCGGGAAGAAGTCTCTCCAGGATGTTCACTCCCCCACGTACTCCGTGAAGCCATCGAGATGTCTCAGAACTCCTCGGTGGTGTTTCTTCGATACTCTCAGCTCACCGGTGCAGAGCGTGCAGACCGCCAGGGGCGGGTTGTGCCTCAGGAGCATCTCACCATCGATATCGCTGGAATCCTTTATGAGATCCGCAAGCTCTATCGACCCCTTGCCTGTGAGCCCGTTCGCCTCAACGATCCTGCATTTGGGATTTACCTCGACGACCCTCTCCCGGAAGACCTCCCGCTCCGCCTGCGATACGAGATCGCCCTTTGTCGCCACCACAACATCAGCTGTCGTGAGCAGCGGGCCGATCTTGAGAGGCGTGTTCGGTCCGGAGGTGACATCTATGACGCAGACCGCCAGAGACCTGTCCGGATAAGGGGCGCACCTCAGACACAGCCCCGCAGTCTCATTCAGGAGAACATCAGCGCCCTGCGAGCTTGCCCATGAGATCATCTCCTCTGTGTTGTATATCGAGTAGTGATCAGGGCACATGTCCCGCGCGAGACCGACGCGCACCGGCACGCCCAGCCTTCCGATCCGCACATCATCCTCTGTCCAGAGGCAGTCGATCTTTACCACTGCCGGACTGATGCCCAGCTCCTGAAGATTCTTCACGGTGTGCATCATTACAGATGTCTTCCCGGATCCGGGCGTTCCAGCGATGACCACCATCTTCAAATAACAGCCTCCGTAGCGCTCAGCACCTCCCCGCGCCTTATCGACTCCCTCAGGGAGAGAAGCCAGGTGTCCACTCTGAATAAAGAATCGCAGAAGCGCCTCTCCTCATCTGTGGTTTTTATAACCTTGACCATCCCGCCGTTCCTCATGACGATCCTGCGCTCGGTCATGAGTGCGAGAAGTGGATCATGTGTAACAACCAGCACAATCTTTCCCTCCCCTGAGAGCAGCCTCAGAGCCTCTTTCTTCTTTATGCCTGCGTTCTCTATCTCGTCTATGAGAACAATGGGCGAGTCGCTTATGACAGCGATATCTGCAACCATCAGCGCCCTGGACTGGCCGCCGCTAAGCTCCGTCAGGTTGTCATCTCCATGTACGGGCTCTCCGGTCAGGGTGTTCGTTATCTCCAGGACCTTGGAGAGCAGCCTTGGATCCCGTCCTCTGCTCCTGGCGTGCATGTGAATGAAATCAGAGACGCTCATGTCAGCCAGGAAATGCATGTTCTGGGAGAGCTGGGCGACCGGCTTCCTTCTCGGATCGTGCCGCATTCCCGTTTCCGGCGGGGAGCCGTCGATCAGAACATACCGCCTCGATGGTGTGTCGCCCTGGGCGAACTGCTCCAGGTCTGATATGAGGGAACTCTTGCCGGAACCTGTGGGCCCGACGATGCCTATAACCTCGCCACTCGATATGTCTATACTTCTGACACATTCAGGCACTCCATCTTTATCAAGTCCGCCTTTTATCGTGATGATCATGCAAGGATCTCCTCTAATAATACATCAACAGAATCCTCCAGCCCGAGCCTGAGATCGCATTTCAGCCTCATGCGGCTGTGGTCCTCGGCAAGGCGCTTCACGCCGCCGCCTGTTACGTTCAGCAGGATCTCATCATCCCTCCCCACAAATCCGGATTCCACGGCATCGATTAGAGCTGCAACAGCAACCGCAGCCGCTGGGAGTATGTCGATCCCCTCTGATCTCTCGAAGAGCCTCTGGGCGCTGGCCGCCCGGGTGTTATCTATGCCGTATATCCTCCCACTGGAGGAGATGACCGCGTCCCTGACGCCGCCCGGAACCGCGTAGGGCGGGTTCCTGTTGAAGAGCACGTCATCATGCATCCCCTCAGGGCAGCCGTATGCATCGAAATTCATCTCCTCCTGGCTCATACCATGCCACATCGCATGCACAGGCGCGCAGGGGATGTTCTGCGCCAGATGGAGGCGCGGGAGGCGCTCTCCAAAGCGTCCGTCCCCGATAACGCGCATCGATGCCTCCCAGACAGCTATCCCGCCTGTGCCGCTCCCTATCGCCTGGAAGTAATGATCCGGCAGGGAATCGAAACGTCTCACATGATCGAGAAGCACCGTGCCCATGCCGTCCCTCCTCGCGATGTTCCTGGCGCCGCCCTCCGGCCTGAATCCACTCCGTGAGGATAAAACACCGGCGAGCTTTATCGCGTCAGCGTAATCCCCCTTCACACCAACGACCAGCACCCTGCCAGGCTCGACGGTCGTCCAGAGTCTGTCCAGCGAGGAGACTGGCACAAAAAGGATAACCGGCTGTCCGGTGACAGAGCAGACCTCGGCGAATGCCCTCGCGGTGTTGCCTGCGGATGCGACCACCAGTATCTCCTCCGTCTTTCTATCAAGAAGCATCTGCATCGTCGGCGCTGCCTCGAGCTCCTTGAAGCTGCACGTCCTCATCAGCGCCCCCCGCTCCGGCCAGTATCCTGAGAAGCTTATGTACAGGCGCTCCAGATCCAGATCGGCTGCGAGCCCGGAGCTTCTGTACGTAACGGATGATGCTCCAGTGCTTGGGTTCCATCCATCCACAGGAAGCCAGTCGATGAAAGACCAGATGCCAGGAAGCTCTCGGGGTTTGAATCTCCGCTCGGTATATTCCGCCCTGGGAAGACCGCTGTCAAGAGGACATGAGGTGGCGCCATCGCTCAGCAAACTCCCACAGCCCGCACACCTCAGAGTGTACTCGCCCATGCTTTCAGGTTGGCCATTGCAGCATATAATCTTTTCTGTTTTGTACAATTAGAATGCCTTATTGTGAAATAAAACGATGATTTATTATCCAAAAAGGATGAAAGATTGATCGATGGGAATATCTAAGATACAGGCGTCCTGGTGGGGTGTATGTTGCTTGCAGTTGATGTTGGAGCGGGCACTCAGGACATCCTCCTCTACAGGGAGGATATGGAGCCTGAAGGGCTGTACAAGATGATCATGCCCAGCCAGACGGTGGTGATAGCGAGGAGGATCAGAAGCGCGACAGATCACGGAAAAGATGTCTTTCTCCATGGAGACACAATGGGCGGCGGGCCTCTGACCGCTGCGGTAAGGAGGCACATCGCATCAGGTTTCAGGGTCTATGCGACGGCTGATGCGGCCCTGAGCATGCATGATAACCTCCAGCGCGTCAGATCCATGGGTGTGGAGATCACCCAGGACCCGCCTGAGGGATGTGTTGATATAATGACATGCGATGTGGATCTCACGGCTCTGCGGAGAGCATTCAGCTCGTTTGATGTTGATCTGCCGGAGGCGATCGCGGTCGCGGTCCAGGATCATGGGTTCTCGCCTGAGAGATCGAACAGAGCCACGCGGTTTGATATCCTGAGAGCAGCTCTGAAAAACGGCGGTCGGATCGGGGATTTCGCCCACAGAGAGCCTCCGGAGGTTCTGAGCAGGATGCGTGCTGTATGGAGGCATCTCAGAGAGCATAACATCAATGTTTTGGTAATGGACACAGGTCCTGCTGCGATATTCGGAGCTCTTGAGGATCCAGAATGCAGAACGCCAGCTCTCGTTATCAACATCGGAAATGGGCATACGATCGGGGCCATTGTGGATGATGGGAAGATCATCGCCATCTTCGAGCATCACACATCCGCGATGACTCCTGAGAAGCTCAGATCGATCATGAAGC
The DNA here is from genome assembly GCA_029553285.1 of Methanobacteriota archaeon. Taxonomy (GTDB): domain Archaea; phylum Halobacteriota; class Methanosarcinia; order Methanotrichales; family Methanotrichaceae; genus Methanothrix_B. The sequence continues at coordinate 10,678 of JAKPCO010000006.1, forward strand.
GGCTCTGCGAGGGCACCCTCACGCACAAGGAGATCTTCGAGGACGGGGGCCATGGCGCCCATATCGAGCAAGTCCCTGATGAGGTCAGAAGTGTCCTGGTGACAGGACCGAGGAGGGGGGTGTTCGTGCGGAGCATGAAGGATCCAGTGCAGGCTGCCCCCTGGGGGGACATGATGATAACCGGCTGTGTCGGACTTGTCAGGGCGTGGAAAGCGCTTCTGGGGTGATTGCTGTGGAGATAGGCAGGGGCGCTGAGGCGATACTCACACGTGATGGTGATGCTGTGAGGAAATGGCGGCTTCCGAAGAGTTACCGGATGAAAGAGCTCGATGAACGGCTTCGCGCGGAGAGGACTGTTATGGAGGCGAGGATAATGGCTGAGGCCAGGCGCGCCGGTGTCCCGACGCCCATAATCAGGGATATATCGAGGTTCGAGCTGGTTATGGAGTATGTTGATGGGAAAAAGCTCAGGGACATCATAACTCCGGAGCTTTCAGAGCGTGTCGGGGAGGTGGTTGGAAGGCTTCACAGAGCCGGAATCGTGCATGGGGATCTCACCACATCTAACATGCTCCTGAAGGACAACCGGATATACCTCATCGATTTCGGCCTCGCCTACCACGACCAGAGCATCGAGGCTCAGGGCGTCGATGTTCATGTGTACTTCCAGACTCTGAGAAGCACGCATGACGATGCTGATACTCTGATAGAATCGTTCAGGCGAGGCTACAGAAGAGCATACTCACGCGCAGATGCCGTTCTCGCCAGGGTCGAGGAGATACGATCCAGAGGAAGGTATCTGTAATCCGAAAGTCTCTGAGAATTCAGCGGATCTGATTTTGAACCTGATTTTACAAAAAAGAGCTGGAGAGCGATAAGCTCTCCTCAGTTCCTCCTGCTGACAAGGTATGCGACCGCAAGGAGTCCGGTCACTGCGAAGACCGCCTCGAATCCGGGAGCGCCCTTCTCAGCTGCAGGCTTTGCCTCTGCCTCTGCGGCAGGCTTCTCCTCAGCTGCAGCAGGCTTCTCCTCAGCTGCAGGCTTCTCCTCGACTACAGGTGCGGGAGCAGCGCCCTCAATGGTCGCCTCCTTGTATATGTAGAACCTGAGCGGGTTCTGATCGTCGATTACGTCCTGGTCGGCTGTCTTGATGTGTATGCCAGCCATCAGCGTCGTGTCCTTGTTCTTGTTCAGTGTTATGGCGTTGTCCTTGTTATCCATCTCGATTGTGTCCCTGGTGACGCTGGAGATTCTCATCTTGTCATACTCTGTGTCGACGGAGACGTCCATCGGCTGA
>JAKPCO010000036.1 GCA_029553285.1 Methanobacteriota archaeon
GCCCCTAACTGTCGCTCCAGCTTCCGCAGACGTTCCTCAATGTCGCGGAGCTGACGTACGATCTCCTCCTGAGAATCGCGTTCCGATTGGGGAACGTCAGTATTCGACAGGCCGCCATCATCGCCGATGGGTGGCGGCGGCGTCGGCTGCCATCCTGCCACGCTCATCAAATAGGCAATAATATCGTCTTCGTTCATACTGCTATTAATTCTTATCTGAGGGCGGCCAGACCTGAGCGGACGGGTCTTTAATGTACTTGTCCGATGCTGCACTATGGGTGAAGGTCATCCGATAGGCAGGCGGCTCACGCCGCTGGCCAGCACGAATCAGATCGACGCCATAATCCTCAATTCCGGTCAGCCGCATCGAATCGACCTGCCAGTAGGCTGTATCGCTGACGTAGAGCTTAAAGTCATGATTCGTATCCAGACTGGGAATGCTGGCATCGCTCAGAACTGCGTCCAGAATGAGCGTCGCCGAGAAGGCCCCCACGACATTCTTGACGACGCCGGACGTATCGTTGCTGACGTACGGCAGCATTTCGCGTTCAAGGGACAATCGCCATCCGATGATCCCACTCAGTTCCGTCGAGTCGATCACAACCTTCTTACCGGCAGGACAGACCGGCGTCGGCATCGTCGTATCGGTTGCGCTCGCCGTCCCAAACGTAAGTGCCCCGTTCCCAACAATCCGGAGTTGGGTTGTAAAATAGCGGTTCGTCTGATAGTCTGCGGCGATCACGACCCGTTGAACCAGGGCATCACCGGTAACCCCTTTACTCCCGTCAATCGACCCTACAAACGCCAGCTCGTCGCCGGGAACGTAGCTCGCCGTATAGCCAAGATAAATGATATCACCTTCCCAGTCCTCAATCCCGCACTGCTGGACAAGAGCCTCCTGGCTCCCCGCCGTGAGAATCGGAGCCGGATTGGCATTGAATGTGACCCGCCAGAGGGCCACACTCGGAATCCCGTCAACCGCCGTCTTGATACCGCTCAGTACCGCCATCGCTCATTCCACTTTTTCACGATTATTCCAGGAGTTCCTGATTATCAATATGGACGTAGAGACTCACAACACAGGCTGTGACAATCTTCGTTCGCCCTTTAACAACGTATTCCAGTTCCGTATCGTCAAAACGGGCATCGTGGAGAAAGACATCGTTGACAAGTTCGGAGCGGGCTTTAACAATACCCTTGAGAATCGCCCACATGATATCCTCAATCTCGCCCGCGTCCATTCCAGCCGTAAGGATATTGATAGCGTAGCTCAGGACCAGGATCGTTGTATTAGTAGCGTAGTCCAGGTCATGCTTGATTGACCTCAGGGCAATCATGACGTTGGGACTGTCGCCCTCAGCAAATGTCCGAGCCACATCTGGGTTGTAAAAACTGCAGACCTTGACGCGATTCCGTTCTGGGACAAGGGCGCAGAATGTATCTTCGTTCTCCAGGGCACTCCAAAGCCAATTGTGACAGTAGGTGTAGGGATTGGTTTCAGCGATGATCATAAGATCAGATAATTCCAGGGACTCGACGACGCCCATCGCGGATTTCTGTCAGGACATCCTGCGCCCACTTTCGCTTGAAGTAGTAGGGATGAACAATAACGCCGCTATCGGTGGTAATCCCCTCAGCCCCGCGAGACTCGTACAGGAATACACCCGCCAGTGTCGCCGAGATGATCTTCAAGAGCGTCGGGACTTTGTCAAGAGGCGTCTTGATCGGAGATCCAGACAGAACACTATCGATCTCGGCATCGGCCACACTAATGGCATAGGTGATCCTGGCTGCAATATCCTCCAGGTTGCCGCTGGAGTCGAGATCGGCCCAGCGTTCCACATTCCGCGCCCCGTAGATCGCTTCCAGGTCCGTTCGCTGGGAATAAGCCATCTGTTTCACTCACGTCAGGTATAATTGATACGACCAGAGAAGAAGAGTTGCGGGCCGCCGCTGATCGGCGTGACACCGCTCATCGCAGCATCGGCGGCAATCGCCGACCGCAGAATACCGTCAACATCAATCGGAACATTGACGTTCATCATCTGGGCCAGCTTCTGAACGGCCATTGCCGCCAGGAGTTCGTACATGTGCGGATCAACGTCGAGCAGGCTTGTCACGCAGTACATGACGCCGCTGTACGTCCCTTCGCATTCACTGTCAATCGTCAGGGATGATGTTGATTTGACAGATGAAATGAGTTTTTCTTCCAGGAAGGGATTCAATCCGTCCCTGTCGGTCGGCCACATCGTCGGCGTTCCAATCCGCAAGACGCAACCGACCATGTCGCTGCGGAAGCTCGTCCCAACCCCAGTCACCGTCGTAGTACTGACGGTAATCGTACCATCACTGTTGATATCGTCACGGCCACTGTGGACCAGTTCGGTAGGACGACGGCGATAGATCAGGTCCACATCACAGGCCGAAGAGGGTGCGGGATAGAGCCGCAACCAGTTCTCGCCGCCGATGTTCTCCAGGCCAAAAGAATGCGGGATCGAGGCCCCCGTCCGATTGTAGGACAGGCGACAGGCGGTTGCCGTATTGACCTGCCGCAGTTCATATTGGGGACGGACAAGAAAGGCAGCGACAGGGAGGAGATAGTCGGCAGGCAGTTGGCATGCGTCGTTGTAGAGGATGACCGTCTGACTGCCGGAAGCTACGGTACTGTCTGGCTTGACGCTGAGTGTTGCCGTCTCGTCACTCACACTGCCGACACAGCCGCGGTACCCGCCGACGCTGACACTGCAATTCTCCGCCCAATCCGGCCATGTCCCGCCATCCAGAGTCAGGGTCCCCTCGTCGGCATCGTAGTTCGCCGTGTAGGTCTGCGAGGCCGCAAAAGAGAGACGGGTCAGGGTCGTGTAGCGACGCCACTGATAGCGGACGGGGAGTTCGTTGTAGGCCGAGCGAATGGCCGTCCGTATCTGGTCTCGGCTGGCCGAGACGCCGTGGCTGGCCCCATAACTGAAGATGACCCGCGAGACGTAATCAATGATATCGGAAAACGTCGTGTACATCACTCGTCCTGTGTCCCGCTGAGCTTGGTACGGATTTTATCACGCATCTCGGCCACATCGTCCGGTTTCTTGGCGGCCAGCTCCTCCGGCGGAAGGCTCTCCTGGACATAGCGTTCAACAAGGTCGTCGGCCACCCGATAGGGCTTCTTTTGCCGCGACGAGAACCCTTGGGGTTCGTATTCCACGAAGCCATTAGCGGCCCAGCCACGTTTTTCAAGGACCCGCTTGATTTCACTACGACTCGTCACAAATGCCTCTGGGTCGCCAGGGAAACTGGCCAGCTGGGGATAGTAGTGGGCCGCTTCGGGATTAACGCCATGACGGCGGGCAATGGCGGCCAATCGCTCGGCGTCCGAGTCGCGATGCATGGTATTCCACCGGTCGGGCAGAGAATCGGTCACAATCCCGACACAGTATTTTTCGTTTCGCAGGTGGCGAGTATCGTATTTCGCCATTCGTCAGTCTCCCTTCTTACGACGACGGACAAACTCCTGCAGAGTCCGGCCTAAGTTGCACTGCCGCTTGGTCCGTGTATCCAGATTCTTACGATAACAGAGCTGATCAATCGTCATCCCTTTGCGTTCCGCTTTCTCTGTCAGTGCGCCAGGGTTCTTGATCGCCTTCTGAATCCATTTCTTTCCACCTTTGGAAGCCATGCGTCACCTCGTTACTTCTCTTCTGGGGCAATCGAATACTCGTCCATCACAACGTCCAATTGGGCGACGGCGTCGCCAATCAGCAAAGCCAGATCACGTATCTCCTCGCTCTGATCAAGGTGCAACAGTTCCATGGATAGGTCAGAAGCCTCCGCCAAAAGGGACTCAATCGAGAGGATCAGTTCCTCTAGTCGTTCCCGTTCCTGACTCATAGCATCACCTCATGGGCGGTATGGGCGGCTGCGGCGATTCCGACGGTCCACCCGGACCAGACGGCGGACCACCCGCTGAGGGCGGACCGACCGGCTGAGGCTCCATTCGGAAGAGGCCCAGATCGGCGTCCATCGCATTGCTGAGTCGTTCCAGGATGCGGTTGAACATCTCAAAGTTGCCCGTCTTACCGGCAGCCTGCATGGCAACCGGCAGCAGAGTCTGAGCAATAAACTGGGCCGTGCTGATCTCCTGGGCCTTGTCTTTTCGCATGCCACTGCCGCTTTCAATCGTGAACCAGAAGTCTGATCCGGCCTCAAAGGCGTCCGTAGCCGTTACCGCCGTGGACCAAACGCCGGTGAGCGGCCCGCCAGGGACCGGTTCCCCGTCGGGTCCTGCCAAGATCGGCTCCATAAAGAACGTCGCCATCTGCGAGAACGGGACGTAAAGTCGCGAGAGAATCCCGTCTTTGGATGCCACACTCGACATCCATTTCTCGACGGTCTCCGCCATTGCCATCGCCCGGTTGGACGCTTGCGTGTATCTAATTTGCGCCTCCGCGGCACTCCTGATCTGCTTGTCGGGCGTGGCTCCGTAAAGTACCTCGTCCAGTCCCACAGCTTTGTTGAAAACACGTTCAACATCCTGAATGACCGTAATCAGGTCGGAACGGATCGCCGGAAACTCCACAATCTGGTAGAGACTCGATGACAATTCCCCAATCTGCTGACTCGTAATCGGAACAACCTCATAGTCGGCATCCTGATTCCGTAAGGCGTCCACAAAACGACCGTCCACATGGTCCGGAACAACAACGATTGTACGGGTCGAACGCCGGACCTGCGACATGACATAGCCGTAAAGATGATCCAGAAAGACCTGCATCGGCAGACCCGGTTCCAAAGGACTCCGCGCCCAGGGATTCGTTGTGCTGGGATAAAAGTCCAAAATCGAAACCGGCCAGGGATGAATCGTATCCCCAAAAGTCATTACCGGCCATTCGACCGCCGCCCGTAACTCAGACTCGGTCGTAATCCGCTCGGGATCAACATTCAAGGGATGCTCGCCGCCGCTGGCAATGGCATAAAACTGATACGGACCCAGCGACTCCAGGGCCTCCCGCCAGTCCCTTAACTCGCTGTCCGATTCCGCCATCGCCACACCACTCCCGATCCGCGAATAGACCTCGTAATACTCCACAACCTGCGAATCGGTGTCACGCTCGTCAATCCCACCAGCCGAACCAGCCTCCCGCTCAACCAGACTCGCACGGGCATACTGCAAAAGCTTATTCTCATCAATCCCCAATGTCTCCGCCGCCAACCAGGACGACATGCGACGACGACGAATAATGTACCCCGCATCCCGTAACGTTACCGCCGCCGGATCAATAAAGAGATTGTCCACACTCTCATAAAACGAGGCAGGCATCAACCCACTCGCCGTACTGATCAAGCCATGCCAAAGCAACCCGCGACCCTTAACCAAGGCCTCCGTCACGGCAAGACGGGCCTCCCGCAAAATGTCATACTCGTCCGCACAATACTGCAACCACCACTCCAAAAGCCGCGCCGCCGTCTCATACAAGGCACGCGCCGTCCGATCATGACGGGCATAGGAAACCGGCATCCCCATGCCAATCATGGCACTGCTCATAACCTCCTCGTTAAAAACCGGACGACGAAGAGAAACACGACGAACAGGATTCCGCCCTAAGACAAACGGCATGTAGAGATCAACAAACTCCTGAAACTTGTTGATCCGGGGACGATAATAGGGACCACCCCCATACACAGCAATATCCCCCGTCTCCGCCCCCACAACATACAAATCCTCATACGTCGCCGTTAAATAACGCCACATCTCACGGGCCGCCGAACCAAACTGATCCTCCTTCGCCCGTATCGCCGCCGCTATCCGCCGCCGCCATAACGCCGTTAAATCAGCTAACCACGTCTTCATCCAACCGGACCTTGACTAAAAAATGACCGTGGTATATAATTCCTATCGTAAGGCCTATCGTGCGCAGATGTCATGCGCACAGGAGTCTCCCAAGGATGTTGGTATTAGCGCTTAGCCCCGGAAAAAAGGTAAGATCGTCAACTGAGGGGTCGTTCTGTGATCGGCGCGGACTCCCAGAAGCGGTTTTCTTTCGTTCTTCCTCTCCGCGGATAGGCCCCGGCCCATTAGATTCGTCTGCATTGGCTCGGCCCTCCAACAACCTGCCGGTGATATCTGCCACCGTCGTGATGACAGCGGCGATCCCACAACGGCCAGGCCAAAGAGAGCCGATGACGCCGCCAACAGCAGGCCAGGTAGGTACACGCCCAAGACGGTTAAGGACCTTCTCCAGTAACGCGACGCGCCAATGGAGTTTCCCCGGCAACGGCCAGGTAGTCGATCCTGGACACAGGCATCTCAACACCATCGAAATAACAACAACGCACGCCTGTGGGCGCCCATACGTCCGGGTCCGACGAGAACTCAGATCACCATCCACAAGTAAAAGGTCCAGCATCTCGTCAATCTCAAACCGTCGCTGTGTTGTATGCATCCAAAGGCGTGCATACATCGGATCATCACTCCGGGTCACCATACCCACAGCAGGACGTGCTAAGTTCCAATGCAGCCCGACCAACCATTGCCATCCGGCATCCACACATGCTTGCCCATCTAACAAGCCACTAATTGCTTGTTAGACGCAACCACTGTGTGGTTTGCCTAAAGGCTATCTGAGTTGGGGAATGGGCTATTGTCATGCGCTTTCCTGTGGTCTTTTTGATGACAAGAGCTTTCGTTCCAGGGAAGCGAGCTTTGCCTCCAGTGTGGCAATTCTCTGTGTTAGCTCCTCACAGTTGCAAGTGCACGAAGGTGACATCTTTTCTGCTCTGGTGGCGACCAATTTGAAGGCCCCGCGGAAGTAGCTCTGGGCTGAGGTTGGGTCGAGTCTTGGGTCGTCAATGGACCAGATGCCGCTGCGACGGACGGCTGTTGGGCTGTCGTGACGGAAGAGATAGGCCTCGACGGAATCGACTCCGACGCGGGTGATGATGCCAAGGATCGATGGTTCGTCGGTAGGGGAAAAGGTCACCAGGATAAAATCGCCTGGGTGATAGACGGAGTAGTCAGCCGAAGGAGATGCCACGGGCGCCTGCTTGGCGTGCTGTTCGGAACATGCGGTTGCGCTCATAAATGATCTCGTGGATGGTCTTGCTTGTGTTGCCAAACGGTTGCGGACGGACGATGGCCTTGGGTCTGTAGGCTACGAGGTATTCCAGGGCGTCAAGGAAGTCGAATTGCCCCTTGATGCGACGGGATGGGTTTTTGGCGTCATACTGGGCGGTTTTGATCTGGTGAATGAGTCGTCCACAGTAGTCAAAGATTTTGATTTTGGGACCGTCGTGGAGTCCGGCACTGGACAAGAGGTATTCCTTGAGGACTTCCCGGCGGACGCTGGGTTCGTCGCAGCCGGGGACGAATCCGTCGAGTGTCCCGATGGTACGGGGGCGGATATCGCGTTCCATGGCAGCGGCGAAGTAGCGATTGGCAACGGATTCTTGATTACTGATGGAGCGAACGCGCCCCGCCCTCTTATCAATGATCCACGCCTCGAACATACGTGAATCGGCGCGCTGCTCCATCATTTTGGCCCAGGCGACTGCGCCGCCTCCCTGGACATCGGCGATATCGTAGATGTACAGGTTATTGGTTGGGTCAACGGCGGCGAAGACGGTGGCACAATGCAGGGTGCCGGGGTCCATGGCCAGGTAGCGAGTCCAGTTGTCGGGGATAATGAACGGCGTGCAGACGTGATTGGCGTAATCGAATTCGCTGTAGATACGCCAAGCTTCGATGGCCATTTCGCCGTCCACGCGGACCCGTTTTTCATCTTCGGGGAGGAGTGCGGCGAAGAAATCGCGTTCCTCTTTGGTGATGAACGGGTTATTGGCGATGTCGTTGAAATAGACCTTGACTTCCTTATTGTTCTTGGCCTTCTGGGTCAGTTCCCAGAGGAGGGGATTTTGCTTCTGACCTGTGGCCGACCAGATGCCGTAGGAACGGAAGTTATCGACATCGACGAGTCCACGGACGGCCTCGTAGTAGAAGCTATTGTTACCGATCTGCTCGTCGATCCAGACGAGGTCGTAGTGTTCACCTTGCTTGACCTGACCGCGGCTGGAGAAGAACATGATGCGCCAGCCGTTAAGGAGGCAGACGACGGCGGGGATGTATTGGGATCGGTCGTGCCAGGAGCATCGGTCGATTTGTTCCGGCGGGATGAGGGGCGGTGCGTCGATCCAGGACGAGCGGCAGTTCAGGTCGGTGCGGTCACAATGGGCCTGGCCGTCGTTTTCGTCGGTGTAGAAGCGGACGGCGCGATAGGATTTGTTTGATGTGCGGATGAGTTTGATAGCGCCGGGTAGGTAGAGCTTGCGCCAGAGCATGCCAATGTGATTGTAGTCGAGTCCGATGACAACGGCGACGCCGTTGGTTGGTCTGTACTTATGATACGGATCACGATTGGTCACGGCCCGGGCAAGCTCTACCGCTGCGGCGAGTGTCTTACCGGAGCGATTGGAACCGATCAGGACCCGCCATTTATTGCGGTCGTGGTGGAACGACGCAAATGCGGGGAGTGGTCGGTAGAGATCGACGGTGAAGACGCCGGAGGAATCGGTCATCCAATGAATCCCGGAAAGACGTAAACGTCAACCGAGTCGGCGGTGCTTGCTGCGTCTTTCATAGCACGGCCTACGGCG
>JAKPCO010000045.1 GCA_029553285.1 Methanobacteriota archaeon
AGCCGTAAAGTTTTCGTCTTCTTTTTCGACTGCTACACATATTTTTATATCGGGAGATATCGACTCTTTTGTTGATGGGGTTCATCGACGATCTGTACTCTGATGATAATGTTATCAGTGTCACCGGAGTGATCCTGCGGGAAGGTGTGTGGAACGGCATCTACGTGCCTGCGGACGTGCTTGACAGCGCGGCAACGTCCCTGCTAGGCAAGTACGTCATGCTCGGACACCCGGCGGCTGACACTGAGCCGAACTGGCCTGAGCAGGCTCTCGGACAGGTCGTCAGAGTCGATTACGTCCCGGAGACTGGCGAGCTGCGGGCGGACATGATCCTGTGGAAGAGCAGAGTCCCTGAGGACCTGCTGAACCGGCTGGCATCCGGAGAGGTGATTCCGGTATCGTCCGGGCATCTGAGCTACGACGATGACGAGACCGGGACGGTCGGGGACAGGCAGTACACGAAGCGCACGAAGAAGCTGTACTTCGAGCACGTCGGGATCGTGTCGGCAGGAGCGTGCGACGTGTCAGACGGGTGCGGCGTGTTTGTAGAGCGGCCACAGCCGGAGGCCGAGCTCGATGTTGCGCCAGAGCCCGTAGCGCCGGTGACAACGGCAGAACCGCAGCCAGCCGGGTTCGCTGGAACGACTGGAAGCATGTGGAGCAAAACCACGAGCAGGGTTTGTATGAACAAATCGATATCACAGGAAGGTGAGAGCATGGAGGAGAGGAGTGAGGTGACCAGAACGCTGTTCATGTATCCGTTCGTCGACAGCGCGAGTGGGTCGATCGACTGGAAGATGACAGACAGCCAGGAGGATGCTGTCGCCAGGACGACCGAGGTGTACGGCGGACTGATCAACGAGAGGAACGCGGCAAAGATCGAGGCTGAGAAGCTGAAGGGCGAGCTCGACAAGCTCACTGGAGAGGTCAACGTGGTCAGGGAGACGCTTGTCGGGGAGCTGAGACAGCTCATGCCGAACGCGCCCGACGATGTGATCGGCAGGTACGCCGTGATGGACGTTACGAAGCTCCGGGAGCTCGTGACCGATCTCAAGACATACGTGAGCACTGCCAGTGTTGCACCCACAGCGCAGGACAGTGTGGAGGTGGCGCAGGTGCAGGCAGAGGCAGCTCCTGAGGGCGGGCGGTCCGGCGGTGAGCAGGTCTCCGAGGCTGAGAGGACGCTGAACTCCAGCGCGCCTACCAGGGTCGCGATACAGACGGTCTGCTCCAGGAAGAGCGTATCGCTGAAGGATGCAATGGCCAGGCTCAGGCAGGAGACTGGCATAAAGAAGTTCGTCATGAGGTGAGATAGATGGGACTGATGGGCACCGTTGCCGGTGACTTCAAGTTCGGTGGCAGGTGTACTGTGTTCCTGTACGAGGGGGCAGTCACGCCTGCCGAGGTGGAGGATATCTACGGGAACTACCGCCCGGCTGTGACCAGGGCCGCGCCGATCAAGGAGGGGGATCTCGTAGAGCTGTTCGACGACACTGCGATCACATACGAGGCCACCGGTGGCATCCCGGTAGTCAGGAAGATCGGGGGAGGCTCCGGGACTGTGTACGTGGGCAGGGTGCTGAACATAGAGAAGGCGGAGGTGCTGGTGCCTGCTCAGCAGGTCACGGCTCTCGGCGACCTGATCAGTATGAAGCTGCTCAGGGTAGCGACAGTCGAGTTCACAGGACTGGCTGGCATGACTGTCGTCGAGGCAACCGTACCTGCAAAAGCTCAGGGCGCTAACTCGATCGACATCGGCAAGCCGGATACGCTGGTCTACGACAATACCGCCAAGAAGTGGACGTTCGGTAATGGGTCCGGAGGGCAGCTCGTCCCGATGACGCACCTGGAGGGATCGACCAGCACCGACGTGACAGGCCCGGTGCTGCTTGGAATTGGGCTGGTGCCCGTGAAGATCGTGTAGAGGGGGATGTGAAATGACATACATAACGCTCACAAACGACTGGATTCTTCAGAAGGAGACGTTCGAGGGGCTGATCGCGGCAAGGCTCGCCAAGAAGTTCGAGTGGCTGGACGCGATCCCGAAGGTCTCGCTCGACGGTGCAGAGTCCGTGGCATGGGCTGTGGAGGAGTACACGCCTGACACAGACCCGATGAAGAGGTTCCCGCGCAGGGCGACTGCTGGCACGGAGTTTCCGAGGATCAGCATAGCCAGGCTGCAGGAGAACCAGGCGGCTCTGACTAAGTACGGGTTCGAGATAGCCATCTCTGAGAGGGCGAGACGGTACAAGACGCAGATCGACGTCCTGATGCGCACCATCCGGAGGGCGGCTAGCTGGATGGGCGACTGGCAGAACGCGAAGATCATAGCAGCGATCACCGACCAGACGAACGGTGTGCAGCGCCTGACCTCTGAGATGGAGTTCTACAAGAGAACCGTAGCGAAGTGGGGGACGCAGAACGCGGACCCGATCAAGGACATGCTGCTGCTCCAGGCGGACTTCGAGGACACAGCATCGCCAGGATACGCGGCGACTGATTTCTACGTCTCGAAGAAGAAGTTCCGGCAGATGCTCCAGGCGCTCGTAGCGATGGATGTCGACTACGAGACCAGGTCGGCGCTGTACGGTGAGCCTGTTGCGACAGCGACATCGCTGTACATCCCGCTGCTCGACGCGACCGTGCACGGCATGACCTCCGGGATCGAGGACGGCGCGATACTCGTGCTCGACAACAGCATAGCGCCGGCGACGCTGTACTACGACTTCAACCCGGAGTACGGGCCCGCGCCTGCGTTCGAGACAGAGGAGGGCGAGACGATCCAGAATACGTTCGGGCTCCACACGAACGAGTACCGCGATGGCGCACAGCGCGACCTGATCAAGCAGATCTGGCTGGAGAACGTCATAGCCGTCAAGGACGGCAAGGGCGGGCTCTTCGTGCCGAACGGCGATTACGGAATCTGAACCGCATGAGGACCACCCGGCTGGACAGTGCGTCCAGCCGATCGTTCTTTGCACGTGGTGAACGCAAATGGGTCCGAAGTCGTGCAGAAGCAAGGGCAAGCCGGGTTTCAAGTGGTGTGACACGGGAGAGTGTTACACGTACAAGCCTGGTAGCAAGTCTGCACGTGCGCGTGCGAGAGATCGTGCGGAGAAGCAGGGCGTCGCGATTATGATCAGCCAGGGCAAGATTAAGGGATGATGGTGGTTTTGTGAGCAAGACATCTGTGAAGCGACTGCAGGACCCGGTCGCAGATCGTATAGTGAGAATGTACACGCCCGTCCCGACGCTGCTCGAAGACACTGCGACGATCGACGGGCTGATCGACCTGCTGATAGTCAAGGGCGTGATCCATGGCGAGGGCACGCCTGGCGAGCCGGGATACGTCCCGCCGGAGCGCGTCGTGATGAACTACATCGACCGCTACGGGTCAGCAGTGAACGGGCTGTGTATGCTGCTCTATGAGAAGGGCATCGTGACAGAAGACGAGCACCGCATCGCCATAGGGGTATACCACGACGCGATCCGACACTTCGGGACGAGGGCGTGCACGTTCGACGAGGTGCAGTCGTTCCGGAAGAACCTGCTCAGAAAGAGACTGGAGGAAGCTAAGAAGTGATCGACCCGATCCAGCTATTCGACCAGGCGTGCGGTGAGCTTGAGATAGCAGTCGTGAAGAAGATACTGTCGAACATCCCGCCGCCCAACGCGCCGTCGACTGTGAAGAAGAAGGGGTCGAGCAAGACGCTTGTCGACACCGGCGCGATGGTCGGAGCTGTCACGCATCGCGTTTCCGTGGAGGGAGAGACGGTCGTAGGGGAGGTTGGGATATTCGACCCCGCGATCGCTGAGTACGCAGCCTACAACGAGTTCGGGACGAGAAGGATTCCCGCGCGCCCCTTCCTGCGAAGCGCCTGGGAGGAGAACGTCGAGAAAGTAGCCAGCAAGCTGCTCGCAGCGTTCGGGGACGGGGTTGCAGCCGAATGGACGAAGTAATGTGGTGGT
>JAKPCO010000051.1 GCA_029553285.1 Methanobacteriota archaeon
CCGTGAACTTCAAACGCAAGGATAAGAAACCTGGAAGCCTGCGATGGACAAGAGCTATAGAATGCTGGAACAACTTCTGTAAAATGTTTATGTTCTACTACAACGTCGCGAGGAGGTAATAATGTTATTCGGACAGGTCCGGATGTTCTCTCAAAAGCTTTAAGTGGTGTAAGCTCCAAAACAGAGGCTGGGATGCTCTGTGAACGGGAAAAGAACTAGGATCATTAACGATCCATCTGATCTGGTCCCTCTGCTCCAGGTTTTTGGCTCTGAATCTCACAAAAGGGTTTTCGATAAGCTCTGTGATCAGTGGCTGACTGAGAGAGAGCTTGTTGAGATCTTCGGAGACAACGAGAGCGTCAGCCAGTCCATAGAGCTTCTCCGGAAGAGCGGCCTGATAGAGACGAAGTGGAGGGTGCCAGAGCCTGGAAAGAGCCCTGAGAAGGAGTATCATTCGGCTTTCTCGAGGGTCCAGGCGAACTTTTTCTCGTCCATGGAGGATCTCAGCGACCTCATCAGGGTAACATTCATGTCTGATGAGGAGCTCAGGGACATAACAGAAAGGCTCAGGGAGAGGGTCCGTTCAGGCGTGACATCGATATCAACGCTCTCCCGGGATCTCGGAAAGAGCCAGATGTATCTGAAGGCAGCAGCGAAACGTGCGAAGGGGCTGACGGTGAGAGGTCAGAGGATAGAGCTCTCTGAGGATTGATCCCAGGCGCAGGTCATTCAGGCCGGTGAGGAAGACGCATGCCAAATGTTCTCCAGTCGAGACGGGACAGCTCCAGGTTCCAGATACTTGTGGAGATCGCGGCGCATCAGCCGAACGTCAGGCAGAAGGAGGTGGCCGACAAGCTCGGTGTGACTCCTCAGGCGGTCTCCGAGTACATAAAGGAGCTTGTCGCAGACGGCCTCGTCGAGACAGACGGCAGGATGCGCTACAGGATAACGAAGAGAGGCGTTGAGTGGCTCCTCGAGAGCGCAGCTGAGCTCAAGCGCTATGCAAGGGTCGTGATGGAGGAGATCATCAATCATGTCTCCGTCTGGCCTGCGATCGCGAGGGAAGACATATCAGAGGGGGAGCGTGTTACACTCGAGATGGAGAATGGCCTCCTGTACGCCACGCATTACCGCCCGGATGTCGAGGCCAGCGGGATAGCTATCTCAGATGCGCCCAGAGGGGAGGATGTAGGGGTCTCTGATCTGCGGGGGCTCATAAGTCTTGAGGAGGGGAGGATAAAGATATGCAAGGTCCCCAGGGTCCAGCTTGGAGGGAGCAGGCGTGTTGATCTGAAGGCGCTCTCCGGATTGATCCCTGAGAAGGGCCTTGTGGGAGCTCTGGGGATTGAGGCTCTCATCTCCCTGAGAAAGGTCGGAAGGGAGCCGGATGTCTTCTTCGGCTCGAAGGAGGCGGTGGTCGAGGCCGCCTACCATGGCGTCTCCTCGATAATAGTAAGCGTCGATGAGCAGATCCCGGGGATTCTGAACCGGCTGGAGTCAGAAGGTATTAAGTACGAGCTCGTCGACCTCACCCTGACAGGATGAGCTTGAACGTTCTGGCGCAGGCCGAGAAATCCAGGATTCTTCTGCTGCCCATAAAGGATGACAGGGTGGTCTTCGAGGGATATCTGCGCATAAAGGATACCCCGAACGGACCCAGACCATACAAGTTTCTGGTCAAGAAAGATACCGTGAGGTATCTTCCCCCAGACGATTCCGTGAAGCTGCTCCGGAAGGCAAGGGGCATATTTGTGGCCAAGGGCGAAGAGACTCTGGAGCAGAGATTTGTCGAGCTGCTGAATGCATACCAGCTGAAACACCACAGGGTCTCTGTATGCCAGCACTGTCTTGGAGGAAAAAGGGTCACACTTCTCGGAGAGGACTCTGTGAGTTACAGGGGCTCCAGAATATGCTACAGATGCGCAGTCGATGAGATAAACAGGGAGGCCGAGTTCAGAGGGATAGGGAGGGCCGGGAGACGGCACCTCGCGGGAATACTCGCGAGGAGGCGAGATCTGGATGAGGTCATGGATCTCCTGAACCTCCAGAGGATAGATCCTGATCTTACCCGTTTCGATGTCATCCCCGCCTCTGAAGAGGTCGCATCCCTGAGCATTGATGATATCCAGATCCCCACAGAGCTGCGGGATCATCTGAAGAGGCGGCTCAGCAATCTCCTGCCGGTGCAGGCGATGGCTGTGCGGAAGGGGCTTCTCGAGGGCAAGAGCCTTCTAGTCGTATCTGCGACAGCGACCGGGAAGAGCCTGATCGGGGAGATCGCTGGTATAAAGAACCTGATCGAAGGAAAAGGGAAGCTCCTTTTTCTCGTCCCCCTCGTCGCCCTGGCCAACCAGAAGTTCGAGCAGCTCTCCGCTTATTCCGAGCTGGGATTCAGGACATCGATAAAAGTGGGCGTGAGCCGCATACGTCTTGGAAGGGGATTCAGCCTGCCGACAGATCTGGATGCCGATATCATCGTCGGGACATACGAGGGCATAGACCAGGTTCTCCGGAGCGGCAGGAGTCTTGGCAGGATAGGGACAGTGGTCATAGACGAGGTCCACATGCTCGAGGATCCAGAGCGCGGCCACCGTCTTGCGGGAATGATCGCGAGGCTGAGATTCGTCGCTCCCCGGGCCCAGTTCGTATACCTCTCAGCGACAGTCGGAAATCCCGTAGCTCTCTCAAAGAGCCTCGGCGCGGAGCTGGTCGAGTATGAGATAAGACCTGTGCCCATAGAGCGACATCTGATCTTCACATCACCTGCGGACAAGCTGCATCTGATAAGAAGACTGGTGGGAGCCGGAGCGTCTGTGAGATCCTCAACCGGATATAAAGGACAGACGATAATATTCACGAACTCCAGGAAGAAGTGCTTCTCGCTCGCACAGGCGATTCCAGGAGCGGTTGCGTATCATGCAGGACTGCAGTACCATGAGAGGAAGCGGATAGAGGAGCTCTTCGCTCAGGGCAGGATCAATGCGGTTGTCACGACATCTGCGCTTGCAGCGGGTGTGGATTTTCCCGCATCGCAGGTGATATTCGAGACGCTTGCGATGGGGATCGAGTGGCTCACTGTCCATGAGTTCAACCAGATGCTCGGCAGGGCGGGCAGACCAGGGTATCATGACAGAGGTCTTGTGTACATACTCGCAGAGCCAGGGCGGCGCTATAACGGCCTGGAGAGCGAGGATGAGGTCGCCCTGAGGCTTCTCAGCAGCTCAGTTGAGGATGTCTCCCCGCATTATGAGGAGCAGCAGCAGCTCGAGGAGGTTCTCGCAAACACAGCTGTTGCCAGATCCGTGGATGAGCTGAGGGAGCTGCACAGGCTCACAATTGGTCTGGACGATCTGAACAGGGCTATGGAGATGCTGCGCGAGAAGGATCTTGTAAGATGCATATCCCCCACCAGGCTCGGCAGGGTGGTGGCAGCGCACTTCCTGAGCCCGGAGCAGGCGGATCTTGTGATAAGAGGCATGAATGCAGGGAAATCCCCCACAGAGATCGCCGTCGATCTCGAGCAGTTCGATGCACTCTTCCTGAGGGCAGCAGAGGAGATATCATTCAGGATCAGAATGCCGGTGGCGCAGAGGGTCTTCCAGGGGTCCTTCTTCGATCTCATCTCGAGCCCCGATCTCCTAAAGCTCGATCGCAGAATCCAGGAGGAGTGCCTGCGCTTCGCGAGGGATTTCATGAGATGCAGCTGCAGGGAGGCGCCTTACTGCGGATGTGTGGAGCGGGCGGTATCGATGAGGATTCTGGAGATGAGATCTCAGGGAATGGACCCGAAGGAGATACTGCACGCCTTCAGCGACGATTACGGGATCTACGGGTATGAGGGGGATCTGATCAACTACCTCGACCAGATTGTGAGATACCTGGAGGCGATCGAGGCGATTGCCATGGTCCTGAGGAAGATGGAGATCGCAGAGGAAGCTGCCAGGTCGCGGAGAAGAATCGAGGGGACAGAGGAGTGAGGTGCGCAGGATAAACTCGGGTATTCGGGCAGTGGCATACAGGCCCGCATTCAGGGCAGCAGAAGGTCGATCCCCAACGATGCAGTTTTAGGAGGTCACCCGGTCTCAGGTTCTGCGCATCCTGTCTGCTCATCTTTTTTCAGGGCTGCAAATGCATGTTTCTCCCTGGAGTGAGGTAGCGCTTTTCTGCTGAGGAATTCGAGATGTTTCACAATCTCTGGCAGATAAGAAGCAGGGAAGCCCAGCACCACCTCACCATCCCCCATGTCAGTGGCATCACGGCAGCCGTAGCATCCCAGGCTGAAGTTCAGCCTTTTCTCCAGATAGGGGGAGAACTGTGGAGTCAACGCATGTCGCCTGAAGAACCGCGGTGCTGCTCTGCACCCTCTCTCCTTCCCGCAAGTGCATGTACGAAAGAACAATCCACATGAGCTTTTCCGCTTCGCACTCCACAACCACCAGATCCGGCAGATGCTCTGCAGCTTCCAGAGGATACAGATGTATTTGTTTCACTGCACCCATCTCCAGATGCGGCATATCCTCGAACATTCTGCGCGCGACGCTTTCGTCTGAGACTATCCCGAAGCTCACCAGCCCCCTTCCGGTTCGCAGCGGCTCTGGCAGAGGCCTGAATCCGAACGCTCGGGCTGCAGCCGGGCACGATATACCCTCGGCTTTTAAAATAACACTTCTGCCGTGACGGGCGTGCATCAGCGCCTGGCAGTATCGATGCCTCTGCAGCACATCAGCCCCCTCCACTTCGCCATCCCCCAGAAACCTCACACCAACTGGCGATGTTGACAGGCCCAGTATCGCTTTCATTCTCGCCCCAAGATCCTGGACATCTCTGATATCTGGCATTTGCCTCAACCCTCTGCAGGAGATCGCCCCGGAACGCTCCGATTGGCGGCTGGATCTCACAGATCCCTATTCTGGTCGCACGCATCTGCGCATTCCGGAACCATCTCTAATCAGTAACATATCAAGATCTGTTGATATTTATGAATTGTGGCTCTTTGGTCGGACGTGTCCAAATAAGGATCAAATGTTTCTGGCATGAAGAAGCGGTAAGGTCGAATTTCTGGATTCGGCTCTTATCCGTAGAGGTCCCTTTGGTCCACATGAATAAGGCTGATCATGCAGATTGAATTCATATGGTGCGATCCTCACGAATCCAAATTTATCAATATATATTGATGCCTCCAGTCGGCCTTTCTGGCATGAAAGGGCGTGCGCCCACAGCCCTCCAGTGAGACCTCCGATGATCGCTGTAGCAGGATGCAACTCAGGATCACATATTTTCAAGGATATGGCTTTCACGTTAAAGTTAAATACTATAATACTCAAGCTGGATATGTGTGCAGAGAACCAGACCTTCCGGGACCGCTGCGGAGGATCCAGCGATACATCCGTGCGCTGCACTGCCCGACCAGATGGGCCATAATCCGCTGCATTGGAGATGGTGAGAGGAGCGCGAAAGAGATCTACGAGGAGTTGAGCTCTCACGGAGAGATCTCGATGCCAGGGCTCTACTACCACCTCTCCGCTTTACGGCAGGCAGGCATCATTGAGGTGGCGGGATACAGGGAGAGCGGTGGCGGCATACCGGAGAAGGTGTGGAGGTTAAGGACCCGCAGGATCGTGATCGATCTTCTGGATGAGACGGAGGTGGAGTGAATGTGCCACGCGAGAGGGTTGGTATTTGAGAGGTGGGCGCATCATGGACTGCATCACCATGGCGTCTGCTGCTGCACTGGATCCGGCAGGGTTTCGGGCAGAGAGGAGCTGATTGATGGACTGAAGGAGTACAGGGATGAGCTGAAGCGCGAGCTGGAGCGCGTCGAGGCGAAGCTTCGCTCTCTCCAGCCAGAGGTAAAGGACTGAATTGCATCGTGGACCGGGCATCATTTCTGCTTTCAGGAGAGCGCTGGGCGCGGACTCCAGGCCGGAGGCTGTATTCCTCCGCAGAACTCAGATGTACGCAGCCGTGAGGCAATGCACTGGAGGATAAGATGGATGCGATTCAGGTCAAAGATCTGACAAAGCGATTCAGAAGCTTCACAGCGGTCGATCATATAAGCTTCAGTGTTGTGGAAGGAGAGATATTCGGCTTCCTCGGGCCGAACGGCTCTGGCAAGAGCACCACCATAAGGATGCTCACAGGGATTGTGAAGCCTGACGAGGGGACAGCCGCCATAATGGACCACGACATCAGCAGAGACCCGATCAGGGCGAGAGAGTCGATCGGGTTCGTCCCGGAGATGGCCAATGCTTACGTGGAGCTCACAGCATGGCGGAACCTGATGCTCATGGGTGAGCTGTACGGAGTTCCACGTAGGGAGCGGGAGGAGCGCGCCGGCGATCTCCTGAGGCGGTTCGGCCTTTATGAGCGAAGGGATGACCAGGTGCGGGGATTCTCCAAGGGGATGAGGCAGAGGCTCCTCCTCTGCATGTCTCTCATCAACGATCCTCCTGTGCTCATACTTGATGAGCCGGCATCCGGCCTGGACGTGGAGAGCTCGAGGCTCATTAAGGATGTCATACGGGATCTGAACCGGGCAGGCACGACGGTCTTCCTGACAACTCACAACATAGAGGATGCAAGCCAGCTCTGCGACAGGGTGGCTATAATAAACCAGGGACGGATCATCGCGGTTGACCGTCCGGAAGCGCTGAGGCGAATGGGGGGCGGTCTTCACTGCATCGAGCTGAACTTCAGCGGATCTGTCAGTGAAAATGAACTGTCTGGCTTCACATGTGTTCGGGAGGTCAGGAGGTCTGGAGACAAGCTCAGGCTGTATGTCGATGATATCGACATGGCAATAGGCTGCATCGCAGACTACTCGAGAGCTCACGATCTGCGGATTCTGACGCTCAACACGCTCGCACCCTCTCTGGAGGATATCTTCGTGAGACTCACAACAGGAGTTGAATCAGATGAGCTGGCTGGAGCAGCTTAAGAGATCACTGGTCATCGCCAGAAAGGATGTCTGGATCTACTACGCCAAAGGGCCGGTAATGGTCTTTGGCCTGATCTTCCCCCTATTTCTGCTTATGGCGTTCACAATCGGGCGGAATATGACAGTAAGAGATCTGTTTCCAGGGCTGATGGGCATGGCGATATTCTTCACATCAACAGCTGTCGGTCCGGCGATCCTCCCCTGGGAGGCGCGGTCCAGAACCCTGGAGCGCCTCGTGACCGCGCCTGTTGAGGTCTGGGCGCTGCTTCTGGGCGATGTCTTCGCATCCTTCGTATTCGGCATACTGATATCTCTGATTCCACTCGCTGTCGCAGTGGTTATGGGAGTTGAGGTTATTCATGTGGTGGTCTTTGTGCTGGGAATGCTTCTCGCAACATTCTGCTTCGCATCTCTGAGCATACTACTCTCAGTCTATCCGCCCACAGATGTGCCTGCGACGGTTATGATGCTCTCATCACTGGTTCGCTTTCCCCTGGTATTCATCAGCGGAGTCTTCGTGCCGGTTGATGAGCTGCCAGGATGGGGGCGTGCCATCTCCTCGGTCTCACCGCTCACATACTTCGTCGATCTGGCAAGGTATTCGATAAGCGGCATCAGCTACTACTCGGCTCCTGTGGATCTGGCGGTCATGACTGTGTTTGCAGCCGTATTCCTGCTGGCAGCGGTAAAGCTCCACGAGCGGTTCCTCCCGCAGAGATTTTCATGAGAACCAGGAACAACTAAAGACTTTTCTGGGGAACAGAGCTGCTGGATCAAACCAAAAATGGTAGCATGAATCCCACGATGGTGGGTACATGCCTGGATCCTGTTGGATCCCGCTTTAAGACAGCGCGCTCATTCCCATGGCTGGTGGTATTATGCTGGCAGGCGATGAGAAGATCTCCTCCTTCTTCTCGGTCACATCGAAGAACTTCCTTGTGCTCAGCTGGGCTGGCTGTGTCGTCTTTGTGGTCTCCGCTGCCTCTGTTACATTCGTCTGAGCAGCCGGCGCAGGCGGTGCAGCCTCAGTTATGACCGCAGGCGTGTACACAGAGGTATCAGGATTTATCCACATCGCTGTGAACTTCCCGCTATCCACAACACCTGTCGGGCTGTACACGCTGTAGGCA
The DNA here is from genome assembly GCA_029553285.1 of Methanobacteriota archaeon. Classification (GTDB taxonomy): domain Archaea; phylum Halobacteriota; class Methanosarcinia; order Methanotrichales; family Methanotrichaceae; genus Methanothrix_B. The sequence continues at coordinate 8,068 of JAKPCO010000051.1, forward strand.
CCTGTGATCGTGTCCTCTGAGCAGCTGCCCTTCAGCACGATGGGCACAAGGCTCTTGCCCTTCAGCGCGGTCAGGACGAGATTCACGCTGTTGTTATTCACAGTTCCCACAACAACGCCATTCCATGGCTCAGCACCCTCGTACTTTGCAGAGCCGAAGAGCTCCGATCCGCTCTGGTTCAACGCCATTGTTATCTGCTCCCCGCTGCTCAGGCCGAGGGACCAGATGTACTGGAGGCTCAGCGGAGCCGCCTCAGCGGTCATATTTGATGTCACATTCATGCCCTCAGTCACATTATCCATGCTCGCAGTTGCGTTCTCCGCAACCGCAGCCTGATCCTCGCACACCCCAGCACCGATGATGAGCAGAAGAAGCAGGCCCATGTACAGAAACTTTGTCAGCAAGATACAACCTCCTTGAATTCGTCACTTGCCTATGTTTCATGCCAGAGGGATCTGATCGCATAATAAGCTTTCCGTCGTACACTGGATCAGAAACCCAGATAAACCACCAGAATTGGCCGCAAATATAGTTCGTCTTTAGTCGAAGTTGTTCCGGCTGAGAGTCTGCCTGTGCACATCAAGGATCTGCAGCGACTATGGATGTTATTGAGCGTCTGGGCAAGGATCTTAGAGGACAATTAAACCAGGATCTGCAGAAGAGATCGCTAGAACCCCGCGTCCTCCAGAGCCATGCTGCATCTGCACGATCTCCGCTCGGGGATTCTCGAGACCACCCCCTCGATTATCCTGGCGAGATCGTCCCTCATCTTTCTCTCGACGCTCACGATCTGGACGATATCAACCCGCCCCTGGCCAGCGACGTTCGTCACCAGACAGATCGAGGCGTAGCAGAGTGCTTTCTCCTTCGCAAGCACAACCTCAGGGTATCCGGTCATCCACACAACATCGCCGAAGTTTCTGAGCATTCTTATCTGGGCTCGCGTCTCGAAATGCGGCCCCTCAGTGCACACATAGACGCCCTCATATGGCTCATGCCCCTCGGCTCTGCAGGATTCTATCAGCACATTCCTTATCTCTGGGCAGTATGGCTCGCTCATATCCACGTGGACCGCGCGATCCTCATAGAATGTGGGAGTCCTGGATTTAGTGAACTCTATTATGTCATTTGGTATCACGAAGCTTCCTGGAGGCGAGATCATCGAGCCGACCGTGTTTATGGCTATGACCCTCTCTGCACCCGTGGCTGCTGCAGCGGAGATTATCGCCCTGTAGTTGATGCGGTGCGGCGGCAGATGATGTTTATCGCCGTGCCTTGGTATAAACACAGCATCTCTCCCGCTGATCCGCGACGAGATCGCTCCCACGTTACCGTATGGCGTGGCGATATCGATCCTCTCTCCGCTGTGGGTCAGGATTCTACCGATGATGGCCACCTCAGCGCGCATCAATGAAAGTATGACGCGCGAGGATAAAGCAGTTTTGTCCGAAGATCTCTTCGCTCTTATCCATATGATAACTTGCTCATAGAAGCACCGGTCCTGCCATGCATTCTTGGTGAATGAATAAATGCGTTCAGCAACCACATTGGACGACCTGCAAGTTGCCAAACACATAAGAGCGGATCTCTTTTCACTCTTGAGACCATAATATCAAACATGCGGCATATCTCTGTCTCACATCTCGATCTGATGTTTTAGGGCGTCAACCATAAGAGCGCGCAGCTAAGAGCGTCTCGTATGAGGTGCGAGATATGTGGTGCCGAGGGAGGGCCCCTTCTCAAGGTCATGCACAGGAAGCTAGGGCCCAGAAGGATATGCGAGAGGTGCTACGAGCGTGAGATCGAGATGCTCATGGATATGAAGCGCTGCTGCTGACGTCTGGTAAGAGGTAACTGCCCTTCGGACAGGAGACACATATTGCCACCGAGGTAAAGGCAGAGGGGTGGAAGGAATCGCACAGCAGCGCGCTCAGCACCGAACCAGAAAGCCTTATATCGAACAAACCCGGTACGGAATAGACAGCGCGGGGGTAACCAAGCCAGGCCAACGGTGATAGACTCAAGATCTATTCTCGCAGGAGTTCAAGGGTTCAAATCCCTTCCCCCGCATTTATTTACCGGTAAGAAATAAACACCGCTCTTATCCATCAGATAACTTGCCCGAAGAGGCACCAGTCCTGCTATGCGCTCATGGCGAGCGAATGAGTGCATTCAGCAACAAGCTTGCATGTCTTTCAAGTTGCTGAATACATAAGAGCGTATTTTCTTTTACCGTCGTACCGAACTCAGCTCGTGCCACTCGCCGCGATCTTTGTTGACCTGGATAAATTGTTCGTCAGAACTTACCAGTAGCGCGAAAATTCCATCCCGCAATCTTTTAAGAGATGTTGTTTGGTGAGATGCTTTTCGGTTCGTGGGCTACAATCGGCGATCTTGTTTCCAGGAACTAGCATCCAGGATACTCCATGTAAGCCTGCTGGACCGGATGCTCCAGCTCGATGCAGCCGCACGGCCAGAAAATGGCCCGATGTCATCTCTCGCATGCGTTCCTCCCGGCCGGCGCCGGCGAACGGCGCAAGCTTTTTATCCTGAGTTACGATGATCATTCTGCCTTCGCACTTATTGTATGATGAGGATTTGAAATGGCCAGAATGCATAGTCGTAAGAAGGGTTCATCGAGATCAAGACCACCGCTGGTGGACAAGCTGCCTGAGTGGTGTGATGTGAGCAAGGAGGAGCTCGAGAAGACCATAATGACCCTCCATGAGAGGGGAATGTCGACTGCGATGATCGGGCTCACGCTCAGGGATCAGTATGGTGTGCCGAATGTGAAGATGATCCTCGGAAAGAGCCTGAGCAGCTTCCTCAGGGAGAGGAACGCGCTCCCGGAGATACCTGAGGATCTGAGCAACCTGATGAGAAAAGCGCTTGGACTGAGGCGACACCTCCTCAGAGCCCTCCCCAAGGGTGCTGTGAGCGATACGAGCGGGGGCAGGCTTCCAAAGACGAAGGACATACACAACAAGAGGGCCCTCCAGCTCGTTGAGAGCAAGATCCGCAGGCTCGTGAAGTACTACAAGCGGGTTGGCAGGCTGCCTACCACATGGGATTACAGGCCTGAGGCCGCTGAGATCCAGATATCATCAAAGCAGTGATCATGAAGGCGTTCGAGAAAGCCGCAGAGTCCATAGCCAGGGCCGTTCTCCAGTGCGATAGGGTCGTCGTGGTCTCACATGACGATGCTGATGGCATATCATCAGCAGGTCTGCTCTGCAACGCTCTCGCTCGCGCCGGGATTCCGTTTCAGGCCAGGCTGACGCAGCGTCTGACTGGGGATACCATTGAGGGACTTGAGCCGCCGATTGTCTTCTGCGACATGGGAAGCGGTCAGCCTGAGGTGATATCCGGAATAAAGGGCGACGTCTTTGTGCTCGACCATCACAGGCCTGTCGGCTCGCTGGACTGCATGTTCCTGAACCCCCATAACTTCGGCATCGATGGGGCCTTTGAGATGAGCGCGTCAGGGGTCGTTTACTCTGTCGTGAGAAAGATGGGTGATAACAGGGATCTCGCAGGGCTTGCGCTTGTGGGCGCGATAGGCGACAGGCAAGCGATGATCGGCGCAAACAGGCTCATACTCGAGGAGGGCCTGGCCGCGGGAGCTGTGGAGGTGCGCCCCGGGCTCAAGATGGCAGAGGATGGTGATGTCTCGAAGGTCTTTGAGCGCTCAATCGAGCCGCTGCTCGACTTCACCGGAGATCCAGAGAGGGTGAGGGCGTTCCTGAGAGAGGTCAGCGTTGATGGGAAGGTGAAGGATCTCAGGGGAGAGTCGCTTACAAGGCTCTCAACAGCGCTGGTTCTCAAGCTTCTCATGCAGGGGAGCTTCGCTGCGGATTCGGTGATAGGAGAGACGATACGGCTGAAGAGAGAGGTGGTCGAGAACGCCTTCGAGCTTGTTCTCCTCCTGAATGCGTGCGGCCGTCTTGAGAGGCCTGGAGTCGGCCTGACGCTCTGTCTGCGGGACCGGTCTGCACTCCCTGAGGCGAGAAGGATCGCAGATGATTACAGAAAGGAGATCCTTAAAGGCATAGATCTGCTCCGCAGGAACAATAAAGAGATGGAGAACATAAGGTACCTGATAGCAGAGAACCTCCACGGCGGCGGGGTCATAGCAGGTCTCGGCATAAGGTATCTTTACACTGATAAACCTCTCATAGTTCTGAATAACAAAGACGGCACCGTCAGGGTCTCCGCGAGGGGCAACAGGCTTCTTATTAAAAAAGGTCTGGACCTGTCAGTAGCTTTGAGACAGGCGGCGGAGAGCGTTGGCGGGAAGGGCGGTGGGCACAACATAGCAAGCGGCGCCTCGATACCGCCTGGCACTGAGGAGCAGTTTCTCTTTAAGCTGAATGAGATCATCGGTGGTCAGCTGAAGCGATGATATCTGTAAAGCTCATCTTCTGGGGCAGTGATGTGCAGGAGATATCAAAGGCACTGGAGCCGGACAACCTTCCGAGCATGAAGGTCTCTGTGCAGGAGGATGAGCTGATCGTGGAGCTCTCTGCTGAGAGGATCGGCACAGTGCTGTCCACGGTCGATGATCTTCTGATGAACATCAAGGTGGCTGAGGAGGCCATTGGCTCCTCGGAGGTTTGAGATGAGATTTCACTTGGAGGCGAGCCTGAGGCTCAGCGGCGATGCCGCAAAGGCCGAGGGCGATCTCGCTGAGTTCTTCGAAAAGCAGGCTGCGGACCTCCTGAAGAAGGGCGCGCCTGAGGGCATGGGCGCGAGGGTTGCTGGCTGGAGGATCGCAGGGGACCGGCTGGAGATAACGATAGAGAGCGATAGATATGTAAGGGCTCATGATGCCCTTCTGAGGCTGAGAAAACCGCTCGCGGATCTCCTCGGCAGAAAACACAGGCTGGGGATACGGGGCATAGATGTAAGCAGGTTCGAGATAGAGATCGAGTCGGATCGCCCGATAACCCACAGGATTCCCTATGTCAGGGAGTCGAGATACGAGGATGGGCGCCTCACGCTCCTCCTGGGCGTCGAGGATCCGAAGCGCGGATGGACCTGGATGCTGGAGAACCGCATCCCTGACAGGATCGTCAACCTCCTTGAGGAGAAGCTCCAGAGCTACGGCGGAAAGGCCGAGCACTGGGAGCTGCTCTGGGAGAGCCCGCCGAGGGAGATCAAATTCGATGGTGATCCCACGCAGGAGATGTTGAAGCGGGGATGGATAAAGCACGGATCCGCGCGAGGACAGTGGATACACGGCCCGCAGTCGACACATCTCTTCAGGACGTTCGAGAGGATCGTGCTCGAGGAGATCCTTGTGCCCCTTGGATACAGGGAGATGATATTTCCCAAGCTCGACACATGGGATGTGTGGAAGAGGAGCGGGCATGCCCAAGGGGTTTACCCTGAGATCTACTATGTGTGCCCGCCGAAGAGCAGGGACCCGGCGTTCTGGGAAGAAGTCATAGATTATTATAAGGTCACACATGAGATCCCGCTTGATCTGATAAAGGAGAAGATCGACTACCCGATCGGCGGGATGTGCTATGCTCAGTGCCCCACATTTTGGGTCTTCCTCCAGGGAGCCACGCTCCCAAACGATGAGCTCCCGATAAGGGTCTTTGACAGGTCCGGAACGAGCCACAGATATGAGTCCGGTGGCATTCATGGCATAGAGCGCGTCGACGAGTTCCACAGGATTGAGATCGTATGGCTCGGCACAAAGCAGCAGGTAATGGAGGAGGCTGAGCGGCTCAAGGAGAGGTACAGGCGGATCTTCGAGGAGATACTGGAGCTGCGCTGGCGCATGGCCTGGGTCACTCCATGGTTCATGGCGCAGGAGGGCAGGACAGGTCTCGCTGAGATGGAGGGCGCCGGCACCATAGACTACGAGGCGCTGCTTCCATACAGCGGCAACTGGATCGAGTTCCAGAACCTCTCTGTGAACGGGGAGAAGTACCCGAAGGGGTTCTCTGTAAAGGCGCAGAGCGGTGAGAGCCTCTGGAGCGGCTGCAGTGGAGTTGGTCTGGAGAGGTGGACGAGCGTATTTCTCGGACAGAAAGGGCTTGAGCCGGAGAACTGGCCCGAGGAGTTCCGGAAGAGGTTCGGGGAGATGCCAAAAGGCTTCAGGTTCCTCTGACCTCTGCCATTATTTTATCTGCCGTGCTCCGCCGCGACTTTGTGTGTGCCAGGATGCATGCTATTCCTGTCCACCAGGAGGTTTCCGAATAAAGAAGATGCGCTCATAATAATCAGTATCCTCAAACACCGAACGCTCTTATCCATTTGATGACTTGTTTGAAGGAGAGAGGTCATGCTATGCGTTCGTTTCGACTTACCTTCGACTGCGTCGAAGGGTTTCGACGAATTCGAAACTCGAACTCTTCGACCTCGTCGAAGGTATGGCAATAATGCTTTCAGCGACCACGTTGCATGCTCTGCAAGTTGCTGCGCACATAAGAGCGACCTCGAATATCTGGATAAGATTCGAACAGGTCCGTCAACGAGCTCATAAGATTTTAATCTGATACGCGTCAATTTATGTTTATGCTCACACTGGAGGAGGGAAGAAGGGCGGTCAGGCTGGCCAGGGAGGCGCTGACAGCTTACGTCAACAGGAAAGAGATCATAAATCCGCCCGATCTTACTGGAGTCTTCAACGAGAGGCGTGGCGTTTTCGTGACCCTGGAGAAGAACGGAGAGCTGCGTGGGTGCATAGGCTATCCCAGAGCAGTCCTTCCGCTAGGGAGGGCGATTGTGGATTCTGCGATAAATGCCGGCACGAGAGATCCCAGGTTCCCCAGGGTCCGTCCGGATGAGCTTGATGAGATAACGATAGAAGTCACGGTTCTCACCGAGCCGCAGGTTATAGATGGCGACAAAAAAACGCTGCCAGAGAGGGTTCAGATCGGAAGGCACGGGCTGATAGTCACAAAGGGCATGTATTCCGGCCTGCTCCTGCCCCAGGTCGCGACAGAGTACGGCTTCGATTCGGTGGACTTTCTCTGTCAGACGTGCCTCAAGGCCGGGCTTCCTGTTGACGCATGGCTCGATGATGATACAGTGATCGAGTGCTTCGAGGCACAGATCTTCTCCGAAACCAGCCCGAACGGCGATGTGATTGAGAAGATGCTTCCTGCATGCGATACGCGATGAGTGGTGGATGAGATATGCTGGAGCTGATGATACCCTTCTTCCTCCTCCTTGTGATTCTGCTGCTGGCCCTCCCGCTGATATTCATATACCTCTTCATACGCATCACAGAGGAGGCATTCGAGCAGATCGGCTTCGGCCACTGGCATGCGAGCCTGATGGTATTCGGCTCGGTAATCGGAAGCATGATAGATATACCGCTGCACAGCGGTGTTATAACAACCTATCCGGCGTTCATGATCGATATGATGAACGCGATTCCTTCTGATATCCCTGTGAGCTTCCATCCGGTGCGCCTGCTGGTCAACGTCGGCGGATGCATCGTGCCGGTTCTCATAAGCATTGATCTCATCAGGCGGCACAGAGCGCCGGTCTCCACAGCTCTGCTCGGAGCAGTGATCGTGGCATTCATCACATACACAATGGCAGAGCCTGTTCCAAATGTGGGCATAACCCTTCCTGTGTACGTCCCTCCGATATCAGCTGCACTCGTGGCGGTCATCCTCTGCAGGGGATACAGAACCGCGCCAGCGATCGCCTACATCAGCGGATCGATCGGCACCCTCCTCGGAGCGGATGTGATGAACCTGCTCACTCCGGGGGTTCTGCCAGCGCTTGCCCCACCATCCGCGTACCCCCGACCCCTGGCACTCTCGATAGGCGGCGCCGGCATATTCGACGGGATATTCCTGACGGGAGTGATGGCAGTCCTCCTCGCATCCCTGGTTGTATGCCTCCTGGGAGGCGGGAGCTGCAGATCCAGGATGGTCCCGATATCGTAGAACCTCTCAGAACAGCCGCTTCAACACAGCCCGGGAATCTCAGAACCCCAGAGGCGCTCCAAGATCGCCTGTTGCGCTGCTGATTCAGGTTTGAGACTGGTTCATGGAGAAAGGGGACGAGGCGAATCCCCAAATAATGCGAGACCTCAGCGGCTGTTTTTCGAAGCAAGATTAATATCATCGATACCCAAGACTCGACCGATGAACTACATCGATCAGGTATACCTGTTTGTCGGAAAAGCAGTGGTGCTCGCTCTTATAATCTCATTTCTCCTCTCGCTCATCATCGCGCTTCTCGTCGGCATATCCTTCAAGACCGGGCGGTATTTCCTGGCCAGGCCGATGCTCATAGGCATAAGCCTCCTGGAGAGCCTCGTCAAGGCGATATTCTGGCTGGGCCGTGCGGACGACAAGATCGTGGATGATGTAGGGATATCTCTGATGAACTACATCAACAGGGGCAAGTTCTACGCAACTCCTGTCGAGGATAGGTTCGTGTTCATGCCCCAGTGCCTGCGATCCGTCGAGTGCCCCGCGAAGCTCACGCCTGAGGGGATAAAATGCGTGGGGTGTGGCAGGTGCGGAATAGGAGAGGCGAAGAGGCTAGCCGAATCGAAGGGGTACAGGTTCTTTGTTGTTCCGGGATCGAGTTTTATAAAACGCATCATTCAGAAGTACCATCCCAGGGGCATAGTCGGCGTCGGGTGCGAGATGGAGATAAAGGAGGGTCTCATACTCTGCAACAGTCATGGCATACCGGCTATAGGTGTTCCCCTCACCACAGCAGGCTGTGTCTCCACGACACTCGAATGGGAGAGGCTGTACGATGTTCTCCTCCAGAGATCCAGCAGGGAGCCTGAGAGACATCAGGCATGATCTGCCAGAACACAAAAGATGCGATCTTGTATGCTTTTGTGCTCGTCAGGCGCGCTGCTGAGCGCATTCATCGCCGGATCACATGACTGCGCTACGCAGGGGCAGATCACAATTGAATGAGACTGACAATGCCCCCTTTCTCAGCACTTCGTCTGGACGCTTTCCTTTATGAGCTCTCTGCCAGCCCCGTTCCTTTTGGCTATGTAGCTCTTGAGCTTTATACCGAGAAGTGCGGTGGCCATGGCGCCCATCGCGCATACCGCAAAGTACTGGATCGAGCTGAGAGGGGACATGCTGAAGTCCTGTGTGAAGTTCGCGAGTATCACTACGCTCGCGCCCCAGAATATGAGACCTGTTGCGAAGAGGAAGAAGGGATACGAGTATGTCCTCGGATCCTTTATGCCCTCCAGGTGCATGTCTATGAGCTTCCCGACGTTGGCGCAGATACCTGCTGCGACGTACCACCAGACGCTGGCGTTTATGAATAGCATCAGAAGTGTGAGGTAGCCATACCATATCGGTCCTTTGTATGAGTACCACACGTTCGCTATGCCCTGGATTGTGGCTATTATTATCAGCATCCCGGCAAGTATGTATGTGACGAATGATATCTTGCCGGCGTACAGCGATCCCCTCAGCGTCTTCTTCGTCTCGTCCAGGAAGTCGTCCAGTCCGAGACCTCTGAAGAGAAGATAGAGCCCGACGGAGCCCGTTATCGCTATGATCGCTCCATTCGGATAGTTCAGCAGGTAGAATATGGAGAACATCAGCAGTGCCAGGCCGGGTGGGATGAATATCGTGTGGCTTATCTTCGGGTCTGTGAAGACCTGCTTCAGCAGGTAGTATGTACTCTCGATGCTCGGATTCTGCTTCACCAGTATGCGCCTTACGCCGTCGACCTTTATCCTGGACTGTATGATCGGGAGTATCGCCTCATCCTCAGCGCCGTCCGATACAACAATGACTGACTTCGGGTCCAGGCGCTCTATGAGCTGTTCGAGCTGCTCTGCAAGCTTTCTGTCCGCGCTGAGCCCGACCTTCTCGTCACCTGTGATCGTCGCTATCTCGACAGATCTTTCTGCGGAGATCTCGTCGTAAATCTTCAGTCCGCCGAAGATCGTGTTGGTGTCGGACTCCTCCGGATCGGCAAGCCCGAGAGAAAGAGCCGCATTAAGGTTCTCCTCTCTTCCAACCACCGGGCTCTTGATGCCGGCCTTCCGACCCAGATCGTCATCGCGATCGATGCAGAGCACCAGTACGTCCATAATTTCATGTTGGGTAGAAATCTACTTAAATTATTCTATGTTCTGGGTGGACCTGTCCGAATAAGGATCAAATATTTCTGACATGAGGAAGCGGTAAGGTTAAATTTCTGGATTCGGCTCTTATCCGGACAAATACTTCTGGGTGCGCGCTGTAGTATCACATTCTGCAGATCTCCACCCCTGGATCAATTCTGCTTTGCGTCATCTCCATGCTGCTCGAATATCGGCTTCTCCGGCACCAGGTATATCGTCCAGAATGATAGAAGTGTGACGATCGCCTTCACAACCACATTCGTCTGGAACATCTGGATCATCGCATCGAATCCGATTATTCCGGTGAATGCTATAAGCGGGAAGAGTGTGCTGTCCACAGGTATCGATATCGCGTTGGACACCGCGACTCTGGCCCACTGAGGTCTGTTCCTGCCCCAGCCGGTGACCCAGAGGTGATAGATCTGGGTGTCGATGAGCTCTGCTACGACCATGGTTATCACCGAGCCGAGAACTATCCTAAGCTGGAGGGAGAAGATCGACTGCCACCATGGGCCTCCGGATGTCTCGAATATCCCGAAGAGGAACTGCCATGCGGCCTGCCCGCCGTTTGCAGCCCAGTCAGGCTCAGCCGGCATCAATACCACTATCTGGAAGTACATGGCTGCCAGGAGGTTCACAAATGCGCTCAGCCAGATGGTGGTGATGGCGGCTCTCTTCCCGAGCTGCTTGTGTATCAGGTCCCTCCAGGTGAATGTCATGGAGTATATGAAGCCTGCGTCCATCACAAGTCTTCCGAAGTAGGTGACCTTTGTCGCGGCTATGTTGCCTGCCAGTGAGAAAAATATGTAAAGCCCGCAGAGGATTATCGTCGCCTGTGTTTTATCGATACGGATCCTGAAGCCGGAGGATCCTGCTGGATCACGCCGTGAGTAACGTTCCCCACCAGAGTGATCGTAGACCGGATCGCTGCCAGACCCTCTCTCACGACTCACTCTTCATCCACCTTCTCTTGAGTGCGCTGAACCTTCCATCTCTTATCCATCTCCTTATCGACTCCATCAGCTGGAGCATGAAGAATACGTTGTGGACAGTGGCAGCCCTGAAGTAGGAGAGCTCCTTCGAGATGTAGAGGTGTCTGAGATACGCCCTGCTGTACATCCTGCATGTTGGACATCCGCATCTCGGATCCACGGGCCTTTTATCATCCTTGAAAATCGAGGACTTTATGCTTATCCTGAACTTGTTTTCAATACAGCCTCCAGATGCAGGGGATATGTACAGGTTGCCTCTGCGCGCGATTCTTGTTGGATGGACGCAGTCGAATGTATCGATTCCCCTCTCGACGCACTCGAAGATGTCCGGGATCTCACCTATTCCCAGGAGGTGTCTCGGCCGCTCATCCAGCCTTGGGATGACCCAATCAAGGACCTGGTGCATGTCCTCCTTGCAGTTCCCGAGAGAGCCCCCGATCGCGATGCCGTCGAAAGGCAGCGATCTTATGAAATCCGCGCTCTCCCTGCGGAGGTCCTCGAACCATCCTCCCTGTATGATGCCATATATCGCCTGTCTCCTGTCGTGGTACCTCAACGACTGCAGAGCCCAGCGGTGGGTCCTCTCCATAGCCTCTCTGGTGTAGTCATAATCAGAGAGCGGTGATGTGCATTCGTCGAATGCCATGATGATGTCAGATCCGAGCCTGCTCTGGATCCGCATGGCGCTCCTGGGGTCGAGAAAGTGCCACCCACCATCGATTAATGATTTGAAGGCGACGCCTTCGTCTGTGATCCTTGTCAGGTTCTCTCTCCGCTCTGCAGACAGTCTTCCCTGCGGGAATATGCTTCCTATCTTGCTGATGTTGTGCTCCCGCCCAAGTCCCAGGGAGAAAGCCTGGAAGCCGCCCGAGTCTGTAAAGATTGGGCCGTCAAAGGACATGAACCTGTGGAGACCGCCCATCCTCCTGATGAGATCCTCTCCTGTTCTCAGATGGAGGTGATATGTGTTTGCGAATATCGCCTGCACCCCCAGAGCTCTCAGGTCATCTGACCCGAGCGCCCTGACAGATGCAACTGTGGCGACCGGGATGAACTGGGGCGTCTCTATGTATCCCTGGCGCGTCCTGATCATCCCAAGCCTCGCGCGCGTAATCCTTGATCGCTTAAGGACATCAAAGGAGAAATGCTCTGCCATCTGCAGCTCTTCCCAGCTCCTGCTGAATCACATGAAGCTCATTATGAGCTATTTAGCACTTCGGGTTGTGTCCGAGCACCCAGCGGTGTGGAACTGATTAGCAGCAGGCGTCAAAAAACGGAGACAGGGTCTCATGCTCCGGCATCGGCAACCCAGTCTGCAGCATAGCTCAATAACTGCAGGAAGCCTCTGAAAACAGCAGGGCCGCCTGGATGTCAGGGGCTGATTGGTTCTGAGCTGTTCTGAGACTGCTCATCAACCTTCAGCCGTATGTAAAAAGGATGCCAGAGCCCTCGCGTGGCTCACGCACTTTTTCTGGCCTCCTCAAAAGCCTTCTCCCCTGCCTTCAGATACTCCTCCTCGCTCATCAGCGGTCTGCTCACGGTTTTGAGAAGGCTCTCGGAGATTCGCCCCGTCCTCACGAGCTCTCTGCCAGCATCCCTTGCAGCATTGATCACATCATCCATCGCGCCTTCTGGCATGTACCTCATCGCCTCTGCGCCCGGGCGGAGGAGCGCGGCGACGAACTCAGAGTCAGGTCTTGAATATATCGCCTTCATCTGTACAAGTACAGGATCGAACGCCCCGATCTCCCAGGCGCCGCATGATGCGACCAGCACAACCTTCTGTCTCTTCTTTGGCGTCGTGCCCGGGACATGGAGCGGTAGCTGCCTGTCCATCAGGTTCTTGAGCGGGCCGGTGACCCCTGAGAAGTACACAGGCGTGGCCCATACTATAACATCTGCATCCTCGAACTTCGGATAGAGCATCTGCATGTCGTCGTTCTGGCCACATCTCCCAGGGTTTTTGAACCAGCAGTTCATATCGCCGTTGCATGGCCCGATCCTGAGCTTCCTGGTGTAGAACAGCGCCACATCAGCTCCTTCCTCTCGCATCCCATCCAGGAACGGATTCAGTATGCGAGCTGTGTTCCCCGCATCCATCTTGGGGCTTCCGTTTATGGCAAGCACTTTCATGATTTTTCCTCTATGCAAAGAAGACTCCTAAAAAGTATTTAAAGACATCCGCACTTGCCAGCACGAGCGCGAGCTTGAGCCGTGTTGTGAGCCTGGTGGCCTCTATCTTCACCTCTCCTTTGTCTTTTGCATCCTTGAATGCCGCCACACGGTCGTTGGATGAGGCTACCCTCTGGATCGTGCTCTCAGATGTCTCTATGGTTATCGTCGGATCCTCAATCCCACCCGGGTACGAGGCCACTATGCGCCCTTTGGATGTTTCCAGGCCGAGCATGTAGAGTGTACCGTTATTGAGGAGTATGTCGATCTCGACCCTCTCGCTTCCGAGCAGCTCCCTCAGCACCTGGGGTGCCTGATCTATATTGCTGTTATATTTATCAATATACATCTGTGGTGAGGTATTCTCGAAGAGCGCATCTGCTGTGCACAGCACCAGCAGGCATGCCAGGAGACAAAGAACATATCGCATGAGATGCACTCAGACTGCTGGAATAAATGCCTTCCGAGCCGGACAGGCGCCGGTCCTCTCAGACTTGGTGGTGCTGCCAGGAGCAACCGGAAGCACCGGAGGGATTCGTGACACACGCCGCGATATCAATGATGTGGGCATGCCCGATCACATGCCCTCGCATGTGTGAGCGTTGCGAGAGCATTATATAGGCACACATGATGGAGAATCAGGGAGATGCTGGCGATCGGAGAAATTCATGCTGTATAAATCGCCATTCGATCATCATTATACTCCCCGGCTCACTCGAGGCATCACCGAATAGAGGGTGTTTCATTTGGATCAGGAGAAGAGGTACCTTGTGGCCCTGCCGTTCAAGAAGCGTGGGAAGAGCAGCCTGAAGATAAGCGACTTCATATTCGCACTCTCGCTGGACATGAAGTGGGGGCCTCCAGAGAATGTGCGAGCTCTTCTCATGGAAGCGGAAAAGGAAGGGCTGGTTCGCATCGACGGAGATGTGGTGCATTCCAGAGAGGATATCGAGATACCTGTTGGGTTCAAACCCGCTCCTGTCGAGAGCATATTCGAAAGAGCGGTCAGAATGATATCCTCGAAGACCGGCATGAGCAGGAAGGAGATTATAGCGATGATAAACGAGCGTCAGGACTCGCTCCAGAGGCTGGTTGAGCTGGATGCTGTTGCGCTTCTGGTGGCGAGAGAGCTCGAGATCGATGTGGCTGATATGGCCCGGGAGGCATACCAGAGCCTGATCTCCTCCAGTGATGCGGCCTAGCTCCTCTATGTACGACCTGATAGTGATAGGTGGAGGCCCTGCCGGCGCATCTGCAGCTCTTGAAGGCGTCAGGCGAGGCCTGCGGGTTCTTCTCCTCGAGAAGGAGAGTTTCCCGCGGTACAAGCCGTGCGGCGGCGCTCTGTCAGAGAGGACGAGGTCATACCTGGGATTCAGGATTCCAGATGAGGTCATTGATGCAGAGGTCTCCCGAATAAAGATATTCTTCAGAGATCGCTGTGCTGAGATCTCACGGTCCGAGAGGCTCTCAACGCTCGTCACCAGAAGCGCGTTCGATGAGATGCTGGTGAGGAGGGCAGAGGAGGCCGGAGCAGAGGTCCTCTTCGGCAGGAAGGCCACAGAGGTATCGGAGATGGAGGAGTGCGTCCGGATCAGAGCAGGTGATACCTACGAGGGCAGGATTCTGGTGCTGGCTGATGGTCACACAGGCATGCTGAGCAGGAAGATGTGTCCAAGAGATGGGATGACAGGCATGTGCCTGGTCTCAGAGGTGGCTGCCGAAAACACCACCGACTCCATGGAAATACACTTTGGGGAGGCGGATATGGGCTACGCCTGGGTGTTCCCTCATGGAAGTTACCTCTCAGTCGGCGCTGGCGGTCTTCGATCCTCGAACATAAGAAGAATCATGGAAAGATTCATGAGTTCGAGGGGATTCCGCGGCAAGATCCATGGCCACACGATCCCGCTCTCAGGGCCATCCAGATATCTTGCAGGTGGAAGAACAATGCTCTGCGGCGACTCGGCTGGCATGGTGGATCCATTCACAGGGGAGGGTATTGCCTACGCCGTGAGATCCGGGCAGATCGCAGCAGAGGTCGCCTCTGAGCATCTCAGCGAGGGATGTGATCTCGTGGAGTATCAACGCAGGTGTAAAAACGAGTTCGGAGAAGACCTCAGAGCGTCACTTCTTCTGGCCCGAACCATGCACCGCTTTCCAAATCAGCTCTTCACCATGTTCATGGACGACAGATCGCTCCTGGAGAGGTACATAGACATACATGCGCATGGCCTAAGCTACAGGAGCTTTTTAAGGTGGCTCGCGCCGAGAGCTCCGGCAAAGCTCATAGCATCGATTATCTCGAGGATTTAGAGCAAACAGCTCCTGAACAGTCCCGATGAACGCGCCCTGAGATATGCAAAGACAAGCGCCATCTACTCCACTGAAGACCGGAGTTTCCGCTGCCCTTGCACCCCGGGAGGTTATATGATATGCCTGAGATGCGGATGCTGTTGCATCCACCTCGACGTCGCTATTCCGAACCCGGACGCGATAAGGCCTGATGGTACCCTCGATACAGCCCACAGGATGCCTGTTGTATTCAAGAGAGCCGGAGACCAATGCCCTCATCTCATGTTTGCAGATGGAGTGGCTGTGTGCAGGATACATGAAATGGAATGCTACAGAGGATCTCCATGCGATCTCTTCGAGCAGTTGGGTCCTCAGGATGATGTGTGCGTGCTGAACGCTTATTTCAGGTATCTGCGCTTGTCGCAGAGTGGAGATGAGAATTGAGCGAACAGCCCAATCCCCGGAATCCAGGCGGGTCGTTTCATCGAAGCCCATGGAGGTACACAGTCGATAGTTAACACCAAAAGCGCTGTAAGATGGCATCCATTCATCTCTTGTAGAGACGCTCTAATCCATCATCATATTTTATGCGTAATTTTATATACGTTATATATTATAACAAGCTATGCGGAATACTATAAACGACCGAAGACCACCCGGCAAAGATAATGTGCCTTAAGGGGCATGGATGCTGTACAATCACTTTGAGGAAGGATGTCGTTGCAGAACAAGAGGATAGTTGTAACAGGCGGCGCCGGATTCATAGGATCGAACATCGTCCGGGCTCTATGTGATGAGAATGATGTCACTGTTATCGATAACATGAACACGGGACGGCGTGAGAACCTGCGCGGACTGGAGGGGCGCATCAGGTTTGTGGAAGGCGATATCAATGACATCAAGATGCTGAGAAGAGAGTTTCAGTCTGTGGACTACGTGCTCCATCAGGCCGCCCTTCCATCGGTTCAGCGATCGATAATCGATCCCATGATGACGAACAGGAGCAACACCGATGGCACGCTAGCTGTGCTCGTTGCAGCAAGAGATTGCGGGGTGAGAAGAGTCGTGTTCGCATCATCCTCCGCTGTTTACGGAGATTCTCCGGAGCTACCCAAGAGGGAGAGCTCTGCCCCGAGGCCGATGAGCCCGTATGCGGTGACGAAGCTGGTGGGAGAGCATTACTGCAGGGTCTTCTGTGAGATATACGGTCTTGAGTGCGTCTCTCTCAGGTACTTCAATGTCTTCGGCCCCGGTCAGGATCCAGCATCAGAGTACGCAGCCGTCATCCCGAAGTTCATCGATGCTGTGCTCTCAGGGAGCCAGCCTGTGGTCTACGGCGATGGAGAGCAGACAAGGGATTTTGTGTACGTTGATGATGTCGTGCGGGCGAACATCCTCGCATGCCTGTCTCCCGGGGCGCCAGGTCTTGCGATCAACATCGGGACGGGATATGCCACAAGCCTAAACCGCCTGCTCGCTACCATAAGCAAAATCCTGAACAGGGACGTCCGGGCCATTTACACCGAACCGCGCCCAGGTGATGTGCGGGATTCTGTGGCCGACATCACCCTCGCCAGAGAGGTGCTTGGGTACGTGCCGGAATACCGGCTTGAGGATGGGCTGAGAGAGATGCTGAAATGCCGGTCTGAATAACAACACCTGCACACATCCTCAGCTCATCCGGCTCAGCGGGTTGGCATGTGATGGAGAAGATGCCATTCAGCAAATCGATCCCACTGCAATCTCACACAGATGATGATGCTCCGGGCAGCATGCAACATAAAAGCTTACAGGCTTGCAGCAGCATGCGGTTTCTGTCCGGTGCTCTTGCTGAACGCCAGGGCGAAGAGCCACTCGCTCAGCTTTGGACACCGCTCAGGCACGCACTCATCGGTGCATCCTGCGCATGGATCGAAGATGCCAGATGCCATAAGTGGGGTGAATCGATCGGTGCATGCTGGCCTCTCAACTGCTCTGAGCCGGTATGTCCTGACGCCGTCGGCGAGCTCCTCCTCCCTTGTTATCAGCCCATCCTTGAGCAGCTTTGCGACTATCCGGGAGCACTTTCGCGAGTCGATTCCCAGGGCCTTCCAGAGATCGCTCTGGAGAACTCCATCCGGACTGGATCTGATATACTCCAGCGCTTCCTCTATCATCACACCCTCCCCCTGATCTACTCAACCGGGCTGATCAGTATTATGTTGTTTCCCCTCAGAATCACAGACCCCAGAGACCTGGTCCTCTCTCCATTGACAATCTCAACGGTCTCCAGGAGGTGCAGGTTGAGATACTCATCCACGCTGTTGAGTATGCCCTCAAGGACATGCCTCTGAGAGCCCTTCATCTCAACCTGTATCTTGGTGCCTATAAGGGACTGGACCTTCTTATTCGGGTACACAGATATTACCTCGTAGCAGTTCTAGTTTAGATCAGAATGCTTTAAGCAATTGACAGGGCAGTAGAGCTATACAGCCTCTACCGCCTTCACGCCCGATACGTTCTTTTTAAGCTCACGCTCCACGAAGTTCTTGAGAGTCATCTGGGAAAATGGACACCCTGCGCAGCTCCCCGTGAGCTTCACATAGACAACACCATCTGTTATATCGACAAGCTCTACATCCCCACCCTCTATTCTGAGCACATTCCGTATGGACTCAAGGGTGGACTCGACCTCTTCCTTCATGCTCTGCATTAAACTTAATCTCCTCTGACCTTTATCGATGTCACTGGTTGTATGATCACTGTGAACCTCTTTCCCTTTAAACCTTGCTCCAGGCTCTGAACAAGACGCTCACACCTGTTCGAGCTGACGACGGTATTCACCATGACCCCTGGCTCGGAGAAGTTCCTGATCGCATCAAGCGTCATCTCCGGATCCTCCCTGAGGCGGAAATCCTTCCAGACCCGGGGAGACATGCCCTTGTACTCATAGATGTAAAATCCCGTGATTCCCACTTCTGTGAGGATGTTCATGACCTTGAGGAGATGCTCGTGGTCGATAAAAATCTTAACCATGCTCTTCATGTGAAGAATGTTAAGAGACAAATGCATAAATAGGTTGCCGTTTGTGGATTGGATCTGTCCGAATAAGAGTTCCGGAGCCAGATATTCGAGGCTTGAGGATGCTGATTGTTATGAGCACTTCTTCCCCATTCGAACACTGGAATGGATCTCTCCGACGAGAACAGGTCGTGCACCCAGATCAGTGAACCCGGCATCAGGTGACATCGGAGGATTTTTAATCTGCTGCGCCAGTGAGTGCTGATTTCTGAATTTCCATTCGCTCTTATCCATACGATAACTTGCCAATAGGAGCACTGATCCTAGCTGTGCATTCTTGGTTAAGGAATAAGTGCGTTCATCAACCACATTGCACGACCACAAGTCGCCAAACATATAAGAGCGAGTCCATTCAGTGATTCAAGCACACAATCGAAAAACATTGCATGACATAAAATTGAAGCGGCTCAGGTGGTTAAATCGCCGGAGATGCGGGCTCTGACAAACTTCACGTGTTCGCTCTTATCCATCTGACGACTCTCTAGAAGAGACATTTCTCCCCCATGCGCTAAGTTCGAAATACATTCGACTGTGTCGAATGCCTGAGAGCGAATGAATGCATTCATCAAACGCCTGCATGGCTTCCAAATTGCTGAATATATAAGAGCGCACGTATTTTTGCAAAGATCATCGATCTGCAGAATCACCTGCATGAGCCTCCCCGAATACCGATCTACTGAGAGATAACCATCGATATCGTGTGGTTCGTGAGAAGGCAGCTGGCAGATTGGCCGGTAACATGATGGTCTCTACCTTCCGCTGGACATCATCCCAGATCGCCTATCACCACGCTGAAGAGACCCCGCGCTTCCGGCGGATCTCTGGTCGTGCCCGCTGTTATCCTCTCTTCCGGATATCCGAGATCTCTGAGAACGACGACGTCACTGTGGATTCCTGTATCCTCAAGGTAACTGCAGAGCGCGTTCAGATCTGTGGAGTCGTCTGCGAGAAGAAACACGCATCTGCCGTGCTTCAGCTCGAACGCGACAGCCTCTGGATCCATCTTCCGGCCATGAAATGTTATCGGCACGACCTTTAAAAGGCTCAGGCCGAGGCGCGCGCATGCGACCTGCATGCTTGATATCCCAGGGATGACGTGGCCTCCAAGATATCCGAGGCCGCTGAGCATGGGATCCCCGGTTGAGAGGACAACAGCATCATCCGGAAGGCGCCTCAGGGAGCTATAATCTCTGATCACCCTGACATCACAGCCAGGTGGTATATGATCTCCAGCCAGAGATATCGCCCGCTCCGATCCATATATCAGCTTCGCTGATCTTATAGCCTCGATCGCCTCAAGCGTGATCATACCAGGACCTGCGCCAACACCGACGATCTTCATTGCATCCATCTCCATTAACGCCAGGAGCTCCATCAACGTGCATGATGCGGCTGATGCTCAAATCAATCCCGTATCCCTGTAGATGCTCCCGTCCCTCTTTATCAGAACTATCCTCGTTCCCGGAAGCATCCTTCCGAGATGCTCAAGCGCTCTGGCGATCGCCGGGTGATCCGGCTCCCGCTCGATCATCTCAGCCACTGTCGCATAGCCGGTGCCATCGAGCATCTCAGGCTCCGCCCATCTGAGTATCAGCCCTGGAAGGCCACAGAGCACGGTCTCCCGGCCGGTGCGCATCCTGAGCATATCGAGCTTTGATCCGATGAGCACCGCGGTATGATCCGGAAAGAGTATCCTGCTGTACCTGAGACCTGTCCTCCCCGTGGTGGCAACGACCCTCTCCGGCTCACTGAGCGATTCAGAGAGGCTGTACTCAAGATGCTCATTCCATGGCTCGACGAATCCCGTCGACCCCAGAATGGATATCCCACCCTCAACTCCAACGGACGGGTTCAGCGTCCTGAGCGCGATTCTTCTCCCGTCAGGAACAGAGAGATGCACAACGGCTCCGCTAAGCCCTGCCTCTGCGACACCCTCCTCAATCGCTTTTATTATCTGAGCGTGCGCGGATCTGCTTATCGCGGGTCTGCCGATATTCGCGGAGAGCCCAACCCTTCCTATCCTCCCGATACCCTCTCCTGCGACGAGCTCAGAGCGCTCTGATGGCGATGCGCTTGCGATGATATTCATACCGTGAGTGATATCAGAGCTGTGATCCCCGGCGTCCTTCCGGGCTGCACATCTTCCGCCGGATGCTTCCACCCTCACTCTAACCCTTATTCCAGCCGGGGTCCACACATCAACCTCATCCACATCTTTCATAAGAGAGAGCACCGCGCCCTTGCATGCGGCTGATGCTGTTGTCCCTGTGGTAAGACCTCTGCGGAGCACCTGGCCGTTCGAGAGGAGAACCCACAGGCCGCTCTCTATCAGCTCATCGATATCTTCCAGAGACGACCTCTTGAGCCATTCATCCGGTATCCTGAAACCAGTCACAGGATCGATCATGATGGGGCCACCTTATCTCCCAGGGCAGCATCTGAATGCGCCCGGATCGCGAGCCCGATCCCCGATGAACCGCAGAGATGTGAATCTCGGAGACCCAGCGCGCTCAGAACATCGATACAGCATTCTACCTGATGCCCTGATGGTACATGTTGATTATCTCATTCATCGCTGCGACCGCGAGAGGGGTGCCGCCCCTGGTGCCCACGTTCGATATCGATGGGACCTTTACATTTCGCAGCCTCTCCTTGCTCTCTGCCGCTCTCACGAATCCGACGGGAATCCCTATAACCAGCGATGGCATCGCCTCTCTCCTCTCCATTATCTCGCAGAGCGCGAGCAGGGCCGTAGGAGCGTTGCCTATCACGACCACAGCGCCATCGAGCTCATCCTTTGCAGCTAAAACTCCTGCAGAGGCCCTGGTGATGCCGAGCATGCTCGCCATCTCTTCGCCCATTTCGATCAGCGTTCTTATTCTCGATCTGTGGCCCTTCTTGACAATACCTGCCTCGACCATCCTGATGTCCACGAAGATGTCCACAGCCTCATCGAGCGCCCTGAATCCAGCCCTCACCGGGTCCATCACGAACCTCAGGCTCTCTGCTATGCCCGGGTCGCCGGTTGCCATGACGCACCTCTGCTTTATCCTGTCCTCCAGGGTCTCATCGCCGACGATCCTGGCGATGAACTCCCTGCTCGCCCTTGAAATCTTGAACGCCTCTGGTGTCATGGCGCCAAGATCTGAGTATCTGTCCATAACCACCATCTCACACACAGTACTTTCTCTCATAGCCTCTGCTGGCCACAATCATCCCATCCCTCATCCTTGATCCCGGCCCGGATACGATCAGCATGTACCTGGAGCCATCGAGCCGCAGATCAGACAGCTCGGATGCGGTGCAGATCTCAATGTGTTCCCCTCTCCGTGTCACATCCCTGGCCACAGCACAGGGCCTTGAGCCCGGCAGCCAGCCGGAGATGTTTTTTATTGTATCTCCACTCGCGTTGTACAGAAATACGCTGAACCCTGCATCTGCAAGACGCGAGAGTCTGTCCGGTGGAACCGCTTTGGAGAGCAGCACAAAGTCGTTCGAGACCGGAGCGCCGGCTCTCGCTGCAGCAGCAGCGAACGCACTCACGCCGGGAAGCATTCTCAGCGATCGTCCCATGGCAATGTAGCGGCCAGCCGCGCTGAATATGCTTGGATCTCCGCCAACTGTGATGACCGGCGACCCCCCGTTCCGCAGCTCTTGCATCGCCCTCTCAAACCTCTGGATCTGCCTCTCCTCGCGGCTTCCTGTGCCTGTGAAAACATCTCCGGCGATCAGCTCCATTATGTACTCCATATGCATCTCCGCCCCCAGGAGGAGCGTTGCAGAGCTCACCGCATCCACAACCTCATGCGTGAGGTTCTCGAAGCTCCCCGGGCCCACTCCAGCTATGGATACCCCCTCGCCTGCCACAGCCCTGTGCACTCCTCCTGCTATCAGGAGGGTGAGCATATCGATCTCCCCCGCATGGCGAAGCGTCTCATCCACAGTGCATCTCCGTATGGACTCGCCATCGCGTGAGACGTTTCTCGCTATGACGACTGCATCTTCACCCCTTCCCGCGTCTCTCAGCATCTCAAGAGCCTCAGGAAGCTGCCAGTCCCTCCTGGAGCTCCTGGGGTTGTACAGGGCAAGCGGCATTCCCATGGAGGCTGCGACCCCGATCCTGCGCTGGATCTCCTCCCACGGTGTCAGCAGATCGCTGAGGCTCACGACAGCCAGAGACTCCCCGAAGACCACTCCTGCCCTGCAGGCAGCAGCCGAGAACGCGGTGACTCCGGGAACAACCTCAATCCTGGATGGATCAACTGAGGAGAGCGCGACCTCAATGGCGATGCTCGCCATTCCATACACATTCGGATCCCCACTGCTGATCAGCGCCACTGAGCCATCATCCAGCAGCTCGGCGGCGAGCCTCGCCCTCTCCACCTCCCCTCCCATCCTTCCCGGAAAGACCTTTTTATCTTTAAGGAGGGATGGTATGAGATCGAGATATGTGCGGTAGCCTACAACAAAGTCCGCCTCCTCTATCGCCCTCCTGGCGCGCAGCGTCATGCACCCAGGATCCCCAGGGCCGATGCCGACGATGCTGAGCCTACTCTCCAAGGGCAACCGTCACCCTCCCGTAAACCCTCTTCGGCAGTATCATCCTCTGCGCCAGGGCCAGGACCGCTGGCTCCGCGACCCCTGAGAGGCCGATCATGCTCGCCCTCGATGGCGTCACAGGTACCTGCGCATTGAGAGCATCATCAGAGAGGTAAACAACAGAGGCGCCGAGCTCTGCGGCAGCCCTCGATATCTCCGGATCACCGCTCTTGATCATGGATGTGGCTATAACCCTCACCTCTGATGTATCCCGTCCGGCCTCGGCGGCCGCAGATCTTATCGCGCTCATTATCTCATCTGCGGTTGCCCCTCGCCTGGCCCCGAGACCTGCAATCAGCCCTCCTGATTTCAGCACAGCCACATCCTCATCAACGATCACTATCCTGGGGCCCCTGAGCCTCACGATTGGGACATCCTGATGCAGGAAGGATGCGTTGATATGCCTTGATGCATCCCTGTTCACGATCTCAGCGCCAAATGCAGATGCGATGCCCTCAAGGTTCGGTCTCCCTGATGAATCTGTTGCTGTTGTGATCGCGGGGTACAGTCCAAGATGCCTGGAGAGATGAAGCGCAAGATCATTTGCCCCATGATGGCCCCCGATCACCGGGACCGCGGTTTTGAGGGATGAGTCCACAGAGACGACAGGCTTGTCCGTCCACTTATCCCTCAGCAGAGGGCATAAAAGCCTGACCACTATGCCGACAGCCATCAGGGCGAGGATCATGTCGTATTCCCTGAAGAGATCCTCCATTATGCCCTTCCTGTATGTGTGGAGATCTGCTATGTAGCTTGAGCTCAGGCTGCTGGAGAGCTGCTCTCCCTTCTCCCTATCCCTCGGAAAGACCAGAACTGCTACCGACTTCTGTATAGATGAGACCTCCTGAACCCATCTCTCCTGACCACTCCACCTATAATTATAAGGGCACTTTTGTTTATGCCAGCCTCCTCGACCTTCTCCGCTATATCCCCGAGCGTTCCGGTCAGCACCTGCTGGTCGGGCCATGAGGCGTGGTAGACGACGGCCACAGGGGTATCCGGCGGAAGCCTCATAGAAGATACGATCTCCCGGATCCTCTCAGCGCCGAGAAATACAGCCATCGTGGCCCCGTGCTGAGAGAGATCTCCGATCTCATCCCTTTCAAGGGTCTTTCCGGCAGGCCTTGTGATTATGAGCGACTCAGAGACCCCCTTGAGCGTGAGCTGTGTCCTCAGCGCGGCGGCTGCTGCGAAGAGTGATGATACTCCGGGGACGACCTCGACCTCAATGCCGTTCTCCTCCAGCGGCCTCATCTGCTCCAGGATGGCCCCATAGAGCGATGGATCACCACTGTGGAGCCGGACCACCCTTTTGCCGGATCTGATGCTGCTCAGCATCCTCTCAGTTATCTCCTCAAGAGAGAGGTTGCTGCTGTCGACAAGCTCCGCCCTGAGACCGGCGAGAAGATCTCTGTTGATCAGCGAGCCTGTGTAGATCACCAGGTCCGCCTCTTTGAGAAGCCTGTAACCCTTCAGCGTTATGAGCTCCGGATCACCCGGGCCTGCACCAACAAAGTAGACCTTTTTGGGTTTCAAGTCATCTTTCTCGAACATAACATCCCCGCGAATCAGCGCACACGCCTGGCATAGAGCACGCTGAAGTAGCTGCTCCTCTCCGGCATCTCCCCTCTGACTATCATCTCATCGGCTGTGTAGAGCCTGCTTCCCAGGATGAATTCACTGTATCCCTGCGCATGGAGCTCCGCAGCGATCGATGCGGGCCTCGTCGCCTTGAGCCTTAGAACTGCATCAGGCTCTGAGCCGTCAGAGACCAGAAAGGACCTCTCAAAGCCTATGCCGAATCGAGCTGCAGCCGCGGGGATTATGCCGACCCCGGGGACAGTGTCGATCTCGATCCCGGGATGCCTCCTCATGAGAACTCTCCTGAGATGAGAGAAGGTCGAGAAGGTGTTGACATCGCCAAGACACGCGAAAGATGTGAGGCATTTTTCAGCATAGCTTGCAACCGTGTCTGCATTTCTCTCCCATATCTCCTCAAGCCTTTCAAGATCATCTGTCATCGGGAAATCCAGGATCTCCGGCTCGCAGTATGGCCTGGCGAGCTCAGCCGCAAGCTCTCCCGGGGCGAAGACCTTCTCACTCGTCCTCAGCACATCTATCGCCCGGAGGGTCAGCAGACCAGGATCGCCAGGCCCGAGGCTCACACCCACAAGCATTCAATCCCCTCTTCCTACTATCATGAAGATGGGATTCACAGGCTTTAAGGCTATGTCTCCTGCCAGCCAGTAGCCTCTGAATATGTTTATCTGAAGAACCTCCTCAAGCGTGAAGAGTTCCTCGACAAGCCCTGCAACCTTTGATGCCATACCTATCCTCGCGACGTCGATGACGAGCCTGAATCCAGGAGCCGCCTTATCCCCAAGCACAGGAAGAAATCTCTCGATATCCCGCGTGCCACCGATGAAGCACCTGTCGACATCGGGGAGTCGCGGTATGACATCGACCGCCTCTCCGCATATGAAATTGCCACATGGCACCAGGGATCCTGACGCCTCAACAGCTTCCTGCCGCCTGTCTATCCCATAGATTCTGTCTGTGTATCGCGATGCCGCAAGCGATACCGCACCTGAGCCGCAGCCGATATCGAGAAATGTCATGCCCTTCCTGATATCCAGCTTGCCCATCGCTATCTGTATGTTCTCAGGCTGTGTTGCTGTGCCTGGCAGCTTCATCTCCACTCCAGACGTCGGGTGGGGATATAAGTTTAATCCAGATTCCTTTCGAGAGGACAAATAAATTTTCGGAGAAGAGGGCGCGAGCTCGAATCGATTCATGTCAGGAGTCAGCCTCCGCAGACACAGGCTTCACGAATTCCATGCGATGAGATTCCTGGTAGTCCACCTTTGTTGAGTTGATCCCAGGGGGTGACTTCCTAAATGTGTTCGCTCTTATTTGCGTAGCAACTTGCGAGCATGCAATGTGGTCGCTGAAAGCATTCATTCGTCGAAACGAACGCACAGCAGGATCCCTGCCCCTTCAGACAAGTCGTCAAATGGATAAGAGCGAATGTGTTTATTTCGAACGATATCGGCATCGAAACCCACTACGATCTATCAATTTTGTCTGACGCCCCTAAAGCTTGGTTGATGGCTACGAATCGCCTGTAGTTATTGCTTTTGCTCTTATCCAGACATCACAGGCAGACTGCCGGATTCCTGGGCCAAGTGATATGAGCGCGCAACCAAACGATTGAGCTTGAATAACCGATCGGGCTCTCAAGATTCATCGTGAACTTGCATGATGCCTGTGAATACCACATGGCCGCATGCGTCTGAACTCAGTGATGCATTCTCCTCCCAGCATATGGACCCAAAACAATGTGCTCCGGATACGCACCGTAAAGATGACTTTGGTAGCATAAGACCAGAAGCTAATTTGCTCGGCCACCCGCACATGCCACAGAGTATAATAAGCAGTACGAAACAGATACACAAAAGCACCGTATATGAAAATACATCTGCATAAAATATATATACGGTAAACAAATAGATACCGGCTGGGAGGTGTTCATGTACTGCAAAAGTTTGTTTGTCATCGCGCTCATCGTCATATCAGCTGGATTTTTATCAGGAGGTGTGGCGGAGAATGCAACTGAGAATAAATCGGCTGAGCAGTCCGCAGCACAGGTGACGGCTCCGCAGGACGATTTCTTCTCCACAGGCACCTCCTCCAGCGGTATAACTGTGACGTTCAAGAGGCTGGGAAACAACACAGCAAGAACCCCGGTCTCTCTGTCCAGAAACACCGCTGGGAGCTTGGATGACGATGCGAAGGGTAACGCAACATCTGCAAATGCCACAGTAGAGGAGAGGCCTGCAGAGGCTGCAGTGAGCTCTGCTGTGGAGCAGAACCGAACCGCTCAGAGCACAGCGCCAGCCTTGGCCACAGCTGCCGGCGCGGCTCCTGCATCTAATGTCTCTGCACCGACCCCAGAGGGTCCCACCTCTGAGGGGAACCTGACATCAAATGCGACGTCTGAAGGCGGTGCACCAAACTCGACCGTCGCTGCAGCCGCGAACCTCTCGGCTGTCGTGACCCCCGAGGGTCTCACTCCTGAGGGGAACCTGACATCAAATGCGACATCGATGATTGCCGGGAACGCAAGCCTGGCGGGCAACCAGAGCCCCGGCCTGGCCGCAGTTCTCGTGCCAGCAAACATCTCTGCTGAGAACCTGACCGCGGAGAACATAACAGAGGAGAATGTAACCGCACCTGAGAATGTGACAGAGGAAGTGGTCGAGGAGGTTCCGGAGGAGGTCGCAGAGGAGGAGTTCACAGACAGGATCTGGAGAGAGGGCATGCCGGAGACATACACATGGACACCACAGACATTCTCAGGATTCTTCTACGATCTCGATGATATGGTCGGCACAGAAAAGCTCACCGTCAGCCTCAGCCGCTCTGGCGACAGATACAACAGGGCCATCGACTCCGGGAATATAAGATACACCAGTGATGTCCAGGATATAAGCTTTGAGTTCGATGACTGGGGCAAGTATCAGGTCATCGGCTTCATGGCGGAGAAGTACTTCGCCGGCTATTCTGAAACTGAGGTCGTTGATGATGTAAGCCTGATCAATGAAAACCAGCTCAGGCGCGTGCTGATAGACAGCGATGATGAGAAGACCATCACCTCAGGCTCGGTCCTCCCGCTGGAGGAGGGATACGAGCTCAGGATCAAGGAGATAGACATCAACGGAAACAAGGTCCATCTCGCGCTTGCAAAAGACGGCGAGGAGATTGACAGCAAGGTGATATCCCCTGACAGCCTGAAGAGCGCCACCTACACGTACGAGGAGAAGATCGGCGGCAAGGATGTTCCGCTCATAATGGCCCATGTCTCGAACGTCTTCGCCGGCGCGGAGTCGAGCCTTGTCACGATAGATGGACTCTTCCAGATATCAGACACATATGCCTCTGTTGAGGAGGGAGACAAGTACGACAAGATGGAGGTGGTCTCGGTCTCCGACTCCGGAATCGAGCTGGAGAACGAGGATTCGGTAACCCTGAGAAAGGGGACCACAGTCAGGCTGATGGGTGGCGTCGGGCTGCAGGTGGCCGACTCTGATGTCATCCGATTTGCACCTGTTGTGGAGAGGACCGGTACCTACGAGGTCAGGGGGACTGTGGTAAATCCAAACAAGGTGGATAGCTTCACCTGGACACCATACAACTTCGAGGGCTTCTACTACGATATCGACGATGATATCGGGACGGAGAAGCTTGTCGCGAAGTTCTCTGGAAGCAAGATCGAGGACGGGGATCTGAAGTACGAGACCTCCCCGCAGCCGGTGGAGTTCGAGTTCGAGGGGTGGGGCAAATACGATGTCATCGGGTTCATGGCAGACAAGTACTTCGCTGGCTACAACAACGCCACGCTCTTCACGGATGAGTTCAGCATCATAAACAATGGCGAGCTGAGAAAGGTCCTGATAGACAGCGATGAGGAGCGCACGATATCATCCGGATCCGTTCTGCCACTTGAGAACGGCTACGAGCTCCAGATAAAGGAGGTGGATCTCGACGGGAACAAGGTCTGGCTTTCCCTCACAAAGGATGGGGATGAGGTGGACAGCAAGGTCGTCACACCGGCATCAGGAGATCTCAAGGCCTCGACATACACATACAAGGTGAGGATAAGCTCAGAAGATGTCCCGATAATTGCAGCTCACATAAGCAACGTCTTCCGCGGCAGGGAGGCAGATCTTGCAACCGTCGACGGAATATTCCAGGTCTCTGACACGCCGGAGTCTGTGGAGGAGGGCGACAAGCACGGCAAGATGGAGGTGGACTCGCTCTCCGACGATGGCATAACCATGAAGAACGACGGCTCGATAAGCCTCGGCAGGGGCAAGGATATCGAGATCATGGGCAACCTGAAGTTCAGGGTGGCTGACAATCCAGAGAGAAATCTCTGCCCAATCGCCCTGCGCGTGGGCAAGACTGAACCGCTCAGGCTCAACCTGACTGAGGCTATCGTTGGCAAGCCGATCATGATCCAGGTCACATCCGGCGGAAAGGCCGTCAGCGGAGCCAAGGTGCTTGTCGGTGGAAAGGAGATCGGCACAACAGATGCAGGCGGAATGATCAGATACACGCCAGAGAGGTCTGGAAGCGTTCAGGTCCAGGCGAAGCTGTCAGGATACGAGGACGCGAGCGGGACGCTTCTGGTGAGGTCGGAGGCTGAGCTCAGGAGGCTCGTGATAACAGCGCCTCCGGAGGTCATGAGGGGCGAGAGCTTTGTGGTAACGGTCAGGGGCGGCGCAAATGCCACCCAGCCAATAGAGGGGGCGAACGTGAGCTTAGACGGTGTGCCTGCTGGACAGACGGACAGCAAGGGATCTGTATCCATATCGATAAACGAGACTGGAGATCACAAGATATCTGTGGAGGCAGCAGGCTACGACAGGGCGACGAAGAGCGTGAAGGTGCTCTCTCCGATCAGCATCATCAGCCTGAATGTCACCGGAGATGCGATCGCCGGCAAGCCCCTGAAGATCGTCGCCGAGGTCCAGAACACAGGAAAGACAGCCGACACCAGAGGGATACAGCTTCTGGTGAACAGGAACGCCACCGGCAATAAGAGCATCACCGTCGAGCCCGGAAAGATCGAGAAGGTCACGTTTGAGTACAGGCCGAAGGAGCCTGGCGTCTACACCTTCGAGGTGGAGGGCATCCAGAAGACAGTATCCGTCGAGGAGGCAAAGGGCGGATGGCTCGTCTGGGCCGTGGCCCTGCTTATAATCCTGCTCGCCGGAATCGGCGTGTACCTCTACAGGACAGGAGAGCTGGAGGATCTGAAGAAGCGTCTCAAGATGTGAAGCGGCGCCCGCATCGGGCGCACCACTTTTTTCCTCAGATCAGATCGCCCATCAGCTTCACCCTTATTTTCCTTCACCCCATTCAACATAGCGCTTTTTAAAAGACATTAATTCCAGTTATAAGACAGTATTTTTACAGATTGCACTCAAATACCGCATCATGTAATGCTGTTGAACCTGTCTCAAAATATCCAGTTGCCATCGATGGATATGATCAAGCACCTGGAACCCAAATGCATGGCAGGACACCATGTCACAGCCCGTGGCCGGCTGGTTTCGAGACGGCTTCGTTCTTTGGAGACAGCCCGCCAAACCCCCTCTGAAGTTCACCTTGTCTTCGCCAGGAGCATCCTCATATGCGCCTCTGCGCCAAGGTGGTCTCAATCTATCTCCACACTGTCGCAGCCTCCATTCATATTTTGATACACTTACCCCTTTGCTTCCAGTGTGCGGTTACACTTACGTCATCTTGTTAATTGCAAAAAACAAAATTAGATAATGCACTTATATTAACAGAGTCTTGAGTTTTCGATATCCTCAGATCATATACAGATTTCACATACCATGGCTTCCAGTGGAGCCAGCCATCCGGAAGATCCAGCCCCAGGGAGCAGCATACCACCAACATCTATTTTTGATAGGAAATATTCTGTGGTGGCAATGACACTAGAGTCTCTGGTATCGGAGCTCAGGAGCTTCGTGGGCATAACCAGGAAGCGAAGCATTGGAGATATGCTCAGGTACTTTCCTGCCATCTCTGATAAGGTGATAGCGGATTTCGGCGAGGATGCTGCTGTCATAGATAACGGCGACGAGGTTCTTCTCCTCGCCGCAGACGGGATATGGTCAGTGCTGATGGATGCTGATCCGGAATGGGCTGGATACTGCGCCGTTCTTGTGAACGTTCATGATATAGCTGCCATGGGAGGCACCCCGATCGCCATGGTGGATGTTCTTTCCGTGAACTCTCCAAAAATCGCGGATGCTGTCCTGCGGGGAGTCGAGAGGGGGATCGAGAAGTTTGGAGTCCCGATAGTGGGCGGCCATCTCCATCCGGACACGCCCTACAGCGCACTGGATGTTGCCATTCTGGGCAAGGCCAGGAAGGACGGGGTGATACTGAGCAGCACCGCGGAGCCTGGCGACTCGGTGGTGGTCGCAGTCGATCTCGACGGAAAAGTTCACCCTAGCTTCAGGATCAACTTCGACTCCACTAGCCACAAGGACAGGGAGACCCTGAGGCGCCAGATCTCTTCGATGCGTGTGCTCGGGGAGAGAGGACTCGTCACGGCTGGCAAGGACATCAGCAATCCGGGGATGCTGGGGACGCTCGGAATGCTGCTCGAGACCAGCGGGGCTGGCGCGGTGGTTGAGATCGACGCGATACCAGTCCCTCACTCACTCCCTCTCCTGGACTGGCTGAAGATGTACCCGGGCATGGGCTTTGTGGTCACGACCAGATATCCGTCTGAGGTCGTGGATGTATTCAGGAGACACGGGCTGAGCGCTGCGAGGATCGGCAGGGTGATCGAGGAGAGGAGGCTTGAGGTTGTGAGCGGGGAGGGCAGAGCAGTTCTCTTCGACTTCGAGAGGGATCGCGTGACGGGCATAAACTGAGGGGTAACATGGATCGCAGATTCATCGATCTGCTGAAGGAGACTGCGCGCAGTTCCAGGGCAAGGATCGGAATAGGGCTTGTGAACCCCGGCAGTGATGTTATCAAGAGCCTCGTCTCTGCGGGAGAATACGCTGAGATCGTCGCTGTGGGGGATGCCGCTCCTGAGGGCATCGAGCTGATCCGCTCTGACTCACCTGAGGAGGAGCTAATCAGGCTTCTGATGAGCTCGGAGATCGACGGGGCCGTGAGAGGCAACATATCCGCCACAAGGACGATGAGGGCTCTCTCAAGTGCTGGGATCGATGTCATGAGGATGGCCCTGCTGGAACTCGGTGGATGGGCTTTCTTCCTGGCCCCGGTCGGCATCGATGAGGGAGACACCTTACAGGACAAGCTGGAGCTTGCCATGCGTGGTGCATCTTTTCTTAAGGGGATGGGCATAGATCCGAAGGTATCGGTTCTCTCAGGCGGCAGGCTGGAGGATATCGGCAGGAGCAATAACGTCGACACAAGCCTGGCGCACGGCGAGTTCGTGGCTGCGCGGCTGAGGGAGAACGGCTTCGATGCGACCCACAGGGGCATCCTGATTGAGTCCGCACGCGGAGATGATCTTGTGCTTGCGCCTGATGGGATATCGGGCAACCTGCTCTTCAGAACGATGCTGATGGTATGCGGCGCAACCGCCCTGGGCGCGCCCGTTCTTACAGATGAGATCGTCTTTGTCGACTCCACCAGGGCCAGATCCGAGTTCACAGGGCCTGTGATCCTGGCAAGCGCCATGGTACTGATGAGAGAGAGGCGATGAGAGCCCCATGCGATCCAGATTTCTGTGCACTCTCCATGAGAGGATCTGTCTATAGTTTATCTATAGAGTATTTTCATCTATTTAGTTAATTTGTGACAACTATAAAGCTGCCGGTGTGTTGCAGTGCATGTAGGAGGCTCGGGATTCGAAGCGGTGGTCTTAAATGATGCGATCAAAAATCTGCAACAAACTTCTGGGCATAGCTGATTACTATGAGGCGGTCTTCACAGGGCCGGCGGCCATGGAGCATGGCAGATTCAGAAGCAGCGTTCTTGGGATGATCATCGAGATGCTGGACGTTCTGAGGATCAATGAGGATCTCAGGATGGAGCTTATAGAGTCCATAACAGCAGGCTGGAAGATGGAGATGGTCGGCGATGAGGCTGCGGAATCAGAGATGATCCTGGAGAAGCTCGAGAGCGTGAGAAGCGCCGCGATGCAGGATACAGGCTGCAGCCTGGAGATAGGCGTGCTCATGTCGCTTCCGATCCGGGAGATGGATCTCAAAGAGGATCATGTCGCTCACGTCTATGATGTGATGAACAGGATCATGGACCATCTGAGCAGCAGAACTACAGGAGAGCATCTGGTCGCATGATGTGAAACGCTGCCTTCCGGGTTATCTCGCAGCGCGCGGTCTTTCATCCGATCCCTGTGAGATGCCCATCTTCAGAAGCATCCTGCCATTGATCTTGCGAGATCTTGGTAGTTCCCTGC
>JAKPCO010000055.1 GCA_029553285.1 Methanobacteriota archaeon
AAAATATTCTTCTGCTCCATAACCGTGAACTTCAAACGCAAGGATAAGAAACCTGGAAGCCTGCGATGGACAAGAGCTATAGAATGCTGGAACAACTTCTGTAAAATGTTTATGTTCTACTACAACGTCGCGAGGAGGTAATAATGTTATTCGGACAGGTCCCCCGCGGGCTCCCGTAAGAATAACACCATCGACTCCTGACGTTATGGATCATGTGAGGCCACACGCCATCAATCCCGATGCTACGGTGACATAAAAAGATGGCAAAAATCCAGCTTAAAATCGAAGACCCCGCAGCAAGCTGCGGGGCGTGCTCGACTTGCACTCAAACCACCATGCGAACCATCAGATCATGGGATGTTTATCTCAGTGATATGAGCACACAATCCGCTCGCTCTCTCCTCATAATACGCGGGCGGATTCTCCTCTCAGTCCTCCTCCTTCTCGTACTTGAACGAGAGCTTCACCTTCGCCCGGTACTCTACGATCTTGCCCTTATCCAGCCGCACATCAAGCTCGGTGACCTCAGCCACCCTCAGATCTCTCAAAGTCTTTGATGCTGTCTCCACCACGGTCTTCACAGCATCTTCCCACCCAACCGCCGATGTGCCGACGAGCTCTATGAATTTATATACATCCCCGTTCAAGCAAATCACCTCATGAATTTATTGATATATCGATCCTCTCTCTTAATATAACTTTCGAGATTGTGGTCTGCGTATCAGCGATCGGATCTCCTGAGCCGCCGGCTGGACAGGACGCGTTTCATCTGATTGATCTCTCCTCACCAGGGTTTGCTCGGCCGGGGTGCATCTGACACAGAATCCTCAAAAGCTATAGCAATGAAGTGTAACTGAATTTTGATGATACGGGAGCACTTCAGGCTTCATCAGACGATTGCCACGATCATGGCCAGGTCGCAGGAGCATGTGGAGATAGCAAAGAGCGCGATAATAGACAGCAGGATCCAGCTCGAGGAGTTCATAGCCTTTGACCCGATCTTTCAGCTGACACTCGAGCCGTACGATCGTCCCACAGATGATGCGCCGCCTGTTGTGAAAAGGATGTGTGATGCATCAGCTCTCTTCCACGTCGGACCGATGGCGGCGGTTGCCGGAGCGATAGCAGCCTCTGCAGTCGAGGCGATGGTGGAGGCCGGAGCAGATTACGCTGTCGTTGACAATGGCGGGGACATAGCGATCTTCTCGGATGAGCCTGTGCTGGTCGGGATATACGCCGGCACATCTCCCATAAAGGACCTGGCTCTTGAGATTCATCCTGCAGGGTGCGTTCTGGGGGTTTGCAGCAGCAGTGGGACCGTCGGGCCGTCGATAAGCTTCGGTTGCGCGGATGTCGCGACCGTGATATCCAGAGACCCGGCGATAGCAGACGCAGGAGCAACAGCTCTCGGCAATGCTGTCACACCGGATGCCGGCCTGGATGAGTGCTTCAGTGTGGTTGATCGAAATGAGGTGATCGCAGCTCTGGTTATAAGAGGGGATGAGATGGCTGTGTGGGGGGATGTGCCTCCTATTCGGAGAGCTCGGGTCGGATACGACCTCATAACAAAGGGATAGCTTGGGTTCGATCTCCTTATGCAGGCACCGCACAGACCTTTCTCGATCCAGGCTCCATCTGCGTCTCCAGCTGAAGCAAAGTTTTATCTTCCACGGGATTCAACCCTGCGAACATGTCAGTAGAAACTTCTGCGTGGGATCGTTTTCTACCATCTTGAGCACCTTCGCGGCCAAGAGGTGAGGGTATTCGACACCACCCTGAGGGATGGAGAGCAGACCCCGGGGGTCTCGCTCACCCCTGAGGAGAAGCTCATAATCGCCAGGCAGCTCGACAAGCTCGGTGTCAACGTCATTGAGGCTGGCTTTCCGGTATCGTCCAGGGGCGAGTTTGAATCCGTCAGGGCCATAGCAAATGAGGGGCTCACCGCCACAGTCTGCGGCCTCTCCAGGATCATCAGGAGCGACATCGACAGGTGCCTGGACGCAGATGTCGGCATGGTTCACGTATTCGTCTCGACCTCTGACATCCAGATAGCCCACACGATAAAGAAGAGCAGAGAGGAGATAGTCGCGGACTCGATAAAGGCGGTCGAGTATGTGAAGGATCATGGTGTGCTCTGCCTCTTCTCGGCGATGGACGCAACCAGGACGCCTCCTGCCTTCCTGAGGGAGATCTTCAAGGCTGTTGAGGGCGCAGGGGCGGACATAATAAACATACCCGACACTGTGGGCATCATGGCGCCGTCCGCGTTCCACCGGCTCGTGAAAGAGGTCTGCAGCTACATGAACATACTCGTGGATGTGCACTGCCACAACGACTTCGGGCTCGCGGTTGCAAACAGCCTCGCAGCTGTGGAGGCAGGTGCCAGGGAAGTCCAGGTCACAGTCAATGGCCTGGGTGAGAGGGCCGGCAATGCGAACCTTGCAGAGACCGTCATGAGCCTTCACTCGATATACGGGGCGAAGACATCGATAAAAACGCAGTACCTCGTTGAGACTGCAAGGCTTGTTGAAAGGCTCACAGAGACCCGGATACCGATAAACGCGCCGATCGTCGGAGACAACGCGTTCTCCCACGAGAGCGGCATACACAGCCATGGGGTTATAGAGAGGAGCGATACCTTCGAGCCCGGGATAATGACGCCTGAGATGGTCGGCCACAGGCGCAGGATCGTCCTCGGAAAGCACACGGGAAGGCATGCGGTGAAGAAGGTGCTCGAGGAGTCCGGCTACCATCCGACAGAGGATCAGCTCCAGGAGATCCTCCAGAGGATAAAGGAGCTCGGCGACAAGGGCAAGCAGGTTACGGATGCGGATCTCCAGACCATCGCAGAGGTTGTCCTGGGTGAGATCGCGAAGGGAGAGCAGGCGCTCGTCCTCAAGGAGGTGGCTGTGATGACCGGGAACACGATCACTCCCACAGCCACTGTCAGGGCTCTGTTCAGGGGAGAGGAGAAGGTGCTCGCAAACATCGGTGTTGGTCCGGTGGATGCTGCAGTCAAGGCTGTGAGGGAGATACTCGGCCAGGACAGCCTGATCAGGGTGAGGGATTTCAGGATAGAGGCGATCACAGGGGGATCTGATGCCCTTGCAGAGGTCGTGATAGGGGTCGAGGATACAGAGGGCAGAAAGGTCTCCGCCCGATCCGCGCGGGAGGACATAGTCATGGCATCGGTGGAGGCGCTTGTCAGCGCCATCAACCGTCTTCTGCTTCTTGAGGAACGTGCATCCAGATAGCAGATCAAAGAAATGAGCAGGGGATGTTCTCTTGGTAGCAGTCATAGATGCACACTGTCATCTCGATTTCAAGCACTTCAACAAGGACAGGATGGATGTTATAGAGAGGGCGAGAGCAGCAGGCGTCGTGGAGATGATCAACTCTGGAGTTGACCTTCAGACGAACAGAGAGACGCTGAAGCTGGCCAGGTCGCATGAATTCATACACGCGACCCTGGGCCTCAGCCCCAACTCCCTCGACCGGATGAGGCCTGGGGATGTGGATCTCGTCCTTGATGAGATCCGGCAGAACTCCCGGGAGATAATCGGGGTCGGCGAGGCTGGGCTGGATTACTACAGATGCAGCGATCCAGCTCTTAGAAAGCAGCAGGTCGAGGTATTCCGCAAAGTGATACAGCTCGCAGAGGAGCTCGATAAGCCGCTTGTGATACACGCCAGGGATACCGAGGATATGGCATTCGATATCGTTAAGGATCTGGGGAAGGTGGTGTTTCACTGCTACAGTGGAAGCCTGGAGACCATGAGGAAGATCGTCGACAGGGGATTTTATGTATCGATTGCGACAGTCGTGTGCAGATCTGTGAAGCACCAGGCTCTGGCGAGGAGCGTGCCGGTGGACCAGCTCCTGCTGGAGACGGACAGCCCTTTTCTCTCTCCGAGAAGAGGCAGGAACGAGCCGTCCTTTATACTGGACTCGCTCAATCTCATAGCGCGGATTAGGGGGATGGAGCCTGAGGAGCTCGCCAGGGCGACGGTGAGAAACACCAGAAGGATTTACGGCATGTGACATCCAGGCGGATGCCTTGGGTTGTAAGTTTATCCATGAACTTATCAAAAAGACATCTGTCCTCGACAGGTTGCATTTGGGTCCCGGGAACCAGAGGCACTGCATGAACACACATTCCATTGCTGATACAGTTCCGGGAGTACTTCCATGTTACATTGTCTCTCCCGGCCGGTGGTAGCTGTGTGTGCTCATCCGCATCGAGCCCCTCGATGCGCTTCGACGGTTTCGATCATCTTTCAGGGCATCCCGGTTCGACTCGAGAGCCTTCAGGTATATCATGAATTTTATCGTCTGCAAAACTCAAGTGGCCTGAAGATCAATGCCACTGCCTGCAGAGGTGTCCGAATAAGGAAGATGTGCTCATAACAATCAGCATCCTCAAGCCTCGAATATCTGGCTCCGGAACTCTTATTCGGACAGGTCCCTGCCTGCGATAGAAAATTATATGAATCGACCTGTGGACATAATAAAGATTAGGGTTCTGAAATAGAGGATTAGCGATCATGGCTATACACTTCGAGCACATCCTGAAGTACCTCGGATCCAAGAAGGAGAAGGGAAGGAAGAAGATCGGTCTCCTGGTAGATGGGCCCAACATGCTGCGCAAGGAGTTCCAGATGGACCTGGAGGAGATCCGGAACATACTCAGGGATTACGGCGACATAAAGGTTGGAAAGGTCTTCCTGAACCAGTACGCCTCCGAGAAGCTTGTGGAGGCTGTCGAGAACCAGGGGTTTGAGCCGGTTATCTGCACGAGCGATGTCGATGTGCGGATGGCCGTGGAGGGTGTCGACATGATATACAACCCTGTCATAGACACAATCGCGCTCGTCACCAGAGATGCGGATCTGAAGCCGGTGCTCATGAAGGCGATGGAGCATGGCAAGGAGACGATCATATTCGGGGCAGAGCCCGGTTTTTCTGTTGCGCTGAGGAACTCCGCAGATTACGTCATAGTGCTCAGAAACGGCGAGTACGTCACAGAGTCCTGAAACTGGAAGTGGTACCATAAGAGATATCATCAGAGGATTGCTGACAGCTGGCATGGTCTCCGATCAGATTTGGGATGATATCAGGCCCAGAGGATCCAGCATTCCGGCATCCCTTGCTGTAATCGCTCTGTGCATCATAATATCGATCGCAATGGCAGCGAACCCCTGGGCTGTGAGGGGATACCTCGCCCTCAATCCGGCGCTCGTCGAGTCCAGGCCCTGGACACTCGTAACGCACATATTCGTTCACGCTGACATTGGCCATCTCTTCTGGAACATGCTGGCTCTCTTCTTCTTCGGTACGGAGCTCGAGAGGAGGGTTGGGGAGAGGAATTTCCTCCTGGTGTTCTTCGCATCCGGAATATTCGGCGGCATCATAGAGATGCTTGTTACCACAGGATACATGATGGGCGCCAGCGGAGCGATCATGGGGGTAATGGGCGCCCTGGCGATAATCGCGCCTGAGATAAGGGTGATAATATTCCCGGTACCGATACCTCTGGGGATACCACTGGCGATAGCGCTGCTCGCGTTCCTGGATCTTTATTACCAGATAAGCCTGAGGGGAGCAGATGGCATAGGGCACATGGCACACCTTGCAGGCCTTCTCGCCGGTCTATTCTTCGGACAGAGCTTTGGAAGGAGGAGAAGGTACCGGTGATCGTGAGATATGGTGTGCAGCGCATCACCGGGATCTGATGTTCCTCTCCAGGTCTCATCAGATATCGTGTGGGGCTATCGATTCCTGTCACCTCAATCAGGCTTCTGGAACAAGACCCGGAAACTCGGATGGCGGAGAATCTGGGGGAGAGATCTCCATGGCGTGCCCGCTGGATGCAGAGGATTTATATTTGTTGAGATCGAGAGATACTGAGCTGCATCGGAGAGTTTCTGAGCACCGTGAGGTGTTGCCTGGAATCGCAGTCTCATCGCCTGCGGTATTTTTAGGGAGGATCCACCATGCGTCAGAGATCTAAAAAGGGTATGCGTTCGAAGGAGGAGGTCTCACAGCTGAGAACCCCCATAGTCTGCGTTATGGGGCATGTAGATCACGGGAAGACTACGCTGCTGGACAGGATAAGGGGCACAACCGTCGCACAGTACGAGGCCGGGGCCATAACGCAGCACATAGGCGCTACCGAGATTCCTCTGAGCGTGATACAGCAGTTCTGCGGTTCCGGATTCAAGGCGAACCTCATGGTGCCAGGGCTGCTGTTCATAGACACCCCCGGCCATCATGCGTTCACATCGCTGAGAAGCCGCGGGGGGTCGCTCGCGGATCTGGCGATACTCATCGTGGATATAAATGAGGGGTTCCAGCCGCAGACAATCGAGTCGCTAAATATCCTGAAGAGGTTCAGGACACCATTCGTGGTCGCTGCAAACAAGATAGACAGGATCCCCGGCTGGCGACCTGTCGAGAACGCCCCAATAGCGAAGAGCCTCGCGGGCCAGACTGAGCGAGTGGTGGAGGCGCTGGAGACGAAGATATACGAGCTTGTTGGAGAGCTCTACAAATACGGCTTTGACTCCAACCGCTACGACAGGATAACGGATTTTACGAAGACTGTGGGCATAATCCCGGTCAGCGCCATAACCGGAGAGGGAATTCCTGATCTTCTTCTCGTCCTGGTTGGCCTTGCACAGAGGTTCCTGAAGCAGAACCTGGAGATCGAGTCGAGCCGTCCGGGTGTGGGGACGATACTTGAGGTTAAGGAGGAGAGGGGACTCGGGACGACACTGGATGTCATACTGTACGACGGCATGATCAGCGTCGGGGATACGATCGTGGTCGGGACGCCACGCGAGCCGATAATAACAAAGGTGAGGGCGCTTCTCAAGCCCAGACCGCTCAAGGAGATACGGAGCGAGGAGAGGTTCACCCCTGTGAAGCACGTCGTTGCTGCGTCCGGCATAAAGGTATCAGCCCCGAAGCTCGAGACCGCGCTTGCAGGCTCCACCATTCGTGTTGTGGGTGAGGGAGAGGATCCGGAGGCCATAGCCAGGGAGATAAGGTCTGAGATCGAGGCTGTGAGGATTGATACAGACACAGTTGGCGTGATACTGAAGGCGGACACCATCGGATCTCTTGAGGGGCTTGTCGGCGAGCTTCGCGCCAAGAACATACCCATCCATGTGGCTGATGTTGGCCCGATAACGCGCAGGGATGTCATAAGGGCCGCTGCCCTCAAGGACCCGCTCCTCTCAGTCATCCTGGGGTTCAATGTCGAGATACTTCCGGATGCCCTCGCTGAGATACAGAAGCTGGACGTTCCGGTGTTCCAGAGCGACGTCATATACACGCTTCTCGAGAGCTACGAGGCATGGATGGAGGAGAAGAAGATGCAGATGGAGCAGGAGCGGCTTGAGGCGATAGTCAAGCCGGGTTGTGTTCGCATACTTCCCGACTGCGTCTTCAGGCAGTCCAAGCCTGCGATAGTCGGCGTACAGGTGGTCGGTGGGACGATAACACACAACGTGCCACTGATCCGCGAGGACGGCGCTGTGGTTGGCACCATACGCGGAATACAGCAGAGGAACGAGAACATACCCATGGCAACTGTCGGCCAGGAGGTCGCGATATCGATCGATGGTCCGACAGTCGGGCGCCAGATTCACGAGGGGGATCTTCTCTACGTCAACATACCTGAGAAGCATGCCAGGATCATAGAGCAGGAGCTCAAGCAGAAGATGTCACAGGATGAGATAGAGGTCTTCGAGAGGTTCCTGGAGATCAAGAGGAAGAAGGACATATTCTGGGGAAGGTGAGCCATCTCAGATTGTGGGATTGGGCCGCTGAACAGCCTCTCGGGAGCCGGCATTTTCTGGCATAACAGTCATGAATCACGCGAGGCCGACACTGATGCAGGGAACTACCAAGATCTCGCAAGATCAATGGCAGGATGCTTCTGAAGATGGGCATCTCACAGGGATCGGATGAAAGACCGCGCGCTGCGAGATAACCCGGAAGGCAGCGTTTCACATCATGCGACCAGATGCTCTCCCGTCGTCCTGCTGCTCAGATGGTCCATGATCCTGTTCATCACATCATAGACGTGAGAGACATGATCCTCTTTGAGATCCATCTCCCGGATCGGAAGCGACATGAGCACGCCTATCTCCAGGCTGCAGCCCATATCCTGCATCGCGGCGCTTCTCACGCTCTCGAGCTTCTCCAGGATCATCTCTGATTCTGTAGCCTCATCGCCGACCATCTCCATCTTCCAGCCTGCTGTTATGGACTTTATAAGCTCCATCCTTAGATCCTCATCGATTCTCAGAACGTCCAGCATCTCGATGATCATCCCCAGAACGCTGCTTCTGAACCTGCCATGCTCCATTGCCACCGGCCCTGTAAAGACCGCCTCATAGTAATCTGCTATGCCCAGAAGTTTGTTGCAGATGTTTGATCTCATCATTTCAAACCACCGTTTCGAGGCCCAATCCTCCTACATGCACTGCAACACACCGGCAGCTTTATAGTTATCACAAATGGACCTGTCCGAATAAGATAAAAACCAGAACTGAGCATAAAATTGGTTCACTGAAATTTAGAGAGGGTGATGCTGGATGATATCAAGCACTCTGATTTCTACGTTATCCAGCTTGCCTCTCTTCAGCAGAAATAAGGTACC
>JAKPCO010000058.1 GCA_029553285.1 Methanobacteriota archaeon
GTCCCGATCAGGGCCAGGAGGAGCGAGAGCACATAGCCCTTCGACTCCGATATCTTCGGCCCTGCAGGCTCCCTGAGGTACATGTAGCTTATGATCCTCAGGTAGTAGTAGAGCGAGAGCGCGCTGTTCAGTATCGCGAGGACCGCGAGCCACACAAGCCCGCCGTATATCGCAGACCCGAACACGACGAACTTGCCGAAGTAGCCTGCTGTCGGGGGTATCCCTGCGAGCGCGAACATGAAGACCGTCATGCAGAAGGCTGTTACCGGCGCCCTTCTTCCCAGGCCAGCGTAGTTCGAGATGTCATCCGGATCCTCTGAGTTCTTCGCGATCGATGCGACCTGCGCGCTGCCTATGAACGCTCCTGTCTTCATGATCGCATGTCCCAGAACAAGGAGAAGACCACCGGCGAGCGCGTACTGGTCGAGTGGCAGGTTGTTCGGCCCTGTCATGCCCTCAGACGCAACCCCGAGGACGACGAAGGCTATGGAGATGTAGCCTGCCTGCGCGATGCTCGAGTACGCCAGTATCCTCCTGACGTTGTTCTGCCAGCACGCGACAAGGTTCCCGACGGTCATCGTCACAGCCGCGAGTATCGCGAACGCCATGTACCACTCGAGCTTGAGTGCGAGAAGCGCGATCAGTATCACCCTGAACGCAGCTGCGAACCCCATCTTCTTCGAGCCTGCAGCGAGCAGTGCCGAGACCAGCGCGGGCGCGCCCTCGTATGTATCGGGAGCCCACATATGGAACGGCACCAGGGCCATCTTGAACGCGAAGCCCACGATCACGAATATCAGCGCGATCAGTATC
The DNA here is from genome assembly GCA_029553285.1 of Methanobacteriota archaeon. GTDB lineage: Archaea > Halobacteriota > Methanosarcinia > Methanotrichales > Methanotrichaceae > Methanothrix_B. The sequence continues at coordinate 814 of JAKPCO010000058.1, forward strand.
GCAGGGCTGAACGCAGCCAGCGACGCACCCGCGATATCCGCGATCTTCGTGCTCCCTGTCATCCCGTAGAGCATCGAGAAGCCGAAGAGCATGAACGCTGACGAGGCAGCGCCGTACAGGAAGTACTTCATCGCGGCCTCGAGGTTCTTCTTCGTCCTGTCGAACCCTGCCATCGCGTATGTTGACAGGCTTGCCAGCTCGAAACCTATGAAGAGCGAGACCAGATCTATGGCGCTCGCGACCACCATCATGCCCACGGTCGCCATCAGGAGCAGGGCGAAGTACTCGTCTCCTCCAACACGACCGTTGTAGCGGGTCAACGACGCGATGACGACGAGCAGCGAGACCAGCACGAAGACGGCCTTGAAGAACTGGGAGAACCCGTCGACCCTGAGCGAGTCGTAGAAGAAGATCGTCCCGGTCTTGGCCGTCAGCACCATCCACATGGCCACTATCAGCGCCGCCAGGCTCAGGTATCCGGGGAGCGAGCTCCTTCCTTTCGTGAACAGGCCTACAAGCACGACCAGCAGTGAAACCGCTGTAAGCAAAGCCTCTGCCCCGAGAGGGGCGTAGTGTCCAAGATCCACCTCAGATCACCCCCATCTGCGAGAGGGTCACAACAGGCTCCATCACCTGATGGGCCGCGGTCCCCATGATGTCCGTGATCAGCGCAGGCTGCAAACCAAATAGCAGCGTCAGGAAGACGATCGCGCTCATGGCGAGTATCTCGTACGCATGCGGATCGTGTATGTCCAGGTACTTCTTCAGTATCGGGCCGAAGAGCACCTTCTGGCACGCCCAGAGATGGTAACCTGCGGTCACGCCAACGCTGGTGAAGACCACAAGCATTGTGTAGACGGGGAACGTCGCGTATGATCCCGTCAGGACCATGAACTCAGCGACGAATCCGCTCATCCCGGGCAGGCCGAGGGACGCGAGGAAGGCTGCGAGCATGAGCGACGCGAACTTGGGCATCCTGTCAGCGAGCCCGCCGAGCTCTGATATTATCCTCGTGCCCACAGAGTGCTGTATCGTTCCCGCGGACATGAACAGGGCGCATGTTATGATCCCGTGAGAGAACTGCTGGAACATCGCCCCCTGTATCGAGAGCCATGTGAACGCCACAGCGCCCAGGGTGACGAAGCCCATGTGGCTGATCGATGAGTACGCCACAAGCTTCTTGATGTCCTTCTGCGCCAGAGCCAGGAACGCTCCGTAGATTATGCTCAGCACACCTATGACTGCTATCACAGTGACAAACGCCTTGTCAACGTGCGGAAGCATTGGAAGTATCACTCTGAATATACCGTAGCCACCCATCTTGAGCAGCAGCGCTGCCAGAACAACGGAGCCTGCAGTCGGAGCCTCGACGTGTGCATCCGGGAGCCATGTGTGGAACGGGAACGCGGGCATCTTCACCAGGAATCCGAAGAGAAGCCCCGCGAATATCGCGTTTATCAGCCCCGGCGGGAACACTGTCTTGTCAGAGGTCGCCTGGAGCAGCGTCAGCATGTCGAATGTCCTCGAGCCATCGGGCAGCCTGTAGGTGAAGTACATCGCGAATATAGAGAGAAGCATCACCAGGCTCGCGACATGTGTGTAGATGAAGAACTTGATCGCTGAGTAGTCCTTTCTCGGCCCGCCCCAGATGCCGATCAGGAAGAACATCGGTATCAGGACGACCTCCCAGAATATGTAGAACAGGAAGAAGTCCAGGGCCGTGAAGACTCCCAGAACCCCAACCTCGTTGAGCAGGAGCAGCGCGAAGAACTGGTTGGGCCTGTGGTTCTCACCCCACGCGTATATCACCACCAGCACAGAGACTATGGCGGTGAGGAGCACCAGGGGGAAGCTTATGCAGTCGACTCCGACTGTGTATTTGACGCCTATCGACGGCACCCAGTCGTAGCTCTCGACGAACTGCATCAGCTTCGAGGACTTGTCGAACTCGGTGTACATCTGAAGCGCCAGGGCCAGCGGAACCAGTGAGGCTATCAGGGCAACCAGCCGGGCCTGCTCCCTGCTTCTGGTGAGGAACGCCAGAATCGCGCCTATCAGCGGCACAGCTATCATTATGGATATGGCGTTTGAGATCACAGGCCCACCTCCATCGCCAGCTTGATCACAATCACGAGCACCACGATCCCGAAGACCAGTGCTGTGATATAGTTCTGTATGACTCCGGTCTGCGTTCTTCTTATCGAATTGGCGAAACCAAGAGTCGTCTCGCTGATCTTGTTCAGCACTCCATCAACGATCCTTATATCGAATATGTTCGCTATCAGCGATATCCCGTAAACCACCGTCTCTGCGAACCATGCTGTGAATATCTCATGCTGGTAGTACCTCTTCACCAGTATCGTCCTCAGAAGATCCTTCTCGCCGACGAACTTTCTGACATCGAGCTTCTTCCACGGCGAGTAGAAGAGCAGCGCCAGGATTATGCCGCCGACTCCCACCAGTATCGGGAGTATCTTGATTATGAACGGCTCAGTTACCGCCTCCTCTCCTCCATGCTCCACCACATGCCCTCCGATCGGCGCGAGCTCCTCGAAGTTCACGCCGTAGTGGGCGAAGTTGTTGCCGACCGTCTCGTAGAACCCCTCCTGAGCAGGCATGCCGAAGAAGAGCGCGAAGAGCGCGAGTATCACAAGCGGCCCCAGCATGATCCAGGGCGACTCATGCTTGTGGTAATCAGAGCGCGGCTCCCCTGTGAACGTCAGGAACCACATCCTGAATGTGTAGAACGCGGTGAGCAGTGCTCCCACTATGCCGAAGATGTACGGCAGGTAGTCGTGAGTCGTCGCGCCGTACTCCCACGCTGTGACCAGGATCTCGTCCTTCGAGAAGAATCCCGTCGTTCCCGGGAATCCTGCGAGAGCGAGACCGCCTATGGCCATCGTTCCAGCGGTCCACCTCATGTATCTCCCGACGCCGCCCATCTCGCGCAGGTCGTTCGTCGCGACCGCGTGTATGACCGAGCCGGCGCAGAGGAAGAGGAGCGCCTTGAAGAACGAGTGGCCTATCAGATGGAACATCGAGACGCCGACGGCTGCTGCGCCCACCACAGATCCAACGCCCAGCGCGAGCATCATGTAGCCCAGCTGGCTGACCGTTGAGAACGCAAGGACCCTCTTGATATCGAATGCTGCAAGACCCATCGTCGCGGCGTAGAGCGCTGTGAACCCTCCGACGTATGCGACTGCAAGAAGCCCGTGGGGAGCCGCATAGAATAACGGGAACATCCTCGCGACCAGGTACACTCCTGCAGTGACCATTGTGGCAGCGTGGATCATCGCAGAGACCGTTGTCGGGCCCTCCATTGCATCAGGAAGCCAGATATCCAGGGGGAACTGGCCTGACTTGCCCGCAGCGCCTCCGAGGAGAAGCAGCGAGACGAGTGTGAGCTGCGTCGGGTCGATCTTAGTGAGGTTCTCGTATATCACAGGGAACTGGAGCAGGTATGTCCCCTCCGGAAGCCCCAGCTTCGCCATGTTGTTGTACAGCAGGATTATTCCGGCGAGGAACATCACGTCGCCGACTCTTGTTGTCAGGAACGCCTTCTTCGCAGCAGATGCTGCAGACGGCTTCCTGTACCAGAATCCGATCAGCAGGTACGAGCAGAGGCCCACCAGCTCCCAGAATATGAAGAGCTGCAGCAGGTTGTCAGAGTAAACCAGGCCGAGCATGGCCGCCGTGAAGAGACCTGCCTCAGCGAAGTACCTCGCCATACCCGGATCGCCGTTCATGTACCCCAGAGCATATGTGTGTATCAGCGTGCAGACGAATGTGACCATCAGCAGCATCACAATGGCCAGAGGATCTATCAGTATTCCCACATTCAGTGTCGCAAACCAGTGCATCGACTGATGGACGACCTTCTCAGGGAACGTCTCCAGGAATATCCCTGCAGATATTATGAAGCCTGCAAAGGTCGCCAGCACCGTGAGAAATCCTCCGCCCCTCGGCAGATGCCAACCGAAGAAGATCGTGAGAATGAATGCCAGCACCGGCAGCCCCACGATCAGATAAGCGTAATCGGCGTACAACGTCACCACCTCAGAGCGTTTATGTTGTCGAGATCAATGGTTCCGTACAGCCTGTACAGGGTTATCAGTATGGCAAGCCCTATACCGGCCTCAGCCGCGGCCAGAGCTATCGAGAACAGAGCGAAAACCTGGCCGCTCACGTTCGGCTGGTAGGCTGAGAAGGCCACCAGGTTTATGTTGGCGCTGTTGAGCATGAGCTCAACGCACATCATCAGCTTGACGCCGTTTCTCTGTGTCGCCAGACCGTAGAGACCTATGGAGAACATGACAGCGGCAAGCATAATGTATAACTCAAGCGGGATCGTATCTCTCCCTCCTTCTCATCTCTCTGCCTCCCTCAGGCCATCTCCTTTCTTGCTATGTATATCGCTCCGATCAGGGCTGCCAGGAGGACCAGGGAGAGCAGCTCAAACGGGAACATGTAGATCGTGAACAACTCCGCCCCTACATCCCCGATGCCGCTTTCCGGCATCCTAACGCCCTCCTTGGCCGGCTGGAAGCTGTACTGCTTCTTCATCTCTCCGTACTCCCATGGTGTCACTGATATCGATGCGATCAGTGCCGCCAGGAAGATCACCAGGAGTATCGTAGTCTTCACTTTAACCATGGGACTCCTCCATTATCGTGCGTCTTGTGAGCATCACGGCGAAGAGTATCAGCACGCCCACAGCGCCGATGTACACGAGAACCTGTGCGACACCCAGGAAGGGCGCATTAAGCGATATGTACAGGGCTGCAACACCCGCAAAGCTTCCTATCAGATACAGGGCGCTGTGCACTATGTTTCTGGAGTAGACCGTGAGCACCGCGAGCCCGAGGATCAGGACGGAGAGTGTAGCAAAGACGCCGAGCTCTATGAGGAACCTGATATCGTAGATCCTGTCCAGCATCCTCCAGCTCCACGGGGAGATGTACACAATGTACGCAAGCGCTCCGAATACCACTCCCAGCGCGATCAGAAGCAGTACGAGCTCGAAGAGGTACTTGACATACTTCACAGAATCCTTCTCCATCAGGCCTCACCACCCTCGTCCGGCTTCGCCTTTGCCTTGTTCTCCTTTCCCTTGGCCTTTGCGGCCTTCTCCTTTGCTGCTGCCGCAGCAGCCTTCTTCTTCTCCTCGGCCTGTCGCTTCGCCTCAGCCTCCAGCTCTGCGACCTCCTTCTCGGAGAACTTCTTCACCGCGATCCTGTCAGGCCCGTATACTATGTCCTTTCGCTCCCACCCAGCGATCTCTGTCTTCTTTCCCATCTTCAGGCAGGAGACGGGACACTCATCGACACAAAGGCCGCAGAATGTGCACCTGCCGTAATCGATCTGCGGAAACTGCATCTTCCTGTTCTTCAGCGGGTTGCCATACTTATAGGGAACCATCTCTATGCAGCTGTTCGGGCAGATCCTGGCGCAGGAGCCGCAGCCTATGCACGTCGTGGCGTCGAGCTCGTGTATGCCCCTTTCGTTGGCGGGCAGCTCCATCATGACCTCAGGATACAGCCTGGTGACCTCTGTTGTGGTGAGCGCTGTCTTCAGGGTGTACTTCAGTGACTTTAGCACCATCCTGGATCACCTCATGCGAAGTAAAGACCCACAAACGCTGCCCACGCCAGGTTTACCAGCGAGAGCGGAAGCATCCACTTCCATCCGAGATCCGTGACCTGATCGATTCTGAACCTCACCAGCGACCCCCTGACCCAGATCAGGAAGATCAGCACTATCAGGACCTTCATCAGGAACCAGACCATCGGAGAGAGCACTGTTATCACAGGTATGCTCGGGCCATTCCAGCCGCCGAGGAAGAGCAGCACCAGAAGTATCGAGCCGAGGAGCATGTTGATGTACTCCTGGAAGTAGAGCAGGCCCCATCTTATGCCGCCGTACTCTGTTGTGTATCCGGCTATGATCTCCTCCTCTGCCTCGCTCTGGTCGAAGGGTATCCTGCCGAGATCTGTCACGAGAGCTATGGTGAAGATTATGAACCCGAGCGGCTGGGCGAATGCGTACCAGAGCGTCTGGCTCTCAACTATCTCGACCAGGTTGAGGCTGTGGGCCATCAGGGCAACAGCTATGACGCAAACCCCCATCGGAACCTCGTAGGCGATCATCCTCGCGATTCCTCTGAAGGCGCCCAGCATCGAGTACTTGTTGTTGGAGCTGAACCCGGCCATGAAGACCGCGATCGTCATTATTGAGAGAGCGGCCTCTACATAGAACGCGCTGATGTCCATGTTCGCAACGACCAGAGGATAATCCTTCCCGTCGATCCTCAGTGCGCCAAATGGTATTGCAGCTGCCACAAGCATTGTTGTTATACTGGCTATTATCGGCGCCCAGACGTAGACGGGCTTGTCCGCGCCTCTGGGTATGCTGTCCTCCTTTGTGAATAGCTTTATCGCATCAGCGCCCAGCTGCAGCAGTCCCCATCTACTGCCAACTCTGTTTGGGCCGAACCTGGCCTGTATATCGCCCAGGAACTTCCTCTCGAGCCAGACCACAGCCATGGCGCCGATGTTGATCACCGCAGAGATTATGGCAGCCCCTATCAGGCCTATGGCCAGAGCGTATATCTTTGGCTCCTGGGCGGCCCAGGCAGATACGGTCTCTATGATTGTCGATAAATACAACTCGAATCCCCCTTAGCGGTCCACCTCGCTTGTGCATGCGTCCATGCTGCCTGCTATCGCGACCACATCAGCAACGTAAGCGCCCTCGAGAAGCGGCGGAAGCGCCTGCATGTATGCGTACACCGGACCCCTGACCTTCACCCTGTAGGGCTTCTCAGACCCATCGCTCACGACATAGATTCCCATCTCGCCGCGCGGATCCTCGACCCTGTAGTATGCCTCTCCTGGCTCGGGCTTGATCTTCTTCGGAAGCTTCTCCTGTATCGGCCCGTCCGGTATCTGGTCGAGACACTGTTCTATGATGTGGATGCTCTCCAGGATCTCCTCCAGGCGGACCTCAACCCTGGCCTCAGCATCTCCTGCTTTCCTTGTAACGACCTTGAAGTCCAGATCCGGGTAGACCAGAATCGGATCCTCTCTGCGCATATCATACGGCGTATCTGATGCCCTCAGCGGCGGTCCGGAGACGCCAAGCCTGCGCGCATCTCCAGGCGAGAGAACGCCTATCCCGCGCATCCTTCTGGTGTATATCGGATCGCTGTGGAGCAGATCCATGTACTCCTCTGTCCTCTCCCTCATCCTCTTCAGTATCGGGCGGGCCTTATCTGCAAATCCATCAGGCAGATCGTTTCTGACCCCTCCGAACCTCACGAATGTATGCGTGATTCTGGCGCCGGTGATGCTCTCCATTAGATACACTATGTCCTCCCTGTCTATGATCATGTACTGGAATGGGGAGTATGTCGCAGCGCCGAGCAGCGTCAGGAACTCGCCTGTTCCAAGGAGATGGCTCTGAATCCTTGATAGCTCTGCGAGTATCACCCTGATGTACTGCGCCCTTTCAGGAGGGGTGATCCCGAGAAGCCTCTCAACAGCACCGCAGTAGGCCTCGTTGTTTGTTATGGACGCGAGGTAGCACATCCTGTCCGTGTAAACAATCCCCTGCAGGTACGTCCTGTTCTCCATTATCTTCTCTATGCCCTTGTGGATATATCCCACATCCAGGAACGCCTTCTTGACCCTCTCGCCCTCGATGAGGAGATCGAGCAGGAACGGCCCGGGGACGATCGCATGCTGCGGACCCATGTGCATGATCATCTCAGAGTCGGACTTTATCTCAGCCTCCTCGCGCTCCCTGAACGTCGGATACTTCGGCCTCTCAGGAAGAACGCCCGCCTTTATCAGCTCCGTGTGGGGCATTATCTTGAACTCTGTGTAACCATCCGGACCCACCTGCTCTATCGCACGCTCGCCTGTCGTCGTATCCGGGTATCCCTTGAAGTCCTTCCTCCAGGGCCAGTATCCGACGAGCTCGTCAGGCAGCAACAGAGGATACAGCTCCGGGTGCCCCTCGAAGTTTATGCCGAACATCTCCCAGATCTCGCGCTCGTACCAGTTCGCATTCCAGTAGAGACCTGTGAGCGATCTGACGGATGGTTTGTCCCTGGGAACCTTCACCTTCATCAGGACAACAACCTGATGAGCCCCGTGGCTCGTCAGGATCTCCACGACCTCGAAGAGGTTCTCATTTATCCTGTCAACCCCGGCAGCACCGGAATAGTGATCGAAGTCCTTCTTGTCCCTCAGAAACTGTGTTATCTCGACGAGCCTCTTCGGATCGACTGTTATCCAGAGGCGGCGATCAGACTCGACCCTCGACTCAAGAACCGCTCCTGGAAAGGCCGACTGGATCGCGCTCAATACATCGCCAGCCGTAAGCAGAGACCTCCCTCCTTAGTAGCCTCTTTTATCCTTCCGCTGCTTGATCTTCTCCTGGAGCTCCACGAAGCCCTTTATGAACTGCTCCGGCCTCGGCGGGCATCCAGGGACGTACACATCGATCGGGAAGAAGTCGCTTGTGTTCTGTATTATGTTGTAGGAATCGTAGAACGGCCCTCCGGATATGGCGCACTCCCCGACAGCGATGCACCACTTGGGCTCGAGCATCTGCTCCCAGAGGTTCTTGATTGCGGGGAGATACTTCCTCGTGATGTAGCCGCTGATGATCATCACGTCGGCCTGCCTCGGGGTGGCTCTGGGAATTATCCCGAACCGATCGCAGTCATAGTGCGGGCAGCCGAAGACGAGCATCTCCACACCACAGCAGCCCATCGGCTGCATCAGGAACCAGAGGGAGTTCTTGCGGCCCCAGTTGAGCACGTTCTTTATCGGGCCCATCTGGATGATCTGGTGTATCTTCTCGGTGGTGGTGAACCAGACGTCCATCACCGGCCGGCCCCAGATCGTCCACTTCTCGATCTCCTCGTCGATGGCCACGGGTACAGGTATTACATCGCTTATACCCAACGCAACGCCTCCTTCTTTATCGCATACAGCAGTCCGACGACCAGTACCGCGATGAAAAGCACCATCTCGATCACTGCCATGTTGATGAAGCCGAAGATCACAAACCTCTTCATGAACTCAGAAGCGTAGACGTAAATCCATGGATACAAGAAAAGAACCTCGACATCGAAGATCACGAAGACGATAGCAAACAAATAATACTGAACATTAAACCGGATCTTCGGGTCGCGGACAGGTTTGAGTCCACCCTCGTACACTGACGCCTTACGCCGGTTGGGTCTCAGAGGAGAGATGATCTTGACAGCAGCTAGAGCAACGATTGGCACGATGGCACCCATCACCAGAAACAGAATAATCGGGATATAATAGTCCACTGCCAACGGTTCGCCGGTCATTGTTTTTCCTCCGTAAAAGCTAAACACCAGGCATGGTATAAAAGGTTTGTGAAATTGATTCATGCTATCGGAGAACTCGATTTCGCTGAGGTGAATGGAGAGAGCACTTACGTACGATCTGTAATATCCTGAAGTACTGATCTCATGTTCTGTGAGGTTTAAATATCTTCCAGTAGCTGTACAGAGCGGTGAGACAGATGTACAGATTTATGAGCATGTTTGCCTGTGTGATGCTGGTGCTGCTTGTTCCAGCGAGCTGTGTGGATGCCGGACTCATGGAGCTGCTTTCCTCCTATGATGATCCCCTCATGACACCCCTGGATCTGGCGTTTCTGCTCGTCACACATGGGTACAACGCAACCCCGGTAGATGGGTATGTCATTGTGGTTACAGGCAATTCCACGTACACGCTTGTGCCCAACGGAGAGCAGCCCGGCCTTGCTGACATCTCTGGTTCAAAGAGCTCGAGCTTGGTTTTTAACTGAAACAGTCTGTCTCACCAACAGCAGCTCGAGCAACCCCATGCCGGCCAGAAGGCGCTGTACTTCTTGAAGTTTCGGGAGACTGGCTCGAATCATACATATCGATGGCCTCTGCCCTCAAAAATTTCAGGTCGCATGCTGTTGATCTAAAACATCCTCATAATGAACAGATACGCCGTCAAATATGGATCGCTCTCCGAAAAGGTGACCAAAAGCATTATACGGGTTGATTTCCACCGGCTCGCTGGTGAAGTTCATTGGATCGGCTGGAGCTGGTGATAAGGAACACTGAAGAGGTTGTGACGCTCGAGGAGCTTCAGGAGATGCTTGATGCGAGGGAGCATCCGAGGGCGTATGTCGGCTACGAGACCAGTGGAAATATACATCTGGGACACATGCTCACCGCGAACAAGCTGCTTGATATGCAGAGGGCGGGGTTCGATGTCGTCGTCCTCCTGGCAGATCTTCACGCCTACCTCAACGAGAAGGGATCTCTGGAGGAGGTGAGGAGGATCGCCGATTACAACAAGGAGTGCTTCATCGCTCTGGGACTTGACCCGGAAAGAACTGAGTTCGTCTACGGAACCGAGTATCAGCTAAGACCAGAGTACGTGATAAAGGTCCTGCAGATGGCGAGGAACACAACTCTGAACCGGGCGAGGAGGAGCATGGACGAGGTATCGAGAAGCGCTGAGAATCCCATGGTCTCTCAGATGATATATCCGCTGATGCAGGCTGTGGATATAGCCGATCTTAAGATAGATGTCGCAGTGGGCGGCATGGACCAGAGAAAGATACACATGCTCGCAAGGGAGGAGCTGCCGAAGCTGGGATTCCCTGCGCCGGTGTGCATCCACACACCCCTCATCCCGGGACTGGATGGAAAGAAGATGTCGTCCTCAAAGGGAAACAACATAGCTGTAGACGAGCCTGCAGAGGAGATAGAGAGAAAGATCATGGCCGCATACTGCCCCGCAAAGGTAACAGAGAACAACCCCATCACAGAGATATTCAAGTACCACATATTTCCCAGGGTCGACTCGGTCACTGTGAGGCGACCGGCGAAGTTCGGCGGGGATGTTACATTCGAGAGCTACAGGGCGCTCGAGGAGTCGTTCGTGAGCGGCTCACTCCATCCGATGGATCTGAAGAAGGCCTGCGCTGAGCAGATGATAGAGATACTCGCCCCGGTCAGGGAGCGGGTCAGATCCCTGCGGGCTCAGACCTCCATGTAGAGCTTTATGCTGTAGATCAGAGCCGCTATCAGGATCAGCGAAGCTGCCAGCGCGCCGAGCTCTGCTGTCATAGCCACCTCACCATTTTCTCATGCCCCTGCGATCGATCCGGTCCGGCCTGAGAGGTTGGATGCGCGTCGCCTCTGCTCCTGCACTCTTCGGTACGCGCGCTGTGGTTGAGATGCCAATCTCCCCATCCGCCCATCAGATCCTCCACGCCTGCTTATACAGCATTTCTGGAACCATGCATTATATTTTTCCCTGTGAGCACGGCTGTGATCTCTATCCTCTCCAGATCGCCCCTCACCCTCATCCCCCATATCACATTCGCCTCTGGATCGATCATTCCCGTCATGCTCTCAGCTATGTGGTTCGCATCCCTCAGCGTCAGATTGGTCCCGCCTGTGATGTGGAGGAGACAGCCTCTTGCTCTCCTCATATCCAGCAGGCCCGGCGATTTTTCGAGAGCATCCCGCAGAGCGCTCTCCGGAGAGAGGCCTGTTCCGGAGATGATGCATGCCTCTCTGCCACAACGCATCACCGTCCTGAGATCCGCGAGGTCCAGATTTATTATCGATGGCTCGAGCAGCATGTTCGAGATGCACGAGACCATTTTCGCAAGACGCAGCCCGGCATCGTCCGGCTCTGTGGGGGCGTCGACGACCACCGCAGAGCCCCTGCCGCAGAACCAGTCATGGTTGGAGCGGCTGAGACTCCGGTATTCAGGTGGACCACCGCCATCCCCATCTGCAACCAGAAAAATCATGACCGCGAGATCATTCGCTTCCGCGATCCTGGCAGCGAGGCGCGACGTGCGAATCCACTCCATACCATCAGATATCATGAAGACAACTGCTGCGCTGCCCAGAAGCTCGGGCAGCTCTCCAGAGCCCAGCATCTCCGGTGCCTGCCTCTGAATATCCGGTCTGTTGCCAATGGCAATAACGCAGGAGCTGTGATCGATGCGCATCACACCAGAGCATTTCCCGCTCCGAGCCATGCGGCGCACAAGATCAGCGCCAGAGCCGAATCCGGCCAGGACGATCCCGGGCGTGCCAGGATTGCTCATGATCTCTCACCCTTCTGCTCCCAGATCACATGAGGACTTTCATATATAGAAAGCATGCCACTCAACGCTGTGAGACTGCAGGATATTCCCGGGGTCGGGCCCCGCCTGAGGGAGCGTCTGCTCTCACATTTCGGGAGCGAGGAGATGGCCCTCAGGGCGATCGCAGATGAGGATATGGAGGACCTGAGAGCAGCGATCGGCGAGCGCCAGGCCATAGCCACAGTCAGAGCAGCCAGAGGCCTGCGATACCACGTCTCCCCAGAATCCTTCCTGGCTACCGATGAGGCTGAGAGGATATACAGAGCGGTCCTGAACAGAATGGCAGAGCATGCGAACACCGCGTATGCCAGGATGCGGATAGCCACTCTTTTCCCATCCGGATCTCCCGAGCTCATAAACGAGATGCGATCGCTCTCGCTTCGCGCCCTGGATCTCCGCAGGAGGCTCGGCGACGTGGGGGACCTCCTGCGCAGGATAAAGCCGCTCCGGAGGAGAGAGGCTCAGAGGATAAAAGGAAGGGCGATCCTCGCGAGATCCCCGGAGGAGCTCGAGAGGGTGAGATCGATGGGCTTTGACAGGCTCCTTGATGTTCATCTGGCTGAGAGCCCGGGAGAGCTGCGGGATATCGCCAGCGGCTACGATCATGTGATCGTTCTCAGCGACCCAGGAGCTTCCCTTCCCGGAGTGGAGATCGCGGAGCGGCTCGAAGCCTGGTACATCGCCCCCGAGGCTGTCCTGAGCTTCTACACCGACAACCGGGATGCTCTGGAGGCTGGCGTGGAGCTCGCGGCACTGCTCGACGGGAAGGGCATCGAGCACTTCGAGGATCTGGATGTGCTCAGGGATGCGCTCAGAAGGCTGTTCCATGACACAGATTCACCAGACATATCACGCATTGATGATATTCTCAGAAGATCACCCGAAGCGATCGATTCTGCGCTCGCCTGGGCGAACACCGAGCTCCGCCAGCGCATAGAGGCGAGCTCTGTGACCCTCGGCGGCCAGGATCTCCTCAGGGCTCTGGGGCGCGGGGATATGATCAGGGATGTGTTCGAGATGCAGATGCAGGGCATCTTCAAATCTGTGATATCTGATGCAAGGGCGAGGGTCGCCTCGGATCTCAACATGAGAGGTGGTGAGGCCATATGGCTGGAGGAGATCATACCCCAGGAGATAAAATATCCCATCGAGATCAACCACAGAGCGCTGCGCCAGCTTGAGCTTGAGCTTAGGAGGAGGCGGGAATCATATGCTCTGCGCATTAAGAGAGAGATCGCCAGATCTCTGGCGAGCATGGATGTGACCGCAGCGAATCTCATAAAAAGACTGATGCAGCTCGATTTCCTCTACGCCATCGGAAGCTTCGCTCTATCATGCGATCTCAGAATGCCTGAGCTCATCGACGCTCCGGCAATAGGATTCCGCGATGGCAGGCATCTCTTCATCCAGAATCCCGAGCCTGTGAGCTACAGCCTGGGGTCATGCGGGATCTCTGAGCATACCGAGAGGGGAGCGATACTGAGCGGGGTGAACTCCGGCGGCAAGACATCGCTCCTGGAGCTCATCGCACAGATAGCGATACTGGCACAGATGGGCCTGCCTGTTCCCGCGAGCGAGTGCAGAGTATCGATATTCGAGGAGCTTTACTTCTTTGCAAAGAGCAGCGGCACTCTCAGCGCAGGAGCGTTCGAGAGCACGATGAGAAAGCTCTCAGCAGTCGCCACCGAGAGGCGGAAGCTGGTGCTCGCGGACGAGATGGAGGCGATAACAGAGCCCGGGGCGTCTGCCAGGATAATCGCATCGATACTCGATATGATTCACGAGAACGGCTCTGTGGCCCTTTTCGTGAGCCATCTCGCAGATGAGATACGCAGATTCTCAAAGACAACTGTCAGGGTGGACGGGATAGAGGCAGAGGGTCTGGATGATAACAACAATCTCATACTCACCAGGAGCCCCAGGTACAACCATCTTGCCAGATCCACGCCGGAGCTGATACTCGACCGGCTTGTCAGGACAACAGAGGGTGAGGAGAGGATATTCTACGAGAGCCTGCTCACCAGGTTCCGCAACACTCCTCCATGAGCTGGCTTAGGGCATGTGTTTATTATCCGCACCGCTTAATCCAATTCAGAGTCCCTCCGTCGCTGTTGGCTCCAGTAGAATCGTTCGGTCGTGCCCGCGAACCCAGATCATGAGCGATGCCCCTTGAATGTGACTGGAGTATTCTACACTTCCTCTCCAGGGAAAAAATAAATATGTTGTCCTCTTCCGGTTAACATGGTGATCTGAATGGCGAGAATGCCAGAGGATGTAAAGCAGACCCTGGAGAAGCAGAAGCCTGTGCCGATAGCGACTGCCAGCAAAAACGGGGTTCCGAACGTTGTTTTCATAGGCCTCCTCAAGATACTCGATGACGAGAGGCTCCTGATCGCTGACAACTTCTTCAACAAGACCGCGGCAAACCTTCAGGAAAACCCGAAGATGTCCATTGTCTGCTACAACTCCGAGACCAAGAAGTCGTTCCAGATAAAGGGATCTGTCGAGGTTCACAGGTCGGGGCCGATCTATGAGGACATGGTCAAGTGGGTTCATGGAGTGAATCCGAAGCTGCCGGCGAAGGCTGCGGTCCTCTTCAAGGTCGAGGAGATATACAACGCGATGTGGGGACCGGGTGCGGGAGAGCGAATAGTCTGATCCGCTCACCCCCATCTGCGAGAAGACTGGCAGAGAGGGGTGATGCTCATTTATTTTCATGATCTACATCCGGCGTTTGAAGACACCGCTTTTTCCAGTCCGAAGCATCATCTCTGCTGGATTTGAACTGTAATCCCGCAATCATAAACAATAATACAATGGAAATCTCTTTATACTATAAACAGAGTAGTTTCACGATGGGTGATTAATTGAGCGGCAAGACCGATCATTTAAGAGAGCTCGTCCTGAAGATCGCCCCCACGACCAAAGTCGTCGAGAAGCCTGCAAAAAAGCATGGTACGTTAAGAAGCACTTCTGAGATCGAGCAGGCCCTTCTTGGCGTCGTCTCTGAGATGATTGAGGCATATAACATACAGACAAAGCTCACACCAAAACAGCTCGCGACTGTTGTAAGACTGTTTTACAAAGGTCTCAGCGATACTGAGATCGCAGAGCAGCTGGGAGACCGCGCGCTCAACAAGACTGTGAGCCGGGCCCGGATAAAGCTCCACCTCTTCCGCGATTCAGACCTCAAGCCGCCCTTCGACAGGGAGCTCTTCATAAAGCTCTGGGAGGAGGGGAAGTCTGTGAAGGAGATGAGCGAGATCCTTCACGTGGCTCCATCCACCGTGAGCGAGTACAAGAACATATTCGAGAGCCAGAGGGCTTCTGAGAGAGACGGATACCTCAAGAGGTTCGAGGAGATACTTTCAGATCAGGACGTCTCTGAAAGGATGGTCTCCCACATATCCAAAGACGGCCTCCAGGACACGATGGACACAGACTACGAGGTGGCGGAGGCGTAACCTCGATCAATTTCTCACAGCGCTTGCACGGATCCTCCATCCTGCGCAGTGTTGATGCCCTCTTTATCGGCTGTGACCCCGGGGCATACATGCTGAGTGGAACGGCAAGAGCGATGAAGGGGGGCGGTGTCCTGGAACAGAGGAGATCCGGTTTCGGCGTTAACCGGCATCTCAGATGGCCAAATGCTTTGACCTAAGCGATCTGAATAAAGACCATCATGAGATCGTGGTCTTGAATAAGCAGGGGCTGTCAGGAATCGGTGCTCTGTCATAATATTGCTGGATCCGCAAGCTCGGGTGTGTCTGAATTCAATGAGACCGCCATGATGATGGGGAGCGTCAAGACCTCGGAACCCCGCCGTCGCCAGTCACTGGGAAAAGTTTATATACTAGTTCCGGCTCCTTACTAACAAAAAGTTAGTAAAACAAGGTTAACAAGAATCGCGCAGGGGTACAAACAGGATAAAATTTTGTACCTTGCTGTGATACTCTGTATGGAGGTACTGATATGACAGAGGAGGTAGTTCTGAAGGTCGGGGAGGCGCGAGCTTCCGATGTTGGAAGAGGAATCGCACGCGTGGATCCTGCCGTTATAAAGGAGAAGGGGTGGCAGGCCGGGGACGTCATAAGCATCAGAGGGAAGAAGCAGACCGCTGCACTTCTCTGGCCCGGCTATCCAGAGGATACCGGAACAGGCATAATCAGAATGGACGGCACGCTCAGGAGAAATGCTGGGGTTACCATAGATGAGAGGGTCCCTGTCAGGATCATCCAGGCAGCTCAGGCTGAGACCGTGGTCTTCGCCCCCACCGTCCCGCTCCGCATAACAGGCGGGGAGGAGTACCTGAGGAGGTACATGGAGGGCAGGGTGATCTCGAGAGGAGATGTCATAGAGCTCAACGTCATGGGGCGCAAGATCGATCTCGTCGCTGTGAGGGTCACGCCCCCGAGAGACGCTGTTGTGATAGGAGACCGCACCAGGATAGAGCTCAGCGAGAAGCCGGCGAAGGAGGAGAAGATGATACAGCGCGTGACCTACGAGGACATCGGCGGTCTGAGCGCTGAGATCAAGAAGGTCAGGGAGATGATAGAGCTCCCGATGAAGCATCCCGAACTCTTCGAGCGGCTTGGAGTCGAGGCTCCGAAGGGTGTGCTTCTGCACGGGCCGCCAGGCACCGGCAAGACACTGCTGGCAAGGGCTCTTGCATCCGAGACCAACGCTCACTTCGAGACCCTGAGCGGTCCTGAGATAATGTCCAAGTACTACGGCGAGTCGGAGGAGCGTCTCAGGCAGCTCTTCAAGACCGCAGAGGAGAACGCGCCCAGCATAATTCTCATAGACGAGATCGACTCGATCGCACCCAAGAGAGAGGAGGTCACAGGCGAGGTTGAGAGGAGAGTCGTCGCCCAGCTCCTCGCGCTCATGGACGGCCTGGAGTCGCGCGGCAAGGTCGTGATAATCGGAGCCACGAACAGGCCGGATGCCCTCGATCCCGCGCTCCGCAGGCCGGGCAGGTTCGACAGGGAGATCGAGATCGGGGTGCCGAACAGAGATGCAAGACTGGAGATCCTCCAGATACACACAAGAGGCATGCCTCTGAGCTCTGATGTGGATCTGGGAAAGCTTGCTGACATAACCCACGGCTTCGTTGGAGCGGATCTTGCTGCACTCGCAAGAGAGGCCGGCATGCGTGCTCTGAGGCGTGTGCTTCCGGAGCTGGATCTCGAGGTCGAATCCATACCCGCTGAGATCCTTAACAAGATCGAGGTGACAATGGCAGACTTCATGGACGCCCTGAGGGATCTCGAGCCATCAGCGATGCGTGAGGTCCTGGTGGAATCGCCAAACGTCCACTGGAGCGATATTGGCGGTCTCAAGCAGGCAAAGCAGGAGCTCATGGAGGCTGTGGAGTGGCCTCTCACATACCCGAAGATCTTCGAGCACATGAAGGCCAGTCCGCCAAAGGGGATACTCCTCTACGGACCGCCGGGCACTGGCAAGACTCTGCTCGCAAAGGCTGTGGCGACTGAGAGCCAGGCGAACTTCATAAGCGTAAAGGGCCCGGAGTTCCTGAGCAAGTGGGTCGGAGAGTCGGAGCGCGCTGTCAGGGAGACGTTCAGGAAGGCCAAGCAGGCCGCACCTGCGGTGGTGTTCTTTGATGAGATAGATGCCATCGCCCCCATGAGGAGCTCAGGAGCTGCAGACTCGCATGTTACAGAGAGGGTGATAAGCCAGATACTCTCTGAGATGGACGGGCTGGAGCCGCTGCACAACGTGATAGTAATAGCTGCGACGAACAGGCCTGACATAATCGATCCCGCGCTTCTCAGGCCCGGAAGGTTTGACAGGATGATAGAGATCGGCCCGCCTGATGAGGAGGCGAGGCTGGAGATACTGAGGATACACACAGCAAACAGGCCTCTCGCTGAGGATGTTGATCTCGCTGAGATAGCAAAGCGCACCGAGAACTACAGCGGCGCGGATCTTGCAGCGGTGTGCAGTGAGGCTGTGATGCTCGCGATCAGGGAGTACGTCCTCGCCGGCAAGCCACAGGATGAGGAGTCGCTGAAGAGCCTCAGGGTGGAGCGCAGGCACTTCGAGGAGGCGCTGAAGAAGGTCAGGCCGAGCCTGAAGGATGTGCGAACACATTACACGCTCCCGAGATGAACGCTCTCGATCACGATGATGCCCGTCCCGTCGCCCGTCCGCTGTGAGGACGGGCTTCTGTTTTTATTGCGCATTTCGGCACGTTTCGACGTATTCGAAGATGCTGCAGCTCATATGCAAGTGAGTCTCAGAGCCTCCACCTGAAACTGAAGCGCTGCATTTAATTTCTGGCTCGCATTCTATGGGCGATCATGAGCAAGATTGGAAAATCGATAAGGCTTGAGCGCATAATAGATAGAAAGACGAAGAAGACCGTCATAGTCCCGATGGACCATGGACTCACAGTCGGCCCCATACCGGGTCTCATCGATCTCGCAGCTGCGGTGGATAAGGTCGCGGAGGGTGGCGCAAATGCTGTCCTCGGGCACATGGGTTTACCGCTGTACGGCCACAGGGGCTACGGGAAGGATGTCGGGCTCATAATCCATCTATCAGCCTCGACATCGCTTGGCCCGGATGCGAATCACAAGGTGCTCGTGACCAGGGTTGAGGATGCGATAAGGGTTGGAGCAGATGGGGTCAGCATTCATGTGAATGTGGGCGCCGAGGACGAGGCAGAGATGCTGCGCGATCTTGGCATGGTCGCGAGGAGATGTGATCTCTGGGGCATGCCGCTTCTCGCCATGATGTATCCGCGTGGCGCGAAGGTCAGGTCCGAGCACAGCGTCGAGTACGTGAAGCATGCGGCCAGGGTCGGGGCTGAGCTGGGCGTGGATATAGTCAAGACAAACTACACGGGCTCTCCTGATACGTTCAGGGAGGTCGTAAGAGGATGCCCGGCCCCGGTGGTCATAGCAGGCGGCCCGAAGATGGATACCGAGGCAGATCTCCTCCAGATGGTGTACGATGCGATGCAGGCTGGCGCTGCCGGCATCTCCATAGGGAGAAACATCTTCCAGGCAGACGATCCAACCCTGCTCACCAGGAAGCTCTCCAAGATCGTGCATGAGGGCTACACTCCAGAGGAGGCCGCGAGGCTGAAGCTCTGATACCGCCATGTTTTTGGTTTGCATGCTCGATCGGCTGAAAGAGTGAGAGCGATGATTCATGACGGATTATGAGAGGTAAACACCTTTGGATCGGCATGAACAAGGTTTTTGCCTGACCCGCAGATGGATGTGTGGCGTTTCCGCTTGAGATCGACCCTGCAACGAAGCTCATCTGAATAAAAACCAGGATTGGAGTGAGGATCCCGGGCGTTGCACACCCGGGAAAATAAGCGCCCGGACCGGGATTCGAACCCGGGTCGAAGCCTCGACAGGGCTTCATGATAGGCCACTACACCATCCGGACATTTCTCAAGTCCCGCCTCCCAGATTCGAACCGGGGACATCGCGGTGACTGCGCGCAGCACCATGAAGGTGCGGTACATACTACAGCCGCGCACTCTACCAGGCTGAGTTAAGGCGGGCCTCGCTATTGGTCGACGTGCTTATACTTAAGCTCTTCGATAAGTGTTTGCCTCATGATCCACGAGACGGGCTGCGTGATCGCACACCGAATCAAGACCGCATGGCCTCGCAGGATTCGTGATCATGTACTTGCTGAGCGAAGGTTGTGCACTCAGATCACTGAACCAGGCAGCATTGACATCACAGGATTTGTGATCTGCTGTGACAGTGCATACAGATTCCGGAATTACAATTCAGTGATTTGACTACACACCACCGAGTGTGCTCGTGGGCATTTCCAAAAAGCTATTTAATACCCTCTGGGGAGATTGTGCACCCCATGGGACACGTGCTCTTCAGCCCGCTGAACTGGGGCCTTGGACATGCATCTCGCGATATTCCGATAATCAGAGAACTTCTTGCGCGTGGACATGATGTGACTGTGGCATCGAGCGGAAATGCGCTGGAGCTTCTGCGAAAGGAGTTTCCTGAGTGCAGGTTTATAGTATTCGAGGACTACCCTGTGCCATACAGCTCGACAAGATTCTTCCTCCCCAAGTTCACCGCATACCTCCCCATAATGATGAAGGCTCTGGCAGACGAGCGCAGAAACCTGGCGAGGATTCTATCGAGAGACAGGTACGACCTGATCATAAGCGACAACCGCATGGGCGTTTACTCAAAAGACATACCGTCATTCTTCATAACCCATCAGCTCAGGTTCAGTGTTCCCTTCTTCCTGTGGCCTGTGGAGCTTGCAACGCTCTATGTCAACGGATACTTTCACAAGAAGTTCACAGGCATCATAGTCCCGGATAATCCGCCGGGACCGAACGCCATCAGCGGAAAGCTCTCACGCTCCAGCTTCAGGGTCACAAACATCAGAACTTTCTACTCAGGCATCCTATGCAGCACAAAAAAGATGGATGTGCGAGAGGATCTGGACTTTCTCGTTATAATTTCTGGCCCCGAGCCGCAGCGTACGAAGCTCGAGGAGATCATGCTCTCCCGCATAACCGAGCTTCCGGGGGAGAAGGTCGTGCTCCTCGGAAGCCCGAGAAAAAACAGCTTCAGACAGCTGGACGAGAGCACGCGCGTCTACTCATATGTTCCCACCGAGCTGAAGGTAGAGTTCATGAACCGGGCGAGGTTCGTGATAAGCAGGTCCGGCTACACAACAATGATGGAGATCGCGGAGCTCGGAAAGAAGCACGGCCTTTTCATACCGACACCCGGACAGACAGAGCAGGAGTACCTGTCGAGGTTCTACAGAAAGATGGGATGGTTCCTCTCCAGGAGCCAGTACAGGCTCGATCTTAAGAGAGACGTGGAGAGGGCCATGGAATACACCGGGTTCCCGGAGATGCCGAAGACAGAGGAGAACGTGAGGAACCTCTACGAGAACCTCCTGGCCCAGTATCTGGAATAGACCTCAGATAGGATGGCGCTTGCTAATTGGAAAAGAGATGCCATGCCGTACTGCTGAGAGACCCTCCGAGCGCGGACACTCCATGCCGCGCCGGACACGAAAACACGAAATCGATGGTGATCTGATGCCTGAGGTGGAGGGCTGACATGAGATCGATGAAGGCCATGCTGCTCGAGAGACCCGGAGAACCTCTGGTGATGAAAAAGGTTGAGGTGCCCGCTCCTGGCGAGCGGGAGGTCCTGATCAGGGTGAGCGCATGCGGCGTCTGCCGCACCGATCTCCACATAATAGATGGTGAGCTCGCCGGAGCGAAGCTTCCCCTCATACCCGGTCATGAGATCGTGGGGAGGGTCGTGGCGGAAGGGGGGAATGCAGGGCGCTTCCGCACCGGCGAGAGGATCGGAGTCCCGTGGCTCGGATATACAGACGGCTCATGCAGGTACTGCATGCGCGGGGAGGAGAACCTGTGCGATAACGCGCGGTTCACCGGATACACAATCGATGGGGGATATGCTGAGTATACTGTTGCAGACGAGCGCTACTGCCTCCCGATCCCTGAGAGGTACGATGATCTGAGAGCAGCGCCTCTGCTCTGCGCCGGATTGATCGGATACAGATCATACAGGCTTGCGCTCTCAAAGCCCGGTGTGAAGCGGCTGGGCATATACGGATTTGGCGCTGCCGCTCACATAATCGCGCAGGTCGCCCTCTTCGAGGGCATAGATGTTTACGCGTTCACAAGGCCAGGAGATCTGGAGGCGCAGGAGTTCGCCCTCTCGCTCGGTGCTGCATGGGCTGGGGGATCAGATGAGATGCCGCCGGAGGAGCTTGACGCGGCGATAATATTCGCTCCTGTCGGCTCCCTGGTTCCCGCTGCACTCAGGGCCACATCCAAGGGTGGGACTGTCGTATGCGGCGGGATACACATGTCTGACATACCCTCCTTCCCGTACAGCATCCTCTGGGAGGAGCGGAGCATCAGGTCGGTCGCAAACCTCACGCGAAGGGATGGGGAGGAGTTCATGTCACTCGCCAGGAATCTCCACATCAGAACAGAGGTCCAGGAGTTCAGGCTCGATGAGGCGAATGATGCTCTGGGCCTGCTGAGGGCAGGCCGGCTGCGAGGGGCTGCTGTCCTGAAGATCTGATGCAGATGCGCCCAGACAGCATGAGAGCTGGCGATTTTGTACCTCAGGCAAATTTAAATACACGATGCTCTAAAGACAGAATGACGATTCTGATCGGGTGAGGGGGAGAGGGAGACCAAAAATTTTGGTAGTTAACCCCTTGATTTCCAGTGGAGATTTTAATGGAAATCTGCAGCGATGAAGAATATTACTACGAATTTATTTTTCATATGACTGGCAATACTTAAATATTATTTATATTTTTAAATTCATATCTGTGTTCCGGAGCAGGAGCATTGCGCCACTGGGTGCTGATTTCTAATCGAACCCAACGATGCCAGACAGCAGCTCCGTTAACCGAATCAGAGAAAGCTCCAGAAGATGTGCAGCACATGAAAATGTTTTCGCTCTTATGCGTTTGGCAACCTGGAAGCTGCGCCGGGGTGGCTGCTGCAAGAACTCACTCTCTTATCCATGTGTTAGCCCATAGAAGCACTCGGCCTGCCATGCATTCCTGGTGAACGAATAAGGCGTTCAGCAACCATATTGCACGAGCCGCAAGTTGTCAAACACGTAAGAGCAAGCACCCATTCAGCCGCCATGAATGCAGGCAGGACCAGTGCCTTTTTGGGCAGGTCATCAGATGGATGAGAGATTGGTCTGCATACGATCTTTTTTCGTACCAGTCAGCTGCCTGCCGCCGGGGATGTTGACATGCGGCACGCAACGAATATATCCGGAGGCCACATAGATCACTCACATTGTGAATGTGTTCGATCAGCTGAACCCCACGATCAGGGAGAACCTCCAGCGCATGGGCTTTTCCGAGCCGACTCTGCCGCAGAGGATGGCGATCCCCGAGATCATGGCGGGAAACAACGTTCTTCTCATAGCACCAACAGGATCCGGAAAGACAGAGGCAGCGGTCCTTCCGGTTCTTCACAGGATCATGGATATCGACGGGCCTGGGATCAAGGCCCTCTACATAACCCCGCTGCGTGCCCTCAACAGGGACATGCTGAGACGCCTGGAGGAATGGAGCGGTGCGCTGGGAGTGAAGATCGCGGTAAGGCATGGGGACACGACGAAGGGAGAACGCGCCAGCCAGAGCAGATCGCCTCCAGACCTCATGATAACAACCCCCGAGACGCTCCAGGTCATGCTGACCGGAAAGAGGCTCAGATCGAACCTGAAGAGCGTCAGGGTGGTGATCGTGGATGAGATCCACGAGCTGGCATCATCCAAGAGAGGCTCGCAGCTTGCTGTCCTCCTCGAGCGGCTCGTGGAGGTCGCGGGTGAGATCCAAAGGATAGGGCTATCAGCCACGGTCGGCTCTCCGGATGAGGTCGCAGGGCTGCTCACCGGCATCTCCAGGGAGTGCAGAATCCTCAGGGCGGATGTGGAGAGGTTCGTGGATTTCAGGGTCGTGGCGCCACGTCCGGGGCGGGGCGATCACGCGCTCGCAGGCCAGCTGGGATGCGAGCCGCCGCTTGCAGCGCACATATCGTGCATAAGGGATATTGTGAGATCGAAAAAGAGTTTGATCTTCGTCAACACCCGACAGGCTGCAGAGGTTCTCGGATACAGGCTGAAGGTGCTCGGAGAGCCGATCGGAGTCCACCACGGGAGCTTATCGAGAGAGACAAGAATGGAGGCTGAGGAGGCCTTCAAGCGCGGGGATCTTCGCGGCCTGATATGCACATCCTCCATGGAGCTTGGCATCGACATCGGTGATGTGGAGCACGTGATCCAGTACAGCTCGCCCAGGGACGTCTCAAGGCTCATCCAGCGGGTTGGCAGATCGGGCCACGGCATCGGCAGGGTTTCCTCAGGCACCATCCTGGCGACATGCCCTGACGACATCGCCGAGGCATGCGCCATCGCCAGGAGGGCATCAGCTGGCGAGCTTGAAGAGGTGAGGATACACGAGAAGCCCCTGGATGTCCTGGCGAACCAGCTGGTCGGCCTCTCCCTTGACTTCGGGGAGATAGGGATCGAGAGGGCATTTCAGATAATCAGAAGATCGTATCCCTTCAGAGATCTGAGCATGGATGAGCTGCTCAGCGTGCTTGATGTACTTAAGGGGAACAGGCTCTGCACCGTCGAAGATGGAATCATGAAAAGAAGGCGCAGGGGCTGGGAGTACTACTTCGAGAACCTCTCGATGATACCTGATGAGAAGCGCTACAGCGTCTACGACATGGTCTCAAGGCGAGAGATCGGCACGCTCGATGAGGCTTTTGTTGTGAGCTTCGCCAGTCCGGGAGCGACGTTCGTCACCCGCGGGGAGATATGGGAGATCGTCGAGATAGAGGATGATACCGTGAGGGTCGTGCCGATCCAGAGGAGCGGGGAGATCCCGAGCTGGAGCGGGGAGGAGATTCCCGTGCCGTATGGTGTGGCGCAGGAGGTCGGGGAGATCAGATCGCATCTGGCAGGAGAGCTCCAGGAACACAGCGAGGAGGATGCGATCCGATGGCTCATGTCGCGCTATCCTGTGGACAGGGAGGCTGCAGAACAGCTCGTCGATCAGATAAAGCATCAGATGCGTGCAGGCTGCGCTGTGCCTGATCACAGGACCGTGACGATCGAGTCCGATGGCTCGTTTGTGGTGATCAACGCGTGCATCGGCCACAGGGCGAATGATGCGCTCGGAAGGGCCATAACCGCGATACTCTCGACACGCTTCGGATCGAGCGTCGCCATGGAGATAGATCCGTACAGGATACAGCTGACGCTGCCGAAGAGGATGCTGGCAGAGGAGTTACTGAGCATTCTCAGCGATCTCAGCTCCGCTCAACTGAAGGTGATCCTGGAGCTGAGCCTGAAGAACACCTCTCTCTTCAGATGGAAGATGGTGCATGTGGCGAGGAAGTTCGGCTCGCTCTCGAGGGACATAGACTACGAGAGGGTATCTCTTGTCAGGGTGCTGGGGGTCTTCGAGAACACGCCGATGTACAGAGAGGCGATACGTGAGATATACCAGGAGCGCCTGGATGTCGATACAGCGGGAGAGATCCTGGATCGCATGAAATCAGGGGATATCCATGTGGTAACAGGCGATCTGAGCCCGATAGGATCCTCCGGGAGGGGCGGAGGCCATGACCTGATCGCTCCTGAGCATGCAGATGCAGCTGTTATAGAGCTCCTCAAGAACAGGATACTTCATGACAGGGTGCTTCTCTTCTGCGTCAGCTGCAAGAGATGGAGATCGCTGAGAGAGGTTGAGAGGGTTCCGGACCGGCCAGAATGCCCGCTCTGCGGCTCAAGAATGATAGCGGCTCTGAAGCCCTGGGAGGATGAGGAGATAAAGATCGTAAGGATGCCGGAGGAGAAGAAGAGCGCTGAGGAGAAGAAGCGCACAAAGAGGGTTTACAGGAGCGCGAACCTTGTTCTGAGCTACGGGAAGACGGCTGCCATCGCCCTCGCAAGCAGGGGCCTCGGCCCTGAGACGGCTGCCAGGGTCATAAAGAAAATGCACTCTGATGAGCTTGAGTTCTATAGGGACATACTCAGGGCCGAGAGGGAGTATGCCCGGACGAAGAGGTTCTGGGGAGATTGAGGCCATTCCGCTGATCAGCTTCGCCTCAAACTGCATCCGCTCTTATGTGCGTAGCAACTTGTAGAGCATGGTGGTCGCTGAAAGCGCACCTCGAACGCACAGCATAACCCCTGCTCCTTCGGGCGGCAGTGTGTCGAACTCGCTGCAAATTCAAAACTGATCGGTATGCTTCGCGCCAGCATGAGGTCAATTTACAGCAATTTCGGCACGCCACCCTTCGGGCAGGTCATCAAATGGAGAAGAGCGACTATCAATGTGCTCTGAGTTCCAACCCTCAGGAAGGCTCTCCATCTCAACCGGCTGCCGCAGTGGCGCGCCTGTCGGGAATGCGCGTCACGTACGGTCTCTGCGAGATGTAAAGCCACAGAGTCGCAGAGATCATCCCGATGAGCACGTACAGCATCCCGAGAACAGGGATCATGTTACCCCGGTTCATGGATATCAGGGACATGCCGATGCTTCCTGCTATTATCCCGACGCAACTCATCAGAGCAGCGGCGGATCCTGTATCCTCCCTCTGCTGCTCGAGCATCAGGTTGGTCCCTGGCGTGCGAACAGCCCCTGCGGCGATTGTTGCTGGCAGGAGCGAAACTGCAAATATCCAGGGGCTCCGGGTTCCCACAATTAGAATAAGCATCCCGCTCAGGATCATCACACCAAAGCATATCATCACAAACGATCTGCGAGACATCCTTTTTGAGAGCTTCAGGTAGATTGTCGGAGCGGAGATCATCCCGATGGCGTTGAACGCGAAGAAGTAGCTGTAGGCAAGCTCGCTCAGCTCGAAGCCTCTGATGTATATGTACGATGACGATGCGATGAATGCCATCGCTGAGATGCTTGGCAGAGAGAAGAGGGCCAGGAGCGATGCGAACGCCGGGTTCCTGGCAACCACATACAGCCTTCCCAGCGCATGAACCAGCGAGCCGCTGTGGCGATCGCGCAGCGTCTCCTGTAGAGCAATGCTTCCCGCAAGTGCCAGTAGCCCTATGAACGCCAGCGCTCCAAAAAGACCACGCCATGAGGTGAATCTGAGCAGGATGGCACCGATAACAGGCGCTGAGACCGGAGATATCAGGACCATGGTCTGTACCACTGCCAGGATGGGCTCCCTCCTGCTGACATCGTACACATCCTTTATCATGGCCGTGGCCACGGCAAACCCGCTGCTGCCACCGATGGCCTCCAGAATGCGAAATGCTATCAGCTGGTATATGTCCGTGGATAACGCGCAGCCAAGGCTGGCCGCTGAATAGATGGAGAGACCTATCAGAAGCATCGGCCTGCGGCCATACCTGTCGCTGAGCGGCCCCCAGAGAAGAGTGCCAGCTCCGAATGAGAGGAAGAACATGACCAGTGTGAGGTTCGCCAGGTCTGAAGATACGCCAAAGTAATCTGCCATTCCAGGAAGCGCGGGGAGATACAGATCTGTCGATAGGGGGACGAAGGCGCTCAGCAGCGATATGAGCGCGATGAGCCCCCTGTCCCCGAGATACCTCTGTTTGGTCTTTATTCCTGCAGATGAGATGTTCATGCTCGATCTCTGGTTTTGTGGCTGTGCCATGGACAACGGACGCAGATGTGACTTCCTCCCCGCCCATAAAGTGGCAGGGCTTACTGCTTCATCTCCTCCCCTGAAGGGGGTCTTCTGCCGGTTTCCTGTAATCCGTCAGCTCTGGGATATCCCCAGGAGCACCTCATGTGATATATCAGTTGCTCTCCCCGGTATTCTTCATGTACTCCCTCAGCACCACTGTGGCATAGGACCCTGGCGGCAGGGAGAACTGAATGCAGGCGCTCTCCTCTCCGAGAGCAAACAGCGGATCAACCTGCAAAAGAGCTGGCCTTCTTGCGCCGCGCGAGCCCAGATCCGGGCAGGCATCCACTGAGAAGTTCTCCCTGGATATCCCCTCAGATTCCAGGATGCTGCGCTCGATCTCGCCCTGCTCTCCATCAGCGAGCTCCGACTCGTATCCGATAAGGGGGAGGGTGACAAACGCGCGCCCTCTCTCGAACAGCCTCCTCACGGCCTCGATATTCTCAGATGTCACCTTCTCTGTTCTGCTCACATCCGGCATCCCGTCCCTGGAGAAGCAGACGATATCCCCCTCCACCGGCTCGAATGTGAGACATCTCCGCAGGCGCATGCTGAGCAGTCTGTTAAACAGATACGACTGGTATGCGTGAACGAACATTCTCCTCAGGTTCTCGGGGAGGACCATCAAGGCGCCT
This sequence comes from Methanobacteriota archaeon, assembly GCA_029553285.1. GTDB lineage: Archaea > Halobacteriota > Methanosarcinia > Methanotrichales > Methanotrichaceae > Methanothrix_B. The sequence goes on from JAKPCO010000058.1 coordinate 28,882, forward strand.
GCATGATCCCCGGGGCTGGAGACCAGATGGTTCAGCATCGCCAGCTCGTATGTGAGATGTCTCGGGTATCTCCTGAGCGCGGATCTCACATCCCCTGACCCCCAGAGCTCCTCGCGCGCTGCTCTTGTCTCCTCGGGCTCATCGGGAAACGGCATCGCGAGATATGTGAAGACCGCACGCTCCAGATCCCCTCTTACGATGGCCTCGCCGACAAGATGTGTCACAGGCCTGGTCTCGCCGAACCTCTGCACACCGAAGTAGTTCGGAACGCCTCCCATCTCTGAAATCTCAGAGGTTATGCTCTCCATGCGCTCCCTCGCTGAATCTGCATCGACTCCAAGGTTTCTTATCACGATCCTGAAGCGGTTGCCCCTCAGATCTCCAAGACCAAGAGGCCTGTTTGTCCTTCCAAGAACAGAGACCCTGAGATCCGGGATTCTCAGATCCCTCAGGGCCTCCTCATCGAGGTTCATGATCGCCATTCTCTGCCTGGTGACCGCCCTCCTGTCCTTGGTGCCTGCGAAGCTGATCCTCCTCTGGCTTATCCTAAGAGCCCTCGAGATCTCCCTTATCAGCTTGTGCGTATCCCAGTCCCGCTTCTCAACCTCTATGACAAGATACCTTCCGCCCTCGTAACGATCATCATCGAAGATCTCCTCGACGATGAAATCCTCGGGGCTCTGGCGTATGACCCCGCCGATGCCTGGAGTTCTGGTGACGTATATCTCCATGCCTAAAGCTTTATCACGCTCAGGCGCTGGAAGGAGTCCCTGCATCCTATCCTCCATCCCCGAAGACCCGGCTGAATCTGTCCATCGATCCCGGCGGTCCAAGGAGCGCCAGCACATCCCCAGGCAGGATCTCGGTCTCCCCTGAAAGGGCCAGTATCGCATCGCCTGTCCGATCGATCGCCACAGCCGTGCAGCCGAAGCGCTCTATGAGCGCCAAATCTTTCAGAGTCCGGTGCGCCATGGCAGATCTCCTCCGAACCTCATACCTCCTGAGCTCCAGGCCCTCGTAGAGTATCGTCAGATCCTCGCTCGCCGGGATGACCATGGTGAAAAGCATCTTGCTAGCAACCAGCGGCACAGATGCCACATAGTTTGCTCCAGCCCTGTAAAGCTTCTCTGTGGAGAGGAGATGGTTTGCTCTGGCTATTATGAAGGCATCCGGGTTCAGGTTCCTCGCGACGAGTGTCGCGTATATCGCATCATGATCGTTGTTTAGCATGATCATTATGCATGATGCGTCCTTTATGCCAGCCCTGATGAGCACATCCTCTGAGTAGCCATCGCCCATGACATGCTCGAACCGGTCTGTGGTCAGATCCCGCCTGTCCACAACCACAGGTATGATCCCGTGCTCGCACAGGACCCGGACCAGCCTCTGCCCCACGTCACCGTACCCTATGACGAGAAACCTCCTACTCTTATCATCTCCAGCGCCCAGCAGCCTAAGGCGCATGAGCTGCTCCGAATCCCCAACCGCAAGGATGACTGTACCGCTGGACAGAATATCATCCCATGATGGTCTGGGCGTGAACTCGCCCCTCTTCCAGATCCCGACGACAGAAGCCCCAGTCTGGACCAGTAGAGGATCTGATATGGCTCTTCCAGCAAGAGGGCTGCCGGGAAAGACAGGCACCTCAGCCAGGCTCAGCGTGCCGAAGAGCTGGACCGCCCCGGGAAACACGCACTCACCGCAGGATGGGGTTGATATCTGCGCTACGAACGTTCCCAGCATCGTCTTGGGCGAGAGAACCCTGGAGGCACCGGCATAGCTCAGAAACCTGGAGTGCCTCAGATCCTCGACCATCACGATTATCTCGACCCCTGATATCTCCCTGATCGTCAGAACTATGTCCGCATTGACCTCATCTGTGTAGTTCACCATGACCATCCTGGCCATAGATATGTTTGCGTTTCTCAAAACCTGCACGTCCGAGGGGTCCCCCAGACGGTCGTGTATTTTTTAAAGATTCCCCTCGCCACAGACTCCCTGCTCTCAACTATCGCAAACCTGATCCCCATCTCATCAAGTCTCTCGGCCAGCCTTTCGACCATCGGGCCGTAGCCGCAGATCAAAATGTGATCGCTCATCCACTCCGGCACCCTTTCAGGAAGCTCTCGTCCAAGATGCTCAAACCAGGGCGTCACCAGCCCCGGAAGAACGAAAGCGAACACCATGACTATGCCGGTCAGACTCACGACGATGCTGAAGAGGTACCCCACAGGGCTCCTGAAGACGATGTCTCCGTAGCCTACAGTCGTCATGGTCATTATGACCCAGTAGACCGCGTTTACCGGATTTGCAAGCTCCGGCCTGCCCTCATGCCTCATGAGGATCATGTAGATGGCGCTGTATGCGGTCACCACCACGATTGTGAAGAGCACAGCTCTGACAGCGCCTCTGGAGTCCACGCTCTCAGACATTCAGGAGATCCTTCAGAGCCCAAGCCTTATGTGCTTTATCTCCATGTACTCCTCAAGGCCCCTGTGAGAGAGCTCCCTGCCGATGCCGCTCTGCTTCCAGCCGCCGAAGGGGGCCTGGAGATCTATAACGCTTCCGATATTCACACCAACGCTTCCCGCCTCGATCCTCTCTGCTGTGCGAACCGCCCTCCTAAGGCTGTTTGTATAAACGTAAGCTGCAAGGCCGTATTCTGTATCGTTCGCGAGCCTGACAGCCTCCTCCTCACCGCTGAACCGCATGATCGGAGCGACAGGCCCGAACGTCTCCTCTCTCATGATACGCATGGTGTGATCGACGTCTGTAAGCACCGTGGGCAGGAAGTAGTAACCTCTGGTGAAGCCCTCTGGCTCGCGTCCGCCGCAGAGGATCCTGGCGCCCTTCCGGAGCGCATCCTCTATGTGCTCCCTGGTCTTTCTCCGCTGTCTCTCACTCACCACTGGCCCCAGATCCACTTCCGGATCGAGCGGGTCTCCGATTCTGAGATCGAGCGTTCGCCGGATCACCTTCTCTGTGAAATCCTCCGCGATCGCATCATCCACATAAACCCGGTTCACGGATATGCAGACCTGGCCCATGTTCCCGAAGGCTCTTCTCACGCATGCGCCTGCTGCTGCATCGATATC
>JAKPCO010000060.1 GCA_029553285.1 Methanobacteriota archaeon
TCCCCCTCGACGATATAGAGCTCGCACTTCGACGGATCGCGCTCGCTGCAGTCAGAGAGCTTGCCTGGCAGGCCACCGCCGTTGCTCAGCGCGGTCTTCCGCCTCGTGAGCTCTTTTGCCTTCCTGGCCGCCTCGCGGGCGCGCATCGCCTCTGTCGCCTTCTCGACTATCGCCTCTGCAACCTGCGGATTCAGCTCGAAGTACTCCATCAGGCCCTCAGAGACGAGGGATTCGACAAGGCCACGAACCGCGCTGTTACCCAGCTTGGTCTTGGTCTGACCCTCGAACTGCGGATCAGGAAGCCGGACGCTCACGACCGCGGTCAACCCCTCGCAGATATCATCTACAGTGAGCTTCATGTTCTCCTTGAGGAGCTTGTTCGCCTCCGCGAACTGCCTCACCGCGCGCGACACCGCCCCGCGGAACCCCACGAGATGCGTTCCCCCCTCCCTCGTATTGATATTATTCGCATAGCTCCGTATCTCGGAGCTGTAATCACTCGTATACTGGATCGCGGCGCTGACTTCCACGTGACCATCGCGCGCCGAAATCACAATTGGATCGTGGAGAGCTGATCTACCTTCATTCAGATATCTGACGAACTCATCCAGACCCTGATAGCTGAACACGGATGGCTCATCTTCGCCATACCTGAACGTCACCTGCAGACCAGAGTTGAGAAATGCGATCTCCTGCAAGCGCTCCGCTATCACATCCGGATCAAACTCAGTGGTCTCGAATATCTCGCTGTCCGGCTTGAACTGCACCGTGGTGCCAGTCCTGCTGGTATCGCCCACCCTCCGCACTGGATACTTCGGTTTCCCCCTAGCATATTCCTGGATGTAAATGCCACCATCTCGGTGAACCTCTACCCCCATCCACTCCGAGAGGGCGTTGACAACCGAGATGCCGACACCATGCAGCCCGCCCGAGTACTGATAGCTATCGTGATCGAACTTTCCACCAGCGTGGAGCTTTGTCGTGACAACTTCCAGCGCGGGGCGATTATTTGCCTC
>JAKPCO010000062.1 GCA_029553285.1 Methanobacteriota archaeon
CGTGACGGATCGATTTCTCGTGGGATGCCTCTCTGTTTATAACATCGAGAGGCAGGGCAACCTCGATGAGCTTCTTGCGGTAGGACGTGGTACTTCCCTCCGCGTATAGCTCGCACGATCTGTATTTCACACTTTCTGTGACATCTCACAGCAGCTCCAGTCTCTGGCAATACTCTTCAGCCAGGGGCAGGTACCTGTGGTATTGAGATAAGATCGATAAAACGGTCTGACGGCTGACGCCCTGGCTCCTAAAGTGGGCTACTTTGATGTGGTTTGGCATTCTCCTGATCGTCACGCTGGTTCCTCTGCTCTCGCCAGCAGCTCCTCGAAGTCGTAGTTCACGCTCGTCACGCCGAAGTCTGGCTCCCTCCGGAACGGTCTTCTTATGTAATGCACTTTGTGCTCATCACCGCCGAGAAACTCAACAATCGCCAGTATGTAATCATCAGGCTTGTTCAGCGATGTCAGGATCTCGTTTCTCGTCACCGTGAGTGTCTTGGCCCCGGAGGCCCGGCCCTTGACCTCGATGAACCTGAGCCGCCCGGTTCTCGGATCCTTGCTTTCTATGTCGTATCCGATCCTCTCGGCCTCCCTGTCGACAGGCATATACCCCAACCTGCGCTCGAGATCGATCACGATCTTACGGGCACGAGCAGCCACCTCCTGGAGATCCACATCCTCAGACTCAGCCACAGCAGCAATCATGCCCCTGGGCACTACGAGGAACCCGCCGATGACGACAGGCTGCAGCGCAGATATCTGCTTCTCCAGATCGAGCTCCTTCATCCGCCTCTCAAGCCGGGCCTGAAGCTCGTCCGCTCTTCTTCTGGCCTCCTGCGAGTTCAGCCGCGCCCCCGCCTTTCCAGCGCGCTCCTGAAGCTTGAGTTTCTCAGCCTGATGGTCCCAGTAGGCTATCTCCTTCGTGAGACGCTCCCTGACCGCGGTACGCGTCCTCTCTATCATCTCAAACCTGCGCGTCCTCACCTCGTTCAAATGCTCCGGAACCATCTTATCAATCGCATACTCGAGAGCCCTCTGCTCCAGTTCAGTGGATATCCATGCACATTCCGGACGGTCCAAAATCTCCTTGGGCGACGGCTCGCCAGGAGCAAGCGGCCTCAGATCCAGATACGGAGCATAATTCAGTGGTCTCACACCGCCAGAGCGATCGATCTCGACGTACAGCATTCGCTTGCTCACAGTGCGCCTCTCGCCGGAGGGCAGGGTGCTTGCATCCTGGATCGCATGCTCCATGTAGAATACAATTCGCGGCTCCCTTCCATTATCCCGATCGTCCACAAGAACAGCACCTGTGCGAAGGATGTCGCGGTATTTTTCCAGGATGAGATCGATGACCGCATCAAGAAGCGGATGTCCTGGACAGAGGAACGCGGCTCTCGGCACGCCCTCTGGCGCGATGAGATCCTTCTCGAATACCACCCGCTCATACCTCTCCAGTATCTGCCTCCCGGTGCCCCTCGACCTTGCATGCTGGCGTATGATCGCCGGCACCCTCCTGATCTCATAGCGCCTGCTCTCCCGCTCGTGCACCACTCCGCCAAGATGCCGGAAGGCCTCCAGGAAGAATGACTCGATGTAGTGAGGCTGGAGCCTTCTTGCCTCTGCTCTCTCCATCTCATCCCGGATCCGGGCGACCTTACCGACGTCCATCACATCGCGGGCAAGCGCCCTCTCCTCGATCAACTCCATCAGACGCTCGCGATCCACAGCGCCTTCTATCGCTTGCGTTATCCTGGCGCGAACATCAGGCCTGTCACCATACCGTATCGCGTCTATGAGCAGATCCTTCAGGCTCTTCCCATCAAACTGGAGCTTTCCCAGCACATCAAAGACCTTTCCCCCAAGGGCCTGGCGCGCCTGGTCGAGCTTTTCAAGAAGCGTTCGGTAGACATCACCCTCTCGCGTATCTTCAGCAACAAGGTTCCATAGATGGCACACCTCTGTCTGCCCGATTCGATGTATCCTTCCGAACCTCTGCTCAATCCGGTTCGGATTCCAGGGAAGATCGTAGTTCACCATCAGATGTGCTCTCTGGAGGTTTATGCCCTCACCAGCGGCATCGGTTGCGACGAGCACCCTGGCCTCTGGATCGTAGAGGAACACCTCCTGCGCTCTTCTCCTCTCCTCCCGCTTCATCCCGCCATGTATAGTCACAACCGCTTCATCCCGCCCGAAAAGGGATTTGATCCTGTCAGCAAGGTAGCTCAGCGTGTCCCTGTGCTCTGTGAATATGACCAGCTTCTCCCTGGATACCGGGCTGGATCTGGATACTGTATCTTTTGAATCAAAGACCTCGCTAAGCACCCTGGAGAGCTCAACCCATTTCGCGTCCCTCCCACTTGTGCGAACCTGCCTGGCGAGGGCCTCAAGGCGCCTCAGCGTCTCGATCTCCGCCATGAGCTCATCGATGGTCCGTGCCGCTGTGGCCTGGCCCAGCACCTCCTCCTCTATGTGGTAGACCTCATACTCAGGCGCGTCCTCAAGCTCCTCAAGCTCCTCAGGATCCAGCTCGATAGCACCTCCTGCATTCGTCTTCTTCATCTCCAGAAGCTGCTTCTCCAGTCGCTCACGTCTCCTGCGCAGCGACTGGCATATCGCCTCCGGAGACGATGCCAGCCTCCTCTGAAGGATCGTCAGCGCAAATCCAACCGTCCCGGCTCGCTTGCTGTTCGCAAGAGCATCCGCCCTGTTGAACTCCTCACGAACGTAATCCGTTACCTCCCTGTACAGCTTGGCTTCCTCAGCTGAGAGTCTGAATGGAACAGTGTAGGCGATCCGCTCCGGAAACAGCCGCGTCCCGTCGAACCTGAGCAGGCTCTCCTTCTCCACCCTACGCATCAGATCCGAGACATCTACCCTGTGAACACCATCCCTGAACCTGCCCTCGAATCGATCGCTGTCTAGCAGTGCCATGAAGAGCTGGAAGCCCTCCTCCTTGCCGTTATGTGGGGTGGCAGTTAGAAGAAGGAAATGGCGTGTTATACCTGAAAGAATCTGCCCGAGCCTGTATCGCTTCGTGTACTTCACCTCGCCACCGAAGAAAGTCGCCGAGAGCTTGTGCGCCTCATCGCAGACTATGAGATCATAGCGGCACTCCTCAACTCTGAGCTTGTCATGGAGCCTCTCATCCCTTGCGAGCTTGTCGAGCCTCGCGATAGCAAGATCATTCTCCAGGAACCAGTTTCCAGTTCGAGCTGTCTCCAGCTTGTCATTTGTCAGTATCTCGAAGTGGAGGTGGAATCGCTGATACAGCTCATCCTGCCACTGCTCCGCCAGGCTTCCAGGACAGACTATGAGACATCTGTGGAGATCCTCCCTCAGCATCATCTCCTTGATCAGAAGTCCGGCCATGATCGTCTTCCCCGCACCTGGATCGTCAGCGAGAAGAAAGCGCAGAGGCTGGCGCGGTAGCATGATCCCGTAAACTGCTGATATCTGGTGGGGCAGGGGTTCGACGAGGGATGTGTGCACCGCAAGCATCGGGTCGAAGAGATATGCCATTCTGATCCTGTGCGCCTCAGATACCAGGCGGAATAGATGTCCATCTCTACCGAAGCTCCAATGGCGTTCCTCAGCTGGCTCAAGGCGCAGCTCATCCTCCCTGTAGAGGATCTCCTCAGCAACACGCCCCGCTGGTGTCCTGTAGATCATGCCCAGTGCGTTTGCACCGTGCCACTGTACACTCACCACAGTCACAGTGCTGTCCGGGATCACACCGCGCAGGGCAATGCCCGGGCGAATCTCCTCGAGCTTCACAGCCTTTCACCCTCTGATCCTGTCCGAATACCCTTCAAGCCCGACCCTATCAGCCATGGGGCGCATTTCGCCATCTTGGAATACAAACATGATCCCTCAGCTTCAAGAAGTCTCCTCGAGATATCCTAGTGTTAGAGCTTTCGCCGCTCCGGTGATAGCATGTATCTGGCGGGCTCAAATGCACATGTCCTGCGAGACCGATCTCAATTGCAGCTGGTGATCCTCCCATCATCTGGAATTCCCGAAAGCATGACGTTCGTATCATCCTTAAGATTGACGCTCTTATAATCTCATAACTTGCTCGCATAGGCACCGGTCCTGTTATGCGCTACTGGCGAGCGAATGAGTGCATTCAGCAACCAGTATGCATGTACTTCAAGTTGCTGAATACATAAGAGCTAAGGCTAAATATATACCTCTGGAAGTTTGATGTGCCTGCCTGGAACATCGCCAGACAGCTCTGCTCCGTTATTTGCAATAAGAGATGTCCGCTGTACACCCTCTGTGAAAGACGTACTGCCAGGTACATGCAT
>JAKPCO010000066.1 GCA_029553285.1 Methanobacteriota archaeon
AGTCTGTTGATATATTCCCTGGCCGGAATCAGTTCCTCCCACATCTGGTTCAGTTCCCTGATGGCATCGGGTACGTGTTTCTGAAGATACTTCAACTTCTTCAACTCTCTTTTGGTCAAAGCCACTTCCTCCCTTCATCAAGGATTTCCTGAACCTGGGAATCTGAAATCTCGCAGAGGTCCTTCTCAGAGGGCATCTGGTGAGCGTATACGTCGTTCAGACCCAGCCTCCTGAGTTGCCTCTCGATCTTCAGGGCGTTGTGGTACTCCCCGTAGTCCAGCAGCACCAGGACCTTCTGCCCACTCTGGGCAATGATCCTGGCACGGTCTTCGTCCAGGTATTTGCCAAAGATAGCTACGGTACGGGCAAACGGAGCAACTCGAACTGCATTCGTCCATGATTCCACCAGTACGGTAGGTCCTGTTTGCACTTCATTCGTCCAGAACAACGGCTTGGGCACAAGAGGCTGGTTGATGAACCGCTTCTCAAACAGTGCCCGCTTCTGCCAGAAGATCATCTCCTCACCCCGGTAGACTGGAAAGACCATGTACATTCCATCCAACATCACGCGGTAGGTCCACCCTGCTTTGTAGGGAGAGATGTGGTGGCTGGAGAGATATCCTGCGGCTGCGGCTACGCGAATGCTGTTCCTGCCGGTGGTCAGCAGATCGTACAACTCTTCAGGATTTTTCAGTTTCTCCTTCCACTCGCTGCGTATGGGAGCTGTTTCATCCAGTACGATCTTGCCCTTGTGCCGGTATCCGCACCTGTGGCAGAATCCGACCTGCTTTTCAGTGTTGTAGTAGAAGTGCCGCTTACGATCTGGCTTCCCGATCCGCTTCTCGCACATCGGGCAGTTGGAACTGTACTCCATTTCTTGACTCCTCTTCTCGCTTGCGCCATCCGGCCATGAAGATGTTGAATGCCGAATGGCTCAGAATCGACGCCCCCGGTTTTGAATTGGCTATCTCAGTCAACAGGTCGCCCCCCTCATGCAGCATCCAGTTTTGGTATGCTCGCAGGAACCGCTGACAGGCTGTGTCCTCTTTCATGACGAACTCTCCTGGTTAAGAAAGGATGTTTGACCGACGAATGGTTAGCTCTTTGTCCATCCTGTCCTAATGACCGGCGGAAGCACCGAACGGTCAATGTGCACGGCGTGTCCTTCCGTCTCGACATTTGGCTCTGCCAAATAGGTATTGACCGTCGAATGCGATCGTGCCCTCACGCTCGTAGAGCCATAAGCCCTCACGATAGTAGAGTCGTAAGCCCTCACGGTCACAGAGCCAGAAGCAATCACGCTCGCGAAACCATAAGCCGTCACGCTCACAAAGTCATAAGCCCTCACGATCGTAAAGTCGTGAGCCGTCACGCTCACAGAGTCATAAGCCCTCACGATCGCAGAGCTATAGGCCATCACGCTTGCAGAGCCATAAGCCTTCACGATCGCGGAACCATAAGCCTTCACAATCGCGGAGCCATAAGCCTTCACGATCGCGGAATCGGAAGCCCTCACGATCGCAGAGCCAGAAGCCGCCACGGTTCCACTCTTAACCTCGTGCGAACCGCTTCGGAAGATGCCCAGTTTGCAAAGGTCCTCATCTGTGAGCATCCGCACAAGGCGGCACTTTCTAACGACTGCCATATTGTCGCCGTCGATCTTTTCGCCAGCCCATTCGACCTCGAAACACTCCGCTTCGTCCTCCCACCATACAATCGGCGTTTTAGTAATGTGCAGTCCGTTGCCGCACAACGACAGCACGCCTTTGGCCTCATGCCACTTGCCAGGCTTGTCGCCCTTCGGTAGCGACCATTCAAGGCTACCGCCGTGAAAGCTCTTGCCGTTCATCAGGACTTTGTAGTATTTCTCGCTCACGTCTCACCTCGTCTTCCC
>JAKPCO010000110.1 GCA_029553285.1 Methanobacteriota archaeon
AAACCAGGCCGTGGAGAGACTGGATAAGATCAACAGCCTCATCAACTGGGAGAGGGTGGAGGAGATCATCACTGCGGGATACCCCGTGGGGAAGGAGGACGAAGGGAATAACGCCTATCCACCCCTGCTCCTTTTCAAGTACCTCCTCCTGGGGCAGTGGTACGGCATCAGGTCCGACCAGGAGCTGGAGACTCAGATCAACGATCGGGTTTCCTTCCGGAGATTCCTGGGTCTTTCCTTCCATGAAGCCGCACCTGATCATTCGACCTTCGCCCGCTTCCGTAGCCGCCTGGGGAAGGATCTCATGAGGAGGATCAACTCGGAGCTCATCAACCAGATCGCCGCCTTCGGTTTCTCCCTGTCTTCTGGAGTAGCCGTGGACGCGAGACTCGTCAAGTCGGCCTCGAAACCCATGAGTAAGGAGAAACTCCAGGAGGAACGGGAGAGGAGGACTACCCCCGAGGGGAAGTTGGATCGTAACGGGAAGGTGAGGAAATTCTCCCGGGATCTCAATTCCGACTGGACGATCCGTGATGGTGGTCCCCATTTCTGTTTCAAGGAGCATGCCTGCGTGGAGACCAACCATGGTTTCCTCATGGCCACGGAGATAACCCCCGCCTCCCATCTTGACAGTCCCTATCTCACCTTCTGTGTGGCGGAGAGCATGCATACCCAGGAGCCCATCAAAATCGTCTATGCCGACAAGGGCTATCATGGGAAAGAGAACCGGGACTTTCTTCATCTCAACGGTATCGAGGACGGGATCATGAGGAAGGACACAAGGGGTGGCCGCTTGACGCCGGCGGAGAGGGAGAGGAACATGATCATCGCCCGGTTCAGGTATCTGGTGGAGCAGTATTTCGGGATCTCTCATCTTCACCATGCCGCCTCTCAGACCCGGTTCACAATGATCGTCATCAATGCCATCGACGCTATGTTTCGGCAGTTTGTCTTCAATGTCATAAAGGTCATGAGGTTGGCTGTCTCATAGATAGGAATAGGCACAAAATAGGAAAGAAACAGGAAATAGACGAGCGGAACAGATAAAACCAAGCAGAATTAACAAAAACCATCTCCCAGGGCGGCAAAATGGATTAACGGTTATCCACGAAGAAGACATCCAGACCTCTCACCGGGGTAGCCAA
>JAKPCO010000011.1 GCA_029553285.1 Methanobacteriota archaeon
GAGCTGATAAACTCGCTGTCGACTGATCCCGAGCATCTTGCCAGCTCCGGAAAAACTGATCTGTGCGACGTGATTTCTTCGCATTCCGTAATGAAGCTGATCGAGCCTGGCTTTCGCCAGCTCCCCCAACTCGGGCCTCTCTAAAGCTGTCAACCTTTTTCTATCCCTCGCGATTTCAACTAACAATCTCTCCTCCAATTCCGCGATGCGGTTCTCGAGCTCTTCGATTCTATCCAGAAGACTCCGAAACTCATATGACGACGACGCGAAAGTATTTATTCCTTCGCGGCTCAACTCATTTCCTGACATAAGGGTCACCTCGCGAGCTCTTTATGAGCTCTTTTTATTCCTTATAATATCTGAACCTCGCCCATCTGATTGCGAATTTGAACGTCCTCAAAAAATACCGTAAAGTAAACCGTCAAATTTTACACTTTACGGTTTTGTCTCTTCTTTCATGACCACCACAAAATCGCTATCGCTTATATACATCTCTCTTCTTTCTATTCCTATTCCACACTAACTCTAATCAAATTTCTTGACCGAACATCACAGTCAAGATGAGCATTTTTCAGCGGCTATCGGTTTTGTCCTGAAACTGTAAACCGTCAAATTTTACGGTTTGACTTGGTCAAGTTTTGCTGAGTGTTTAATCGTATCAGGATGCGCTGGTCATGATGAGGGTCTTTGACGAGAACGAAACGGTCATCATCCTCAATGAGCGGCTTGAGCTGATTTGCTCGCTGCCGCGTGATATCGAGCAGCTTAGCCGCTTCAGAGAAAGTGATCTGCTGCAAGCGGTGTTTCCGCATGAGTCCATGGAGCTCATCGATCCTCGCCCGCGCATTCGGGCCGAATACAGGGCGTTCCAGTGCAGTAATGCGCTGTCGGTCACGAGCGATCTCAATTAACAGTGAGTCATTGAGATCTTCAAGCGCCTTTCTGAGTTCGCTGATCTCGTTTTTAAGCGCTGCATGCTCATCGCATAACTGAGCGATCTGTGCAGCGAGCTGCAGGTTGCCGGTGCGGTAAGCAGCATCTTTAAGAGCTTGAAGATCAAGCTCCTTACTTGATCCATTCTCCGTGGTGCGGGTGAGCGGGTTCATCTCGCTCATCTTACTACCACCTCGCCGGTTTCCTCGCTGATTAGTTTCAAAACCGCATACTCTACGAAATGCGAGATGCTTCTATACCGTGGATTGTTCTCCACAAGCTCTTTTACTCGCTCATAGGTCTTGTTTGAGAGCGAAATTCCAATTTTTCTGGTCTCGTCTGGCATGTATTCTACTCTTTCTTTTACGTATATATACCTATCTACTTAGTCGTAAATCTTATATACTTTGGAATACTCAGTATTCTATTGGAGGATGGATCAAAATGTCTGGAAAGATTCTCTTCGAGGGCGTGGCTCCGGTGAGCCAGGATGCAAAGGCTGTGGAGGCATGGGCGCGGGTTATGAATATGCCCAATACGCGGGCGGATATAATCCGGCTCACTGAGGGCAAGGCGCTTGTTCGGTCGCGTGATGGCTCGAAGTACTACTTCACCACCGCGACAACATGCACTTGTCCCGCGGGCCAGTTCGGTAAGGAATGTCGACACAAGAAGATGGTAAGAGCGGCGTTCACCGAGCCTAAACCCGCGGAGCGGAGGAGCTTCAAGCCAGATGGATGGGATTGATCCCATCCACGGGCCGCGACACCGAGGGGCTATTTTTGCCTCCCGTACGTAATCCCTCTTAACAACCCTCGGCGCGAATGCCCGTTTTATGGGCGCGAATTGAATAACGGACAACGATGAGGCGATGAACGTGAACTTTGAGATAAAATTCGAGGCCAATGAAGATGGCAAAGAGCGTGTGGCAGCGTGGAGAGCCGAGGACGTGCGGTTAGGCCTGGACTTCCTCGATCGCGTAAGAAAGGAGCTTGATGTACCTAACCTAGACCATCGCAGGGTGGATGATATGTGCAGATACAACTGGAATCTCGCTGTGAGCTGCGCGATTGATGAGGATGAGGCCCGCAGGATAGCAGAGCGTACTGGTCTATTCCGAGAGAGCTCTAGGATCACGGTACGTGTGCCAAGATGGGGCCTGAATCACTATCTGAAGATCGATCTGGACGTACACAAAAATGCGAAGACGGGAGAGATCGAGAGAGTCTGTCCTGAGTGGTGCATTGACAAAGACGCAGTGGTGCGAGACTGGATCGCGGCGGGCTGTCCACTGGTGTGGGCCCTGGACAGTGCAGAGACCGCGCAGAGCTCCTCAGAGAGCAGTGAGGTGATCTGAGATGGGAATCCTCCCCGATCTCATTTATTCCGGCTGGGCAATCGACGTCTGGGATTGCTACGGAGTCCTGAAGCGTGCGGACTGGCCCTGGGGCCGCGGATGCGTCCCCGAAGTCGCCGGCGTGCGGTTTGTCCGCACACCAGAGGGATGGTTTCTGATACCGATACCAGTCGACGCTAAGGAACCTTCAGAGGCTCAGCTCTCTGAGGCTGAGGGGATACTCTGGCAGGAGATCGAGCGACAGGGTGGAGCGATTAACATTTCCGGGTTCTATCCTGTGTCCATCGATGGCGCCACAAGGCTCGATGATGCACTTTTTCCCGAAGATGAGGAGAGCTGGAACGACGAGGGCGAGGCAGTTGAGTAGCGCCTCCCGTTGCCGATTTTTTGCGCGAGTAGTACCACATTCTTACCGGCATGAGCCTCACCGCTATCAATTTTTAGAGTAATTCGCAGCGAAAATGCGCGTCCGGGCGCGGGAGGCGTTCGTCACGCGGCCGCAGCATATCGATTTCGTATGCGAGTGATACGGGCTCGCAGCAGCGCTAAGTGCATCGCTCCGCCGCTCCACAGAAAGTGAGAGCGGCTCCGCTCCGCAGCGCGGCGCGCTCGCCACCCCCAGGTCCCGGTGCGAGACAGTGTGCAGAATTTGCCAATGCTTTTATGCGGAGCCGCAATGCGCTTTGTCCTGGCGAGGGACGTGCTCAACTGTCTCGAATACTTTGAACAGTTCTGTTCACAACAGTGCAGGCCTCGAGCGCGAGCTCTCCTGCCA
>JAKPCO010000016.1 GCA_029553285.1 Methanobacteriota archaeon
CCACCTATATACGGGTGGCCGATGGGTCGGAGAGCTCCAGCTATACATTCACCTACTCGTCTTCTATAACGACTGGGGCGCTCTTGGTCTCTATCCGTGGTCTATACAACGATTCACCATCGACAGCGGAGGCGGTGGACACATATCGGGTTGGCGCATTTACCGTCACCCAGCCGATTGCTCCTCACCTCATTGTAGCGCGGCATAGCAGTTCCATCGCCACGGCGACTAGGTATGTAGAGCTGCTAGAGACATCATATGGGGGCGCTTATTTCTCTGTCCAACTAGCCTACTACAGCGCCGGGAGCGTGTCGTCATTCGACGTCTATGCAGACGCCGGTACAAAAGTTCTCGCGCTCATGGACACCACCGGTCTATGCCCGGTGCTGTTTAGGAAAATAGCCGGTATCGACGAGTCCTCTGTGAGCAAGATCGCCGGGGTTGAAGTATCGTCCATCAGCAAGATCGGCGGGATAGAGTGATTATTGGAGGCACAGAATGGATACGGCCGAAGTGATCCATCTCCCTGTCAAGCGTAAACGGGGACGACCGAGGGGTCCAAGAATAAGGTGTTCCGGCCCGACGGCAGAGAGGTCCCATTCACTCTCACGGCGAGCAAGTGCGTGACGGGCGGGGCTGCACTAGGGGATGTAAGCCATATAAAAAAAGGGGCGAGATGTCTCGCCCCACCATTCTTCCGAAACAATCTCGATCCTAGCTGTTTTTCTTGACCCATTCTGCGTTCTTCGCAACTAGCTCGTTCCACTGTTTCTGGAGCTCAACCTTCTTTGCCCTGAACCTCTTTACTTCCATTTGCAGGTTTTCCAGCGCCGGATCACCCGCCTCCACCAGAAACTCCTCTTAGCTGACTGGCTAAGATACGCTATTGTTCTCAGCCTCCCTGTTAGCCTGTGCAATGACCTCTGTCCACAGCTCGATTCTCTTATCCAACTGAGAAATCACCTCCTCCAGTTCTGCACGGGTAGGAGGTTTGTTGAATAGATACCTTTTGAACGACGCAAGGTTTCTGCCTGTAATACCGTGCTCCGCACAAGCCTCCTCGAACGTTGCCTTGAGACCGGCGATGTCCTCGGCCTGCGGTGGCTGTTGCTGCGCCGTTGGGTGTTTTCTCTACTCTCTGCTCCGCACCGCTTTTGTCCAGTGCTCGATATGCTCGTCAAGCTGCGCCAGCGCCTCCTCTAACTCTACTCGCGTAGGCGGCCGCTGAAAGATGAATCGCTTCAAAGACGCTAAGTTCTTTCCGACGATACCATGCTCGGCACAAGCGGCCTCGAAGGCAGCCTTCAAATCAGAGATGTCGTCCTGTGGAGCAGGAAGCGGCTGTGGCTGGTCCACCTGCTGCTCCGGGATGGGCTCCGGCTGCATCACAACGGTCGTGCGTCGAGGGCGTGGCGCATCCTCGAAGTCCATGACCTCCTCGGGCGTATAGACGCCAACAGCGATGCCGGGATACACCGTGCGCACACCCTCGGAGATGACACGGGCCCGGAGCATCTGGCGCGGGTATTTCCGCCACATGTCCCGCGCGTGCAGGTCTGCCTGCTCGGCCCGTTTGATGTCCCAATCTATTGTCACCGTCCCGCCAGAAGGGTGCGAGAATGTGGCTGACACAGCGGTGTCGGTGTAGGTGTGCCACTCCACCTTCCCGCCAGCCTCGATGAATCTGGCAAGCAGCGTGTCAGCCTTGAGGGTGGGGCGTCCCTTGATCACGTGGTAGTCACGAGCTGCTACCGCTGGATGTTTCCCCTCTGCCTGAGCAATGAGCATCAGTGCCAGAGCCTGCTCAGGGGTATCGATCCCGAACAGGCCACTTTTAGCCACGGCATGCGCCATACGCTCGATGTCGCTGTACGGTATGAGTTCTCCCATGATCTCCTCCTATGATCGTTTTTTTAATATCTTTTCGCGCTTAAATGCTTCGAGCAGTATTAGAAAATACTCCCATTCCCCGCTGAGGTCGCTCCAGTAGTGATGCGAGAAGTCGCCGAAACTCTTGGAGAACCTGCATAGGTGATACCCTCCCGTAATGGGCTGGTCAGGGTAATTCTCTCGCCACAGATGGCCATACGCGGCGAGCTGGATACGGTGGTCCAGGTACACGCTGTTGCTTGTCTTCCAGTCGATAATGATCATGTTCCCATCCACGTCAGTTCCGACAGCGTCGATCGTCCCACCGTACCCGTATGTACTGCTGACTAGGGGGATCTCCTGGTACAGGATGGTGATCGTCGAGGAGCGCTCCCACTTTAGGTAGTTTTCATACCCCTGCATCGCCTGAGCGGCGATGTCCTCCGGGTACTCCGAGAGATCGGGCGCAGGGGAGCTCTCCAGATGAGCTTGGACGAGTTGGTGGGCTAGCGTGCCAGCGTCCGCGGCTTCGTCTCGTTTATCATATAGAGACTCGATCTCTCCACGTTCCGCCGCTTTACCCTGTTCGAATGCCCAGTAGAGTAGTGGGCCGGAGTCCTTATACCTGGAAATTACTGTCGTGACGCTGGGGACTGTCAGCTCGCCGACGCGGTATCCTCCACGTGGTCTAGACATTGTAGCCTCCTATCAATGGTCTCACGAGGACCACCCCGAGAGCTGTCCAGCAGATCCCCCATAGGGCTGCCTTCCACAGGGGCCACTCGATGGGGGCACCGACCGCGATCATAGCGCAGACGATGAATAGGCTGAATCTCATACGCACCTCCTCATAGACCCCACCGAAGTTCCTCTACCTCTCTGGCGTGCGCTTGCAGAGCCTGGCTGTCGATGAGCTCCCGGACCTGACGATCTGTGGTGTACATAGCGGTCACTGACTTGGTGATTGCCTCCCCGAGGCTCGGTGGGAGCCCTACGGTGTCAACGTGGATTCTGTCCACGTAGGGGACGTACCGGAGTACGCCTCCCCTCCATGTCCACTCCTCATCGTACTCGATGAACGCCCTGATCGTGAGGGTGCCTGTATAGTCAAGCTCACCCAGACTCAGGGACACATCCCACGTGAGAGTTATGGTGGGCGACATAACTACTCCCCCTTCACCCCACGCCTGAGCGCAGCGTGGTCGGCATCGACCCAGTCACGAAGCACCGATGGCGTCTGTTTGTATAGATTGACGAGGTACGGCTCTATGGCTGTCGTGCGTGGCCGACTAGTGGTTGGCCAGTAAGATCTGAGGTGAGGCACTCGATCCCCATCGGCTTTTGTGATCTCGACTAAGATCTTGTCCTCCCACGACCTCCCGGAGGACAACTCGACTTTGATTGTTACAGTTGCATATGTTGTTGTTGTCATGAACCCCTCCTCTCCTCAAGCAGTGCCGAGAACCCGCAGCACTCGTCTATGATCGTCCCCTTCAGACGCTCTGAGTTCGGCGCCGTGTCTTCCGAGACATGCTCGTCGCCCCACACCCACACATCGTACATGTTCCCCTTATTACTGTGTTTGCGGCAGGTAAGGCAGGCTGGTACACCCTTCGAGCGGAAGTGGGCGAGCCACCGCTTGGCGGCCTCGAGGTCGGACAAATCGCGTCCTTTCCGATCCAGAAAATGACACGTGAATCGATAGTACGGGTACCTCATTGCCGTACCCCCCCTCGTGGTTGGGCCGTGACGCGGCAGACCTCTATGTACCCACGAGGCCCTCTCCCATACCTGTGGTGGGCATAGAGGTCCTCATAGACCCGGCGATTCAGATAACGCCGTGTGAGCATGTACTCCTCGGCCTGATCCATAACCCTAACCCGATCGTCTTTTCTCATAGTTACCTCCTTCCGAATGAGTGTATACTACAATATACCACACTATGACGTGTGTGGCAAGGATCTATAATCGTGAGGTATGACAAGCAGTTGCGTGCGTGGAGGATGTAAGGGAGGCTGTGTTTAGAGCTCGTCAAATGTACAGTACAGGGTGGGTATATCATGCTAGTTGACTTCGCGCGCGGGTTGGTGTATATAATGAGACATGGGCCATGTCATACCCTCCCTACCCGCCCCGACGAGCTCTACGGGGCGGTCTTTTTTGGCTGAATGGTGGGCGTCATTCAGGCCCACTCGTACGACTGGTCTGTCTGATGAGGACAGGGCGGCGATAAAGGCTTTAAGGAACAAAGATCGAGTGCTTCAGTGTGGGTGGACGAGTAGGGAGCTGCGTTTGTACTGTCAACTATACGTTGAAGACCATGAGGAGGGGCTCTGTGAGCAGTCCGTTTCAGAGCTGCCTGGGGGCAGCTAAGTGGTATCTCGATCACGGATACAGCGTGATACCTGTATCGTCGTCAAAGACCGCTCTGATCAAATGGCGAGAGTTCCAGGGTCGCAGGGCCTCGGTAGAGGAGGTCGAGGAGTGGTGGAGGAGGTGGCCCACGGCGCAGGTAGGTGTCGTGACAGGGAGGATCTCTAACCTGCTCGTCATCGACTGTGACACCCAACAGGCTGTGGAGGCCATGACAGACGCCATCGGTGACAGCTACATCACGCCGATAGTCGTCACGCCTCGTGGGAGACACTATTGGTTCGCCTACAAGGACGGCCTGCGGAACATGGCCCATTTCATCGGCGGTGCAGACTGCCGCGGTGAGGGCGGTATGGTTGTCGCCCCCCCATCTGTGAACACAGGGGGGGTGCAGTACTATTGGCAGATAACACCTCTCCGGTGCAAGCCCGCCGAACTTCCTGAGTCCATTCTGAGGCTCCTGTCGGGTGGTGGTGACGAGGATGTGTCGAGAGAGCCGGCACGTAAATTAGCTTATGTGCAGGGCCAACGTGACAACGACCTTTACCACACAGCACTCTCCCTGCTGCGCGGTGGGATGTCGGAGGAGAACGTTCTCACGACGTTGCAGGCGCTGGCGCGGGCCTGTGACCCTCCGTTCCCTGAAGAGGAAGTTGCCAAAAAGCTAGAATCCGCAAAGGCTCGCCTAGCGACGAGCTCTGAGTCGCACTACGCTGAGGTCGCGCGTATGGTGCGTGAGTGGGTGTCGTCGGTCACTGGTGTGTTCTCATCCACGCAGCTTTACCAGGACCTCGGAATCACGATGCCAGCGGACAAGGAAGCTGTCAGGCAGCTTCTCCACAGGATGGTTCAGCGTGGGCTCATCGTGAGAGACTCTGTCTCGGCTGGACGTTATCGCAGGCCCGACAGAGAGGTGTACCGCATAGACCTGCGTGGCGGCGCTGCCTCCCGTCCCTGCAACATCACTATGCCCCTCGGGGAGCACCGGCTCGCAGAGATCTACCCAGGCAACATCATCCTCCTCGCAGGGGAGACCAATGCGGGTAAAACCGCGTGGGCTCTGTCGCTGGCTCGGGCGAACATGGACAAGTTCGATGTGCACTACTTCTCCTCGGAGATGGGCGAGGAGGAGTTTCTGAAGCGCCTTAGCATGTTTCAGGACATTACCCCGGCTGACTGGAACATGCAGGTGTACGAGAGATCGCAAGGCTTTGCCGACGTCATTGTGCCGGGGGAAGCTGCTGATAAACCAGTGCTCAACATAATAGACTTTCTCGAGGTCCACGACCAATTTTGGAGAATCTCCGCCGAGCTTGCGGCTATACACGACGCATTGAAGGGGGCCGTGTGCGCCGTGTGCACCCAGAAGGGCTTCGGGGAGCGTGCCACTGGGGTGGGGGGGTCCTTCTCCCTTCACAAACCAAGACTGGCGCTAGCTTTACGCCGGAACGAGATCGAGATCGTCAAAGCGAAGAATTGGGTGGACCCTCGGGTCAACCCGAACGGGTTAATCAGGTCATTCGTGCTGGAGAACGGAGTGCGGTTTAGGCCAACGACAGAGTGGAGACCAAAACAGGAGGTTGAGTATGAGGAGATCCATGATCGCGGCAATGGTGGTCGTCCTGCTGAGCCTGGGCGGCGTGGCGATGGCAGGCGGGATCGGGGGGGCGTCGTCTGAGGAGCAGATCAAGGTCATAGATGCCGAGGTTGCCCGTGTGCAGGTGATCGTCGACTGGCTTCAGCGCCAGCGGGATCAGCTCCTGATGCACCTCGTGCGGCTCCAGGACAGAGGGGCGGAGCTCACCAGGGCGAAGGAACCTGGGAAGGAGAAGAAGAATGAGTAGTAGTATGGTGGATGAGTGGAACGAGTTTTCCGCCGCAGCCATGACAGCGCACATCGAGAGCACGGCTCGCAAATACACGCTCGCTGACGGTGTTGATCTTGCGGACATACTGCCCTGGCACGCACACGTGTACGCCGCCACAAAGTACTGCATCGAGCTAGTCATGGCAATCAACACGGAGGACCCCGTAACGGGGCGAGACTGGCTTCTGGCTTTGGCTAGGGAGAACCTGTTAAAGATCGCGCACAGCGCACAGCTAGCGTACTCGCGTCTACCGCGTGCGGCCAAGAGGCCCTCGTGGGACGGGTGGGAAGGAGAAGACGTATGAATCACGTCATGTTGGTTGGTGTTGTAGGAAAAACCCCAGAGGTGCGAAAGGGGAAGAAGGGTGGAGACTGGTGCGTCATCGATCTCGGTTGTCGGCACCAGGAGTGGCGCGACGGCGCGATGCAGGCTGTGACTACCTGGATGAAGATCACCGCGTTCGGTCGCACGGCGCTGGAGGCTGGCACCCTGCGCGCTGGTGACCTTGTTGGTATCGCGGGGTCGCTGCGCAACCAGCACAAGGTGTTGTCCGGTGGCATCGTGATCGACAACCTGAGTGTAGTGGCGCAGAGCATCATCACGTATGCCTCGGTGAGGGATGCGGGGGCTGGAGAGGTGGATAGTGGCGACACTGTACCCTTCTGAGTATCAGGAGCAGTGCGCCGTGTTTGATTGGGCGCGCGCCGTGGAGGGTCGGTACCCCTGTCTTAGGTACCTATTTGCGACGCTAAACGGCGTCAGGTTGCCGGTTGGGCTTGCTGTGAAGGCGAAGCGCATGGGCAATCGGAGAGGGGTGCCGGACATCTGGTTACCTGTTCCCACCGCTGGCAGCCATGGGCTCGTGCTCGAGATGAAGGTGCGAGGTGGACGTTTAACTCGCGAACAGGACGAGTGGCTGGCGTATCTGGGGGGTGTGGGCTACACGACGGGGGTGCCATACAGTGCGGACGAGGCTATTCAGATCATTGAGCGCTACATCGGTTGTGGGTAGACGTGGTCGTCCAATCTATGGCGACAGGACGTACTGCCCGTTCTATGAGAGCTGTAGACATGGTCGGACGTGTGTCCGGGCTCTGAGGCCAGAGGTCTTCGAGGCAGCGGAGGAGGCTGGCATGGACGTGGCTCGGTACATGGACCGTCCTATGTGCCACATTGAGGTGGAGGAGTGAGATGAGGCGTGTACTAGCTCGGCTTGTGTCGGTGGCGCCGCTCTCTCAGAGCAGGTACTACCAGGTGCCAAGGCTCTCTCGGGAGCTGGCAGACGATTACGAGGCACGCACCTGGAGAGAGAGGATGCACGTGGATGAACGGGGCCAGGTGTTCGTTCCGCCGATGGCCCTGAAAAATTGTGTTGTCAACGCCGCGAGGTACCTGGCGGTCCAGATACCTGGACACGGCAAGACGACCTACACGAAGCACTTCACCGCTGGGCTCGTCGTCGTCTCCCCCATGCCGATCTATGACCATGACGGCGCACCGATTCTCGCGTCGGAGGTGCAGGGTGTCTGGTACTATGTGCCATCGGACGGGATGCGTGGCGGGAAAAAGCGCGTGAGGAAGTGCTTCCCAGAGATCCCGAGGTGGATGGGGGATGCTGAGTTTATTATATTGGATGACATCATCACGCCCGACGTGTTCAAGCACCACCTTGAACAGGCTGGGAGGTTTATCGGGATTGGGCGTTTTCGGCCAGAGAATAATGGGTACTACGGCAGATT
>JAKPCO010000048.1 GCA_029553285.1 Methanobacteriota archaeon
GACGTTCTCCTGGGTGATTCTGTCTCACAGGTGAGAGGGGATGCCATAGACAGCGAAGTAAATGGATTCCGGTGTGTCTGTGTGGATCAGACTGTCGGAGAAGAGATTTTAGAATTAAGGGCCGAATACCATCCCGACAACGACAATGTGGGAAATCCCAATTATGAAAAGAAAGGGGTCCTTGGAACATTCCCGGTATTGTCGTCGAACAGTTCTAAGACCCTGGTGAAAAACGGAGGTTTTGAGCTACAGACCTCGACTGGAAGGCCGTCGAACTGGGATACGTTCTCACAATGGGGGACGACTATTACTTTATCCCCAGTCTCTTTGACAGGATCTAAATCTGTAAAGATAACCGGAGCGTCCGCTGGACCGTTACTCCAACAATCCTTAGACCCCTCTAAGTTTTCCAAAGGGAGGAAATACTTCCTCAATCTCTTCTACGGGTTCGACAATGCCGCAACCGAGATGTCTCTGGACGTTTGCGTGTACATAAATGAATCTCTGGTATTCAAGAGAGAAATACCTTCCTGGCCCTCTGGAACGGCTCCCGTAGTCTGGACTCGCACCGGATTGGGGTTTAATTGCCTGGACCCCCGAATAGACTCAGTGGTTATCTCCATCGAGAACTGTGCGGTCACCGTCCCTGGAGAGATTTACGTCGATGAGATTATACTTGCCGAACTGACCGACCTGAACGGGTATTACCCTGTCGCATACATGACGGGGAGTACCCCTCCTGTGCTGAATGACTACTGGTACGGGACGATGAGCAACGACCATGCTGGCGTATTCCAGACCTACTTCGCCAGATACCATAACATCCTTCTTCCCAGCTACGGTGCGGGCGCGGTGATTGCAGATGCCCTGGCTTCCTGACGAGGATCGCAGATGCCTTCAGCCGAACAGACTTTAGTGGCCAATGCGATTGCCAAAAGGGTACAGGCAATCGTATCTCCTCTGGTGAAGTTCAACGACCGGAACACCAATATCGTTCAGGAGTTCTTTGAACCCTATCAGGACTTCGTGAACTACCTTCTTCAGATCCGGTATCCCCTCTGCACCCCCTACGGTGCGGGAGGAGGGGCTTACCTCCAGAGAATCACCATTGAGTTCGGTCTGTTTCACAAGTCTGCTTCGGACCCTTACGGCAACTGGATCGGAGGGGCGGCAAGGCTGGGGGATGTGGCCCGGCTGGTACGGCAATACCTCACTGACTTTTCAGCGGGAGGACTGAGCATCAACCTCTATGACACCGGACAGGAAATGAGTCCCCGGCATGTGCGAACGGAAACAGGAGAGGTGAACAAAAACATGATCTGGACTGCCTGGAGTTCGTGGGGCGTCTGGGGAGGGACGGTGACGGAATTCCGTCGTCGGACCCCGTAGGGTAAGCACCCTAAGCCTTCCCTAACCCGTCTCGGATGGACGGGTGATCTGGGTCATCGGCTCCTGGAACGGGTCTAGAAAGGCCGGAAACGGCCCTACTAGCCACGATCAGGAGTCGATGGCTATCAGGATACCGGAAAGAAGAGATCGTGCAACAGAGAGGCGGGAATCGCGTTTTAACCGAGAGGCAAGAATTGTGGCAAATGACCCAAGCATGAGCATCCACCTGGAATCAGGGGGGATCACCCCTGACTGGTCCTCTGGATCTCCCAATGCCGGGGATCAGCAGGGTAATCAGGCCGAACAGAAACAGGCTGATGGCATCCAGGATATCGTTCGCGTCCTTGAAGCCCTGGTCAGCAAGGACGCAAAGCAGCAGGAAGCGACCGGACCACGGTACGACGAAGCCACAGGCCGGTGGAGGGGAGAGGGAGGTCGCTTCATCAAGGCTTCCGACCTGGAGTGGATGCTGGAGCCTAAAGTCCCCGATTTTGAAACCGATCTGGATAGAAGTCTTCAGTGGCAGAAGTGGAGGGAGGAAGCAGAAATCAGTTCCAGGAGGAGGGAAGAGGAACTGATGGCTTCTGTTCCCCGTATGTCCGATGAGAACCTGGCATACTGGAACAGGCAGAGGGAAATACATGAGGCCCGAAGACAATCCGCGTTGGAAGCCCTTGCCGCAAGAGAGGCTTTCTATTCACCGTTTGATGAAAGAGGAACCGCACCGGATATCGATGCGGGAAGTTCGACAGGGAGAGGTGGAGGAGGAAGAAGGGGAAGAAGAACAGCGGCGGGAGGGGGAGAGGGTGATGATGAAGTAAGACCGCCCAATATCGCAGACACACAGAGATTATTTCACCAATTGTCCCATGCGATTCCGCAACTGGGTCCTGGTGCCAGTCTGGGACAGGCGGGAGCCATGCTGGGAAGTGCTGCTGGACTGGGCATGGCGGGAACATGGGCATTGTCCGCAGGTGCGGCAGTGGGAGGAGCGGTGGCAGGATACTACGCGTCTCCCTATATCAGCGGTTGGTTTGCTGAGAGACAGACCTTCCGGGATGAGTATGTCCAGTCGCAGAGGCAGGCGGGAATCGCCAGAGCCTTTTCAGAAGGCGCTCCCGACTTTGCTCCATCTGAAACAGATCCCCGATCAATCATCACACAGTTTATTGATCCAAAGGAGGCAAGGGAAAGGCTGGAGCAGTTAAGAAAGAAACGGAATGAACCGATACGAAGGGCATTCCGAATGACTCCTCATGAACCGACGTTGGGCCAGTATCCCCTGCCCACAAGGCCCACAAAGGAGGATATCTTACTGGATGAAGAAATAAAACAACTGGAACAGCAGTTGAATGCCCCCAACCGTTTCAGAAGCGGCGTAGCAGGGGATGTCATTCCAGTTCTGGAATCAGACATTGATACTCAGAAGGGAGGATGGGGTTATCTGGGACTGTTGAAAGCCAGCCTCAGAAACAGGGGAGTGGATACGGACAAGAGAATGAAGATGGATGCCAGATTCAACCGCTTCCATCGTCCAGCGACTTCTGCGGAGAACGCATTGCTGGATCAGGATGATCTCCAGATGGCAGACAGGATGGGCGCAGGACCCAGAGGAGCCAGAAGTTTCAACACCCTG
>JAKPCO010000049.1 GCA_029553285.1 Methanobacteriota archaeon
CAGAGCCAAATATGATTATTAATACAATACCAAATATTATTATCCACCTCATAATATCACCTCTTCTTTCTCCGTGACTTCCTCCCCGCCCTTAAAAGGGCAGGGCTTCCTGCTTCACTGAGTCGGTGCTCCGATCTCTCAACAGGCTCTACCCCTCAGTCCGAGGGTGACTATCAGAGATTAGATGTAACCCAAAGTATATATAGCTATCGGCAGGCTGAAAAACCGTACGGCATTCATCCCCTCCCTTGAAAGGGAGGGGTCTTCTGCCTGCTTTTCTATAACCCCGCCCTTCTTGTTGTCGTTGCCTTTGGCAAAGTACGGCACTTGCGTCGGGTCGTATGACGTAGACTGGTACGTGGCGGTTGTGAAAACCTCCCCCTCATCGTGCACGTTGTACGCATCGTATGCTTCGTCTCTAGGTAGAACTTCTTGTCGGCTGGCTTGACCTGATTGAACGCCATGTCGATATACCGTACATACTGCGACATCCGCGTAAACTCCGCCGGGTCGGTGAACTTGCTCGGATCTATCAAGTACTGGTTTATACGACCGTATGAGAAGCCTGTATAGTTTTGCACAGCACGTGAGATCACCGCTTCTGGTTTTTTCGGCTTGTAGATCTTCCCGGACAGTGCGTCCTCTGACTCCTTCTCCTCTGCGTAGGTCAACTTCTTCTTGAGGCTCTTCGGCTTGAACAGATCCACTATCTGTGTCAGCTCTTCTGATCCTACGACCTTGCTCTCGTCGATCGAGTCGAGGCTCGTGATCGCACCTGGCAGGCTGGTGTCAATCGGTATCACGCCTGCTGCTTTCTGCCCGGTCGGTTCCGGCTTCACAGCCGGCTGCTCCTTTGCAGGCTCAGGCTTCTTCTCAGCCTGCTTCTCTGCTGCTGGTGCTGGCTTCGGTGGCTCCTTCACAGGCACTGGCACGTGCTCAGGCTCAGGTTTCTTGGCCGGCAGTATCTCCTCAACCGGCTTTTTCTCAGCCGGTGGTTCCTCAACAGCCTGTGGCTACACAGCCGGTTCTGCAGGCGCCTTCCTGGCCCTGGCCTCCGCCTCTTTCGCCTCGCGCTCCTTCTTCACCCCCTCCGCAGCCTTCTCAAGGTCCTCCTTGTAGTGAGGTATTGGCCGGCACCGGCAACCCGGATGTGCTGGCGGCGCTGGGTCGTTCCACGAATATACTTTGCCGTGCCGGCTGCCGCAGATCTCGCACGTGCGCTCGTCGCCCATGGCGATCCATACCCAGCCGTCTGCCAGGTCGTTCGCCTTCATCGTGTTTATGTACGCCTGGTTGCGCACCGCGTAGGATGTCGTGCGGGCGACCACGTCCGCGTAGGCCTCCACGGTGAACTGGACTGGTCGCTTTCCAGGCCGCTGGATCGTGACTGGCTGGTCGCGCCAGAGCGACTTGATCTCATTCCGGATGACATTCGCCAGCTCCGACGGTTCGACGAACTTGCCCTTCTGCCCGGACAGCTCCTTCACGTCCTGCAGGATGGCGACAACCGCTGCCTCGATGTGGTCCCGCATCGGCTTGAGCAGTTCAGCCGTGAGCTTGAACAGCGGGTGCTCTCCGATCGCTCCTGACTCCACCTTCGTGTACGAGCCCAGGATGACCGCGTTGCGCTTCTTGCTGTCCTCCACCAGCTTTGCCGCGTCCTCGACTCCGACCTGGTAGCACGCGGCGTATGCGTTCACCAGGTTCATCGACAGCTTCTGGTGGAATGCGTCGGTGAGCTGCTGCGCTGAGATCATTTGCGTCTTCCGTCGTGACCTGTCTTACCCGTACATGCGCATGTCCGCCTTCTTCGCTGGCGCGCTGCCTCCGCTGCCTCCTGCTCCAGCGATTCCTCCTGCCTCCGCGCCCTGCTCTCCAGACCCGGCCATCTTCTCAAGGATCTGCTCGTACCGGTTGAGCACCGCCGAGTACCCGCTGTCCCAGAATATACACAGCACCTCGGTGTACGGCACCATCAGGCACTCGTCGTCGTTCGACGCCTCGATCATAGCCGGGCCGAACGCCAGGCGCGTGCACTCGTAGGTCGGATACCTCTCAAAAAGATATGCCTTCAGCTTGTCCAGAAACGATCTCGGTCGCAGTATGACCCTCATACCTGATCCACTCTCCTCTACAATCCTCTACATATATATCGGCTTCTACTTCTCATCCTTCTCTCCCTTTCCTGCTCCTGCAGCGTCCTCCGGCGGTTCTGGCACGTCCTTTGCTGCCCTCGCCAGGTCTCGGAGCTCGATCTGCCCTGCCTGGATGCGTCCTGCGAGCTCGTCTGCGAACCACTCCAGCGCGTCCCGGAACGCTCTGCGTATCAGCTCCTCCAGCTTCGGCTCCTTGGCGTCCAGCGTCAGCCTTTCTTCGATCTCCTGGTCACCGAGCGACGGCGCCATGTCTGACGGCTCCTCCACCGCCGATCGGAACGTGCTCCTCGTCGGTTCGGGGCTCATCAGCGCGGTTGCCGGGATCATCGGCTGTAGCGCCTTCAGCGTGTCCCCTCCCTCCATCTCGGTCAGCTCCTGCAGCGCCTTCGTTCCGGCGCTCATGATCTGCCTGGCCTCGTTCATCGTGATTATACCGGACCCGTACAGCGTCGCGACCACGTTGCTCAGGTAGCCCGCTGCCTGCGCCTCCTTGACCGTCACGTCCATGCGCATCTGCGCTTCCTCGACATCGTCCCGGTCGTACTCGACGTACAGGTTCTCCCAGTCCTCGTCGAATGCTGTCAGGTTGCGCCTCTCGAACTCGCGCCTCAGGAACTCCTTGATCGTCGACTCTATCAGCCTTATGAGGCCGCCGCCATATGCCGCCAGGAACTTGGCGGTGACCTTCGATGTCGCATACGTGTTCCCCTCGGAGTAGCCGAACATCGTGAGCGGGACTCCGAGCGCGCTTGCGATTGCACGGTCGCACTGCTTGATCACGTCGAGCACGTTCGACGATACCGACACTCCGCCGCCCTTCTGCTCCATGCTGCACCCGTCGGACAGGAAGACGAACGCATCCGGCTCGATGGGCAGCGTCTTCCGGTACGTCGGCGAGTTCCTGTCCGTGTCCACGTAGTACAGGTTGTCGTAGAACTGCTGCATGATCTTGTTGATCGCCTCGCTCGCCTGCCTGAACCGGTCGTCCGCTGACCCGGTGTACTGCGACATGTCCCTCACGTCCGAGAGGTCGACGTTGACCACCCAGCGTGGCAGGGCGAACCGCATGTACCTCACGAAATCGATTATCGCAGCCAGCTTCGCCTTGACGTATACCAGCACCGAGTCGTAGATCGACTGCCCCCACACGCTGTACGTGTCCCTGCCGAGCGAGTCCTTCACCTGCGACCCCTCGGCGTCCCACGCGAAGTGGATCATGTCCTCTGCCGCTATGACGATCTCCGGTGGCTTGCCGTCGTCGTCCGGCTTCGGGTCCGGCCTGGTCGGGTCGTGCACCACGTACTTGTCGTCGCCCTCGTTCCGCTCGTTCAGGACGAAATAATCTCGTCTTGAAATCAGCACTTTCTGGTTCCTCCGCCCATCCCGGAATGCATCCTCCGACAGGATCGTTACAGCGTCCGGCGGTATCACCTCTGCTGTCGTGATCTTCCCGCTCTGGTCCCTCCGGAGCCGCACGAAGCTGTTCCCGTGCCTGATCAGGTCCTTCACGATCGCCCCGATTATCGACGACAGCTGTAGCTCTGACAGTATGCCGTTGACATCGTCCAGGAACCCAGGCGTCTCCACGTAGTCCTCGTCGCTCGTATCCATGCGCGGGCCCAGGTACGATCTCTGGACGAGCAGCGCTATGTAATTCCGCCCGAACTGCAGCATCGGGTCGAACGACTCCATCAGTCGGTAGTACGCGAACCGGTTCGTGTGGTCCGGCGTCGTGTACAGGAACGATCTTGCGTCCCTGACGATCATGTCCTGCAGCGAGACCACATCAGTCCCGTCCATGCCCTTCCCCTGCAGGTTCACCGCGGCTACTGGCGGGACGCTGTGACCTCGTCTAGCTGTCTTTCTTGCCATAAACCCTCCTTTATATGTTCGGCC
Source organism: Methanobacteriota archaeon (assembly GCA_029553285.1). Taxonomy (GTDB): domain Archaea; phylum Halobacteriota; class Methanosarcinia; order Methanotrichales; family Methanotrichaceae; genus Methanothrix_B. The sequence goes on from JAKPCO010000049.1 coordinate 4,053, forward strand.
TCGTAATAATTAACCTGTGCGCAGCCTTCGCCCTGTTGAACGTCTGCTGCATGTAGCTTATCGCCTGCGTCGTCATGTCGACCTGGTCGTCGTATGCCGATGACGGGAAGTTTAGCAGCTCGTCGATGTACTCTGACGTCCAGTGCGCGCGCCTTATGAGAACGTTCTTCGCCTGGAAGTACGGCGTGACTGCGAACGCTCTTGCCTCCTTGCTTCCCACCGGCTTGATCGGGATGACCCCGCTGACCTCCTTCTGGAGCTCGTCGATGATCGCCGGTCCGTTTGCCGCCGACTCTATCAGTACCGCGCTGGTCGCTGGGTACTGACGGAACAGTCTCCTGAGCTCCGCCACGGTCTCCGTGAACCCCATCCGCCTGCGTATCACGTCGTACAGGTACATGTTCGGCCTGAGCCACGCCCACACTCCGATGGCTACGTAGTCCGAGAACCTGCCACCGTAGAACGATGCGTCCACCGACATGATCCACGTCGGCTTCTCGTTCACGTCCGGGATGCTGTCGAAGAACTGCAGCCACTCGCGCTGGAATATCGCTCCGGACACCGGCGCCGGCCTCTGCTGGTACTGCGAGGCGAACACATACGGGTCCTTCTTGTAGTCTGCCAGCATCTCCGGCGACTCGCGCTCAGGCCACATCAGCTCACCCTCCCGGAGCTCCTTGATCACGCGCCCGTCTATCGGCGATACGATCGTCTCGTCCCGCTCTGCGATCAGTGGCAGCCTCAGCAGCGTCCAGCCGTTCCCCTCCAGCAGGTACCCGTCGAGCTCCGACGGGCCCAGTCCGGTCAGCGAGCCGGTCATGTCGTTCGTGTGCAGCCTCTGCTGGATGAGCACTATCGCGCCCTTCCGCTTGTTGTCCAGCCTGGAGAGCAGGGTGTTATAGAACCAGTCGTTCGCGCTCTCCCTCATCGCCCTGGACATCGTCTCGATCGGGTTGGTCGGGTCGTCTATGACTATTCGGTTCCCGCCCATACCGGTCAGCGTTCCGTTCAGCGACGTCGAGAACATGGCTCCACCAACGGTGTTCATGAAGTCGGCCACCCGGTTGCGATCGTCTCTGAGCCGGATGCCTCTGCCCCAGTTCGCCTGGTACCAGTCGGACGTGAGGAGCTGCCTGCGTCTCATCGACTGGAACTCTGACAGCGTGGCTGCATACGACACGCATATGAACCGCTGGTTCGGCGTGTGTATCCACTCCCAGCACGGCCACATCACGCTCACCAGCGTCGACTTTGAGTACCTTGGAGGGATGTTTATTATGAGCCGTTTGATCTTCCCGGCTGTTACCATCATCAGGTACTCGCAGATCAGCGTGATGTGCCAGTTCATCTTGAACTCGGTCATCGGCTCCACGACCGGCCAGGCCATCCTGACGAACGTCTCCAGGTTCTGCTCGCACATGTACTTGATCGCGCTCTCCAGCTCGCGCTCGTAGGCCTCCAGCCGGGCGTGCTCCCTCAGCTCCGCCGAACTACGCATCCTTCGACTGTACATCCCCCTCGTCATGGCCGTCCGACTTCGGCTTCGATTCCGTTACCTCCCTCTCGCCGTTCGCTCCATCACGTCCAGCGCCGGAGTCCTCCTGCAGGTCAGCTATCCGTGGCTTGTCGAACCCACCAGACCCGACGAACTCCTCCAGCATCCTGGCGATGCGCTCCTTGCGCTCCTCTATCGACACGTTGAGATCGATGCTGCCGCCACCTGGCCCGGACATCTCGACCGAGTGCAGGTTCATCCATCTGTCCGGGCTGTCCCTCGGCATGTGCCTCGTCCGGTTGACCAGGAAGAATATCTGCGCGGTTACGTTCCCGTTCAGCGCGGTCTGGTACAGCGAGTCCTCGACGTGACAGATCTGCCCCTTCATCGCAGCCCGCACAGCCTTGTCGAACTCCGGATGCGTCTGCCGGTACTTCAGGAAGTGAGACGTCGACACCCCGGCAGCCTCGCACGCCAGCGCTATCGTCTGGCCGTTGCTCAGCAGCTCCAGGATCTTCTCGCGCACCTCCTTCGTGAACTTGCTGAACTTCCGGTTCTTCCTCGCTGGCGACCTCTTCTGCCTGACGTGGAACCCTGCCTGCTTCAGCCGCTCGGCCATCTCCTTCGGGATGTCCATCAGGTCGATCAGCCGCTTCCCGTCCGGCAGGTCGATCTCCATCACGTAGTCCCTCTGCTCCTGCACAGGACTTTTCACCCCATCTTCGTCCATTTTATTCACCATCTTCGTCCATTTTATTCACCATGTTATAAAATATTCTTGTTATTCACATTTTGTGGATGCTGTCCGTGAGAATCCCTGGGATTTTCCTTGCGTGTGTAAAATTTTGCTGTCGTGTTTTTGCATTGTGTCGGAGCGTGTTTTCACGGACGGTGTAGCTCATGCGATCGTACATCATTTTGTCCTGTGTTAGATCGTTTGTTTACCATTTTGCTGCCTGATCCTCGGTTCCACCCTGGGATTTCCCGGATCTTCACAAAACTGTCACTCCGAATCTTCACATTCTGCTGAATCCTCGCCCTCATCCGTCTCCA
>JAKPCO010000052.1 GCA_029553285.1 Methanobacteriota archaeon
AGCGCCTCGTACTCCTCGTCTGTGAGCGGAGGCATGACTTGGTACTTTTCTGCAAGTGCAATCATTCAACCCACTCCCTTGTGTGATGTCTCTCCCTTGTCGGCAAAAGAAAAGGGCGACAGCCCAAGGGAGAAAGCTGCCACCCCAACTCCCCGCCGCCGAAGCGGGGAAAATTTAAGCCGCCCATCAGGCGGCGGGCTTAATCCACAAGACTTCTTGACTTACTCCGGCGTGTTCATGGAGCAGGCTTGGAATTCGACCACCATGTCCAGCGCCTCGGCATATCCGGCGATGTCCACGCGGTTATCCCGCTTGGGCAGATGGCATTCCCTGCTGATCTTCACGGCGATCATGCAGAGGATGGCCTGCTGAGGAGTCACCTCGATACCCAAGATGGCGCTCCATATCTTGGCCGTGCGTGAGAAATCCTCATAGGGATGGCCGTAGTCCTGGCCGCGCTGGCCGTGAACCAGCCGGTGTGCTTCAGTCAAGATAGAATCCCCAGGCTCTTTTTTTGACAACTCCTCTAGGTGTTTCAGCTGTTCTTCAGCATAGCTCATCTGTCTAACCTCCGAACTCAACGTCACACCTTCACTTCAATTCGGCGCTCGCTGCCGCTGAGAAGAACAATCGGTCTAACCAGCGCCACGGGCCGCAGCCCCTTTACTGTCGGGTAACGTCCTCGCTTCTGATAGCTCCCAGTGTTCACGTAGTATCTGGTGCGCTCGTCCACCTTGTTGTTGCGGAGATCGGGTACATAGTAGCTGTCGGGAAAGACCATAGGTGTGTGGGTGTGGCTTATCATGTAAACGTCCGCCAAAACTATGTCTGCTAGGCGGTGCAGGTTCAGTGCCTTTTGGCCCATTAACCGACTATTAGTCCAGCCATGCGTGCAATAAATGGTGTAGACGAATGGCTTTTTGTTGAGCCTTCTCCCCACGGGTATTTTGAAAAGGCCCTGACCTTCCAGATAAGGAACCCCCAGCCACTCAGCTATGTCAAGAATAGGTGTTGCGTCCTCTTCTGTGCGCAACTCGTCATGGTTCCCGCCAATAATGCCCAAGATCTTGTCTTTTATTGGGGTCAAGTAGTCCCGCATGAGCCGCTTCTGCCGCCCTGGCGGGTATTTCTGTCTGTAAACGTCGCCCTTGCTCTTTTTAGTGTCATACTGTAACAAGTCGCCATTAAGGATAACCCTTGCAAGCGGGTCGTCTTTAATGGCGGCTATGTCACTCAAAAACAAATCCTCATCGCAGTCGGGTGAACCCAAGTGAACGTCACTAATGCCCCACAACCGGCACTCGGGTGCATCCACATGCTCACACACAACTAACTCGATGGTGTCACCCCCTTCAAGCAGGACATCCTGGCGTAGCACACGGTCGCTTGGGTCGTCTCATCGCGCCACTCCCGGCGCTCCACAAGCCCCGACGCTCGTATCATCACGCCGGGGCCTCGGGCCTGGGATCGTATCTCGCGCCGTGCCCGATAAACTCTACTACGCCAAGGGCAACGGCTGTTGTACCGCGGCCATGCGTTGGCGTATTATCTCGCAGTATTCAGGCTCGATCTCTATCCCTATCACATTGCGACCTTCCTCGATGGCTGCTACCAAAGTCGAACCCACTCCAGCAAACGGGTCGAGGATTGTACCACCAACCGGGGAAACGAAACGCACGGCCCGACGCATTAGCGCAACAGGTTTCTCGCAGGCGTGCTTCGGGTGTGGGACCCTTGGTGCGTCCCAGACGTCACTCTCCGCTCGATCAGGAACCGGAGGTTTTCCCTTGTGGCAGTACCAGATGAACTCGTGTTGCGGCCTTGTGTAGTACCCGATGCCCCAGACGTTCTTCCGCCACACGATGCAGGCCTTCACAGTAAACCACTCAGCCAAGAGCTGCGGCACCCAGGCTTCCGACCAACCCGCAAAAAATAGCGCGGCCGTGTTCGGTTTAAGCAACCGGTAGCACTCTGGCACGAACGCTCTCCACAAAACCTGCGCCTCGTCCTTTCTGTCGCCCACTATTGGCTTAGTGCGCCCTCTTTGCGGTTGCAAGTCGATCCCATACGGCGGATCGGTCACCACCGCGTCCACGCTGTTGTCCGGCAACTCCCGCATGACCTTCAGGCAGTCGCCCTCATAGAGCGTCCAGTTAGACATCGTACCACCTCACGCGAAAAAGCCGCCCATCAGAAGGCGGCCTGCATCATTGTGTTGTCGAGGCGAAATCTCACAATCCCCGCCCGCTCCATGTCGTCGAACCGCAATGTCAAGAAGGTCTGACGCTTCTTGTTCCATCGGCGGTCGTACCGGAGC
>JAKPCO010000017.1 GCA_029553285.1 Methanobacteriota archaeon
GGCGAGGCGGTGAACGGTTTCATCGCGGTGATGGAGCTCGCGCGCAGGTGCGGCGCCAGGGTCGTCTACGCGTCCACATCCTCCTTGTACAATGGCCTGGAGCCGCCGCACCGCGAGGATATGGTGATAAGGGTCACTGATTACTACACAGAGGCGAGGTTCGCGATGGAGCGGATCGCAGAGCTCTACAGAAGGCTCTACGGCGTGAGCTCAATGGGTATGAGGTTCTTCTCCGTCTACGGGCCTAAGGAGGAGTCGAAGGGGCGGTACGCGAACATGGTCACCCAGTTCCTCTGGGGGATGATGAGAAACGAGGCGCCCGTCATCTACGGGGACGGCTCACAGACCAGGGACTTCATATACGTCAAGGATGTGGTGCGCGCCCTGATGCTCGCCATGGATTCCGATTACAACGGAGTTCTGAACGTCGGCACAGGCAGGGCCCACAGCTTCAACGATGTGATACGCATCCTGGGCAGCAAGCTCGGGGTTGAGATGAGGCCGAAGTACATCGAGAACCCGATAAAGAACTACGTCCAGCACACGCTGGCGGACACGGGTAAAGCTGAAAGGTGCTTGGGATTCCGTGCGGCTTACAGCCTGGAGGAAGGGATCAGTGAGATCATAGGATATTACAGACAATGAGATGGTGGTGCGTTTGGATATTAAAAACAGGAGCATCCTCATAACGGGAATAAGCGGCTTCGTCGGGTCGCGGATGGCAAGGTGGCTTGTTGATGCTGGTGCGTCTGTGTGCGGACTGGTTCGCCGCAGGTCTGATGGCAAGGTGCCGCCCAACCTGGAGCGGCTCGGTATTGAAAGGGACGTCCGGCTGATAGAGGGCGATCTTGAGAATATCTCCAGCATAGGAAACGCAATAACAGCAAGCGATCCTGACATAATCTTTCATCTGGCTGCACAATCGTTCGTGCCGAGATCATTTGTTGATCCAAACGAGACCATGCTCTGCAACTGCTGGGGGACCTCAAACCTTCTGGAGGCAATTCGGCTTAAGGATGCCGATGCCACCGTGGTCTTCGCGGGGAGCAGCGAGGAGTACGGGCTCGTCATATCATCTCAGGAGCAGTACAGGAGAGCATTGGAAAAATATGGCGTTGTGTTCCCGGAGCCTGAGCGCATACCCGAGCTACCGATATCCGAGACCAACCCGCTGAGGCCGATGTCTCCGTATGCGGTGAGCAAGGTATACGGCGACTACCTGATGAGAAACTACTGGCATTCCTATGGAATACCGACCGTGGTCTCAAGGGCGTTCAACCATGAGGGCGCTGGCAGGGGAATAATGTTTGTGACATCTGTCATAACCAGCCAGGTTATGAAGCTCAAGCATGGTGAGATTGATAGCATAACTATAGGAAACGTAAACGCCTTTCGCGACTGGAGCCATGTGGACGATATCATAGATGGTTATATTTTGCTTGCAGAGAAGGCCAGACGCGGCGATGTATACAACCAGGGGTCAATGCGGACAAACTCTGTGCTTAGCTACATCCTCATGGGCCTTGAGGAGGCAGGTTATTCGGTGGACAGGATCGAGACCTTCCACGGCGAGAAGATTGTAAGAGAGCCGACAGAGCCTGACAGATCATCGATATTCGGCCTGAACTTCGACAAAACAAAGGTGGATGGCATGATGCTTCGCGGAGAGCTCGAGTTCGTGCCGGAGGATGAAGGAGTGGTGGTGTATTCTGGCAGCAAGCGCATAAGAATTGTCTTCGAGACGGAGAGGTTCAGACCTGCCGAGGTGCCCATACTGCTCTCTGATACAAAAAAGATAGAGTCACTCGGGTTCAGAAGGAAGCATACCGTAAGGGATATTATAAGGGATCAGCTGGATCATTACCTCTCTGATAAGGAGCGTAAGGGATTCCAGTGAGGATTGCCATCTTTCTTGACTACATCGGATCCATCGGCGGTGGGGAACGTGTCGCGCTGATGCTTGGGCGTGCTTTACAGGCGGATATCATAACCACAGATCTGAACCAAGACGCTGTGGATCGGCTTGGATACGGGGACGTCAGAATAACAAGCCTTGGAGATACGATCAAGCTTCCGCCGCTAAAGCAGATCTCAGCTTCTCTCCTTTTTAGTATGTGCGACGTATCCGATGATTACGACTTTTTTATCTTCTCCGGCAACTGGTCGCATTATGCTGCCAGAAAGCATCATCCTAACATGTGGTACTGCTACACGCCTGTGAGAGCGTTTTACGATCTCAGGGAGAGCATGATATCCAGACAGCCAGGCGTTTTCAGGAAGATTGCAGCATACTCTTGGATAAGATGCCACAGCTGGTTTGACAGAAGATCCGTGAGGAACTTGGATAAGATCGTGGCGATCAGCGAGACTGTAAGGCGGAGGATTGAGAAGTACCATAAAAGGTCAGCAGATGTGATCTACCCACCAGTGGATACCAGCAGATTCGTATGCAGTGAGTATGGCGACTTCTGGCTTTCGGTGAACAGGATCTATCCTGAAAAGAGGATCGACCTCCAGTTCGATGTGTTCCGTGGGCTCCATGACGAGCGGCTTGTTGTTGTGGGTGGTTACGCGAAGGGGGATCATGCAGAGGGTTATTACAGGCGTCTGGTTAAGGACATCCCTGATAACGTTGAGATGCTCGGCCAAGTACCTGAGGAGCAGCTCATAGATCTCTACGCGAGGTGCAAGGGGTTGGTATGCACTGCAATGGACGAGGACTTCGGGCTCACGCCTGTGGAGGCGATGGCCAGCGGGAAGCCTGTTGTTGCAGTGCGTGAGGGCGGTTACGTCGAGACTGTGGTGGATGGTGTTACAGGAGCGCTTGTCGCGGCCGATAGATGTGAGCTGATCGCGGCTATTAAGAACATATCATCGAACCCGGAGAGGTACAGGGAGGCATGCCTGGCGCGTGCCAGTGAGTTTGATATAGACGCATTCCTGAAGAGGTTCCGCAGTGCCATCAGGTCAGGATAAAAATGCTGCTTAGCGTTTCACATCTGCGCGAGCTGATCGGGTTCAGAGATCTGATAATCAGGCTCGCATGGAGCGACTTCAAGCTGAGGTACAAGAGCTCCGCTCTTGGGTTCTTCTGGTCGCTGCTAGAGCCAATGCTAATGCTGCTGGTTCTCTATGTGGTATTCACGAACCTCATGCGCATACAGGTGGAGCACTATCAGCTTTTCCTCCTTCTGGGCATAATCCTGTGGAACTTTCTCGACAGAGGGACATCCATGAGCATCTGGGGTATTGTCGGCAAGCCCAGTTTGGTCCAGAAGGTCTACTTTCCGAGGGATATCTTAGTTATATCAACATGCATCACTGCCCTGATGATGACCGCGCTGGAGTTTATAGTATTCGTGATATTCATGCTGGTCTTCAGGGTTATGCCGGGCTGGACTGTGATCTACTTTCCGCTGCTTCTGATGCTCGAGCTGATGCTCATAACAGGCCTATCGATGGCTCTCTCAGCGATGAACGTCTACTTCAGGGATGTTCAGTTCATCTGGAGGGTGGTGCTGCAGGTCGGTTTCTTCGCCACGCCTGTTATATATCCGATCACCATATTTCCTGAGGGAGTGCGCTGGGTGGTCATGCTCAACCCGATGGCGCAGATAATAACGATTATGCGGGACTGTGTTCTGTACAGCACACCACCGGGTGCGGCGTCACTCTCTTATGTGGTGTTATCTTCAGCGACATCTCTCCTGATAGGGTATCTGATATTCGAGCGGCTCGAACCCGGGTTCGCGGAGATGATTTGATGGACGAGACAGCTGTTAAGGTCGAGCATCTCTGGAAGACGTTCAGGATACCTCATGAGCGGAGGAATACTCTATTCGAGAACCTCGTGGGGTTTTTCAGGCCGAACAGCTATGAGGCATTCACCGTGCTGAAGGACATAAACCTTGAGGTTGGGCGTGGGGAGTGCATCGGCATAATCGGCGACAACGGCTCCGGCAAGAGCACGCTTCTTAAGATCATAGCGAAGATACTCAGGCCAACCAGTGGCTCTGTGAAGGTGTGCGGGAGGATGACTCCGTTCCTGGAGCTCGGCGTCGGGTTCCAGCCGGATCTCAGTGTGAGGGAGAACATACGCATTTATGCAACCATAATGGGTCTGCCGAAAAAGGTAATAGATGAGAGGATCGATGATGTGATAAGGTTTGCAGGGCTTGAGAGATTCGAGGATGCAAAGCTGAAGAATCTCTCGTCAGGCATGCAGGTGCGGCTCGCTTTCTCGACGGCGATCCAGACAGACCCGGATATACTTTTGGTGGATGAGGTCCTGGCCGTCGGCGATATGGAGTTCCAGCAGAAGTGCTTCAGGGTGTTTGAAGATTACAGGAACAGCGGAGTTACAATACTGTTCGTGTCTCACGATCTTAATGCGGTAAGGATGCTCTGCGATCGGACTCTGCTGCTCAGGAACGGTGAATGTGCGGATTTTGGAGATACAAACAGCATTATAGATAAATACATTTATAAGTCAGACAGCTCTAGCGATGCAGAAAAATCTTCTGATAAGGAGCGCGCGAGCACCAGGAAAGAGATCGAGATTGCTGATGTCAAGTTCATCGACAAATACGGAAATCCGAACGAGAACTTTGTAGCTGGAGATCCGCTGAGTGTTCGTATTTTCTTCGATGCGCACGAGAGAGTGAGGTCTCCTGTCTTTGGTATAATTTTTTATCACGAAGATACATACTGCTACGGGACAACCACAGAGTTCAAGGGCTCTGATACGGGTGTCATCAGCGGCATGGGATACGTGGACTTCATAATCCCAAGGCTGCCTTTTCTCAAGGGAAAGTTTGAGGTCACAGTGGCTGTGACATCTCATGATTACAGAACACAGTACGACTGGCATGACAGACGATATGCATTCAACGTCCACAATCCAACACGTGACCTGGGCATGATGCTTATAGATGGCACGTGGTCGCTCCACAGGGATGCTTAGAGCAACTGCAACCTCCATGTCATCTTCTCAGGTGACCTGCATCTGTCTAACGTTTCAGGAGTATGCAGGCCAGACCAGCTGCTGCTGGTGCTTCGTTGTCCTTGTACAGCACATTCTCCAGCTCCTCTTCAGAGGCCTGATGCCAGCCCGCCCTGTAGATGTACAGATCTTTTCTGATGAGACGACATCTTGAAGCTGATATAAGCCTGTCCAGGCTCTGCCTGTCGTACTGCTGGAACCATCCGTAGTTCATCCTACGCCCATAGGGAACTGTTATAACGATCTTTCCGCCCATCCTCGTTATTCTGGCCATCTCTCTGATCGCACTGAGATCACCCCCTGGATCCTGAGGCAGCGGTCCGTTAAAGTAGATGGTGTTGTCCCAGCCGATATGCTCCAAAGTGGAGATGCATAAGATCATGTCGAAGGCACCATCGCGGAATGGCATGCTTCTCACATCTCCCACGACCGGGCGTATTCCAGGTATCGATCTGCCCACAAGGTCCAGCCCGTAAAGCTCTGGGATCTTCAAGGCGTTGATCGAGTCGATATAGCGGTCCTCTGCATTCGCATAACCTATATCAAGGACACGTCTCTCTCCTCTGTACCATGAGAGGGCCCAGGGGATCTCTACACACCGTTCGGTATCACCCAGACCATACTGCGAATCCGACAGCTTGAATCCACTCTCATCAATGTGGCCCCAGATCCGCATGGCCAGACGTTTAATCAGATCGAAAACTCCCACCAAGTTAGACCACACCCGCCCCGTACACAGCTATCCCGAGCCTTCTCGGGTCCTCGTTAATCCCCCACTCTCTTGGAACGAACGTCCTGTCAACGGTGAGCCTCACTCTGTGGAGGCCCGGCCTGATCCGCCCGGATAGATCGATGCAGATCGACCTCCTGCCAGGATCGCTCAGCATGAACTCGCCCACCTCACGCCCGTCGAGATGCACAGCCAGCTTCAGCGGTCTCCTGATCAGATCCGGGCGGGATGCCGCTACATCCAGTTTCAGATGCGATCTCATACCATCAGATCTCAGATACAGTACCGCAGACCTCTCAGTCCACCGGAAACAACCCTCAGATGGGTAAAAACCGGCACCTATAGACCATTCGGTGCAGTCAAGCATGTTTATCTCTGAAGGTAAATCTATCAGATCCAGGTATGGAGCCTCTTTGAATGTCGGATCTGGGGCACGACCCTTCAGGCCCACGGCCCAGATCTGGTCGACCAGGATCCAGGTTAATCTGCGCATCAATCCTGGCAGTTTGTCTTTAAGATACTTCAACTCTCCCCAGACGATGGGATGGAGACCTGATGCTCTCATAAAGCCTCGTATGCTTCCCCGGGAGTGGTACCTTATGTGCAGGTGCTCGTACTCCGGCGTGACCAGATGTTTTCGCAGATCCGTGGCGCCCAGCGAGAGCGCGCGCAAAAGGCTGGCCACCCTCATGGCCTCTAGCGCTGGGGCGGTATGCAGCACCAGCCTGCCGCCGGTAGTCAGGATGCGAAAGCACTCGCCGAGAAGCGTGCTCAGCGTACCGTCATCGATATGTTCAGCCACATCTGCCATTATCACCGTGTTGAATGAGGAATCCTTAAAAGGCAGAGACCTGCCGTCGAACTCGAAGAGCTCGATGCGCGTTCCCGCCATCCTGGCGCGTTCTGCACTGAGCCTGAGCGCGGCTCTGGATGGATCAACAGCGTATACCTCGGCACCGAGCAGAGAGCAGCGCAACGCCACAGCCCCGGGCCCGCATCCGAGATCCAGGACTCTTTCTCCAGGTCGAATGCGTGCGAGTGATACGACCTTCGATATGCGGTCCTCAGAAAGGTCGTAAAGGTTCGATCTGTAGTACTCCTCGGAGTACTCTGGATACTGGGTTCCAGCGCCGTCGATGAGATGGGCGCCATCTCTCAGGAGGTATGAAAAGCCGCAGGAGCAGCACAGAGATTCCTGCGCGCGCTCTAACTCCCCCCCGCATCTGGGGCACCGGAGCAGGCTGAACATGCACAGAGCTGAAATCCGGCCTGATAAAAATCTTGCGAGGATAGTTATAACTGGTCGTGTGCTCAGATCATTTATAGTATTCCGCATAAGTTGATATAATATCACATTCACATAAAATCATCTATGAAGTATGACATATCCAGTAGCTTTTAAATGGATTTACATGAAGTGGCGCAAAGAACTATAAACCAACAGCATGTGACATCGCAGGATTTGTGATCCGTTGCGCCTGTGAATGCAGATTCATGAATTTCAATTCGCTATTGTGTAGTTTGCGACTTGGAGGCGATGCAGGCTGGCTGCTGCAAGCACTCATTCGCTAGCCAGGAGCGCATGGCCAGACCAGTGTATCTGTGGGCAAGTTATTATATGGACAAGAGCGAATCGTCTATGAAGTATGACATATCCAGTAGCTTTTAAATGGATTTACATGAAGTGGCGCAAAGGGCTATAGAAGACCCTGGATATCACGCCAGACGAAACCTTTATTAGTCAGGTCAGTTGTACTAAGTTGCTGTTAAAAGTGGCATTCAGAGACTGGATGGTGTGCGGGTGTATTAACGCACGGAATTCAGCCTCAGGTGCAAATAAACATGATAGGAGGGTGAAACATGAGATACATAACATGTTTGATAGCTCTCGCCATAATTACCGTTGTGGTGGGTGTGGGATCGGCCACAACCGTAGACATGGCAGGGGGCGTCACTTCTGACACAACTGGGACTGGCGCGACGATTGGTTATGCATATGAGTTTAACTATGCTAAACCCGGTGGTGGTACTATTGGTTACCTCACGGCCGATATAAACGCACTTGCATATGCTAAGGGAAAAAGTTCAGCGACTGTTACCACAAATGTGCCGACGACTCAGAGTCTATCCAAAAGATATCCGTCAACAGGTAATCCGGCGGCAGAACTGAGTGTCAGCGCCAAGGGCACAACATACGTAAAAGCTGAGGGTAAATCAAATGCTGCATCAGTGGCATCCTTTGCGGAGATTCATGCAGGTGTATCTAGCGACTTATACAACGATATATGGGGTAGTGCAGCTATACGATCACAAATCAGCGACCTACCATTTGGCAAACCACAAGGCAAACCACAAGGCAGTTTCTATGCGGAATCAAGCGCTGAAGGTCTAGCAAACTACAATGCAAAGCTTACTCTTCCCGGACAACGCATTAGTGAGATATCTGGTTCTGTAGAGGGCAAAACGACCCTTGAGGGCGAGGTCACCCACGATCATGCAGAGATAGCAGGCACTGTATCAGATATGAACGCCTGGGATCCGATTGCCAGGAGTCTTAATACTGTCCAGTGGATGAAATTTATATCAGAGGATGATATCCTGAGATCTATCGATGGTGATGGGCCCGAGGGTATTCCCATCAGACAGAGGATGGGTGAGCCTCTTATAGCTGAAATTGAATCTCTATCGGCGTCTCATGGCAACACTGTTTATGCAGGAGTTATAAATGCGATTCAGGTTGGTGCAATTAACGACGGGATTCCTGCTGATACATCATCTTATGCAGCAGGTACAGTAGAAGACACCAGTGCCACTGCAAGCGGCCGGGTTCAAAATTTACTCGCAGATGAAGAGTACAAGGTCAGTGCCACCAAGAGTGCTAAGATGAGCGCCGACGTGAGGGTGCTCAAGGCGCTCGATGCTGCTGCTGCAAGCTCGTTGCTGGCTACAGGAGCATTTGCAAGTCCATATGTACAGACGGCTAGCACAATTGCGAACACGTATGCAGCCGCCCAAAGGGTGAACCCTGGAAACATGGCAGATGGCAGCGATCGAGTGTGGGGCAAGGCATTTATAGCATCTGGTAGCTGGAACTCCTGGGCTGCGGAGCTGGAGAACGGAGCGCTAGATGATCAGGCGAGTGTTTCTGGTCAGCTGGTCCAGAAAGTTCCGGAGTCTGGGTTGGGCTCAGGAGCCTTCCTCCAGTATCGCAAGAACGGGCCTCTATATGCCAATGCGCTCATATTACAGGGTGCTGGTGCTGGAATTATGCCGGCAGACATAGTTGATGCTCAGATAATATCTGCAGAGCTCATGGGACCGAAGGGGCACACCTATGGCTCGTCTGGTTGGGATGGTGCCGGCGTGTCTATGGTCGCAAAGAATCTGAATGTGGGCGCATACGACAGAGAGACAACTGGACCTTATGCACCAGACGCGATCTCCATCGACATCGCCGATGCCAGTGGGTGGTTCTGGTGTGATGGAACCAATGATCAGCAGTACAACGGCCTGAGCTTGGGCGTATCAGATCCTGTGTTCAATCCGACCGGGTACGGAACGTGGACTGGTATGCAAATGACATACCTGCCGTCACCGGTACAGAGGAACACGTTGGTAACATTTGCGGCTACTCAGCCTGCATATACTCTGCTTCCTCCATAAGTAGATCGGAGTAAATCGGGCCTCAAAACGGCCCAATTTTCTTTTTTTGTTGATGTTTTGAACGATTACGGCAGATTGTAATATTCCGCATAATTTGATATAATATTGCATGTTACAAAAAATTATTTATGAAGTATGATGTACCAGCAGTTTTTAAAGGGGTTTACATGAAGTGATGCAAAGGGCTATATATCAGCAAGGTCTTGAGAGTTGAATTTGGTGGTTTATAAGATGTCGAAATTGCAACTCTTGGTTCTCATATGTTATTATCTATTAACAACTAATGCTTTGGGCATGATAGAGATGTCCGGTGGGTGGTCTGTATCAAGCGATGGCCAGGCATTGAGCAGCGGCTCAAGTGATATCTCCTCTTTATCGGGAGACCCCACCCTCGTACTGGGCATCCTATCGGCATCGAGCTTATATGGTCCTGGAAGCGTCAGCCTTGTTAGGGAGGGTGGTATTGAGAAGAGCATCAGCCTGGGTGGGTTTGTGCTCTCGACTAGCTTCGATGGAAGGGTTGAGTCAGAGGTGATATTAGAGAGCTCTGGAACAGCGTCATCAGCTGCTTTTGTTGGCGCTACTGCAAGCGCCATACCGACTGGAGCTGGAAGTTACGAGATCTTCGGGACTGCCGATGTGACAACTGAGGGTATACTTATCGGCAAAGGCTCGGCCAGAGCTACCGCATCAGGCAAGGCCAGCTATGGAGTATCCCTCCAGTCAGGAACCTCGGAGGTCTGGGGTGAGGTTGATGGATCGAGCAGCACCTCTCTTCATGGATCCGCTGCAGAATCTCTTGTGAGCACAGCAGGCAGGAAGAACGGTTTGCATACAGAGTCGCGCGTGCAATCGAACCGCAGGAATGAAATCTCTGACAGCTCGACGAGCATGCTATCCGCATACGCAGCAGCGATGAACTCCGCGACCGCTGATATAACAGTATCTGGCATAGCAGTGAGCGGTGGGTGGGATCCCACATCGACCTCGAAATCGAAACTCGGAAACGAGAACGTGGCGTCATCCGCGTCCGGAACTCTTAAAGGAAAGGCTATATCCCCAGGAAATGGCGATGCAGCATCCGTATTTGCGAATGTTGAATCCACAGCAACACGTAACACAGCTCTATACACAGGCCTGCCTCTCGGTCTATACGTCTCAGGTGGTCCGTCAAGCTACGCATCATCGAGCCAGTTATCGAGCTCGACCGAGACTTATGCTCAGGCTCTGATCGAGAACCCGCTCTGGGGATCTGTTGCAAGGCAGCCTGGCAGGACCGCGCTCGAATGGGGCCGTATCGATACGACTGGATCCGGAGCAATAGCAAGAGAGGCCGGAGCATCTGCGTTGTCGTTCGCCAAGATCCAGATGACAACAGACCTTCTAGATCGCGGTAGCACAATAGTTTCGTCAGGTAATATCACCCTTGCCACATCGACCGAGATATCAGGAGAGAGGAGGGCGGTTGCAGGCGCGATAGCCCACGGTCAGGGATACGGAGACATGTGGACCAGTGATGGTTACATGCATAACTCCGCTTCCTACATAGGAGATGCGGAGATGGTCGTTAACCATTACTCCTATGTGAGCTCTGAGGAGATCGGCGGAACGATATCAAATATAGCAAAGAATGTAGTCATATCTCAAGATCCAAGCGGCACAGCGTATCTGGCCAAACCATTCAACATAAATACAAATGCGACCATATACAACGCCTGGTCAAGCACCGAGGGTTGGTACTACCAGGCGCACTGAACTTTTTTGTATAGGCAGGCCGATCTTATTTATTCAGCAACTTGATTGGCATACAATGTGGTTGCTGGAAGCACTTACGCTCTTATTTATCTATAGTATTCCGCATAAGTCGATATAATGTTACATGTTACATAAAATACTCTATGAAGTGCGACATATTCACTATATTTTAAATGGATGTACATGAAGTGATGCAAAGGACTATAGTTTCATGCCTTTTGAACCTGCTTGGACGTATGCCTCATCCATCTCAACGACTCCACGAAGCTTATAGCCGATGTTTTTGCCATAGACAGTGGATCTCAACCGCTTGACCATATGGTATGCACTCTTGTAATTGATACCAACTGTCTTCGAGATCTCGAGAATGCTAACCTTGAATTGCAACATAAACGCAACGAAGAACCATACCCGTAAAGGCAACCTCGTATCCTGAAATATTGTTCCCGTCTTGTCGTTGAACCACTTATCGCAACTCCTGCAAGTGGTATCGCTGATTTGGTGTATCACGCCATCTACCGGTCCTCACAACATGCTCAGAACCACAATACACGCACCTGACGCCATCAGGCAATCTCATCTCACGCAACAGCTTGTAACACTCTTCCTCGTCTGACATGGATTCTATGTTCATACAAAGCTTATATTGTCAATCAAGAATAAATAAGTTGTTATGAGGTGATGAGCGAGCACTTATCTATTCGCCAGGAATGCATAGCGGAAACAGCCTCTCTCCGGATAAGTCATCAAATGGGTATGAACGTGGGCAGGCTATTCGAGCCCATGACCATGTCCGAAATAGCGCGGTATTTCTAGAGCGAGATGCGTAAATCGATAGTGTCATCGCAACCTTTAAGTTCTGTGTGGCAAAGGGGCATGCTATGTACAAGATTCCAGTCATCATGTGCATTTTATTTCTGGTAATCGTGACGGCTGCAGAAAGTTTGAATCTTCGAGGGGGCGAGAGCGTCACTGTAACTGGTCCTGACTCTAGATATTCATCAGGTCCACTACCCGTGTATAATTATCCCAGAAGCTCGTTTGGCATAGGAACCCCCTCCAGCTATGTTTTACCTGCTGTAAAAGTACGTATGCCCACTCCGGAATCCAAAACTTCAGCTAAGGGAAATGTATCTTACGGTATGTCATCCCAGCCATTAATGATCTTTACGATGAGCTCTGATGTTGCAGGCACAGGTCGTTTTTCCATGAGGAGCTTTATGGACGGCCGAGAGTACGATAACAACGCGTACCAGCTCATGAGCGCAAGATACGGGAATCTCACTCAATCCAGGGAGGTGAGCTTCATAAAAGAGAGCCAGGCAGGATCATTGGAAACTGATGAGATTGGATATGCTCTGGCGAAGATTGATATCCAAGATTCTATAAGGTTCTTTGGAGTATCATACACAGATCTCACCAGATTCAGGAACGATAAAGATATGATTCAGGAGGGTATCAGAACCGGAGCGATAGTCAGAACATCGATGTACAGAAGCCAGTCCCTGGACATGCACCTGGAAGGCGATAGCTACAGGCATCTCATGAACAACTATACAGCTTACAATATCGACACGCGGTTTGTGGGATCATCCAATCTTCATGTCATCACAAACAGCAGCGAGATCTTCGAGTCCTACATAGGGCGCATCGCCATCAAGAGGGATCTCGGAAGCCAGATGAGGCTCAACGATACCGTACACGATGTGGGAATGCTTGAATGCTGCGCTCGGCTATCGACAGAGAACACCTCAGGCAAGCTCATGATATCAAAACGCGATTGAGATCTTCACAAAATGAGCTGTAGCAGCATCTCAGTGCTTTCCTTCCAAGTGAGCCAACGCATGCCCTCTGATCTGGGATATCTGCCTTCTCTGTAGAGAAAGAGCCATTCCTTTACTGCACTGGCCAGGTCTGAGGGCTCATCGCCTTTGAAGTATAACGCATGTTCTCCAGCCACCTCCCGAAAAACAGGTATGTCCCGGGCGATGATCGGCATCTTATGCTGCGCAGCCTCGATCAGCGGAAGGCCGAAGCCCTCTCCAAGAGAAGCAGATATGAGACATTTGCATGACTCATAAATCCGCTCTAGGTACTCGTCGCTTATACCTTCGAGCCAGAACAACCGCCTTCCAAGCTCAGGATGATGTCGCAGACGGTTCACGGTCTCTGGAATATTTCGACGCAGATCATCAGAAAGATGCGTCCATCCCTCCCTGCCGACGATCACGAGATTCACATCAACGCCCTCCTTCCAGAGCATCTCAAATGCTCTGATGGCCTGTGGGTAACCCTTCCTCGGCTCTACCGTGCCAACCATCAGGAAGCTTATCCGGGATCGAATCTGATTCAGCACCTCAGACGCGTTCTCTGGAAGACCTCTTGTCGGCGAGGAGCTCTCCAGATCTGCGCCTACATGGAACCACTCGACCCTGAGCGGGCGGAGCCTCTCAGGGCCGTGGCTCTTCATCCAATCTGTTACACCATCTGCAACCGATTTGGAGATGCATAGAACGCCATCAGATACACGGCACACACAGCTCAGCCATTTACTATGAACATCATCTGTCCCCGGCGGAAAGACCTCTGGCATCTGAATTGGGAGAATGTCGTACACAACGAAAAAGATCTTCACGCCTGCATTTCTGAGAGATTCCAAATAACGGGATTGCGATGTTACAGCATACTGGTTCAGATCCAGCCCAAGGAATACATCGCCAGCCTGATACTCTATAGGCTCGTCCTGGAGATCTACAGAGGGGCCCTCCAAAAACCGCATCGTGAAACTTCTCGCATACCTATAGCCATGGGTTGCTGATGCATACACCGGCTCCACCCTGAAACCCTCAGGCGGATCCAGGAGCAGGCATCTCAAAATGCTCCTTGTAACCCTCTCCACGCCGGTTCTCAAATCGCAGTGCACAATTGCGGACACATCCACAAAGATCTGTCTGGCCGGGTGTTTTCTAGGCAGACTTAAAGCTATGCAATCTGCTAAAGCTGCTATAAATTTATCATCCGCTGGCATCCCATCAAGTTCTGCGATAGAATCGATCAGCGCCTTTGTTCCCCTTCGCGAACGCTCATAAAACCTTTCTATGGACTCGAAGTACTGCTCTGCGCATCTTGACGGAGCATGATTGATGGATATGACCTCACGCGCTCTTCTGCCCAGAGACTCGCGCATTACAGCATCGCGCCATAACAACTCCAGGGCCTCTACGAGCTCATCGTCCTTGAAGTCATCAGGTAACATGTAGACTGCATCCTCAGGAAGTTCCGATGAGGATCCGTGAGCGTTGACTATGAGAGGTAATCCGTAGCTCATGCAGTCCAGGATCGTTCCCGACGTCTCGCCTCTCGAGAGGGTGCGGAGCTGCACAGCCACGTCTGCTGCTTCCAGGTAGCACCTGAACGTCTCCCTGTCCACCCAGCCTGTTATTCGAACGCGATCGTGAAGACCGCTATTTTTTATGGTTTTTAATAGACTTTGACCGTAATCTCCACCATGTTTCTCCCCGACGAAGACAAGCTGGCAGCGGTGGTCACGCGAAAGGCTGGAGTCGATCCATGCTTTGAGAAGACGATGATTTTGTTTTGTCGGAGCGAGAATGCCGAAGCTGCATACCAGAAATGCATCCTGCGGGACTCCTATTTTTTTGCGCGCTGTTATCCTGTCGGCTTTTCCAGGCAGTCTACGCAGGTGGGGAATAACAGCCCAGTCATCTCCAACACCATACCATTTTAGCGCCAGCTTCGATGAATACGATGAGTGGATGATTATGCCTAACGACTTACTTATAACATCAAAGTTGCATGGATATGTGAAGATGATCTTCTCCAGATCCTCATAATGTATACGTTCGAATACTGCCTTGTAACCATGAGACTCGTAGAGCGCATGAGTCCATGCGCTGGGATTGATCCCGTTAAGCTCCATGTGCGCCTTGAAATTTCCAAGGTAGAAATCATGCAGCACTGTAACACCAGGACATTCATCGAGCAGCTCGAACATGTGCTGGTGGAATGGGGAGTTTCCTATATGGTATAACACTCGATCGTATCGGTATGCATTCTGCCTGAAATAATCCACAGAACGTACGGGCAGACATGCTCTGATCCAGGGGTCTGTTACCTCTGGCTGGTTGACCACGACCTCGATATCATAATATCTCGCAAGCTCAGGAAGAAGCTCCGCGCTATAGTCAGATATCCCGCTGCGCTCCGGAGGAAGGGGCGAGATGTAAGCCAGAAGCGGTCTGCATTTCTGCAAATACGATCTCGCCAGACTCTTATTTTGCGATACTAGATTTTCAAGCGCACTTATAGTCCGTCTTGCGCATTCATCCCAGGAGAACCTCTTTGAACGCTGAATGCCATGACGAATCAGTTCCCTGCGGAACTCCTCGTTCAGGAGCACCTCGGCCATCTTTGAAGAGATCGATTCAACCGAGAGCGGATCAAAGAGCGCGTCCTCCCGGCCGATGACCTCCGGGAGACTGGAGGTACTTGAAGCTATCACAGGAGCCCCGCACGCCATTGCCTCAAGAGGAGGCAGGCCAAAACCCTCATGCCAGGATGGAAATACGAAAATTCTGCAGAGGTTGTACAGCTTCAGGAGATCCTCATCAATAACATATCCTGTAATAACTAGCTCATCATCTTCAAGACCAGCATTCCGCGCGATGTCTTCAAGCTTCTTTTTATCATCAGGATCTATATTAGAGACTATGACAAGCTGATGATCTCTTCTCAGGTCGTAAGGCAGAAGGGCGAAGGCGCGAATGAGTCTATCCAGATTCTTGCGCGGGTCTGTACCGCCAGGCGCGCACATGATAAAAGGTCTGGAAATCTTATACCTGCTGAGCAGCTCAGCTCTATGCTCGTTGGATATATCGATGGGTCTGAAGCGCTCGTCGCATGCTTCGTATGTGGTGAATACGCGATCTGGCGGTATGCCCAGCACAGTTACGGCATCTCTTGCAGACGAATTCGATACAGCAAGCCAGGCATAAGCTCTTTTGAGATGACACGTCTTTCTAAAATAGTATTGCTCGTAAGCTGGGTTGCCACGCAGATAGTGATCAGGATTCAGCAACGGTATCAGATCGTGGAGTGTGACCACAGTTGGCGTTCTGAGGTCGAAAACGCCGATGCTTGTTACCGCATCATCAACAAAACCCTCGAAAAGGCTGGTTACAAGGACAACGTCCGGCTGAAGGCGGGCCAGAAACGCCTCGCGTATGCGTTCTGCAGCCGCACGACGCAGCTCGTTTCCGGGCTGAGACTCGCGCACAGGTCCAGGTGCGTACCATACGCGTATGTTCTCCTGCGGCAGCAGTCCATCAAATGCAGCGCGAATGGGCTCAATCGTCTCAGGGAACAGACCATTCAGGGCGATGAATATCTCGTGATCCCCACGGTTTCTGGCGATCGCCTTGGCTATCGAGAGTGAGTATCTGCCTATGCCACGAAAACGGGATTGAGTCTGAGCCCCCTGCAGGTCTATCACTATTCTCATAGTATCACCTCATGCTCCTTTCATTGGCTTCCTTGAGATCTCTGTAAATATCTCGAGCATGTGATGAGAGTTCTGACAGTTCCTCTGGCAAATGCAGTTGTGAATCGGCCCTCCGTCCTCTGCTGTGCTCAAGCAAGCCTGATGAGATGACCGACCTGCTGAACGCATCAAGACGTCTAGATCTTTTTAGCACATATCCTGCCATGCGCCTCAAGATAGAATGCGATAAGACAAAATTTGCAAACCCACTTGAAACCACCATTATGGTGCAGCCAACCTTGCGTTTTAGCGTCTTGGGCGTATCTGCTATCATCGCTTTTAATCCCAACATCAAATCGAAACCCACACGCAGAGGTGCTGTTATCTGCCAGCATTTGCTGGAATACACCGACTTCAATTCGCTCTCGAGCATCTGCGCGCGTGCGCGTTCGCTCTCCAAAGTCTGGTAAATCTCACCAGCTAAACGATCTATCTTAGAATTTAAACGATCTATCTTAGAATTCATCACGCTCCATTCGCTCTCAAGCCATCGCCACCGTTCGCGTTCATATGCGATAAGCTGCTTCTCTTTTTCTGCATAACGCATTACTGATTCGTCCCTAGCAAGCCCGTAATTCTTATCAAATGCTCGATCAAATATGCTCATTTGCTCTTTTGAGGCGTTTTTTTGAGCAACTACTGCATAGTCGGGGCTTATCCCAAAGAACACATCTGATAGACATACCTCATCCGGGCTTTGTATCTTATACGGCTCATTAAGCCTCAGTATCTTAACCCTGGCGAACCCGCTGTATTCGGCCAAAAAATGTAACAAGTTTGGTGGTATTGGCCTTTTATGGGTTGGATCCAAGTAGAACTCCGTTGTGCTGACCATGAGGCTCTCGGGGTTTGGAGTTTCCAGGATCAGCAATCCACCGGGTTTGAGGACACGATATGCGTTACTCACAAGCTTCTTCACAGATTCGAACGGTATATGCTCAATTATATGAAAACCAGAAACTATCACCACACTTTCATCATCAAGTTTCTCTATATACTCTATAGCATCCGCTTTTTCCACAGAGAGCCCTTTTTCTCTGCATATGTTTACCATGGCATCGTCGAGATCGACGCCTTCTGCCTGGAACCCATTCTCTTTGAGCAGCTCAAGCCATTCGCCTCTCCCGCATCCGAGATCCACAGCTCTGAGCTCCACATAAATCGATTTCAATGGTATAACGAAAGGAAGATACACAGACAAGCGGGATTTAATCAGCTCCTGCGAACCGCGATATCTATTCTCGAATTCGAGATAAAATCTAGCGTTATCCAAAGTTTCATCAGAATCGTTAGCCACTTCAATTACACCTCAATTGAGGTCCGCATTCTACTCTCACGTTCTGTAGAGCTATACTGAGGCATCTTTGGTCTTGGACGTTACTCTCATTGAGGTCGGATGGTCTATCGCAGCCATCTGGTACATACAGATGTATCGTGTTCATGCCCTTAGCAAGCTTTATGGGGAATTTTACATCAACAAAACCATCAATCGGGATTGAGATGCTCTTTACTCTTTCATCTCCGGCATATATCTCCATCGTTCTCGGACGGTAGAAGCTCATTGCTCGCAGGCTCATGTTACAGGTGAAACTACCGGAGGAAAATACAGCAAGATTAGCATCAGGCCTGATCCAGCTTGTCGGAATTCCGAACCAAGATTCGGTACCATAGAACCCCGAAATAGGTGTACAGTATACAACAAACTCACTTGGATTTACCATTAAGTTCTGCACAGCAATGCTCAGGCACCGCGAATCAGGGCTGTTCAGCTCTTTTATGTCGCACGGTCTTTCACATCCCTCCGGCACGTGCATGCGTATCACATTCGTGCCCTCTACCAGGCTTACAGGCACGGATATATTTATAAAGCCGTCGCTGGGGACTTCAACGCTTACTATCCTCTCATCTCCGGCATATATCTCCATCGTTCTCGGACGGTAGAAGCTCATTGCTCGCAGGCTC
The DNA here is from genome assembly GCA_029553285.1 of Methanobacteriota archaeon. GTDB lineage: Archaea > Halobacteriota > Methanosarcinia > Methanotrichales > Methanotrichaceae > Methanothrix_B. The sequence goes on from JAKPCO010000017.1 coordinate 18,673, forward strand.
AGTTCGTATGTCTGATTATCAGGAGATTTTAATGCTATCTTTGCATCATCCTGCATCCATCGTGTGGGCACGTTACTCCATAACTCTATTCCATACCATCCAGTTAATTTCATTATGCTGTAATCGGAGATATCTTTTACATGTAAAAGAGATATTCCAGATAAGATATTTTTAAAGCAGCTCAGTGGCGATGACGCCATACCAGCACTGAATGTTCTGGTCAGCTGTGTGTCTCTCCAGTCCCACAATTTTTCCGGATGTAGATCCACATTTGGATCGCCGTCCCAATTTCCATTTGGATAATAGAATGCACCAACAAATTGTGTAAAAAACGACCAAAAAATCAGGGTTGAAACAACAAAAATGGTCGATAAATTCTTAAATCCAGAAAGGTTTAATTTAATATCCCTGATAAAAAATCCTAAAAAGATGGCCAGGGCAGGAAGCATCCCTGTCAGGAATCTGGGCCCATAAGACCCACCTGCCCACCATATGATAAAGGAACTGTATATGATGACAAGAGACAGGCATGAAATACCCATCATAATTAAAAATTTTTTAATTCTTTTGTGCGATATCCGCCTAACTTCAGCAAACCCCAAGATGGATAGCAACGTGATAGGCGTATATATAAATAGACCTCGACTTGGGCTGATCAGCAATCCAGCAAATCTTGCAGCCATTTCAGGACTAAAATCAAACATTTTTAGCAGATCTGTATAACCTCCGAACAGACTTCCAAAATAATATACATTATATAAAAGAAATGGTGCGCCAGATAAAAATGCAGCGGTCATATAATAAATGATCTTTTTGTCTTGCATATCCAATATATAATATAATATTGGTACCAATAGTACGCTGTCGATTGGTCTGTTAAATACGAACAAGCCGGATAAAGCGCCTAAAGAGACAATTATCTTATTAGAATATTTTTTTTCGTTTATTAAAACCAGATATATGCACATTGCCAGGAGAAGCTCCACCAGTCCATGCTGCCACAGCGCTTGGCTGCTGATTGCCCAAGTATTGGTTGCAAACGCAAACAGTACTGCTACGACAAATGCAACTTTTGCATTTATCAGCTGTTTTACCGACAAATAAACAAAAACAACAGACATCGCAGCTATTAAAGATGCAGATAGCTTCTCCATTACACAAACTGTTTTAGCGAAACCGGGATGAAATAAATCGATCGGCAAATTATTTAGTTTCAAAATAATGTATGATATTATATAAAGTGGAGTGATTAATACTGGCGTTACAATTGGATAACTCGAGAGAAAATGACCATCAACCTCTTTGAAATACCATAGCTGATCATAATTAGAAAAATAATAATAATAAAAATTATCCATGTATAAATTGTGATACTCCAATATGCTAAATGGTAGCAAAGAGGCCGGAATGGTATCTCCAGACCCGAGTGTTCTGCAATTGATATTATAGATGAAATATACCGAGAAGAAAAGCAAAACCACGTTGTTTTTTATTATAAAATCACGCAATTTTATCCATACAGTCAAAAAAATGTTTAAATCACATTCCATCTTGGACACCTTACGATCTGGCTATTATTATCAAACCGGATATTATTATAACAGTTCCGATCAACTTGTTGATGCCGATCTCCTCTTTAAGCACAAAGCTTGATAGTACCAGAACAAGCACATAGGTTAGCGATATAAACGGATACACGAAGCTCAGGTCTTTTTTTGACAGGGCAACAAGCCAGAATATCGTGCTCATACCGTACATCAAAAAGCCGATCACAACAAGGAGGTTGAGCAATAAAGAAGGAAGAGATGATAGCGTGAGCGTGCCTGCCTGATTGATGCCAAGCTTCCAGCAAAGCTGACCAAGTGCTGCAAAGACGACACTTACTATAATTATAATAATCGCGTTCATTATATGCACCAGATTGATGTATTTTTATTTCACCAGGCGCTCCTCGATTCTATCAAGCTTCTTTGTGAGGTAATCCACAATCAAACCAAGTGAGATCAGCTGAATGCCGACAAGTACGAGAAATGCAGTGAGTATGGGGTAAAATTCGTGATGTATAACACCAGAATGCAATTTCTCGTAAATGGATACAGACCCGGTATAAAGGCCAATCAAAATGAAGATCATGGATGGCATGAGTATCATCTTCGAGAGCAGGGATGTCTCTGAGTACGCCACGGAGATCAGAGCTATCATCATCCTAGCGCCGTCCTTTAAGGGGTTCAGTTTTGACCTGCCCACACGCGGCCTGTACTCTATGGGTGTCTCGACAATCTTGTAGCCGAGCTTTGCGGCCCTCACAGTCATCTTGGTCTCGAACTCGAGGCCTTTAGCGTTGACATCAAGCTTATCAAACATATCCCTTCTGAGAGCCCGCATGCCGGTCTGGCTGTCCTGAATCCTCATGCAGCTAATGTATGTTGCTAGAGAGGAGAATATATTGTTTCCGAGCCTGTTAAAGGCTGGTATGTTCTTCCTGCTCTGGATCCTTGCACCCAGTACAAGATCAGCGCCCTTCTCTATCTCCTTCACGAGCTCGGGCACGTATCTGGCTGGATATGTGTAGTCTGCATCAGTGAACACGATCACATCCCCGCTGGCGTGCTTCACACCTGTTCGCAGGGCAGCCACTTTACCTCTGTTGACATCATGCCTAAAAATCTTCACCTTTTCGCCAGCAAATCTTTTTGCAGCCTCATAGGTGCCATCGGTTGATCCGTCATCCACCACTATGATCTCGTCAACCCAGTCCAAATACTCTTTAATGACCAGCGGCAGCCCTTTCTCCTCATTGAACGCTGGAACTACCAGCGAGACTTTCATGGGACCACTCCTTTAAGACGGAGATGTGCAGCGTGACCGCAGAACCTTCAAACAGCGAAGTATCTCGGCCATGCTCATGTTTCTGCTCTCCAGTATGATATTACTACAGCTGATCTTACTGATGTACTCCAGGAGTTCGCTTTTTGAGGGATCTATGTGCAGATCAGATCTCCCATCATTATCATGCACATGTATCCCGATGACACTGCCGCGCACACGGGATATAAACTCTTCTACGGTGAAGCATAGCATGCGTGAGGCTATCTTCAGATGACCAAGGTCCAGCAGGACGAAAACTTCAGGAAACATCTCAAGGACTCTTGTGAACTCATCCGGTCCGGTCATCATGTAAGCATCATTCTTGTGCTCAAGGTTCTCGACAGCAACCTTGATTCCGTGCTCTCTTGAATACGATACTATTTTTTCAAGAGATCTTGTGAAGTTTCTGAATGCGTCCTCATATGGTATGATCCTACCTGACAGGCTGAAATTCATGTCCAGAGTGCCTGCGACCCTGAAACCGGGGTGAAACGAGTAGAACTCAGCGCCTATGCGGCTGCACAGCTCTATGGCTCTCCTGCAGACATCCAAGCTCCGCTGCCGTATATTCTCGTCCTGAGCAGCGAGATTCATCATAAATGGATCTTTTGGCGGAGGGAAATAGTTGTGTATGACGAATTTTGCATGAGAATAACGCTTCAGGAGTTCATCTACATCTTCGATATAGCTGTGACTGCTTCCGATCTCGACATCCCTGATCCCGGCATTTGTGTAAGTCTCCAGCACCTCAGGGAGGTACCTACAGTTTTTCAGGCAGGATGTTGAGATGTATATTCTCAAGTGTACACTCCTAAGCACGATCTGAACCATGCCACAGTACGTCTGAGGCCATCTTCGAGCGCAACCTTGGGGGCCCAGCCAAGAAGATCCATCGCTTTGGTGATATCTGGACAGCGGCGCAGCGGATCGTCTTCAGGCAGTGGCTGGTATACTATACCTGAGCAAGAGCCGGTTATCTTGAGCACCATTTTCGCCAGCTCGATTATAGTGGTCTCTCTATCGTTACCGATGTTGACAACTGCTCCATTTGCCTCATCAGTCGATGCTAGCTTCAAAAGGCCTTCAATCTGATCTGTTACATATGTAAAGCTCCTCGTCTGGGTGCCATCTCCGAAGATCGTTATTGGCTCTCCATGAATTGCCTGAGCTATGAATCTGGGAACCGCCCTGGCATAAATGCCATCCCATCGTATCCTCGGGCCGTATGTGTTGAATATGCGGGCGATCCTCACATCTAGTCCATGCTGGTTTCTGTAGGCCATGACATATGCCTCACCACAGCGTTTCGCCTCATCATAGCAGCCTCGAGGTCCGATTGGATTCACATTGCCGTTATAGCTTTCAGGCGTCGGCACGACCGTCGGGTTGCCATAGATCTCGCTAGTCGATGTGTAAAGTAACCTGGCGTTGTGATTTCTAGCTATCTCCAAAGATGCCATCAATCCTATGGTATTTGCCTTGAGTATCTCAATCGGGTAATACTCGAACTCAAATGGCGAGGCTCTGCTTGCCATATGAATTACAAGATCCAATTTTTGATCGATTTTTAATGGCCTGGACAAATCTGATACATCGTGCTGTATGAACTTGAACTTATCTTCATCGAGAAGGTGGGATACGTTAGAGATAAGACCGCTGGAGAGGTTGTCCACACAGATAACATTAGCACCCTGCGCGATAAGAGCGTCGCAGATCCAGGAACCCAGAAAGCCTGCACCTCCTGTGACAAGTATGTTCTTATCCTGAAAGTACTGCTCTCCGAGATCTCTGTTAATCCTTTCGATATCCCTTCTGTTGCTCCAGCTCATAACTCGCACCCTGATGTTCATTATTCTCAAATGAGAGACCTTATGAAACTCCTGAGTTCCTCTGCAAACTCCTCTCTGGCAAGAGCCAGTTCCAGGCTGGACTTCATCCAGCTGATCTTGTCGCCTATGTCATAACGACGGCAGCGTGTTACCAGCCCGATCGCATCACCACAGCACCTTAGAGCATCAGTTAGCTGTATTTCGCCACCATGTCCAGGCCGGATTGTCTTGAGGATATCGAATATCTCAGGCATCAGTATGTATCTGCCGATCGCTCCGAGGTCTGATGGGGCCTCCTCAGGCGATGGTTTCTCCACTATATCATTTATTTTGTATACACCCTCCTCCAAAAGTGTTCCGTCGATTATGCCGTAGTCCTGTATTTTATTATTTGGAACCCTCTCCACGGCCACAATGGTACTATGGAACTTTTTGTAAGCCTCTATCATCTGAGTGGTACATGTCTTAGCATCGTTATACGGAACTGTTATTGTGTCACCCAGCAAAACCGCGAAGGGCTCTCCATCACAGTGTCTTTCTGCATGCAGAATTGCATCCCCAAGTCCTCTCGGTTCTTTCTGTCTGATGTAATGGATATCAACCATATCTGAGATTCTTCTGTACTGGTCGTAGAGCTTGGCATCATTCTTCTGCAGGAGGTTTCTCTCAAGCTCGCAGGATAGATCAAAATGATCCTCAATCGCCCTCTTGCCGCGGCCGGTGATTATCAGTATATCCTCTATCCCGGAGGAGATTGCCTCCTCAACCACATACTGTATGACTGGTTTATCCACAACAGGAAGCATCTCCTTCGGCTGTGCTCTGGTTATTGGAAGAAACCTCGTTCCCAGGCCGGCGGCAGGTATTACCGCTTTTCTGATCTCAGCATCTCTCAATATGCCACCTCCATCACCAGCATATTCCCTCTCTGTCCTTGCAGGAGAGTATCCTTCTACCCTCTATAATCACTCTGGATTTCATAAGATCGAATTCTTTATCAAGATGTGCAAACTCAGGCCATTCGGTCATAACCAGGCATGCATCAGCATCGGTAAGAGATTCGGATGCGCTCGAGCAGTAATCGACTTCTGGCAGAATTCTTTTCATGGACTGGTTGGCTCTGGGATCGTACGCGGAGACTCTTGCTCCTCTGCTAATAAGCTCCTTTATAACAACTACAGATCTAGATTCTCTCACATCATCGGTATTTTCTTTAAAGGAGAGACCCAGGACAGATATCTTTTTGCCATCCAAATCACCAACCCTCTTTATGAGCAGATCTATCAGTCGCAGCGGCTGAAGCTTATTGATATGCATGACGGATTTCAGTAGAACGGGGTTTTCACCCAGATCCTCCGCTAGGGCGATTAGAGCAGAGACGTCCTTGGGAAGACAGCTGCCTCCAAAACCTGTACCTGCGTTCAGGAATGCGGGACCGATCCTGCTATCCCTCCCGACAGCTCGCATTACTTCATAGACGTCGATCCCCAGCTTCTTGCATATGTTCCCAATCTCATTTGCATATGAAATTTTGGTAGCTAAAAATGCATTTGACGCATACTTTATCATCTCTGCAGCTGCAATACCCGTGCGGATCACTGGCGCTTTAATGCCTGAGTAGGCGGCCTCTACAAGATCTCCAACCCTATTTTCGCGGCATCCGATCACAATCCTGTCAGGATTCATGAAGTCCCATACGGCCATGCCCTCTCGCAGAAATTCTGGATTCACAGCAAACCCGATTTTGTCATTCTTTTTACCGGATTGTCTCAAAACAGAAGGTATGACCTGCTTCTCTGTGGTTCCAGGAGGTACCGTGCTCTTCACCACTACCACATGGTATCTGGTGTCATCTGTGTCTCGCAGAGCCCTGCCGATGGATTCGGAGGATGATATGATATTAGAGAGATCAGGGTGGCCATCGGGGCCCTGGGGTGTACCAACACAAATGAATATGATATCTGAATATTTGATATGATCGTATTCAACATATGCATGCAGGTTTTTACCTGCATGGGCAGATAGAAGCTCTTCCAGACCATTCTCATATATGGGCGGATGACCTGCATTTATTGCATCGCATTTGGCCCTGTCGATCTCAACCAGATCCACAGAATGGCCAAGCTCAGCAAAGCACACGGCTGAAACGAGACCAACATATCCACCGCCAATAACTGATATCCTCATAACATCACCAGTAGCTCGTTTTTCCTCACCTTTCGCATTATATTTAAACGCTCTTATCCATCAGATAACTTGGCCCGAAGAGGCACCAGTCCTGCTATGCGCTCTTGGCGAGCGAATGAGTGCATTCAGCAACAAGCTTGCCTGTCTTTCAAGTTGCTGAATACATAAGAGCATATTTATAGTTATCCGCATAACTGTGTATAACCTATTGCTCCGAGGAACCGTTGTATCCATGATCTGGCGTAGCTCATGGAGTGCGCGAATCTGGACCAACCCACTGAGAGGGTGTGTCTATCATTCAAATTTATTTTATACTAAATCTTGATAGAATTCTCAATGCATAAGCCAGTACTCTCAGAAGTATCCTTGTAATAGTTGTCTCTCCGAGGAAACATGGTATTCTATCTCCAAACCAATTGGTCAAAGCACCAAAGAATCCTTCACAAACTGATCTGTGTTTGTATATTTCGCTATTAAAGATCCGATCTCTGATTCTGGATCCAAAACCACCGGCACTTATTTTTCTCGGTTTAATAACAGGCATGTAACCTTTATCTACAACATCATTCAAAAATTTCCTGGAATCATATTCACCGTCACCAAATAAATAGCCTGATCCCTCAGGCACTGTTAATTCCGATTTTATCCTCGTTTCCACAGGGGATATCGTTTCATTTTTCCTGGTTATTGCTTGTATCTTTATGATATCCTTTTTTTATTTGCGAATTTAGTGGAATCAATGAAACTATCTGTATAATCTATTGATTGTAACCTTTCAAGAACTTTATTTAATATCTCTTCAAT
>JAKPCO010000059.1 GCA_029553285.1 Methanobacteriota archaeon
CGAACATTCCCCGGCCAGTTGTGAGATTGCAGCCTGGACAAGGCTTCCGCCGACAACCTCTTGGGTCGTCGCAAAGAGCCATTCAACCTATCGAGAATGTGAAGCGCCAGTTTGGGAATGTCAGAGCGTCTTTCACGGAGCGGAGGAAGTTTGATTTCGCCGACGTTGAGCCTATAAAAAAGATCTTCTCGGAATTTCCCTTGCCTCACCAGCTTGCGTAAGTCCCGATTCGTCGCACCCACAATCCGCACGTCAACCTTATGCGCCTTGGCTTGCCCAATCGGCTCCACCAGTCCATCTTGCAGAACTCGCAGCAACTTGGCTTGTGCGGGTATGGGAAGCTCTCCGAGCTCATCAAGGAAAAGGGTCCCCTTATCCGCCGTATCGAACTTGCCAACCTGGTCGTTGATCGCGCCAGTAAACGCTCCTTTCTTGTGACCGAACAGCAGGCTCTCGACAAGGTCTTCTGGAATTGCTGCACAATTTACAGCGACAAAGGTCTCTCGCGGCCTTCCACTCAATCGGTGAATATACCGAGCGAATAGCTCCTTGCCGGTCCCTGTCTCGCCAAAGATGAGGACCGGGGCCTGTGATGGAGCCAGCATCGCACCCATCTCGAGTGAACGCTGCATCGCGGAGTGATCTCCCACAATGCCTAGCTGCACTCTGACGGAATCAACATCGGCTTGGCTCTCTTCAACAGGAATCGATACATCCTGGAACCTGACGGTAGGGAATTCACGCGAGGACAAATCCACCTCGGTTACGAGCGGGTGTTGTTTTGTTACAAACTGCGGTGGTCGCACATGGAGGATGCGGGCGGGAATTTCGCCGGAGGCCGTAAGGAGAACCCAGCAGGCATGCATATGGGGCGTTCCCGACGCGACTGCGACAAAGAAGCGTGCTGAAGAAAAATCCTCGATGATGCGAGGAAGATGAGCTCTGAGCCCCCTGAATATCTCTTGGTAATTCGTCGGATCGGCAAGGTTGATTTCGAGAACGTGAACCTCGCTCCTGTGGTGAAGCTTCGCTATAGCGTCCTTTGTTTCTGCAGTAACCCGCTGAGTGCTTGGGGTGCCAAAGAGAAAGATATGATCGAACGAGCGTGTGGATAGGAGGGAAAGGATGGGCCCTGGCTGCTCTTCCTGGTCGACCAGCCCTTTGAAATAAGGGTCATGAAATCCTGTAAATGTCAGCAGAACATCCATCATTTCTTCCCCGTATCCGAATTCTGAGAATTGGACTCCGCTGCTCCCCCTGTCTTCACCCACTCGTCCACCTCTTCCTTGCGGAATTTCCAGAGGCGGCCCATCCGGTGCGCCGGCATTTGCTTTTCAGATATCCATTTGTAGACCGTATCCCGCTTGATGCCGAGATAGGCCGCGATCTCATCTACGGAGAGCCATCGATCTTCCATCACTGACTCCAGTCGCACAGGGTCTCGTCCCATTCCTGAACGGCCTCAGACCTTCGGTTTAACGAATCGGCCCCGTCCTGGATAGCCCCATCGGCTTCCATCCGGTCCGATCAGACCAAACTGGCATATATTATACGAAATTCGGCGTGCCTGTCAAACGGTTTTTCCGAGTTTCTCCGGATTTGACCGAACGGAAGCTACCGGGGCCAGCAAGACTCACCGAGAGGCGTAAACCTCTTCGAGACCGGGTCCTCCCCCACATAGAGCCAAGCGGGGAGGACGCTTCTGTTTACCTGGACGGGGACCAAGACGCGGCAGTAGAGACTCGGACCGCCTGGGTGGAATCCCTCCAGCCGGTCGATGGCCGGGAGGCGGCTCTCGGGGTCATCGAAGGCAAGAAGCTCCCCGTACACGGGGCCCCAGGGCGCGCCTGTGACCTTTTTAGGGAGCCGGTCGGGGGTTGGCTCGGGATTGGATAAACCGCAAGCTCGGGCGGGAGGTGAGGGGGATGGAGCAGGAGGTGAGGGACCTCTTCCTTCGCTACCCCTGGCCGGGCAACATCAGGGAGATGGAGAACCTCCTCGAACGGATGGTCCTCATGTCCCGAGGCGATACCATC
>JAKPCO010000067.1 GCA_029553285.1 Methanobacteriota archaeon
GTCGAGATCACTCTCTCCCTGAGCTCTGGGGTCACCTTTTTGATCTCCCGCGCAGGCACACCAGCCCAAAGCGTCTCCGGCGGCACCTTCGTACCCTCGAGCACAAGAGCGCCTGCAGCAACTATCGCGCCGCTGCCAACCACAGATCCGCTGAGAACAGTGGCGCCTATGCCCACCATCGCCTCATCCTCTACCAGGGCTGCATGCACAGTGACCCTGTGTCCGAGTGTGACGTGATCCCCTATGATGCAGGGCGTGTCCGGCTCCACGTGCAGCACCGAGCAGTCCTGGATGTTGCTCTCCTCCCCGACCTCGATGAACGACTCATCTCCCCTGAGAACACATCCATACCAGACGGAGCTTCCCCGCTTCAGAACAACCCGGCCGATAAGAACAGCTCCGGGGCTCACCCATGCAGTTTTATCCACTATCGGCTCGCACCACAGAGCCTCCCAGTCCGAGGGCTCAGAGGGATACGGCAGATCTGGGGGCTTCGGCACAGTGGCAGCAGGCCATCTGATTTTCTCGATCATGATAAAACAGTATAATGGCTCCGAGATATCATTTGCGATCCTGGGAAGCTGTTCTGCGCCTTTGCCGTGGGCATCAGCTCATGCCATCTGGCTCATTGAGCTCTTCCGGTTTCCATCTATTCTCCTCAGCAGGTAAGCGGTCGCAGCCCCTCCAGCTATTGTGAGGAACCAGAGCTGTATCAGCCTGGAGAGTATTGTTGCGGCGACAGCGTAGCTCGTGGGGACCCCTATGGCGCTGAAGAGCGTTATCATCACTATATCGACAAGCCCGATGCCTCCGGGTAGCACCAGGGGAAGCATCTGGATGAATATCATCACAGCGTAGACCGCGAATATCGCCCACATCGATACTTCGATGCCCATCGACTTGAACGTGACAAACGCGACCAGGTTCATGCAGAGCCAGGCTGCGAACGCCCAGGCCGTGCTCACCAGTATCGTTCTTCTGTGGTCGATGAATCCGTTCATCGCTGAATGAAATCTCCGTACTATGCCTATGCACAGGCCCCTGTCAACCCTCCGATGGAAGACCCTTTCCACAAACTCTATCAGCCTCGATATTATCCCCTCAAGCCAGCCGCTCGAGAAGCATATACCCACGAATATCGCGTTTATACCAAGAAGAACAACCGCAATTCCTGAGCATGTCGCGATAGCCCAGGTCGGCGCACTCGTCTCTAGGACCAGATATGCCATGCCGACCACAACCCCAAAGAAGAACGGCACAGCGGTGATTATGCGCGTTGCGGCGACCGTCGCCGAGGATCGATCGATTCCAGGAGATGCAAGCTTCTCAAGAAAGTATATCCTTGCGGTCTCTCCCGAGAAGCTGCCTGACGGTATCAGGTTGTTGAGGAATATGCATGAGAGGTACATCAGAAACGCATCAGATACCGACATGTTGCAGTCGAATTTGATGGCAACACGCCTCCAGGCGAGCCCGTCGAAGAGCACACCGAGGAGCGCCAGCACGAAGCCGAGCGAGAAGATGCGGAGATCCACGGATCTCATGCTATCCGCTATCTCTGAGAAGCCGACATGGTACAGGTACGTGAGATACAGCGATGTGCCGACCGCCACCAGCGTGATCGACTTTCTCGCATCCGGCGTGGGAAGTTCTATCCCGTCTCGATGCACACCACAAAGGATGACCTGAAGATAAAAATAGCTTATCGTCGAGAGGCTCCGGGATGAGGCCGTATATCTCATGTGGCGAGACCACGCCTCCGGGAGATCCAGCCCGCGGGAACCTCTTAGACCGCCTTCACCGGAGCTGCACGAAGATAACTGCACGAAGATTGATGTGCAGATCCTCTGGGCCCGCTATCGCTCGGTGGGGAGCACGGGCATGTTCGTCCTCAACGCCCTCTCCGCATCCTCCAGGAGAGCTCTCATGCTTCCCGTCTGCCTGTACATTCTAACAAGAACCTCTGCGAGGCTCCCGTTATCGATGCGTTCTCTGATCAGCGGGAGATATGCCCTCTCCTCGGGGGACGCACGCTTCTCCGCCACTCTGTAAAGCCTCTGGAGCTCAGGCATCATCTCAGATGTGCCGGTCCTGATGGCCAGGTACATCATCTCCCTCAAACTCTCCTCATCCTCCTCCAGCGGGATATCACTTCGCAGAAGTGCGTTTACAAATGCGGTTATACTCATATCAGATCTTATGCACTCCTGCTCATCTATCGCTTTGATCTCCAGACATCTTCTTTTAAACCTTACTATTATCCCCCTGGAGTTCACCCACTCCCTGCAGAGCAGATCCGCATTCCTCTCCTGGAGTTTCCTGTAGATCCCCCTGTTGATCATCACGTAATCTCTGACGCTCCTGATCCTCTCCGGGATCACGCCGTTGCATATCTCCGGGATCTCACGCTGGTTCTCCATGTAGAATAAAAGCCTGTTGTCCATGTATCCTGTGGTCCTTCCCTCAACGAACGGGGAGGCTGCAGAGACCGCTATCAGATAGGGCAGCAGGGCTCTCAGCCTGTTGAACATCTCCACGAGCATATCGCTTCCACTGTATGTGATGTTTATCTGGAGAGCCTGGATGTTGAGCCAGCCGTGCTGCTTTATATTAAAAAGCCTGTCGTAGAGGCGGTAGTACTCGGCTTCATCATGATCCCAGAAGCTGGTCTGGTTCAGTGTAAGGAGAGGATGCATTCCCAGCCCGAGGAATCTGTGCTCCCCGAAGCAGCTGTAGAGCCTCCTCACACCATCATAAAGCAAAGCTTCCAGCCGCTGAAGGCTCTCACTCGGCGGCGGGACCAGCTCCAGGACGTGCTTCTGGAGCTCCTTGGATAGGCGAACATCTCCGAAATCTATCTCGTGCTCGACCCGTCCGTTCAATCTTTTTATGAGCAGATCTGAGATCGGGAGGGGATTGAAGCTCGGGTCGTTTATGGAGTACTCATGCTCTGTGCCTATCATCCAGGTCGATCTCCATGACCTTGAAGGTCTCCGGCTCCTCTATTTTGAGCACGGCTGCAAGCTCATCCCTGCTCATATCCCTGATGAGATCGAGAATCTTCTCAACAGCAAGCTTCAGCTGCCTCTCATATGCCTCCCTGTCCCTGAGAAGATAGCCGGCGAGGGGGCATATGCTCTCCCTCTTCAGGTAGATCTCCAGCCTCCCGTCCACAACATCAAACGTGAAGGGGCCTGCGGAGCAGGTCTCGGGCTTGAGATGATGCAGCCTGCACCTTCCATTCTCCAAGAGCACGCATGAGCCATCGCCCCTCGCCCTGATCCTCCTGTAGCCCACCTCCTCTATATCCCCTGGGCTCAGACCCGCGAAGATCAGGATCTCCGCCCGCCTCTCTGTCAGAGGCGGTCTCGCATCGATGCAGCAGATGCCGCCGCATGAGCTGCAGATATCGCTGAAGACATCAGGATCCACTTTCGATCACCCTCATCTCTCAAAGTCGATCCTGTAGGCCAGAGGCTCTTCAGATCCGAGCACGTTCTGGGTGGATGGATCGAACCTCGCCTCTTCCATGTAGCTGTCCATCCTGGAGGGCATGTAGCTGAGCGTGTCCGCATACTGGTCTCCGTTTATGAGATACGAGATTATCCTTCTGTAGACATCCGGGTAGCAGATGTCCTCGCCGCCATCGAGCGATGGGTTGTCGTTGACCTCTATAACGTAGAGACGACCGTTGCTCTCCTTGATATCCACCCCGTAAAGGCCCTTGCCTATGGCCTTTCCCGCCTCAATCCCAAGGTCTATGATCTCCGACGGCACATCCTCCGGCGGAACGCTCTCCACCCCGCAGTAGACGAGATGCCCGTTCACAGATGCCTGGATCTTGAATGTCTGGGCAGGAATGACATACCTGCATGCGTAGAGGAACTCACCGTTGAGCACACCGATCCTCCAGTCGAAGCTGCTCGGCACGTACTCCTGCACCACGATCCAGTCTGAGAGCCTCAGGAACCGCTTCGCTATCCTCATGAACTCCTGGACGTTCGATGCCCTCTCGACCCTTGCAGAGAACGATGTCGATGGCTCCTTCAGCACCAGAGGCGTGCCGAGCCTCTCGAAGAGCGCCCTGGCATACTCCGGCACTATCTCCCTCTTGCTCGGGAAGACCGTCCTGGGTATGGGCAGGTTCTTCTTCATCAGATGCAGATACATGTTGATCTTGTCGGAGCATATCTGGATCGAGGCAGGATCATCTATGACAGGGATTCCATAGAGGCTCGCGATCCTAGATGCGACATACGTCGCATTCATCGGATCTGTGTTCGCTCTGATGAACAGCGCGTCGAGCTTCGGAATCCTGTTTATATCAACCGGGAATATGAACTCCGCTGTATGGCCCATGCTCTCGGCAGCATCCCTGCACTTTATGAGCGCGGTAAGCTGCTCGGAGCTGCTAAGCGTCTGTCTGTTGACGAATATTCCCAACCTGCTCAACTGCTCACCCTCTTCTCAAGGATGCTCTTCATCAGTTCCCTCTCTTTCTCTGAGAGCTGAGAGTACATCACAGGTGCAAGTGACGACAAACGATATCCTCCAAGATCTCTGACGAGCACGAGGCTCACCAGTGGTATGTTGAAGACAGCGTAGATCTTCTCCGCCAGCGTCTCCACCTCCTCAGAGCAGTCGACTGTTCTTCCGAAGATGGAGTTGTACACAGCGACCTCTGCCTCATCGCTTATCTTCTGATAGCAGAACGGGTACTTGCCGTAGTTTGTCACGTGCTTTATCGCCTTCTTCGCGCTTGTGAAGTCCTTCACAACGAAATGCTCAGAGGGCGTGGAGAAGTAGTTCAGCCCGTAGACTATCGCTGGAAGTGTTATGTATGCGTAGGAGACGACCCACTCGCATACCGGTATCCCTGCCATCCTCGCCTTCTCCAGGCATATTGGCACAATGTAGGCGTCGAGAACAGCACTGCTGCTGGGAACTGTCCTGATGCCCTCGAACTCGTTCTGCACTATCGTATAGTATGGCTCTGTTTTATAGAAGTAGTTCTCGTTGATGATGTATACGGTCCCATTTTTATTTAACGTATACATAATATTCTTTTTCGGAATAGTGTGACGTTTGTTCATACGGGCGGCCACCAGCTCTGGAAAACAGTCTGGGTGCGCTCAGGTGGCCTTATCACCACTCCACTACGGTGTTTTTTATAGTATATACGCTCCATAAGGAGATCCTCGGCACCACAGGTGCCGAACGGATTTACTATAGATGTCTCGAGGTATTTAGAGCTTACCCTGATGCGCTCTCAGAACCGCTGAATACTCTCATATCGAGAAGCTCGATCATGCTTCTGATATCTGTTGCTGGAAGGCTGCATGTGTATCCTCTGCAGACATATGCCGTGGCCTTCCCATCCACAGGGCGCAGGGCTGATGCCCATTCTGGAGGTCGATCCCCGGCGACAACAACTTTTCTCGGCACGTAGACCGACCAGAGGGCGCGAAGCATGGCTTTTGTCCCATCCGCATCGCCCAGGATTGCGATCTCATACGAAGGGCCTAGCGCGAGGTCGAGAGCGATCAGGAGTCCGACCTGCGCAGGAAGGGAGTCCATTCTGATGTTCCTGAAGCTTCCAGAGGCGATCTCCTCCAGATCCGGCCTGCCGAGAGTTTTCCCGAGCAGAAGGAGGTCCATGGTTGCCATTGCATTGCCCGACGGGATCGCGCCATCGCGAAACTCCTTACGCCGCAGGATATTATCGCCCTGCTTACTGTAATAGAACCCGCCATCTGGATCGAGGAAGTGGGAGATCATCTCCTCACCCAGAATCTCAGCTCTGTCAAGATACCTTCCGTCGAACCCGGCCTGGTAAAGCTCCATCAGTCCGAAGATGAGATAGGCGTAATCATCGAGTACCGATACCCTGCTGCCCTTATGGGAGTGCGCAAGCACGCCGTCTCTGTGCATGCCAGACAGCACAAAATCCGCTGCCTTGGATGCGATGCGGAGCCATCTCTCATCTCCCAGAACCTGGGCGCCTCTGGAGAATGCCGCGATCATCAACCCGTTCCAGTCAGCGAGCACCTTCTCATCCCTGAACGGTCTTGCTCTAAGCGATCTCGCCTCCAGAAGTCTTCTTCTCAAGGGCTCAATGGAGCGCTTGAACTCGCCCAACTCACCCTTAAGCGAGATCCTGAGCACGCTCTCCCCATCGCTCCCGCCCGCGGGCTCAAGTACGTACGCATCGAGCGCCCTCTTCAGATCATCACCAAGGGCATCCTGAAGCTGACCCAGTGTCCAGAGATAGTATCCGCCCTCGATTCCATCGCTCTCCGCGTCCAGCGCTGAGCAGAACGCCCCCTCAGGGGATATCAGCTCCTCGGCGACAAATCCGAGTATCTCATCTGCCACAATCGCGTAATCCCTCTTTCCTGTGGCCTGATACGCCTCAAGATACGCCAGCGACATCAGCGCCTGGTCGTAGAGCATCTTCTCGAAGTGGGGCACTCCCCAGCTCGAATCCGTTGAGTACCTGTGGAAACCATATGCGAGCTGGTCGTATATGCCGCCGCATCGCATCTCCCTGAGAGTCAGCTCCACCATCTCCAGAGCTTTCATCTCCCCTGTTCTGTGCCAGTACCTGAGAAGAAATAGCAGATTCTGGGCCAGGGGGAACTTCGGGGCTCTTCCAAACCCTCCGCTGGCCCAGTCGAAGATCCCTGAAAGCTCGAGGTAAGCCCTGCGGAGAGTGCTCTCATCCGCATTCTGCACCTCGGACTGCAGATGCGACTCCAGCATGGCGTTCAGCACTCTGGATCCGAGAGCTGTGAGCTCAGATCTCCGGTTCTTCCAGAGCTCCTCCACCAGCGGTATGAGCTCCCTCAGCCCCATCATACCGAGCCGCCCATCTTTCGGGATGTATGTGGCTGCAAAAAAGGGGATTCCATCAGGGGACATTATGATCGTCAGAGGCCATCCGCCCCTGCCGGTCATGATCTGGCAGGCCTCCATGTAGATCGCGTCGATGTCCGGCCTCTCCTCCCTGTCCACCTTCACGCATACAAATGCCCTGTTCAGCATCTCAGCGATCTCCTCGTCCTCAAAAGACTCCCTTGCCATCACGTGGCACCAGTGGCAGGTGGAGTATCCTATCGACAGAAATACCGGCCTGTCCTCAGCTCTCGCACGCTCGAAGGCCTCAGGCGACCAGGGGTACCAGTCGACAGGATTGTATGCATGCTGGAGGAGGTAAGGGCTCGACTCTCCGGCAAGACGGTTGGGCTTGCGGTCCATATGAAGTTCAAGGAGACCTTAATGTAAATTGTTTTCCATATTCGTGGTAGAGGTGTCCGAATAAGGAAGAAGTGCTCATAATAATCAGCACCCTCAAGCCTCGAATATCTGGCTCTGGAACTCTTATTCGGACAGATCCTTCGTGGTGTTGATGCGTTGGGTCAGATGATCAACAGGACCCGAAGATCACGATCTGAGGCTTTTGGGTGCAATCGCAAGTTGACCTTCTCCCCCTAAAGGGCAGGGCTTCCTGCGTTTCGACGAAGTCGAAGCTGTCGAAACCTCCCCTGAAGTGAGGGGTCTTCTGCCTGTTTCCCTATAATCGAGCCATCAACGCGCTTCTACCATGCAATCGGCCTGCCCGAGGGCCGCCAGCGTCTCCGATGGTCATGTTTTTGTATCATTGTGTAATTACACATAAAAACATGGAAGGTGATATAATATGCCCTGCCTGCGACTCCGCAACCGAGCACACTGTTTTGCATGCGGGCAGGGATCTCGTGGTGAGGTGCGAGGTGTGTGGGACTGTGCACTCGGTGACATCTCATCATTTGAGGATGACGCCTCTGAAGGTTATCGTGAGCTCCGGGCCGAACTCGAGGGTGTACCGTGTAAGTGTTCCTCAAAATGACATGCTCTCGGTCGGTTCTGAGATAGTGGTCGATGATGGACAGAGCGATGTTGTCGTTGCGGAGGTAACTGCGATCGAGGCGGAGAGGAGGGTGAGCTGCGCACTTGCAAAGGATGTGAAATGCGTATGGGCGAGGGCCGTGGATGATGTTGTGGTCAAGATCTCTGTTTACAGAGCGGGCAGGACGAGATCCTTCAGGATCATGACAAAGGGAGACGAGGTTTTCTCGGTCGGAGACGTCAGGGATGTCGAGGGTATCAGGTACAGAATAGTGAAGATCAAGGGGCGTGACGGGGGATTTCCGGAGAGCTCCGAGGCCAGAGATATCGTGAGGGTATGGGGGCGGCAGCTTTGAGGAAGGAGAGGCTCATCGAGAGCCTCAGGAACTACGTGAGCGACAGGGTCGTGGAGGCGATGTCGAGGGTGCCCCGGGAGCTCTTCGTTCCTGAGGAGCTAAGGCCCATGGCGTATGAGGACCGCCCTCTCCCCATAGGCTACGGCCAGACGATATCCGCACCACATATGGTGGCGATAATGTGCGATCTGCTCGATCTGCATGAGGGCATGAAGGTCCTCGAGGTCGGAGGCGGCTGTGGATATCATGCGGCTGTGATGGCGGAGCTGGTCGGCCCATCGGGCCATGTCTACTCTGTGGAGCGAATCCCGGAGCTGGTCGAGATGGCACGGCGGAATCTTGAGAGGGCGGGTTACAGAAATGTGAGCATGATCGCTGGAGATGGGACTCTGGGGTACAGCGAGCAGGCGCCATACGACAGGATAAGCGTCGCGGCATCCGCGCCGGATATACCTGAGCCGCTGAAGGAGCAGCTCAGGCCAGGCGGAAGAATGGTTATCCCCGTCGGCTCATACTCACAGGACCTTCTTGTCGTTACAAAGAATCATGAGATCAGGGTCGAGCGGGCCATGGGCGTCATATTCGTTCCACTCATAGGGGAGCACGGCTTCAAGGACGCATTCTGGTAACATCTGCAACACTGGAGCCCGGCAGAGCATCTTTCACGGGGCATCTCCAAACACGCTGATGCTCTCTTGAGATGATCTGATTTTCAGATCCAGAACACCACCCATACTATCCCTGGCTCGAGTATCCGTGGATCGTAGCAGGTCCAGCCGGAATCCCAGTCTGTGCTGATGGGGCAGAGACAGGCGAATACGACACGGGCACAGGTCCTCCTGTTGGAATCCCCACGATCGTAGGTGCGGCAGAAACCGTGCCGAGCCAGACCTTGGCTGATACCTGGCTGAATGTGTATCCGGGGGCAACTGCTGTTATCACATAGTACCCTGATGGCAGATCCATGCCGTAGTAGCCCAGCATATCAGTGTTTATGGTGAAGCTCCCGCCCTCCCCGCCGGAGATTATGACCCTCGCCCAGGGGATGCCTGCGCCGTTCTGGTCAACCACACGCCCGACCAGGCTGTAGGTCGTCGGGTACCTGCCCGGGTCGACGAGCACCGAGACGTTGTTTGTGAGAAGCCCACCCACCCTCATGACGTAGAGATGGGATACGAGAAGATCGGCATGTGCTCCTGTTATCCTGTACCACCCAGGCATCATGAGACCTGTTGAGTAAACCATCCTGCCGTTATCGTAAAGCAGGAGATTGCCTGGAACTGATGTGTACACCCAGAGTATGATCGGGTCTCCGAGAATCACAGATGCCCTGGTTGTGAGCGTGCCGCCCTCCTGGACGTATAGAATGTTCGGCAACCTCAGCTCGTCCTTTATGGCCAGCCCCTCTGCCACTGGATCCAACCTCTCGATAACCATCTGCTGAGAATCAAAGGGAGCATACGGGTCCCAGTCAGGTCGCTCAACAGCAAATGGGTTCAGGTAATCTGGCTCAACGGTCGTGACGGCCTGCTGCTGTGTGCTCCACGGCGTCAGCCAGTCAGGCTGCCTCGTTCCGGCAGCCCCGAAGGCCTGGCAGGAGCCCGCGATGAGATTGAACAGAATCGCGAGCAGAATTACGTGCTTTACATGATCCATACTGAGTCCCCAGCAGATTATGGAATGCTGGGAGATAAATATTGCGTGACTTCATGGATCATTCGAGAGGGTACGCAGCGTGGCATCCAGCGAACTGCCACCGGTGCATACACAGGATCAACTGCAGATCTGTTTTCTCTCTGTCCATGTTCATTTAGCAGTCAAACGCATTTGGGCCGCATGTTCTGGGCGGCTCTGATTCGCATTTAGGGCATTCAGAGGATGAGCCTCTATCGGGCCATACGTAGATGTATATGTAGTTCGACCAGTCGGTTGTGCAGTAGGCCAGTATGTGCCATCCGATCTCCTCGCCGTAGAACCAGGTCGGGAACCAGCCGGCGGTCTTGTAGCCGAAGCACTTCACACTTGGCGAGCAGTAGTATCCCCTGGGGAAGCTGCCGCACGGGGCCCATTCATACGACCAGTATTTTCCGGGACGCCTGATGTGTGACCACAGCGGGAGCCACTCGCCCTGGACAACACCAGCTGCAGTCACAAGCTTGTTCGGCCACACCTGTATGTAATACGCGTTGCAGCCGCACCTCTCCTCCGGGCATCCGCAGGATGCCACTCTGGGGAATACGGGCTTGAGGCCTGCATAACATCCATCTTCTGAGCATCCTGGATAGATCTTGCTCGAGTCAGGCAGGATCAGCTGCTCCGTGTTCACATCAGGAGGCGTCGGCGCGCCCTGGATGCTGGATTCAGAGCCCGTGTGGAGAGACTGTATCACATTTGAGTTCTGGACGTTGGAGACCGATTGCACTATGTTCGTGTTTGACTGTATCACAGAACTCGGCCATACATAGATGTAGACGTAGTTCGACCAGCCGTTGCAGTGGTAGCTGACGATGTGCCAGCCAGGAGCGTCTCCGTAGAACCAGCCGCGCTTGAACCCGGGCCACGACCAGCCCCACCACCGGACCTTTGGGGATGAGCTTGAGGGGTACCATTCGTATGTGTACAGGTTCCCTGCGGAGGCTATCTGCGCCCAGAGTGGCAGGTATCCTCCAAGCCGGCAGCCGCCCACCGTTTTCAGCCCTGAGGACGTCTGCACATAAAGCCTGTTTCGGGATGTCGATGAGCCTGGCCACCGCCAGACACCACTTGGGTCGAATGAAAGACCTGCAGGGGGTGTGGCTGAGCTGAAGTCGAGGCTCCCATCAGGCTGGAAGCTCTCCGCGCTCGGCTCCTGGAGCTTCAGATCCGTCGGGGTCATCCGCTCTGCGTAGGGCCCCTCTACCTCAGGAGCAGCTGAAAACCCGCCGAGGATGTTCTCAAGACTGCTCCAGGGCTGCTGTTCTGACATCTGCGAGTCTGTTGATGGTGGCTGGGATCCAGGATACTGCGTGCTCTGCGGGTAGCCCTGCCCGCTCATAGCAGATGGGCTCTCGAGAGGTGTAAAATCGGAATAACCCTGGACACCACCATCGCCTATGGCACCGAAGGCGACATTGATGAGTGCAAACACGATAAGGATACAGCCATAGAGCTTCAACGTGACCCCGACCTCACATGCTACTCCGAAGCAATATGAGCACTTCATCTATATATATTTTGGGAGGGGTCCGGTTTTCTGGATCCACACGCTCCCGGGAGGGCGGCTGCTCGAACCTCGCGACGGGGACCACAAGAGTGTATGAGTGTATGGAGGTACCGCTAAGGAGAGGATCCGGCAGTACTGCCTGGTTTTATAAAAGCGCCGAGGGTGAGATTCGAACTCACGAGACTCTTTCGAGTCACCAGCTCTCCAGGAGGTTCACTCCAGGCTGGCGCCCTACCACTAGACGACCTCGGCACTGTGCTTCCAGCGTCTCGGGTAAACACCCGGATCCATTATCACCCTTTCGGTCGATGCGATTATGCCGCTCTTTGCAGCCACCATCTCCTCGCTCGAGAGGCTGGCCCTGCCGATGGCAACCGCCTCGCCCTTGAGGGTGTAGATAACAACGAAATCGCCCCTGTTTATATCTGTTTCCAGGCTCAGGAGACCCGGAGCCGCCAGGGGTGCTCCATGACAGATCGCATCGACCGCATTATCAGATATGACAAGCCCGGGAAGATGCCTGAGGGCCCTCTCGACCGGCAGAACCACCCTCCTCAGAGCGCTCTCATCCCCGCTCTCGCGCCAGATCTCGTATGCGTCTTTGAGCTTGTGCAGCGTGACAAGTGTCTCATCCTCCGCGAAAGGCCCTGCCTTCGTCCTCCGCAGCTCCTCCATGTTCGCGCCGCATCCCAGCGCGAGCCCCATGTCGTAGCAGAGCTTTCTGATGTACGTCCCGGCCTCGCACCCGACCCTCATCAGCACCCTCTGAGCCTCGATCTCCAGGACATCGATGTAGTATATCTTCCTGGTTCGCAGATTTCTGGCGACGCTCGACTTCAGTGGAGGCCTCTGGTATATCTCACCCGCGAACTCCTCACAGACCTGGAGTATCCTCTTCCGGGGAACCTGCTCGTGTGTCCTCATCAGACAGATGTACTCCTTGCCGGCTGTGAGCAGAAACTCCACAACCCGCGTCGCATCGCCGGTGAGCACCGGCAGTATGCCTGTCACCCTTGGGTCCAGGGTGCCGCTGTGCCCCGCCTTCTCCAGCCCCAGAATCCTCTTGACCCAGGCGACGACCTCGTGGCTTGTCGGCCCCGAAGGCTTGTCGAGATTTATCGCGCCGAGCCTGAGGTGCTCCTGGAGCGGTCTCTTCTCAGGAAAACAGCCGTAGGATGGGTCTGTGGACCCCTCACGCCTCACCACCTTCTCCCTGACGCGCTCTGCAGGGAGCCGGGCTCTGGGGATCTCCGATCGTGGAATCATAATTCTCATTTAAGCGCCCTGACAGCTGCAAGTGCGATCGATAGAGTGCCCTTCTCGTCCCATCTGCCCGTGTCGATTACGAGATCGTATACGCTCAGATCGTTGAGGTCTATGTTGTAGTACATTCTGTATCTTCTGGCCTCGCACTCCTCCCGCGCCCTGGCCTCGGAGAGGGCCTCCTCAAGAGACTTGTTCTCCCTCTTTGCTATCCTGCTGGCCCTCACGCTCAGCGAGGTCTTAAGCATGATCTTCAGGTCTGCATCGAGCATGTGGCCTGCAAGCCTGCCCTCGAAGATCCCGCTGCCGTTCTTCGCCAGGCTCCGCTGTGCATCATCGATCATGTAATCGATCTCGGGCCCCTGCTCTGCAAGCCTCCCGAGCTCCTTCAGCGAGAGGCCACGCTCAGCCGCTATCCTCCTGAAGAGATCACCTGAGTTGACCCATCTCAGGCCGAGCGCCTCGGAAAGGCCCCTTGCAAGCGTGCTCGTTCCAGAGCCCGGTGGACCGCTGATTGTTATGATCATTCCATACCGCCGATGTCAAGCGCTTTTCTTATTATCTGGGATATCGGGATCGAGCAGATGAAGTACCAGTAGAACCAGTAGATTATCGGCCCCCAAACGATGTGTTTGATGTTCTGCTCCCCCCAGAACGGGAAGACCATGGTTATGCTGTGCTGGTCTATGTACAGATACGCCCACATGAAGAGCGGCACAGAGACGATTCCGATGTACGCCATTGGCTTCAGCTGCATCTTCATCATCTTCCCCTGGTCGCCCATCATCTCGAGCTGCTTGTTCTGGAGATGCTGAACACGGGCCTGGTCGCCCGCGAGCTGGGCTGCCCTGAGCTCTGCCTGGAACTCACGCATCCTCATCTGCTGCTCCCTCAGGAAATCCCAGTCCATCGTGTATTTCTGTATCAGACTTGCGTACAGGCCTGTTATTGCAGCGAGCACGAAGAGCACCATGTGGAACGGCAGTATCTCTGGAAGCCATCCTATGGCCATTTCCATGGCCATCCCTATTGCAACCCTGAACTCGTGGCTCACCATTATTCCGATGGTGAGCGCAGCGCCCACGCTGAGCGCAACCGTATCGATCGATTCTACGATCCTGGACCTCATGCGCTCTCTCCGAAGATCCTCTGCATCATCGGGTACATCTCCTGGATCTGCTCGCTTGCGATCTGCTCATACAGCCTGTACATTATCGAGACCGCGAGGAGCAGGCCGGTACCTCCTGCGCCTCCGAGCGTTCCCAGGAGGCTCGCTATCACGGTGAGCAGCCCGATAATCGCGCCGCCAATGACTGTCACCTTTGGGATGTACCGCTCCATGAGGCGCTCTATGCTGGCCGGGCTTCTCCTGTATCCCGGTATCTGAAGGCCTGAGGCGTGGATCTTTGCGGCTATGCTCTTCGCCCCCATCCCTGTCGTCTCGATCCAGAATATGGCGAATATTATGCCTCCGATTATCAGGAATGCTGTGTCGGTGAGCAGGTGCAGCCAGATCTGCCATCCGGCTATCGGGTTCATCCCGAGCTCCACCAGCCCGGGTGTGGATTGTGACACCATGCTCGGGATCCAGTCGCTCGGGCCGTGTATCGGCGACAGGTAGTACATCAGCCCTGATACAGGCTGTGGAGATGTCGCGCTTATCGGAGCTCCTGTGGCGGCATCGAACTTCGCCGATGAAAGAAATGTCCCCAGCCAGCTCTGGTATCCGGTGTAGACGATCCTGACGCCCTCTGCGGTCGTCTCAGCTGTTGTCACCGTCCCGAGCTTTGCGGTGAGCAGCGCGCCGACCATCTCGATGTTGGCCTGAAGCGCCCTTACGAGAATCATAGGCAGAACGCTGGCGTATACAAGCTTAACTGGAAACCTTCCTCTGGCGCCCCTCACCCTGCTGTGCGCCAGAGGTATCTCAATCCTGGTGCTCTCGACGAACACGACCAGCAGTATTATTCCCACAGTGGATATCAGCGCAAGGAGCCCGCCGGTGACGAATATGAACTTCAGACCCTCTGATGTGAAGATCTCATCCAGCCCTATGAGCCCGAGCCTGATTATCGATATCCACTTCGGGATTATCCCTATGGGGAGACCGCCGTCTCCAGTTGCCCAGTTGAACAAACCGGTGACTAACTGCTGGCTCACGCCCGCAACTATGAAGAGACCGACGCCAGAGCCTATCCCCCACTTGGACACAACCTCATCCATGTAGAGTATCAGGACACCACCCAGGCATACCTGGAGGAGTATGATAAGCGAGATTACAGATAATGAGACTCCAAGCGTTGTGGCGAGCGTCTGGTCCGGGAGCAGGTAACCTCCGGTTATCTGCGGAAGCGCCTCGACGACGATCATAACAAACACAAGGGCCTTCTGCGTCCCCTGGAATATTGCCTGATCCCTCGGATCCCTCAGATTGAGCTTTATTATCTCAGCGCCGACGAGAAGCTGCAGCACGATAGATGCTGTGACTATCGGGCCTATTCCCAGGAGCATCAGCGATCCAAAGGATCCAGCGAAGAACGCCCTGTAGTATCCGAAGAGGTCTATGGAGTGCTTGGAGAGGCCGAAGAGAGGGATGTTGGAGAGCACGAAGTAAAGCAGGAGTATTCCGACCGTCCACCCCAGCTTCCTCTTGAAGTGGACGTGGCCAGCAGGCCTCTCCACGGCAGGGAGCCTCTTGACGAACGGCTCTATCGCGTAGAAGAAACTTTGCTGGTTCATAATACCACGGCTTCACCGCCAGCTGCCTCGATCTTGCTCCTGGCTGAGCTGGAGAAGGCAGCTGCGGCGACTGTAAGCCTTCTTGTGACCTTTCCCTTTCCCAGGACCTTCACACCGTGCAGCTCTATCCTGCCCTCCGGCCCAACCATCTCGTTCAGAACGCCAACGTTGATAGTATCGATGTCGAAGGAGTTTGGCCGCACGAACCCGTGCTTGCCCATGGGCTCTCCGCGTATTATTGAACGAACCCAGTGGTGCTTGCATGTGCCAGCGTTGCCACGCCCGCCCCTGGAGCCGCCGCCTCTCTGGTTCTTGTGCTTTCCATGGTAGGTCCTGTGACCGCGCTTCTCCTTCGTATGCTCCCTGACCATGATATCACCTCATCTTATTTATGAGCTCGGCTATCGATTCGTGATATCCAAGCTCTCCGCCTTCCTTGACGGCCTTCTTTATCCCGCGGTGGCCCTTCCGCGGAGGATGGAGCCTGAACACAGGCTTTATGCCGAAGTCATTCAGGCTTGCAGCCCCTGCGCATACAGCCTCTGCCAGCTCGCGTATGCTCCTGTATGGAGAGATCTCGCGCACAATCTCGTCAGTGAGACGCCTGTTCCCGCTGAGCCTCCCGCGTCTTTCCAGGATCATGGTGAGCAGATCTGCGTCTGCCTTTCCCCAGGCGACGTAATCCTTGACCACCTGGATCATACCGCGGTAGTGTTCATCCTCTCTCACAAATACGCAGTGATTCACTCTATGGAGACGGAGCATGCTCAGGGTGTCCCTGATCGCAGGCTTCGTGTTGACCTCTCCCCTGAGCCTGATTATCGCGTACATCCTCAAGACCTCACAGTTATGGTGTTAAGGAGCGCATTGTAGGTCGCCTTGGCGAAGTTCAGGGTTGTCCTCGTCGAACCCTCTGTTCTGGTCCAGACGTCCTTTATGCCGGCCATCTCCATGACCTTCTTGGCCACATCTCCGGCAGCCAGTCCGAGGCCCCTGGGCGCGGGCATGAGATATATCCTGACGCTGCCAGAGCTTCCAGATACCTTGTACGGCACGGTGTGCGCCTGGCCGCAGCCGCACTCCCAGCTCCCACAGCCCCTGTTGATCCTGACGACGTTGAGCTTCGCGTTCTCTATACCCTTCTTTATGGCCCCGCCAACCTGGACATCCTTGCCGTGGCCTATGCCGATGTATCCATCTCTGTTCCCGACTATGACTGTGGTTCTGAACTTCACCCTTCGCCCGGAGTCGGTCATCCTCTGCACCATGGTTATGTCCAGGACCTCATCCTCGAGGCCGGGGAGCAGAAGATCTATAATCTGATGCTCTTTGATGGGAAGACCAGACCTGACCGCCTCCTCGAACGTGGTGACTTGCCCCTCATAGACAAGCCTGCCGAGCCTGGTCTTCGGTATCCATTCCTCTTCTGTCTCGTAACCCTTGATCATGATCTCACCCCAGTATCCTCTCCCTCGCGGCCTCGAACTGCGAGACCACGTCCACTCCGGTGTAGTCTCTTATGACCTCTCCACGGATTCTTGAGTCGTCAGGGAAGACCTCCGGGCTGTGGGGCACGTTCACTCCAGCATCAACAACTCCTTTAAGGGCGGCATACACCCTGCTCCCTCTGGAGTTCGAGTGCAGCCCTATGTCCAGTATGCCCTCCTCATACCCGAGTGCGAGCATCTTCTTGCCGAAGAGCAATCCTGTAAGGTAAGCTGCAGGCACGTTGCCTGTGCTGTGCTGGAACCCGTAGTTTCTGAGCTCCTTAGAGCTGACTGTGAGCAGCGTCCTGTCACCTTTGAGCTCAGCGATGATCAACTGTATTGTGATATTTGCATTGCCCTTCCTGACGACCACCCTGGGCTTTCTGGAGAGGATGAGCCTGTATCTCACATGATAGTTGGTCCTGCCCTCTCTCCGCCTTCTGAAGGGCACCCTGTATCGCGGTCCTGTAGCCAAATAGCATCACTCTCTCATAAGGCCTTTCGCCTTGATGTAAGCATCGAGATGCGCAATGCTCCTGTACTCTCCGCCTTTCGCTTTTCTGTACAGCAGCCTGTATGCGTGTCTGTCGATCTTCTCGTTATCCCTCATCTCCCGGAGACGCCTCCGGAGCGCTCTGATCCTGCTGATCCAGATCTCCTTTGGATTTGCTCTGGCGCCCTTCGCACCCCTTCTGCGTCCGGGTCCTTTTCTGTGGCCGTATGCCCTCTTCTCAGCTCTCAACCTGAACCTGGCGCGGCTGTTGCCCTTCTTGGGCTTTGCCTTTATATTGCCCGCCTCGATATGAGCACGTATATCCTCTCTTGTGATGGCATCAGCCAGCTCACTGGCCACCTCCGGGTCCGGGTTAATCCACACCCGACTCTCTCCGACACCGAGCTCGCTTGCTGCCAGCCTTCTCTGAACTGTGAAGTTGGGCAACTCACTCGCCTCCACTCTTTACCTCGGTCTTCGGGTTCAGTATCTTCAGGTTCATCTCCCTGGCCATCGCCTCGATCTTCTCCCTCTTGCGCATTCCGACGGTCCTGGCTATCCTGATCGCACATCCCTCGGCCTTCTTCAGATCGTCTATGCATCTCACCAGAACCTCCCTGAATCCTGAGGGGTGCAGGCCCCGGACCGCCCTCGGGCTCCCGAAGCCGGGTCTCACCAGGCGCCCTTTCGCTCTGACCTGCTGCCTGAGCTTGTTGTGCAGACCCCTTGGCCTGCGCCAGCTCTCGTCGAGCCTGGCCTTCTTGTGGGAGTCGTGGCGTCTGAACTCAGGCTTCTTCGCCTTCTGTCTGGCTCTCACCCTGAGCAATCTGTCCATCTCTGCTCACCTCTTCTCCACCAGGTAAATGCCATCCTGGAATATCCTCACATCAAATCCTCTGACCCTGGTGGCCTGCTCTATGTTTGCCATCGTCTGGCCCACTGCCTCTCTGTCTGTGCCCCTGATCAGTATCTCGTCCTTGCCGACCTCAACCTTCGCATCTCCGACGATTGTTGCGAAGCGCGGCTTCCTCTCGCCGAGGAAGTTGCTGATGACAACCTTTCCATCGGCTACCTTCACCTGAATCGGGAAGTGTGAATACACCACCTTCATCCTGTACTCGAAGCCGTCCGTGACACCCTTGATCATGTTCTTGATGTGTGCAGCTATCGTCCCGACCATGGCCAGATGCTGCTTTTTTGTCGCCTCTGATCTGATCAGTACCTTTGAGTCCTCTCTCTTTATCTCTATGCCTGGATACCAGAGCTCCCTGGACAGCTCACCCTTTGGCCCCTTCACCTTCACATCACGGCCTGATATCTGGACATCAACGCCATCCGGGATATCCAAACGACGAACCACCTCTTCGACCATGATCATCACCTAGTACACATAGGCCAGCAGATGGCCGCCTATCCCCCGTGCCCTGGCGTCGGTATGTGGCATCACACCCTGGCTGGTGCTCAGTATCAGCACCCCGAAGTTCCTGGCGGGGAGGAAGCGCCTCTCCCACTTCTCCAGCTCTGCGACCTTGGTGGCGAACCTGGGCTTTATGACACCACAGCGGTTTATTCTTCCCAGCAGCTTGACCTTGAACATGCCCGACTTACCGTCGTCGATGAACTCGAACTCGCCGATATACCCCAGATCTGCCATGACCTTCAGGGTCATGGCTATGAGCTTGGATGCCGGCTTGATTATACACTCGGGCTTGCCGACGCTCTCAGCGTTCTTTATTGTGGACATCGCATCAGCGAGCGGATCTAGCAACATAATCTTCACCTACGAGTATTTCTCGAAGCCCATCTCCCTGGCTATCTCGCGGAAGCACTGCCTGCACAGGTATATGCCGTACTTCCTGACCAGCCCTGGCTTCCTCCCGCAGCGCCTGCATTCGTTGGCGCCTCTACCAAATCTCTTCTTCATGCAGCCTCCACGACCCGAACTCCAAACCTCTTCTGGACGAACTCCACAGCCTCGTCCCTCGTGACCTTATGCGAGTTTGGAAGCTTCCTGCGGGCCACGCGTCTCTCTGCCACACGGTATCCTGCTCTCCTCAGCGATACCGCCACGTCCATGCCGAAGATCCCTATCTCTGGATCGTACTTCATTCCCGGAAAGTCTGTGTGCTCCTCGATTCCGAAGGCGAAGTTGCCGTTCTCATCGAACTGGCTTCTCTTTATTGTGTTTCCAACCACTTTTAGCGCCGTCTCCAGGAACTCCTCAGCTGCTCTGCCTCTGAGCGTCACACGCGTGCCTATCGGCTCCCTCTTCTTTATCCCGAAGGCCGGAAGGGTCTTCTTCGCCCTGGACCTAATGGGAGTCTGGCCTGTGATCTCAGAGAGAATAGTCTCCGCGTTGACAAGCCTCTGGCCGCTCTCGCCCACACCTATGTGAACAACGACCTTGTCTATCCTGGGCTCCAGGTTCATCTTCCAGCCTCCAGCTCAATAACGGGAGCGTCCCTGCCTATCATGAACACATAGTCGACGATCGTATCTATGTCCCTGTCATCTGCGGATATTGTGACCCTGTTCGGCATCGAGCTTCTCACTATCTGCACGGATTTGATGCGACCCGTCTTCCCTGTGTGCGATCCGCCGGTCACCATCGCCAGGTTCCCGACCTCGAACTTTATGACGTCCTCGATGCTTCTCTCCGGGAGTGATATCAAAAGCGAATCGCCAGTCCTGAACTCGCCCTCTGCGATTATGTTGGACCCATCGCTGAGGTTCAGCTGCGTCCTGTTACCCTTTAGGGTTGTTTTGTTCTCTATCCTGACCAGCTTTCTCGGCTTATCAGGCTGGATCTCTACGAGCACAAAATATCCCTTCGTGCTCTTGACCATTCTGTACTGTTTGTTCAGGGCTGGCACCGTTATGACGTCGAAGAGCCCCACAGGAAACCTCGTGTCCCTTCTCACAGTTCCGTCCACCAGCACCCCGCCCTCGTGAAGGATCCTCTTGACCTCGCGCGCGTTGTCCGCCAGCTTTAAGAGATCCCTTACAACGACCATCAGAGGCAGGCTTTCCTCAGCTGAGTGGGGGCCAGGCCTGGGCGTTGCTATCCACTTGCTGGTCTTCCTCGGTATGGGCCAGCTTCTGGGTATCGTGACTCTCTTCTTGTGCACCTGAATCACCTGGAGAATATCTTCTCGCGCTCGTCGTCGTCGAGATCAAGCTTTGTGATCATGACATTTGATGGATGTATGGGGCGTGGGACCTCTGTTCCGTCAGCACGGAAGTTGCTGACGCCGGTGACCGTTATCACACCTCTCTTCAGATCCACACTCAGAACCTCGCCCTCGACGCCCGCATTGTCGCCGCGCATGACCTTCACTGTATCGCCTTTCTTGACCTGAGCGCTCCTCTTCCCGTGCTCCTTCCTTAGCTCCGGGCTCAGCATCGCGTGCATCAACTTCTGCCTGATGTGGAGCGGGGCGTTGAACCTGGCCTTCCGCTGCTTGCGTGGTTGCTTGCTGATCATGACCATCACACTATCATCGCTGCTGATGAGGCGATCTTACCGAACCGCTCTGCCACTTCCCTGGCCACGGGTCCCTTGATCTCGGATCCCTTCGGAACGCCCTCGTCATCTGTTATGACCGCAGCGTTGTCCTCGAACTTGACCCTGAGACCATCGGGCCTCCTGAACTCCTTCTTCTGTCTTATTATAACAGCGTTGAATATCTGCTTCCTCATCTCAGGAGTTCCCTTCTTCACAGAGACCACGACCATGTCCCCTATGCCGGCACAGGGCTGCCTGTTCTTGACCCCGCGGTATTTCTTCACGGAGACGACGAACAGCGTCCTGGCGCCTGTGTTGTCCGCGCACTCAAGATACGTTCCGGTGTTTATCGCCCTCGGGATCTTGGCCTTGTTTCCCCTCATCGCATGACCTCCACAACGACAAACGACTTGGTCTTGCTGAGAGGTCTGCACTCAGCTATCCTGACCCTGTCCCCAACCTTTGCGGCAAGACACGGCGGGTTGTGCGCATGGATCTTGGATCTGCGTTTCTCGTACCGCTCGTACTTTGCTATCCTCTTTTTGAACTCCCTCATGACAACCACGGTTCTGGCCATCTTGTCGCTGACCACGACCCCCTCCAGGACCTGGCCGCGAACCGGCAGCCTGCCGTGGAATGGACACTTTGGATCGTTGCAGGCCTGCTGTGGCGCGCTCACGTCCAGTCCTATATCTCTCATATCTTCCACCTCGATATTTGCATCCTTTTATTTATTCTGTTCTCGGGTTGTGAGATCAAAACAGAGCCCGCGATCCTCACCTTCTGCCCATCAGGCAGCGTAAAGATGAAGCTTGTGTGGGCC
The DNA here is from genome assembly GCA_029553285.1 of Methanobacteriota archaeon. Lineage (GTDB taxonomy): Archaea > Halobacteriota > Methanosarcinia > Methanotrichales > Methanotrichaceae > Methanothrix_B. Next base: position 21,756 of record JAKPCO010000067.1, read on the forward strand.
TTTGGGACGCGCCTCAGGCCGCGCTGCGTCTCGATAACGAAGGTGTTCCTCGTCTCATCCACCACCAAGCCTCTCATGCCAGTCATGGTGCGGTTTGGGGTATCGATCACCTCGACCGTCAAACCTATCAGCTCATGCCTGGCTATGTTCTCGGGACTGATCATCACTTCCTGACGCGCTCCCTCTGCACGGTCTTCATCCTTGCGATCGTCCGGCGGATCTCTCTGATCCTTCCGGGCTTCTCAGGAGCGCCACCTGCCCTCACAGCACCCCGCTCGCGTATCAGCTCCACCTCAAGCTTGCGGAGCTCCTCCTCGAGCTCATCTGAGCTCATGTTCCTGATCTCATCAATCCTGAATATCGCCATGGGTCTCAGCCTCGCTCATCCCGGTCCCGATCTCCGGCTCCTGAGGGGCCTGCTCCTGGATCTCCTCTGGTGCCGAAGGCGTATCGACCGGCTCATCGAGAAGCCTGTCCAGCTCGCTCTTCTTCTCCTCTACCTTCTCCTGTGTCTCAGGAGCTGTAGAGGGCGCAGCCTCGGGCACAGCCTCCTTCGCTTCAGGCTCCTTTGGCGGTGCCTTTATCTGGAAGTCGTCCGGCAGAACGGCGGCCGGCGGGACGATCCTGACCTGGCAGCCGATCGCGCCGAGCTTCTTCACAGCAACAGCATAGCCTGTATCGACTATCTCCTCAGCCGGCTTTCCTGAGTGTTTTATGTAGCCGGCGAGGAACTTCTCGACACGCGCCCTCGGGCCGGTCAGCTTGCCGCTGATCACTATCTCGCACCCGAGCGCTCCGGAGTCCATCACCCTGCGCAGCATCGACTGCCCCGCCTTCCGGAAGTACCAGCCGTGCTCCAGCGAGCTTGCGAGCCTGTTTGCCACAACCCTGGCGTTCAGGTCGCCCTTCCCGACGTCCTGGACATCTATCTGCGGGTTGTCAAGCCTGAACCTCCTCTCGAGGTCTCGGGTTATCTTGCGTATCAGCTTCCCGCCCTTTCCTATGACCATGCCGGGCTTCTCAGCATAAACCGTGATCTGGGTGCCCATCGGGGTGCGGTTCATGACCATGCCGCCGTATCCAGCCCGGTCCAGCTCCTTCGCAAGATACTCATCCACGAGCGCCTTGGTGAATCCCTCCTGGACGAACTTCTTCTCAACAGCCAAACTATCTCACCTCTGTCAGTATCATCTCTATGGATACGGTCTCCTGGTTCTTCGGAGTGGCTCTGCCCATGGCCCTCGGCATCCATCCACGGAACGTTCTTCCCTTCTTTGTGTTGGCATAGCCAATCATCAGCTTATCCCTGTCGAGACCCCTGTATTCTGCATTTCCGATCGCATTCTTCAACACCCTGAGCACAGCCCTGGCCGCCTTCTGCGGGAATCTGCCGGACGGCCATCCGACCAGCCCGCGCCTGTGGGGCACGTTCCTGTTGTACCGCCGGAACGGCACCGCCCTCTTCAGGGCTATGACGTCCTGGAGGTACCTTTCCGCGGCCTCGACCTTCATTCCCCTTATCGCCCTGCAGATCTCTCTAGCATGCTTCGGAGAGATGGGCAGCTCCACGCCCATCGCCCTGGCAAACCGCCCCTCTGGGGTAATTGAGTAGTTCAGTCTTCCCACGAGCACACCTCACTTCAGCGGCACGAACTTGCTCGACCGCGTTGCTCCGACGCCTGCAGCGCCGTGAATCACCCTGGCCCTCGTAAGAGCGTACTCTCCAAGGTAATGGCCTATCATCTCAGGAATGATCTCGACGCGCTGGAAGGTCTTTCCGTTGTGTATCTCCACCACTTTCCCGACCATCTCAGGGAGCACTATCGCATCCCTCAGATGCGTCTTTGCAGTTCCCCTGGCCCTGAGCTTCGCCATGAACTTCCTGTGCTCCTTCGAGAGACCCCGCCTGAGCGATCTCCGCTGCCTTGACGGCAGAAGCTCCGCGATCTCCTCCAGGCGCATCTTTGCGAGCTCCGATACCCTGTAGCCTCTGTAGGTGAACTCCTCCTTCCTCTTGGGAAGCTTGGATCCTGCTCTCTTCGCCACAACTATCTCCTCCTAGCGTTTGCCCGTCCTGCGAGCAGCTATCGATCCGACCTTACGCCCAGGAGGTGTGCCCCTGCTCACGGTCTTGGGCCTGCCCGGATGCTGGCGCCCGCCGCCTCCGAAGGGGTGGTCCACGGCGTTCATGGCCACGCCCCTGACCTTCGGCCACTTCGCAGCCTTCGATCTGTACTTGTAGAAACTCTTTCCGGCCTTCACCAGGGGCTTCTCAGTCCTTCCGCCACCTGCGACAACGCCTATGGTCGCCATGCAGTTCGGATTAAACCACTTCATCTCTCCGCTCGGAAGCTGGACCACGGTCGCACCCACGTCATGAGCCACAAGTATCCCGTAGACGCCGCTTGCCCTGGCGAACTGTCCGCCATGGCCTGGCTTCGACTCTATATTGCATATAGGCATGCCCTCAGGTATGCTCGCCAGCGGCAGGGTGTTGCCGGGCTGTATCTCCGCAGCAGGCCCGCAGGCGATCTCCTGACCTACATATGTGCCCTCTGTGGCGAGAACATACTGCTTCTCACCATTCTCGAGCCTCACGAGCGCTACAGGAGCCGTCCTGGCAGGGTCGTGCATGATATCCTCCACGACACCGCGAACAAGATCCCCACTGAACTTGATGTGCTTTATATCAGCTCTGTATCTGTGTGATGGCGCACGGTATGTGGGTGTTCCCTTGCCCCTGTTCTGTGATATTATTCTCTTGCCCATCGCAACCACCTTACAGCAGGCCCAGCCTGGTGGCAAGCTCATTTGCGGTCTTATCACCAGCGAGCCTTACAACAGCCTTCTTTTCGCCCCGGGGTGTTATCATGGTTCTGATACCGATAACCTCAACGCCATATAGATCCTCAATCTCCTTCTTGATCTGTGGCTTTGTCGCCTTCAGATCCACAATGAACTCTATGGTGTTGTCCCTATCGATCATACCTGTGACCTTCTCGGGGACGTAAGGGCATTTGATTATCATAGCCTCTCCTCCAGAACTTTGAGAGATGGCTCGCTCCATACTGTGAGCCTGCCAGCGTGGGTCCCTGGCGCAAGAAGCTCAGCGTTCAGCTTATCGGCGGTCACAAAATCGACCCCCGGGAGGTTGCGCGCAGCTCTTCCTATACCATTATCGGACGCTGTCACGATCAGGATGCTCCTGGGCTGCCTGAACCTCCTCCCCCTGAGCTTGCCCTTTCCGGCCCGCACCTTCCGTCCGTTCTTCGCCCTCAGAACGTCATCCCAGAGGCCCGCAGCCATCAGGAACTTCCGCAGCTCTGATGTCTTTGATATGCTCTCGATCTCGGCCCTGACAACGACCGGAAGCTCTCCGCTGAATACATGCCCCCTCGCGGCCACGAGATCTGGTCTTGCAGTCGCTGCCACAGCAGACCTTATCGCTTTGATCCTCTCCTTCTCATTTATCTTCTCGCTCAGGACCTTCAACGGCACCGGAGGGTGGGACGCGCGCCCGCCGCGTGCCATCGGCACAGCAGCTGCTCTTCTCCCTGTGACGATCCTGGGAACCCTGGAGACGCCATGACCCGGCCCCCACGACCTCGCCGATGTGTTCATGCCAGCGTAGAAATGCGGTCCGTAGGGCTGCAGTCTGTTAGCCTGGGCTGCAAGCACCGCCTTCTTTATGAGATCCGGCCTGTACTCCTCCTCAAAGATCCCCGGGAGCACAATCTCGCCGACCGGATTTCCTGAAATATCGATAATCTTAGCGTTCATCGTGATCCCCGATCAGACTCCCTGCTTGGACTCCCTGCTGACATACAGTATCTGGGGCGCCTTCGGCGCGAATGCCGCGCCTGGCCTGGTCGCCCTGCGCATCCTGACCAGCCTCTTCACAGGCCCCGGGATGCTTCCCTTTATCAGCATGTACTCGTTTCTCACAACTCCATAGCCGACAAAGCCACCATCGGGGGTTATGTCCGTGCCGTTAGTGCCTATGGCAATTATCCTCTTGTTGAACTCGGTCCTCTGGTGGTATCCGGTCTGACCGAGCTGCGGAACCCTCCAGCTTATTCTCGCCGGATGCCACGGACCGAGGTTGCCGACATGTCTGAGCTTGCCGGTGCGCGAGTGCTTTCTCTTCTGCAGCATTATTCCCCAGCGCTTCACCGGACCCTGGGTTCCCTTTCCCTTTGTGACTGCAGTTACATCGATCCAGTCGCCAACGCTGAAGATGCTGCCCACAGTCACCTGGCCGCCAAGAAGTCCCTCTGCGGCTTTGAGCTGCTCCTCCACGGATCGCCCTGTGACAGGTATCTCCATGATCTCCGGCACCTTCTTGGGTATGCCGGTCACCAGACCCGGATTCGTGTGAGCCAGAACCCTGATCTCGCAGAGCTCATCCACCCTGGACTCGATATCCTCCAGGGATGTGCCCCTTCTCGCCTTCGGAATCGTCATCGCTCTTGCCAGATCCTGGCTCAGGTTCTCAGCCCAGAGCTCCCCTGCAGGCCTGATGCCGCCGTTGTAGGGCTCGTAGACCCTCAGCGCTGCTACGCTCATGGGCGGCACCTCCACCACTGTTACAGGCACGCTGATCTCCATGCCCTCTGTGAGGCTTCTGGGCCTGTCATCTATCATCATGACATGTGTCATGCCAGCTTTGTATCCGGCAAAGCCGGCCATTCCGGCCCTCTCTTCTGAGACCCAGGATCTTATCCTTGGAACCTCGCTCTTGGCCCTCTTCCTGGGGCTGAAGGCCAGCGAACCCCGCCTCGGTCGGTGTATCTTTGCCATTTACTCCTCCAGACGCACCAGGTTCAGCAGGGCAAGCGTCGAGAAGATGGCCTCCTCGACACGAACCGTTTCAGTTCCCTGATGCGGAATTGTGTTGATCACGCAGCATCTCTCCAGCATCTCGCGGCTCAGAAACGCATCAACGCCCCGTGCGGGGGAGCCGAACACCACCGCAAGCCCTTTTGAGCTTGATCTCCCTATCTGGTTGAGCAGATCAAAGCTCACCGGAGTTCCCCTTCTGGATGTGGCCACGATGAACTCGTCCCTGGAGAGGAGGTAATCCTCCGCGCTGTCCACGACTATCGTCTCGTAGCCCCAGTATCCGGGTATCTCACTCCGGTCCACAGGCTCAGCGGCGAGTGGACTCAGCGAAAAGATCCTGACGTTCAGGCGCTGCCCCTTCTGGAATCTCCTCTCCGATTTGAGGGGTACAGGGCGGTCGAGACCGACCTCAACCCACACGCCACCATCAGATCCGACGCTTTCTACTACCACTCCGACTCTTATCTCGCCTACCTTGAGCGTTGAGCTTCTGGAGCCCACTGGATGATGGGCGGTTCTCAGCGGCGGCAGAACTCCCGCATGCCTCAGCTCCTTCATCCTGGGGAAGAGGAGCTTCCGCAGGTACTGCGGAGTCTCTGCATACCGCAGCACTGTGCTTATGAACCTGGAATCGTCGAACTCATCATCGCGATACACGACGATCCGGTCGATGCGGAAGACCGCCGCAGCCCTTGCGATAAGCCCGACCTTCGCGGTGCGAAGGCGCAGATCCGCCGTCTCCATCGTGTACGAGGACGGTATCAGTATGGACCGCTCGCAAGGACCGCTCATCAGATGTCCTTCTCTCAGGGGAGAGATCGTATATAAAAAGGTTTGCATGATCGGCTGCTGCTGAATTCGCTGTGGGAAAAATTATCAGCTCCCACGGAGTGCAGCCAACACAGCTTTTAATATACAAGAACGGCTAAAAGCATTATGAGGTGTTCGTGTGGCTTTGCTTGATTCCCAGCTTCCGATAGTGATAGTCATTCTGCTCATACTTCTGAGCCAGTCGATGAAGATTGTGAGGGAGTATGAGCGTGTCGTCGTCTTCAGGCTCGGCAGGTACAGCGGCGTCAAGGGTCCGGGTCTCTTCTTCATAATACCAATCATAGACCGGGTGCAGCTCATAGATCTCCGTGTCGTCACGATAGATGTGCAGAAGCAGGTTGTGATAACAAGGGATAACGTGACCGTTGATGTTGATGCGGTGATATACTATCGCGTCATGGACCCGGCAAAGGCCGTGATCCAGGTGGAGAACTACAGGGTGGCGACAGCGCTTCTCTCGCAGACGACGCTGAGGGATGTGCTGGGACAGATAGATCTGGACGATCTCCTCTCGAAGAGAGAGGAGCTGAACCTTAAGCTCCAGACAATCCTCGACAGGCATACAGATCCATGGGGCATAAAGGTGACTGCAGTCACGCTGAGAGATGTGAGCCTGCCAGAATCCATGATGCGCGCGATAGCGAAGCAGGCAGAGGCCGAGAGGGAGAAGCGGTCCAGGATCATTCTGGCGGACGGCGAGCTCCAGGCATCAAAGACGATGGCCGAGGCTGCTGCGCTGTACCAGCACGCGCCTGTTGCCATAAAGCTCAGGGAGCTCCAGACCCTTGCGGAGATCGCCAGGGAGAGGAACCTGATAGTGGTGACATCAGGCGCTGATGTTGGGAGCACAGCAGGTCTGGTGGCGGCCCTCCAGAGAGCGGTTGAGGAGGCGGGCAGAGGTGAGAGACGGGCGTGAAAGTGATCTGAGATGGGGCCGCACCTGAAGGCTGTGGTATTGCTGATGATGATATCATCCCCCTGCCTCGGGGATGTCATATCTCTCCGGATAGATGGGGCCATAACGCCGGCGAGCGATGATCTTGTGAAAGCGGCAATAAACTACGCCGAGAGCTCGAATGCAGATGCACTGGTTCTGATGCTCGACACACCCGGCGGCGGCCTGAGCGAGACCCTGGAGATAATAGCTGCTGTGGAGAGAACAGAGATACCCGTGGTTGGATACGTCTCCCCTCCGGGAGCAAAGGCGTGGTCTGCAGGCACGATGATACTGATCAGCACAGACATAGCTGCCATGGCCCCGAACACGATCATAGGATCGGCCCAGCCGGTCAGGCTCCTTCCCACAGGGGCCACCGAGCCTGTGAACGACACAAAGACCACAAACGCGATAGTGGCGCTCATCGAGGAGAAGGCCAGAGTCCACGGGCGGAACAGGACCGCAGCGAGGGAGTTCGTCCTGAGCAACCTCAATCTAAACGCCGAGGAGGCGCTGGAGTACAGGGTGATCGAGCATGTCTCCCCGGATATCAGCAGCCTCCTCAGATCGATCAACGGCAGCTCTGCGAAGAACAGAACCCTTGCGACGGAGGGGGCTGCGGTGGTGATCTTCGAGCCTGATCTCAGGCTCAGGGTGCTGATGATTCTATCTGATCCAACAATCGCCGGACTCCTGCTGCTCATCGGCCTCTACGCTCTCATCTTCGGGATCTCAAATCCGGGCCTCGGAGCAGAGGTCTTCGGGGTCATAGCGATCGCGCTCGGGCTCATAGGCCAGGGGTTCGACGTCAACATCGGCGCACTGTTTCTGATAATCCTCGGCATGGGCCTGATCCTGGCAGAGCTCCACACCCATGCGATGGGCGTTCTGGGCGCAGCCGGGCTTATATGCATCGTGCTGGGCACGCTCCTCTTCGCGCCCATAGGATTCCCGGAGTGGTATCTGCCCGGAGAGTACCAGCGTTCCGTTATCAGACTCTTCCTGCTCCCCTCCCTGACCATGGCCGGATTCTTCGCGTTCGCGGTTTACAAGATAGCGGAGGCGAGGCGCAGGCCGACCTTTGAGGAGACCGCCGGACAGTACGCAGAGGCGATCGAGACCCTGGATCCGAGGGGCTATGTAATATACCGCGGTGAGTACTGGAATGCGGAGGCGGACGAAAGAATCGAAAAGGGAGAAACGGTCGAGGTTGTGGGGATCTCCGGCCGCACCCTCAGGGTCAGGAAGGTCAGATGATGTTGCTGATCATCGTGCCTATGCCTGCGTCCGTCAGAAGCTCGAGTATGATCGCATGAGGAATCCTGCCGTCGATTATATGTGCTTTCTCGACGCCGCGCTCAACAGCCTGGACACACGCCTCGACCTTCGGGATCATGCCTCCCTTTATGACGCCCCTATCGACAAGCCCCTGGAACTCAGAGGGGGAGAACTGAGAGATCACCCTGTTGGGCTCGTTTGGATCCTCTCTCACTCCCTCGACATCTGTGATGGATATGAGCTTCTTCGCACGCAGGGCGACTGCCACAGCCCCGGCCACGGTATCAGCGTTGACGTTCAGGCTGTTCCCGTTCCTGTCGATCGCAATGGGCGAGATCACAGGGATGTAGCCCTTGCCTGCAGTGATCATCAGTATCTCCGGGTTTATCTCCTCGACCTCTCCGACGTAGCCCAGATCGATGTTCTCGCCGTTCACATTCATCGGCGGCTTCTTCCTTGCCACTATGAGCATCCCATCCTTTCCCGAGAGCCCGATGCCCTTACCGCCATGCTTGCCTATCAGGGAGACGAGTTCTGCATTGATGTTGCCCAGAAGCACCATTCTTGCTATCTCAAGCGTCTCACGGTCGGTGACCCTGAGACCAGCGACGAACTCGGCCTTCTTTCCGAGCCGCTTCATGGTCTCTGAGATCTCAGGTCCACCACCATGGACCACCACAGGATGTATGCCGATGTACCTGAGCAGTATCACGTCCTGTATGAAGTTCTCCAGAATCTCGCGGTTCGTCATTATCGAGCCGCCGATCTTTATCACCATTATCGAGTCGTAAAACTCCCTTATGTACGGCAGAGCCTCTATAAGCACCTGTTCCTTCCTCATATCGCAGCTCCTATCGAAAATGTGATTTTGAGCAGCTCCTGACATGCTTCAGATCAGCACCGAACCAGAGGGGCACTGATTTTGAGCACATTCAGGGCGCTGCATTTCAGATGCCAACAGACATCACTCTATGGACATAAGCACATCGCCTGGAGAGACCGTCTTCCCTGTCTCTATGTAGATCTCCTTCACGGTGCCGCTCCTGTCCGCGTATACAGGGTTCTCCATCTTCATCGCCTCGAGTATCGCAACCACGTCGCCCTTGTTGACCCTGTCTCCCTTCTTCACCTTGTACCTTATCAGCACTCCCTGCATCGGCACCGTGACACCATCTCTGGGGGCCATCGGCTGCGCCTCCTGTACGCTCATGCCAACAGGGGCGACCTTCACGATATACGCCTCCCCGTCAACCTCGACGTTAAATGCGACGGGCGCGCTGCCCTTCACAGCCACCGCGGCCTTCGCCTCCTTCTTGACGAGCGGCTCCTCGGTCGCCTGCCCCTTCAGGAACTTTATGGCTATCTGCGGGTAAAGGGCGTATGTGAGATAGTCCTCCTCCTTCTTCGCAAGGCCCAGCGCATCAACCTCCCTGACAGCGGCCTCGTACTCTGGAGGCAAAAGATCTGCAGGCCTCACGGTTATCGGCTCCTCGTCCTCAAGGATCTTCATGCGTATCTTCGGATCTATCTCCGCAGGTGGTCTCCCGTACAGACCCTTAACATAATCGCGGACCTCCTTCGGGACGACCTTGTATCTCTCTCCAGTGAGCACGTTGAGAACCGCCTGGGTCCCGACTATCTGGCTCGTCGGCGTGACCAGCGGCGGATAGCCCAGGTCTGCTCTCACCCTTGGAATCTCGGCCAGAACCTCTTCATATCTGTCGATGGCCTTCTGCTCGATCAGCTGTGCCACGAGGTTGGAGAGCATGCCCCCTGGAACCTGGTACACGAGCACATTAGTATCTATCTTGGCAGCTATCGGATTGAAGACCGGGGCGTAGACGTCCATGAGCCTGTCGAAGTAGCGCTTTATCTCAGTGAGCAGCTCCAGATCAAGACCTGTATCGTATGGGGTCTCTTTAAATGCGGCCACCACGCTCTCTGTGGATGGCTGCGAGCTGCCTCCCGAGAGAGGGGAGATCGCTGTATCCAGGATGTCTGCGCCCGCCTCCACGGCTGCAAGGTAGCTCATCTGGGCGAGGCCCGCGGTGCAGTGGGTGTGCAGGCAGACGGGCAGGTTCACCTCGCGTTTTATGGACTTCACAAGCTCGCTCGCATAGTGTGGGGATATGAGACCCGCCATATCCTTTATGCATATCGAGTCGCAGTCCATCTCCGCCAGGCGCACGGTGAACTCTGTGAACTGCTCTATGGTGTGAACCGGGCTTATGGTGTAGCAGACTGCGCCCTGCACATGTGCGCCCATCCGCTTCGCGACCCTGATTGACTTCTCCATGTTTCGTATATCGTTGACCGCATCGAATATGCGGAACACATCCACCCCGTTTTTGGCTGCCTTCTCGACGAACTTTTCCACCACATCATCGGCATAGTGCCTGTATCCCACAAGGTTCTGCCCTCTGAGAAGCATCTGCATCTGTGTGTTGGGCATCGCCAACTTCAGAGCCCTCAAGCGCTCCCACGGATCCTCATTCAGGTAACGTATGCACGTGTCAAAGGTGGCACCGCCCCAGACCTCCATCGAGAAATAGCCAACCTGGTCGAGAAGCTCAGCAATGGGTAACATATCCCGGGTCCTCATCCTGGTCGCGAGAAGCGACTGGTGTGCGTCTCTGAAGACGGTCTCGGTAAGCTTTACCCTGCCCATATAGATCCCCCAAGCATCATCGCTCTTTCTTTAAAATACCTTCGATCGCGCTTTCCTGGTATGAAACCTCTGGAATGAAGGGGCGCGTGATCTTCACACTGCGCATCCAATGCGCTGTTGCATGCTCATAAAATCTATATTCTTTCAGAGCCTGGGTAACATCATGAAAGCTCTGTTCGTGATCATCTCTCTACTCATCATAGCGACAGCATCTGCATCAGATGTTGTGAGAATAGGTCTGTCTCCAAAGGAGATCGCCATCATCGGCCTGCCCCTGAAGAACACGACCCACATATCCTGGACCGGATACGGGGCTCTGGGCGAGTACCGATCGGTCAATGCTGAGTGGCTCCCTCCGCTCTCGGATTACAGCCACACTCCGGAGATCTATGAGTTCCTCCTTCCCACATGGACATCTCCGGGTTTCGGCGTGAACACGCATATAAAGCCGATATACGATTTCATACAGGAAGGCTGGCAGCCGCCCAGGATCAACTACACAGAGCACACGCCAGAACTGGCGGAGTTCATGAGCGAGAGCTGGAAGCCAGCCCCTCCGAGCGAGGCGGCGTACACGGGCGAGGGCACAGGGCTGGCAGCGTTTCTGAAATGAGAGAAAAGCGGGACTCTGAGAGGCAAACCCAGTGAGCTGGCCCCTCTGATATCAGAGATCGTGCGGACGGAGCTCATGCCAGCGCTCAGGGCTGCGATAAGAGATGCGATACTCAGAGAGTTGAGCGCATCATACGGTGGGGATGAGATTGTTGATATTCGTGAATGCGGTCCAAGGCGTGCTTTCTCTGAACCCGAGGAGATCAGAAGATCAGCAGAGCCACCGGTGAAAGAGGAGGCCGTTGCAGAGACCGTGCATGCAGATGAGAATGGGCTGTACCTCTACTGTCTAGCGGATGCGAGCGTATCCACAAGCCTTGGATGCGTGGGGATCGATGGATGTGAGGTCTACACGATCCCGCACGAGGGAGTATCTGCGGTAGTTCACAGCTGCCCCCTGGAGCCGTACAGGAGTGATGATGAGGAGACGGTGAAGAGATGGGTGAAATCTCACCAGCAAGCATTGGACCCAGTGGCAGGTGGCATCGTAGTGATCTGTTGTGCCAGTGCATGCCAATTCCTGAATCTCCCTTCAGCGATCCATGTACGTGACCCAAAGTGCAATCGCTCTTATCTGTTTGGCAACTTGCAGGTCGTCCAATGCGGTTGCTGAACGCACTTGTTCATTCACCAAGAATGCATGGCATGGCCAGTGCTTCTATGGGCAAGTTATCATATGGATAAGAGCGAGTGCAATTTTCCTGCAGCGCTCTCATCCATCTGATGACTCGCCGAAGGAGCAGGGATCGTGTTGTGCGTTCGTTTCGACTTACCTTCACGCAGTCGAAGGCGTTTCGACTTCGTCGAAACCTTTCGATGTAGTCGAAAGTGTGGCAATGAATGCTTTTAGCAACCACACTGCACGACCCCCAAGTTGTTAAACAGATAAGAGCGTGGGGGGTGCTTTCAGAGACCAAGGCTCTGCAAGTTGCTACGAGAGCGTCCTGCAAATTCAGCACACTACCTGCGATCCTCTTCAAGAGGCAGGACCGATACGTTTATCTGACCCTTCTGTTCTCTATCCAGTGAGGGCAGGTAGATCAGCTGGAAGATCGCTACCTTGGCATGGTAGAGGCCTCGGGTCCGAATCCCGACCTGTCCATTATGGTCCTTTGCGTCACTTCATGCAAATCCATTTAAAAACTACTGATAGACCCTAATGATGATTTTTGTAACACGCAATATTATATTAACTTATGCGTAATAGTACAGAGTTCTGTTGGAACTTCAAAGCAAAGATTGGCTCTCCAAGCCGCTCTGATCTATTTAACGCCTTTGTCCTGAATCGGAACTGATTTCGCGGTGATCGAGTGCGCCTGGCATCTCGACCGTATGATCCTAGGTCGCCGATACGCGTTCGATGAAAATTTATCATGCGCCCTCAGCTCTCAGCCTCGCCCAGAAGTGTGAAGTACCTTCTGATTATCTCCCTGTGCTTTGGCGGCAGACTCTCGATATAAACCTCAGATGGTACTGCGACTCCCTGGCCAGGAGGGCCTTCTCTGAAAAGCCGCTCCGTCGCCTCGGTTGGCCTCGCCCTGGACCCAATCCCTGATCCCGGATAGAGCTCCAGCTCCAGTTTGGTCTCAGAGAGCACAGCAAGAGACGGCTTGCCGTATATGCTGACGTTATCCCTTATCTCAGAGACAGGCTGCTTTGAGCTGAGAACATCCTCAGCGAGCTCTCTTATCCCGCCGACAACTCCGAGGTTCGCGGGTGTGATCTCATCCGAGATGGTGCTGGATACCACAACCGCAAGCACCAGCATGGCGAATACCGCCAGCAATCTCCTGTGGAGCCTGCTGGTGTCAAGTATCTCCCTCTCCTGGATCCCGGAAAGGATGTGCCTGAGGTCCTGCGCGAGACTCCTCATCACTATGCTGTCATGAAATCTATTATCGTAAGCTGCCTTCAGCTTCTCGGAGAGCTCCTCCTCGAAGAGGTCGAAGATGCTGATCCTGCGCCTTCTTCTTATGATGTGCGCGATGATCATTCCCATTATGAGCGATAGCGCGACAGGTGCATGCTCGAGCGGCGTGCCGCTCCAGTAGAACCTGAAGTAAGCCACAAGGCCGAGGGGTATGAAGATGATGTAAGCAGCGATGGCGATCGCCAGCGCCTCCAGCGCGGATATCCTTCTCTCGAATCCCCTGCAGGCATCGCTGAGCCGCTTCAGATCGAGCAGAAACTCGTAGGTGATGCTCTCAGATCCCATTGCTGCAATCCTCAGATGCATGGCATCCAGTCGACGCTGATCTCCCCTGCTGTGCTGTTGTTCCAGAGCTGTATGAACTTCTCGATGGAGAACACCCCTGTCAGATCCTCGATGCTGCGGCCGTACACCCCTCTGGAATCTGCCGAGAGCCATCCGATGTGTGCGTTCCCGATCACATTCGATCTTATGTTCGCCTCGAGCATGCCGTTCTGTGCAGACCGGACAGCACCGCTGTAGGCTGTCCTCACCTCTGTGAACCTCTCCAGCCGCTCCACGCCCGTATAGCTCTCAGAGAGCGCTGAGCCGCCGTTCGCAATGAACAGGCTCTCCGAGAACCTCGGATCCTGGCCTGCCGCATAGTTCACCGGCACCGGGAAGGAGCACGAGAGGCCCACGAACACCAGGCACAGAGCAATCAGAGCCGATGCTTTCATGCTTTGACAGTACACATTCGTCGATTAAATACTAATCGCGCCTCTGCTCTCCGGACAGGATCGACTTCCCCTCATCGACCACTATGTAATCCTTTATCGCACAGACCGCGCTGAAGGGGATTCTGACGAATCTCCCATCCGCCCTGTACTTCACGCGGCTCAGGTTGCGGTCAGGCTTGACAACAAGATCCACGAGCTCGCCTGTATCCAGATTGAAGGTTATGTTCTCCAGCTCTCCCAGGACAGTGCCATCCACTGTGACTATCTCCTTGCCGGCGAGATCCGAGGCGAAGATCTTCTTCATAATACCTCCTGAGTGCAGGGATGGCAGGGGCTCTCCAGAAGCATCTGAATCCATCACCTGTATCCCATGAGCGAGCTTGACTCGACCCTGCCGCCGCCCCTGAACCGCTCGCTTATCCTCTCGTAGTAGCTTATCATGCTCTCCTCCACGCTCGGCCTGACCCTCTTCAGAGCCTCGAGGTAGTGCCTCATCTCGACGATCTTCGCGTTCTCGTTCTCCCTGAGGGCGAGCAGCACGGCCTCTCTGCAGAGAGCGCCGAGATCTGCGCCGACATATCCGTCTGTGAGATCTGCAAGCTCCTCAAGGCTGACGTCCTCTGAGTTCGGAATTCTGGAGGTGTGAATCCTGAGAATCTCCAGCCTGCCGTCGCGATCCGGCGGGCCAATCATTATCAGCCTGTCGAACCTTCCGGAGCGGAGAAGCGCCGGGTCTATCATATCAGGCCGGTTGGTCGCTCCGATCACGATCACGTTCTTCAGATCCTCCAGGCCGTCCATCTCTGCCAGCAGCTGGTTGACGACACGCTCGGTGACACGCGAGCCCTCGTCCATGCCTCTCATCGGCGCGATCGCATCGAGCTCATCGAAGAAGATTATCGCGGGCGAGACCTGCTTCGCCTTTCTGAATATCTCTCTTATCGCCCTCTCCGACTCCCCCACCCACTTCGAGAGGAGCTGCGGGCCTCTGACAGATATGAAGTTCGCGTTCGTCTCGTTGGCCACAGCCTGCGCTATGAGCGTCTTGCCTGTTCCCGGCGGACCGTAGAGGAGGATGCCCTTCGGGGGCTTTATCCCCATCTGCTCAAACCTCTCCGGTCTCTTGAGAGGCCACTCTATCGCCTCTATCAACTCCTGCTTGATCTGGCCCAGTCCGCCGACGCTCTCCCATGTGACCTTCGGAAGCTCCACCAGAACCTCCCTCATCGCGCTCGGCTCGATCTCCCTGAGCGCCATCTCAAAGTCATCCCTGGTGACCTTCATGCTCTCCACGATCTCAGGAGGTATGTCGTCCTCGGTTCCGAGATCCGGGAGATATCTGCGGAGGGCCTTCATCGCGGCCTCCTTGCAGAGAGCGGCGATGTCTGCCCCAACAAACCCATGAGTCCGGTTCGCCAGCTCCTCGAGGTTAACGTCATCTGCGAGCGGCATGTTCCTCACGTGGATCTGGAGTATCTCCACGCGATCGTCTCTGTCCGGAACTCCGATCTCTATCTCCCTGTCGAATCTGCCAGGCCTGCGCAGCGCCGGATCTATCGCGTCTATCCTGTTCGTGGCACCTATGACCACAAGCTGGCCTCGTTCCTTGAGGCCATCCATCATCGCAAGGAGCTGTGCCACAACCCTTCTCTCAACCTCGCCAGTGACCTCGCTCCGTTTGGGGGCGATCGAATCCAGCTCGTCTATGAATATTATGGATGGCGTGTTGCTGTTCGCCTCCTCGAAGATCTCGCGAAGCCTCTGCTCGCTCTCTCCGTAGTACTTGGACATTATCTCCGGCCCTGCGATGCTGAAGAAGCTGGCTCCACTCTCATTGGCAACTGCCTTTGCAATGAGAGTCTTTCCGGTGCCCGGCGGTCCGTAGAGAAGAACGCCCTTCGGCGGATCGATCCCGAGCTTTCTGAAGACCTCCGGGTGCTTCATGGGAAGCTCGATCATCTCCCTGACCCTCTGGACCTCGGCCCGCAGCCCCCCAACGCTCTCGTATGTGACTCCGGTCGCCTTTATCGAGCCGACGCCGCGCGCAGGCTTGTCCATGAGGAGTATCTCGGTTCTGTCTGTTATGACCACGATCCCACCGGGATCGGTGGCTGTTACGACGAGAGGGATCGCCTCCATCCTGCCCAGGAAGGCCTGGCCGGATGTGCTCATCACCGGGAGAATATCACCAGCGACCACAGGACGCTTCAGGGTCTGCCTCTTTATCATATCCACAGCGTCCGGGCCAAACTGCATGTGCGAGCCAGCTGGCGGCGCCAGAACTATCCTGGTTGCATCGCTGTACCTGGCCTTTCTCACCTTCACGCGATCGCTTATCCCGACTCCCGCGTTCTGCCTGATGAACCCATCTATTCTTATATAGTCCTGAATCCAGTCCTGCCTGTCCGCACGCCAGACCTTTGCTGCTGTTATCTTCTTCCCCTCTATCTCTATGATATCTCCAGGTGAGAGGCGGAGGGTGAGGAGCGCGCTCGGATCAAGCCTGGCTATGCCTCTGGCCGAGTCGTTCGGATAGGCCTTCGCCACCTTGAGCTGAAGTTCTTTGACTTCCCACACGTTACGTGATTATATGATTGACATTATTTAGATTTATCTAGCGGGAGTGAAGCCAGGAAGCCTGCGGAAGCTCAGGCAGCATACACGGCGCGCGCCTGTAGCGGTTGACACTCCCTCAAAAAGGACCGCAGTTATTCTTTAGATCGTTAAATCGGACTGGCCGGATGCGCTAACATCATCGCCATCCCGCTCTATACCGCTGGCTGCTGCTGCGTCACGCAGTGAACCGTGCCGAGACCGTGGACCATTGCCAGGGCGTCGATCCCCACGACCTCTCTCTCCGGAAAGAGCGCGCCGATGATGCTCAGAGCCCTCGCATCGTTCCTGTGGCCGAAGATTGGGACAAGCACAGCTCTGTTCCCGATGTAGAAGTTTGCGTAGCTTGCGGGCAACCTCTGCTCATCCCCGACATAACCCGGCATCGGCAGGCGGATCACCTCAAGCGGGTTTCCATCCTGGTCCGTCTCATGCTTGAGAATCTCGCAGTTCTCCCTCAGAGGTTCGTGGTTCTCGTCATCTCTATCCTCCTCGAATGCAACAACCACCTTTCTGGGGGATACGAATCTCGCCACATCATCGACGTGCCCGTCGGTGTCATCGCCTGCTATTCCCCTCCTGAGCCAGATTATCTTTCTGACCCCCAGATACTCCCTCAGGCAGAACTCTATATCCCATTTACTCATGTGAGGATTCCTGTTTGGATTGAGGAGGCACTGCTCTGTGGTCATTAGAGTTCCGGAGCCGTTGACATCTATCGACCCCCCCTCAAGCACGATCCCCGGGCGGAAGCACCTGATGCCGAGATCGCGCGCGATGTAGCACGGTATCTTCACATCCCCCATGAGCTCACAGTACTTCCCGCCCCATGCGTTGAAGTTCCAGGCGACCATCCCGAGACGTTTTTCTTTTCTGTTCACGACAAATGTCGGGCCGTAGTCCCTGAACCAGACGTCCGCGTAATCCATGGTATGGATTCTCAGGCTGCTCATCCTGACATCCCTCTGAAGGAGATGCTCCACACGCTCGCGCATCTCCTCGTCTCTCACCAGCAGGTTCACGGTCTCTCCAGCATGGAGCGCTTTTATCATCGAGACGTATGCGCGCTCCACAGAATCGATTTCATCAAAAGTGTCAATATCATGCGGCCATGCCAGCCAGACTCCATCATGCCTCTCCCACTCAGCCGGCATGTGGTAGCCCTCGCTGCTCGGCGTCGCAGAGCGTCTCTCAGGATCCCTCACCAGGGAGCGGTATGCATCAGGCCGCCTGTTCCTGAGGAATCCCCACCCCTCCCTCACCATCAAGTTCTTCGATAGATCGAGATCTGCGAGAACGACCTCCTCATCAGAGCCGGCATGTGCGATGAAGCTCCCGAACGAGTCGCATACGAAAGATCCTCCCCAGAATTCTATCTCGCCCTCCACGCCCACCCGGTTCACTGAGGCCACATGCACACCATTCGCTATCGCATGCCCGCGCTGGACTGTCTCCCATGCGGCCTGCCAGTCGCCCTCTGACTCCTCCACGCCCCTTATCCTGCCGATGGCGGTCGGATAGAAAATTATGTCTGCGCCATCAAGAACCACAGAGCGCGCAGCCTCCGGGAACCACTGGTCGTAGCATATCAGCACCGCAATGCATGCGTGGCGCGTCCTGAAGACCCTGAAGCCGTCTCCCGGGGAGAAGTATCTCTTCTCATAGAACATTGGATCGCATGGGATGTGGGACTTCCTGTACACGCCTGCGATCGAGCCGTCAGCATCTATGACGGCTGCAGAATTGTAGTAGACGCTCCCGTACCGCTCGAAGAGCGGGACTACGACAACCACATTACGCCGGGCAGCGAGCCTCGAGAAGGCTGTGGTCGACTCACCTGGGATCGTCTCAGCATAATGCTGGACCTGCGCCCTCTCCTCCCTGGGAAAGTACGGCGTCCTGTAGAGCTCCGGCAGGCAGACGATCTCCGCGCCCCTCTCAGCAGCACTTTCCACCAGATCGAGAGCCCTAGCTAGATTGAGGTTCAGGTCCCCGGTGACACTGGTCTGGACAAGACCCACCCTGACCATGGCTCAGCTCGCCGCAGCTCAGGATTCTGCAGTGACTGTCGGCTCCGGTACAGCAGCCGGCTGCGGGACCTCTCCCGGCCCAGCAAGTATCTCTGTCTTCCTTATCTCGACTCTCCTGAGGGGGTACACAGCCTTCGCGTCCTTGTATATATCAAGCGAGAGCTTGCCCAGTACGACCTCCTGGATGAGCCCGTTGAGGTCTATGTTCCCTGCCTTGGAGAGTATGACCTGCCGCGAGATCTCCCTTATGGCCTTGACCTGATTCGCCCTGGCCCTCTTGACGGTGAAGCAGCTAGGCTTGACCCTCACCAGATACCCATCGCTTGTCATCACATCGACCACAGCATCGATACGCGATGTCCTGCGCTTGACAAGGGACCTGATGTAGTCTGTGGTCATCTCGTGACCTATGAACCTGGTGTATGCTGTATCACCGGCCACCGCGTCTATCTTGAACCTGAGCTTTGTGTTCTGCTTCGAGAAGTTGTTTGTAAGGTCACCCAGCGTGGTCTCGATCACCCTGCCAAGAAGCTTGTTCGGGTCGTTTGCAAGCGTTTCGCCAACAGGCGTGCGCCCGAACATCTCGGGTGCGAGGACCTTGTACCACTGCTTGACCTTTGCCCTTTCTGCTTTCCTCTGTGCCCTTCTAGCCAATAAACATCCTCCAGACAATGAATAGCAATCCGAGATCCAATCAAGCTATCCGTATATAAGCTTATCCAGCCTGCAGAGCTCATCTCCGATCTCGGGGATTTATGCACGCAACTCATCAGAGGATATCAAGATCAGGTGCATCATGGCACGATCTTCGATATATCAATCTCCAGGATATCGGAGGCGCCTGCCTTCTTGAGCTGCGGTATCAGCAGATTGATATCCTTTTTATCGACGACGCTCTCGATCGCATAGTAGCCTGAGTTGTAGAGCTTTGAGATCGTGGGGTGCTTCATGCTTGGGAGTATTGATATGACCTGCTCTATGTTCTTCTCCGATACATTCATCTTGAGCAGGGCTTTGCCTCTGGCCCTGATCACCGCTGAGAGCAGAGTCTCCACAGCCTCGATCTCCTCTCTCTTGGAGGGATCTGACCAGCTCTGCTGGTTTGCTATCAGCTCCGAGGTCGACTCCATTATGACATCGATTATCTTCAACCCGTTCTTGATCAGTGTCGAGCCTGTCTCTGTGAGATCGACAACAACATCCGTGAGCTCCGGCACCTTCGCCTCGGTGGCCCCGTATGAGAACTGCACCTCAACCGGTATTCCCAGGCGCTCGAAATAGCTTCTGGTGATGTTTGGGTACTCTGTCGCGACCCTGCTCCCCGGGGGTATCTCTCTTGAGGAGCTGACCGGCATCGACTCGGGCACCGCGACGACAACCTTGACCACTCCAGGCCCCTGTTTCCCGTAGTTCAGATTGGCCACGGTCACAACATCTGCTCCGGACTCAACGATCCAGTCTGTGCCTGAGATGCCCAGATCGAAGTATCCCTTGCTTACATATGTCGGGATCTCCTGCGGCCTCAGTATCTTAACCTTGCCAATTCTGGGGTCGTTTATCCTTGCGTTGTACTCCCTCTCCGTCCTGCGCACCTCCAGACCGGCTCTCTCGAAGAGCTCGAGGGTCTGGTTCAGCAGGCTCCCCTTTGGAATTGCGATGTCTATCATGGGCTATCCACACATCCCTCAGAACAAGGGAGATATATGTTTTGCACAGGATCTAATGGTCATACACTTCACGTGAGGAATGAGGATCTCAGGCACAGGCAATGGGCGATGATTTGGCGGCGGGATCTCTCTGCTGGAACGGGGATCGTCCGGACCACGGCAGGTCAGGAGGCAGGATCATATGAGGCTGCTGTTTGCTGAGAGGGACGAGAGCAGGTGCATGCGGTGCGGCGCATGCGGCGAGATTGTGGCATGCTCCAGCAGGAGCGTCGGTTATGCCGGGGAGTGCATCGGCTGTGGAGCATGCCAGATCACATGCCCCTGCGAAGCCATCGAGATGAGAGAAAGGGATGTGGAAAGGTATGTGAGGATCAGGGTAAACGGTGAGCCTTTCTCCGTTCCGGAGAGGATAACGGTGAAAAAGGCGCTGGAGATTCTGGGATTCGAGACATCCAGGATTCCGTCTGAGAGGAAGATCTTCGCTCCATGTGGCGTTGGTGGGTGTTACAGCTGCGCTGTGGATGTGGACGGGGAGATGAGGCCATGCTGTGTCACTGGCGTGAAGGATGGCATGAGCATCAGAACTGAACTACCGGCGAGTTACACCCCGTTGAGGCGCCTCCACGGATGGATGGGGCACAGGGTTGGAGGCGTGGGGACGCCATGGCAGCTGAAGAGTCCCTACAGGTATGTGGAGGTGGCAGCCTTCGCATGCGGCTGCAACCTCCGATGCCCTCAGTGCCAGAACTGGGAAACCGCATACAACGGACGTGCGCTCGCTCTGACGCCAGAGGAAGCCGCGATGCTCATGACAGATGCGAGGATGAGATACGGCGTGGACCGGATGGCGATCTCAGGAGGCGAGAGCACACTGAACAGGCCATGGCTTGTACAATACATAAAAGAACTCAGGAGGCTGAACCCATCTTCGGATGCCAGAATACATGTGGACACCAACGGGACGCTCCTCACGGAGGATTACATAGATGCTCTTGTGGAGGCGGGAATGACAGATATCGGCCCGGATCTGAAGGGCCTGAGGCTCGAGACGTTCATGAGGATCACGGGTGTGCATGAGAGAGATCTTGCGGAAGAGTACAGGAAGACCGGCTGGAAGGCTGTAAAATATATCGTCGATAATTATAAGGAGAAGGTATTCATCGGCGTTGGCGTTCCCTACAGCAGGGATCTGATATCTCTCGAGGAGGTCGCGGAGATCGGGGAGGAGCTCTGCAGGATCGATGATGGGCTTCAGGTCTGTGTCCTGGATTACAGGCCTGAGTTCAGGAGCCGGATACGGAGGCCGGGGTATGACGAGATGCTCGAGGTTCACAGGATGCTGAAGGGCATCGGGTTGAGGACTGTGATATGCCAGACCGCATATGGCTACATAGGACCCTGAGTTCCGGCAGCCTCTCCGGGTTCCAGGACACCCATCGATACATCGAGGGGCTCTGTCAGTTCTGAGACATGTTCATCTGTGCCCTTCTGTGAGGAAGACCATCACCACTGCTCATCAACCTCCGCACCAGATGCTCTGCAGAGATCCCATATCAGGAGATGAGGTGTTTGGATGAACTCTCTTAGCGAGCAGATCGTGAGTTTTGTGCAGAGGTACTACGTGGAGCCGGTGATCAACGACAGCG
The DNA here is from genome assembly GCA_029553285.1 of Methanobacteriota archaeon. GTDB lineage: Archaea > Halobacteriota > Methanosarcinia > Methanotrichales > Methanotrichaceae > Methanothrix_B. The sequence goes on from JAKPCO010000067.1 coordinate 43,529, forward strand.
GCTACAATCCCGTGAACACAGTGACGTGGGCGATCCTCCTGGGCTTTTTCATAGTTCTTATCCACCGGGCATTCAGGAGGTACGGTATCGGGTTCAGCAGGAGGTTCATACTCGCCACCGCTCCCTACATAATCGCGGGCTCCTCACTGCGCGTCATTGAGGATGCGGAGCTGGTCGATCCGCCAGTAAGCTACCTCCTGATAACTCCACTGATCTACCTTCTTGTGGCATCTGTGACTTTAATTGCGCTCTTCATATCCAGAAGGCTCACAGGCGGCTACAGGCTGTACTCTGCAATCGGGATCTCATGGAGCATCCTGAATCTGCTCCTGCTCATCAGAGAAGGGGTGCAGCATCCATGGGTGCCACTGGCTGTCATTGCTCTGGGCTCCTCGATTACAGGCTGTGTACTCCTTTTATCACGCCACCTGCCGCACAGGTTTTCCATCCCGAAGAACGGATGCGCTATCTCTGTCATCCTCTCACACATGCTCGACGCGAGCTCCACATACATCGGGATCGACTGGCTGGGCTATGAGGAGAAGCATGTCGTCCCAACGCTGCTCATACACCTGGTTGGAAGTGCAGCAGTGATGTATCCTGTAAAGCTGATCGTTCTCCTGCCGCTGCTCGCCATACTGGACGAGTCGCTCAGGGATGACAGGGATATGTTGGGCATTCTTATGCTGACGCTGCTGGTTCTCGGGCTCGCACCTGCCACCAGGAACACGCTGCGAATGACGCTCGGGATATGAGGCACATCTCTGATCAAATCCGATACCTGCAGATCATTAAACGAAACGTGGAGGGCGGTTCTTTGATCGGCCGTACCGTTAGATTCAATCGATGGCAGGACTGGAATTCAGCGCATCGATGCTCGAAGGGCGAGATCTGCAAGCATCCTCCCTACATCCACGCCGAGCGCTGTGTATATCCCCTTCCCGGATGGCGTCCCGTTGACCTCGATGACCATCAACCCTTCTTCTGATTCGAGCATGTCGACTCCGCTGTAAACGGTCCCGACCGCCCTGTTCGCATCAACAGCGATTCTCTCCATCTCATCGCTGATCTCGCACCTCTCAGCCCTCCCGCCTCTTGCGAGGTTGCTTATCCATTCGCCCGGAGGCGCAACCCTGTATATGGCGCCTGCTGCCTCATCTCCAATGACAAACACCCGAATATCCCTCTTCTCCGGCGTGTCCACAAACTCCTGCAGGTAGATGGCGCCTCTTCTGATCAGGAGATCTCTTATGAGATCCGCATCCTCCGGACGCAGAAGCTCTATATCTCTTCCCTTGTACCCGAAGAGCGGCTTGCAGACCGCGCGTCCCATGCTCTCCACAGTCCTCAAAGCCTCATCGTAGCTGGAGGTCACAACCGTCCTGGGTGTGGGAACACCAGCGCGCCTGAGGGCCATCGATGTTGCGAACTTGTTCGCGGCTCTCACAATCGCATCCGGAGGATTTATCACAGTCACTCCCAGATCCGCAAGCGACCTGAGCGCCTCGAACCTGAATGCAACATCCTGCGGCGCGCCCCTCCCCATGTCTCTGATTATGAGCGTATCGAGATCGAGAAGTTCGGCGCCCCCTCTCCTGAAGCTCAGATCTGCCCCGATCTCAACAGCTAGCTCCGAGATCTCCATCATCGCTGCAGAGATGCCGAGCTCTGCAAGGCCCCTGGATATCGCCCTGGCGGTCCAGTCATCGGGGTTAGAGACCACGATCCCAACGGATTTCATATCTGGTTCGTTCCAAGAATCCCGCTGACGGGTCCAGATACCCTGTACTCGGTTCTGTTGATCACGACCCTCTTCGCTGATGCAAATCCTGATGTATCAGAGCTCACCCTCCTCGCGATGAACGATCCTGTGTCGCCGAGACCGCTGCTGTCCATTCTGATGAACTCCCCATTCACCACCTCTCCTGAGAGCCTGCCGCTCATGTATATCGATATCAGAACGTCTCCCTGGAGTGCTGCAACTGCCATGCTCATCTGATCTCCGGAGACCATGCCTGAGATCACGCCGCTCCAGGCGTCTGATCTGCAGTGACCTGTGATCTCACGGCCTGTCTGATTGATGGCCGCTGTTATCACAGTATCGTTCAGGCTCACGCTCCATATCCCTTTAACATCAGCAGCCTGTTGATCAAGCGGCACAACGCTGCCAGAGTAGACTATGGTGGTGTCCCTTCCGTAGGAGTGTGCAGATAAAAGGATGCATATCACTAGAGCTATAATCTGAAACCTCATACCATCACCTCAAAGCTCATATCTTGATAGCAGCTCTTCTGTGGCGCCTGCAAGTATTCTGAGCGCCTTCGCCTCCATGAAGTGCAGTCTGCCGGGGATGACAAGCACATGCAGAGGCGGGCCGAAGCTGTATCTCCTCAGATCTGAGAGCGCGCCGGCCCTGACGCACATATCCTCTGAGCCGGCCCTTGCAATGCCGACTGCGAGACGCGACGCGAACCCAGCATCGTCTCTCCCCTCTGCGACCTCGATCAGAAGAGCTGCGGCCTCATTTATGCTCATGAACCTCCCGTCCTGGATGTCGAGGTAGAGAAGCGTGTGCAGATCTCTGATCAGGTTGTCCTTAACAGCGTCATATGGTGCTGATGAAACTATGCGCTTTCCCCTCACGGTATGAGGAAACGGCACAGTGGCAGACCTGCCGAACCTGTAGTTCTGCAGCCCTGTTATTCCCGGAACTGCAGATGCGATGTTCGATGCGTGTATCACCCTCGTATCAATGCCCATCTCAATCGCTCTGAGCCGCAGATCCAGATGGGTTGTGGAGATCATCGGATCCCCTCCCACCAGCAGTGCAACGTTCCTTTCCCTGGCCTCCTCGATCCACTCAGGCTCGCCCTCGATCTCGGATCTCGAGAGGATCTTCATCTTGCGGCCGTAAAGCCTCTCCAGTCTCTCGATGGATGTGCCCATAAGCCTGGATGTGTAGAACTCCGCGTACACTGCATCGGCAGATCTCACTATCTCAAGGCCCTTCACCGAGATGTCCCGCTCGTCGTACAGCCCGAGGCCCACAAAGAAGAGCATGGATGCTACTGCGCAGCATGAGGTTTAAATATTCTGTATCCACCGCTGATCGCCCACTGGTAGTTTGTGCCCGCTCTGCTGTGATCAATCCCCGCTCCGCTTCCTCTGCGCGAGCCACTGGCGGGGAATATATTTATCACAGCTGACACAACGCAGAGCAACATGGCTTTGGACGAGGTTAAGATCACAAGGGCGATAGTCGAGAGCTATCTTGAGAGCTTTCTCAAGTGCACAGATGTCGATGTGGCTCTGGTCGGAGCGGGCCCTGCGAATCTCGTTGCGGCGAAGCGGCTCGCAGAGGCTGATGTGAGGGTTGTGCTCTTCGAGAAGCGCCTCTCAGTGGGGGGCGGCCTCTGGGGCGGCGGCATGATGTTCCCCAGGATTGTTGTGCAAAAGGATGCGTGCAGGATACTGGATGAATACAGCATCTGGTACCGCGAGTTCGAAGAGGGATACTACGTTGCGGACTCGATAGAGGTCGTGGCGAAGCTGACCGCAGGAGCTATAGACGCAGGCGCGGAGCTGATAAATCTTGTATCTGTAGAGGACGTGATGATCCGCGAGGGCGACAGGATTGTGGGGCTCGTCATAAACTGGACCGCTGCGGAGATGGCCGGCATACACGTCGACCCCCTCGCGATCAGGGCGCGGGTGGTGATAGACGGCACTGGGCATGATGCTGCGGTCTGCAGGGTCGTGCAGAAGAAGATCCCCGGGGCGATTGTTGGAGAGTCTGGGGTGATCGGGGAGAAGCCGATGTGGGCCGAGCTCGGGGAGAAGATCGTCGTCGATGCCACCCGTGAGGTCTATCCCGGGCTGATAGTTGCTGGCATGGCCGCGACAACAGTCGCCGCGGGCCCGAGGATGGGCCCTATCTTCGGTGGCATGCTGCTCTCCGGCGAGAAGGCCGCGTCAATCGCGCTGGAAAAGCTCGCACAGTCGGTGGAGTGAGTGAGGGGCGCGCAGGAGCTGGCGGAGTTCATACTATCTCATTACAGGGGGAGGATCATCGAGATCGGGATAGGTCACTGCGGGGATGTTGCCAGACTCATTCCCGATCTCATCGCCACAGATATACGCCCTGTGAGCATCGATGGAGTCGCAACGGTGTGCGACGACATCTTCAATCCAAGGGAGGAGCTTTATCGGGGTGCTTCCCTGCTCTACTCGATACGCCCTCCGCTTGAGGTGCAGATCGCGATGGGCGATCTCGCCCTCCGCATCGGTGCTGATGTTCTCATAAGGCCTCTGGAGGATGAGATCGCGGATCTTGAGGGGTTCTCGAGGGAGCTGATATGCAGAGGGGAGGCGAGGTTCTATCTGTACAGAAATCGTACAGCGAGAGCGCGTGAGAAACGGTGAGGCGGTACTCCTCGTCCGAGACAGCATCCATACCGGAACCCAGCCAGTACCGTCGTCCTTGGGTCTTTATTAAAACAGACAGACCCCTTCACCGGGAGCCGGATGCGCATCTATCATGCGGGTTTTGAATCAAGAGGTTCATCTTCGTATGTACCACCTGGCGGGATCCTCAAACAGGGGATAATAGAGTTGACAGGGGGATACGGCTACACGCCATCACCTGAGATCTGTTTAAGAAAATCCCTTACAGGCCTGAAAGCATCTGCATCCCAGGGCAAATAGCCTGCCTGAGCCGCTTCGCCCAAACGCAGTCCCGCCCTCTCTCTCGATGCCAGAAACACCTGAATTTTTGCTTTGGCCACATTGCCCGAGAAGTAGAGACAATTTCGACGCAGGCATTCGAAGTATTCTGCCGTGCAGCGCATGGCTGGGTCCTCCGCAACCGCTTTGAGGCAGAGGTCCTCCAGCATTCCTGGTGCGTCCGGTCCCGGAAGAATCAGGACTGCAGCACGCGGTTTATCACCGACGAATGCTCCTGGATGCGCAGGGACCGGTAAACCCGCATTTCGCAAAGCGTCACAGACACTTTGAAATGCGGATTCTGGATTTGCATCCCCATCTCTTACAATGGCTATAGATTCAATCTCATAGGAGCCAGGGAGGTTCATTACCGCTTTCAACTTTATCCGAAAATTATCTTTGCCTTCGCTGGATATCACCTGAATGTTCTGCAGCTCCAGGTGCCTGATGAGCGCTTCGAAAAACAGCTTATCTTCTTTGCCCTCCACCACTATGACGTTAGAACATTCGATTCTTTCTATCCTTTCCGCCCAGACGGCCATCATCGTACCTCCAGGCCCATTTCGATGGCCGCATCCACTGTCTCCTGGTCATAGGTTACAACGCGAATGAAATCGTCGACTTGTTCCAAACGATGCAACCTGAAATCATAGCCTTCACCCTCAGAGAAAGCCCTGTGAGCGGCCACAATACACTCGAAGCTGTGCGTTGTGGCAAAAACCTGAGTGTTGAATGCTCGCGCGGTTTCCCCAACGGCCCGCCATACTTTGGGCAGAACGGAATGGTGAAGTCCATTTTCAATTTCGTCTACCAGAACAACGCCTTTTGGCGTGTTGGCGATGGCCAGCACCAAACTGGTAAGACGTGCCATTCCTTCTCCCATTAAAGGCAAGGGCATAAGCCTGCCCAATCCAATATCGCCATGAATAACAGGAACCTCTCCAACCACCACCACTGCAAGGCGCCGAAGTCGCGGTTCTATGACCTGCAGTGCCTTTAAAACCAGATCCTGCTGCCCAATCAACTCCAATTTGCCAAAGCGACTGGCGTCTTCAGCTCTAGGGATGCGCCCCCGGGCTGGCAGAAAGATCGCCGGAAATGGCGGTGGTGGTGGGATTGGAGCACTGCGTATGCCTTTAGCATCCAGTATTAGATAATAGCTCTGGCTTTGCTCTCTCTCCTCACTCTCCAGCTCGAGCACCTGAGAGCTTGCTGTCGATAGGGGTGCGCTCTCTTCGAGTTTATCGAAAACGCGCTGAGTCTGATATTATTCTGGTCAATTCGTGAGTCTGGCGAATGAGCTTCAGCCGCAGTATCCGGAGAACGTTTTGTTCGTTTATCCCTTTCAGTTCCACAGTCCTTGATGCATCAAACTGGTTGAAAAGCGCGTCCCACGGTGTTTCAGTCCATCCCGGAAGCTCTATCTTAATTGCCTCAATGCCACGGAAAGCATTAACCCTCAATGTCAGCTCCGGGTTGTGGGCTCCACAGTGCAGAAATATTGCTTCCAGGAGGGCTGTCTTGCCAACATTATTCTTACCCGCAATTAAATTGACCCGATCCAGATCTGTGAGTTCAACTCGCGAAAACATCGAAAATTTTTACCTCAAATGATCGATACATTATGAAGCCCCTCAGTTGTTCGTATCACATCAATTAACCATATCCTTCCTTCACACGAAAGCCAATCACCTTCAAGCAATGCGCTGGTGCCCGCCTGGCTTGATGCGTCGCAATCTCTCAGGAAATTCCGGTTCGGTCTGAGGCGCCCGCTGGAGTCAGCCTTCAGACCGGCCCGCGACTCTCGCCAACTCAAGCATGCATGTGGGATCTGTCTCCAGGATATCTCCTCTGTAGTAGAATGCCTTCTGCCTGCATCCGCCGCAGAGATCTGTGTAGCTGCAGCTCCCACATTCCCCTTTGAGTTGCTTCCTGGAGTTTCTTATGAGGAGAAGCTCCTTTGATGGATTGTCTATCCAGATATCCCTGAAGGACCTCTCCCTCACATTGCCTGCAACTATCTGGGGCATGAACTGGCATGGATGGACATCACCTCTGGGAGAGATGTTTGCTACCTTGGATCCGGCGCTGCACCCGCCAGCGTTCATGAGCAGCATCCTCGCCCTCTCAAGCCTCTCCGGCTCGCCCTTCAGCATTTCCAGAAGGTATGCTCCATCTATCGGCGAGTCCGTGGTCAGTATCTCGATCTCCCTGTCACTCAGCTCCAGCGCGGACTCCATGAGAAGGCGCATCACTGACCGCCTCTGCTCTGGCGTGACATCCCTTTCAGCAATGCCTCTGCCCCGGCCGGTCGGCACGAGATGGTACATGCAGAACCTGGGGATCCCCAGATCCAGAGCGAGCTTCAGCAGCGCCGGGATGTCATACCAGTTGTCCCTGGTGAGCGTGACCCTGAGGCCTGTCTTCAGCCCTGCATCCCTCGCGTTGATCAGACCCTGAACCGCCCTGGAATGAGCGCCGGGGACTCCCCTGAACCGGTCGTGAACCTCGGGCGATGACGAGTCCAGGCTCACGCCAACGTATCTCACTCCAGCTTCCCTGAGCAGCACAGCAACCTCTGGCGTTATCAGAGTGCCGTTTGTCGATATTGCACACCTCAGGTTCTTCTCTTTCGCATGAAACGCATACGCCCAGAAGTTCCGGCTCATGAGCGGCTCGCCGCCTGTGAGTATGAGCATCGGGATTTTGAGACCTGCGAGTTCATCTATCAGTCTTATTCCCTCGTCGAGCGAGAGCTCATCCGTCATCTCATCACTCGCATCCATGTAGCAGTGAGCGCATCTCAGGTTACATCTGCGGGTCAGATTCCATATCACAACAGGTCTTGATTCAGCTGAGAACCTCACCAGATCAGGAGGCAGGCTCTCGCACGGCTGATCAGCGGCCCTGATCGCATTCCAGACAGTCGCCCTGTCAGCAAGGATCTTTGAGATTACTATCAGGATCTCACCTCTATCTCCGTTCTCGCCGCTTCAAGCATGCCCTCGAAGGTGTACCTCTCAGGAATGAGATCAACCCTCACTCCGAACTCCCTGAGCACCTCAGCCGTCGGCGGTCCTATGGCGACAACAAGCGCTGAGTCGAGGGCCTTCCTGAGATGGTCCTCCATCCCGAGCTCCTCTGCCCTTCTCATCAGATATCTGACAGTCGACCCGCTGGTGAACGCGAAGACATCGATCAGCTCCGCTCTTCTTATCAGATCGTCCAGCCTGCTGTCATCAGATTCTTTTATATCATACACAGGCACATCATCAACCTCAGCCCCGGAGGAGAGCAACCCATCGAGCAGCTCAGGTGATCCCTGGGCGCTCCTGAGGAGCAGCACCCTCTTGAAACCTCTGAGGGCCTCGACAAGGCCCCTCGAGCTGTACTCATCAGGAATAACATCGACATTCACGCCCCTCTCCGAGAGGGCCTGCGCGGTTCTCGGGCCTATGGCAGCGACTCGCTTCTTCCTGATCAGATCCATGAGCTCGGGTCTGCTCAAGATGATCGCCACACCGTTAGAACTCGTGAAGACCACGCAATCAGCTCTCTCGATCCTATCCTCCATGTCAGTGGGAAGTTCCAGCGCCCTGAGGGAGATCGACGGGGCCGCGACTGGAATAAAACCATACCTCTCCGCGAGCCTCACAGACTCATCCAGCTGGCTTTCAGCTCGGAGGATCGCGATTCTCCTCCTGCCGAGATGTCTCTCGAGATTGACGACATCCCCAACAATGAGGACTGCGGGCGATCTCACTCCAAATAAAGATGCACGCTCCGCTATATTCCCCAGAGTTCCCCTGACACACCTCTGATCAGGCCAGCTCCCGCGTTCTATCAGTGCCGCGGGCGTCTGCGGGCTCAAACCGCCATCCATAAGCATCGATGTGTTCTCCTGGATCCTGCTCACGCCCATGAGCACCACCAGCGTGCCCCCAAGCCTCGCAAGAGCGTGCCAGTCGAGCTCCTTCTCCTTGCCGGACTCTTCATGCCCTGTGACGACTGTGAAGGCTGTCGATATCCCCCGGTGAGTCACCGGTATGCCGGCAAGCGCTGGCGCTGCTATCGCTGAAGTCACGCCAGGCACGACCTCGAAGGGAATTCCAGCTTTCCTGAGGGCGAGCGCCTCCTCCCCGCCGCGACCGAAGAGATACGGGTCGCCGCCCTTGAGTCTGACAACGATCCTCCCCGCACGGGCTTTTTTGATGAGAAGCTCGTTGATCTCCTCCTGTGAGAGCCTGTGTCTTCCAGGTGCCTTGCCGACGTCGATGATCTCTGCCTTGAGATCCCTCAAAAGCTCCTCGTTCAGAAGCCGGTCATGGAGAACAACATCAGCCTCCCTGAGCAGTCTCATCCCCTTGAGGGTTATCAGCTCCGGATCGCCCGGTCCAGCGCCGACCAGATACACCTTTCCAGAATCACCGCTCAATCTGTACAGCCTCCTTCACAAGCTCATCGCCGCCCATCTCCAGGAGGCGCCTCCCGATCATCTCGGCGCTCTCCAGATCGTTCCTGGGGACGGTATCCTCCAGCCTCACAAACCTCTCCCCGTCCCTCGAGAGGATCTCTGCTGTGACGTGTATCCTCTCGCCAAGATGCCGCGCAAATACGGCCATCGGCACCAGGCACCCCCCTCCGACGACCTCCATTATCCTCCGCTCGACCATCGTCTCCTCTCTTGATGGCCTGTGGTCTATCAGGCTCGCGAGCGTGTCGCCTTCTGTCCCAGCGACGGAGACGACTGCTATCGTCCCCTGGTTAGGAGACGGAACGAACAACCCTGGATCGAGCACACTGTAGCTGAGGTCATATCCCATCCGCTGAACTCCTGCCTCAGCTATGACTATGCCATCGTACTCTCCAGCGTGCAGCTTCCTCAGCCTGGTCTGGAGGTTTCCGCGAAGGCTTCTGACAACAAGATCTGGCCTGGCCCGTCTGAGCTGGGCCGCCCTTCTCATGCTTGATGTGCCGATGACAGCTCCGCTTCTGAGATCCTCAAGGCTGGAGCCGTCTCTGGTGAGCAGGATATCGCAGGGCGAGTCCCTCTCCAGGATCGCGGCTATCCTGAGCCTCTCAGGGCGCCTGCTGGGCAGGTCCTTCATGCTGTGCACCGCGAGATCGATCTCGCCCGAGAGCATCCGCTCATCTATCTCCCTCACGAACAATCCCTGCCCGGAGATCATGTGCAGCGGTCTGTCGAGAAAGAGATCTCCACTGGTCCTTACCGTCACGATCTCCGGCTCTGCGCCATGCTCGATAAGGCGCTTCACAGCGATCTCCGTCTGCCGCAGCGCTAGGGGGCTGCCGCGTGTACCGATTCTCAGGCTTTGAGGTATAGCTTGAACGCCTCCAGTGTTTTATCGATGATCTCTCTATCATGAGATGCTGATATGAAATCGGTCTCGTACTGGCTGGGTGTGAGGAATATCCCGGCCTCGAGCATCCTCCAGAAGAATCTCAGGTATCCCTCTTTATCGCATCTCAGTGCCTCTGAGTAGTTCCTGGGAAGCGGGCCGAAGAAGACCTTGAACATCGAGGCTATGCCGGATACGCTGTACCCCAGCTTCAAATCCTCAACGATATCTGAGAGGCCTTTTCTGAGATACGACCCCATCTCGTTGATCCTGTCAAGAACGCCCCTCTCAAGTATGTCCAGGGTTGCCAGGCCTGCTGCCATCGAGACCGGCGATCCGTTGAACGTCCCGGCCTGATAGATGCCACCCTGCGGGGCCACGTTCTCCATGATCTCTCTACGCCCACCGACGGCGCCTATCGGGAACCCACCGCCTATTATCTTCCCGAGTGTGGTGATGTCAGCCCTGACACCATAGTAGCTCTGCGCGCCCCCGAGCGCAAGCCTGAATCCTGTTATGACCTCGTCAAATATCAGGAGGACATCATGCTCCTCTGTCACCTTTCTGACACCCTCGAGGTAGCCGTCCACTGGGAGCACGGGCCCTATGTTGCCCAGAACCGGCTCCATTATCACCGCTGCCACATCACCTTCTCTCAGTGCCACCTCCATCGCCTGGAGGTCGTTGTACGGAACCAGTATGGTGTTCTTCGCGGTATCCGCTGGCACTCCCTTCGAGTCTGGCACGCCGATGGTAGTCGCTCCTGATCCTGCTTTAACAAGAACAGAGTCGTGAGCTCCGTGAAATCCGCCCTCGATCTTCACAATCTTATCCTTCCCTGTGAAACCACGGGCGATCCTCAGGGCGGCCATCGTCGCCTCCGAGCCGGTGCTCACAAACCTGATCATGTCCATGGATGGGTAATGGGAGATTATGCGCTCCGCAAGCTCAACCTCCAGAGCGGTGGGCGTGCCGTAGAGCCATCCCCTCTCAAGCTGCTCTGTGACCCTTCTCATCACTTCCGGGTTTCTGTGCCCCAGGATCATCGGGCCGTATGCGAGACAGTAGTCGATGAACCTGTTGCCGTCCTCGTCCCACAGGTACGGCCCCTCTGCTCTTTTAACATAGAACGGATACGGCCTTATCGCCCTGACCGGACTGCTGACGCCGCCGGGCATGAGCCTCTTCGCGCGCTCGTAGAGACTTCTGGAGGAGTTGAGATTCATGGTATCAGCGCTTCCATCAGACCTAATCAATCTTGCGACCTGCGATCCCCCATCCCTTCTCAGATGCGATCCTGATGATATCCTTCACTGGAATGTTCAGCTCCTCTGCAATACGCCTGCAGATATCATGCTCCGGCTTCACGCTTATGATCTCCTCTCCGATCGATCCGATCTTCACAGGCACGGATCTCCCCATGACCTCAACGCTCTCAGTCCTCCGCTCTGCGATCAGCCTGTGAAGCGCCGGAAATACCCTGACCCCGAGGCTTCCCGTCTCTCTCATCAGAACCGCGGAGAGCTTCCTTGCATCATCCTCTCTGGAGATTATGGAGATCACGCTCCCGCTCCTGCCCTTCTTCATCACAGCCGGCACAACCGTCACATCGAGAGCCCCCTCTTTCATGAGCCTGTCGATGAGACTTCCAAGTATCTCCCCTGTCACATCATCCACGTTGGTCTCTATCTGTACCACGCGATCATGGCGCATCTGATGCGGGATCTCTCCGAGAATCGCTCTCAGGAGGTTCGGCATGCCTATCTCCCTGGAGCCTGCGCCGTACCCGACGCGCTCCGCTACGATCTCAGGGTGGTGCTCCAGAAACACATCGACTGATGCGGCCAGTATCGCAGCCCCAGTTGGCGTGAGGAGCTCATGAGGCACAGGCCCTCCGCGCCATGGTATCCTGTGGGAGCGGAGTATCTCCAGGGTCGCGGGCGCGGGAACCGGAAGCATCCCGTGAGATGTATCCGTGATCCCGCCTCCGACCGAGGGTGCGGTCGAGAGGATTCTGTCCAGACTGAGGGACTCCATCGCCGCAGATGATCCCGCGATATCTGCCAGCGCATCCATCGATCCCATCTCGTGGAACCTCGCGTCCTCTTTATCGACACCATGAACTCTGGATTCTGCTGAGGCCATGATCTCTAGAATCCTCAATGCTCTTTCGAGGGCCTGAGATGAGAGCGTTGATGCCCTCAGTATATCCCTGGCCTCACCGAGCGAGCGGAACGATTTATCCGAGAGAACTTTAACCCTGAGAGCTCTGATGTGATCAAACCTGCTCTCTTTAACCTCAAGCCCGCATCCGACAGACTCCACAGCAGATCGGACGGATTCTCTGTCCGCGCCCAGGTCCATGAGCGCCCCTAGTATCATGTCGCCTGAGGCGCCGCAGTATGGATCGAAGAGAAGTGCTCTCATGTCTGGATCCTGCGAATTTTTATCTGGAAATCCTCTGATGTTTCATAAAAGTTGTGGCACCAGAAGCGCGGGTGATGGCCAGTTCTCCCTGGACCCTGGGAATGTCGAGATGTATCACCCGGCCGCCCAGCGACTCGATCCTGGCCATCTCCTCAGGCAGCTCCGGCCTGTGGTCCATGGTAAGGAGTTTGCTGCCGCCGGCAGTGCCGATAACTATTCGCGCATCGCCCACATTGGCAGCGAGAAACCTCGCTCCAAGCAGGAGGAGTGTGGCAGCAGCGGCGCCCCCCCAGGATCCCACGGGCGATTATGGCCTCGTCCGTTCTCAGGTATGCCTCTCTCAGGAGTTCCAGATCCGACCGGCGCGCCTCCTCGGGCTTCTTCGCCTCCATAGAACGGAGTGACCAAAAGCATGGGGTCAAAAACGCGGCTGCAGTTCGGGCGGCGAGTGGGCCGTAATGGCCGTCGAAGACCTCGGCACCGAAGCAACCTGGGTGATCACGAACTGCATGCACATCCTCCATCACCTCACGCATGCCGATATGCTCGCAGACACCTGCTGCGATCCTTGCCATCCTCTGCCTCCATAATTCAGCCTCGCTTCATGCGTAGCAACTTGTATAGCATGCAACGTGGTTGCTGAAAGCACTTATTCATTTGCCAAGAACACATACCACAACCGTGCTCCTTCAGGCAAGTCATCAAATGGCTAAGAGCGTCGCCCGCGCTCTTATGTATTCAGCAACTTTGAGGCCGTGCAGGCTGGTTGCTTGATGCACCCAGTCACTCGACAGGCCCTCGACTACGTCGATGGGTTTCGACAGTTTCGACTTCATCGAAACTCTTCGACGCAGTCGAATATAAGTCGAAACGAGCGCATAGGACGACTGGTGTCTCTTCGGCCAGGTCATCAGATGGATGGGAGTGTATTGGATATGTCAGTGCCGAAAGCTTAATTTTGGAACAGAAACAACGCTGGAAAGATGAATCTAGAGTTTCACGGGGCAGTGGGTGGTGTTACAGGTTCGCACATGGTTCTGGATGCAGGGGGCATGCGGGTCGGGATTGATGCAGGTCTCTTTCAGGGCAATGAGGCATCCAGAAACCAGGCGGACTTCGGTCATGATCCTCGCTCGATACGAGTGCTAATCCTCACGCATGCACATATCGATCACAGCGGCCGCGTGCCGCTGTTGATCAAAAAGGGCTTTTCAGGTAAAATCATCTCAACCGCTGCTACAGCGGACCTTTGCGAGATCATGCTCAGGGATTCTGCACACCTGATGATGGAGGCAGCAGAGCATGAGAGCCACCAAAGCGATCAGCGACGCAGACCACTCGCTGGACCACTTTACGAGGAGAAGGATGTTGCAGCAGCCATGAGGCACTTCACACCTATCAGGTACAACAAAGAGCATGACTTGGGTCGGTTTTCGATCAGATTCATGGACGCCGGTCATATCCTGGGATCGGCGATGATCGAGTTATCGTTCGGCAAGAAGAGGCTGGTCTTCAGTGGTGATCTCGGACGACCAGGTGCTCCATTTCTTCGTGATCCTGAAAAGGTTGATGCAGCAGATTGGCTGGTGCTTGAATCCACATATGGCGATATGGATCATGGGAATATCGCCGACAGAGGCAAGATACTGCTGAATATCATTCTTGAGACTCTAGAGCGGGGCGGGAACGTTGTCATCCCAGCCTTTGCCATCGGGAGGACGCAGGAGATACTGTACGAGCTGAATCCATATGCTGAAAAGGGAGTGCTTAGTGGGGTGAGCTGCTTTGTCGACAGTCCGATGGCGATCTCTGCAACTGAGATCTACGCCCGTCATCCAGAATGCTTTGATGAGGAGACGCTCTCTCTTTTGAGAAGTGGCGATAGCCCGCTTGAGTTTCCTGGGATCCAGTACACAAGATCGCAGGATGAGTCTAAGGCCATATACGATCACAGAGGGCCTCGCATCATAATCTCAGCAAGCGGAATGTGCACCGGCGGCCGGGTTCTGCATCACCTGATAAAGAATCTGGAGCAGAAGGACTCCACAATACTCTTTGTAGGTTATCAGGCTGATGGAACGATAGGTAGAAGGCTGTTGGACGGGGCGAGGAAGATCCGTATACTGGATAAGGACCTGGATGTTAAAGCCCAGATCACATCAATGGATGCATTTTCAGCCCACGCCGGCCGAAAGGAGATCTTGAGCTGGCTGCGCTCATTCAGGCAGTTCCCGGACAAGGTCTTCCTCAACCATGGAGAGCCAAGAGCAACCAGAGCACTTGCAGAGGCAATCAGAACCGAGTTCGATTCAGAGGTCACCATCCCTGAGATGGGGCAGAAATACCTGCTGAGTTGAACATGCTGAGTTGAGCCCAAGGCCAGAGGTATCGTGTTCATCTGGTGATTTTGGCGTTCGCTCTTATGCATTCAGCAACTTGAAGGACATCCAGCCGGTTGCTGAATGCACTCATTCGCTCGCCAAGCCTTCGACTCAGTCGAAGATAAGTCGAAACGAGAGCATAGCAGGACCAGTGCCTCTGCGAACAAGTTATCAAATGGATAAGAGCGTTGGCGTTTTGCAAGAGAGGGGGTCGACCTTCTTTGAGTTTGGAATAGGCAGGCCTCCTATATATTTATTTCAAAAAATATTGTCATCGTAATCGACATCTGGAGATTTGTTTATCCGACGCCCCAAAGCTGGTTGATGATACGAACCTCCTGAGGTTATTGCTTTCGCTCTTATGTGCTTGGCAACTTGTGGGTCGTACAATGTGGTTGCTGAACGCACTTATTCATTCACCAGGGATGCATAGCAGAACCAGTACTTCTATGGGTAAGTTATCATATGGATAAGAGCGATTGCTTTTTCGTTTATCCGCACTTATAGGTGAGGATAGAGTCTCAGCACAAATTTATTAAGCGATGAGGTGGAACTTAGTTAGGGGATATCATTGAAAGTGACATATACAGATAAAAGTGGGAAAAAGGTAGAGCAGACTTTTAGTACAGAGGAAGAGGGTAAGAAGCTGAAGGAGAAGCTCAAGGCACTGGGAATAACGGACGCAAAGTGGGAATGGTAAATAGGATGTGGATATCCCGGTCCTAAAGGGCCGGACTTCCAACATCATCACCATAACATTTATCATTAGTTTCGCTCCCGAAGACAGGCAGCTATTCTGTCTTATTCGGGGCACATCTTTGAAAATCTTTAAGATAAAGCGGGTGAGATTGTGAACAGACTGGCCATAATAATAGCGGTTTTTGCCCTGCTTGGATGCTCGGCTGCCCTTGACGCGAAGGTCATCATCCCATGCGAGAGGACTCTTGTGGTCGATCCTGGAGATGGTTACTACATCAATACCGGCGACATCGATACATCCTCTGGAATCTTCATGGAGAACTTCACGATAAGTGATGGTCTCGGTAAAGCAGATGCGGTGGTCTTCACTCCATACGATGATGTTCTGAAAATGTTGAGCAGGGAATCGTTCCTGGATATAATGTCGGTGGCGCTGATGATAGAGGCGACAAAGGAGGGGCAGGAGACTGGAAACTGGACCGCTTCCAGCTACTACGGAGCGCCTGTGGTGGTGCACAACATGACATTCACCTCAGGCACCCTTGCAGGCAGCGATGCATACCTTGCGGTATGGCACGCGGGAGATGACAGCTACCTGATGCTGTTGTCGATGCTGGACAGCAACACGACATCACGTATTATCAGCACCGCCAGGATAGTCTAGATGTTCTCCCCCTGGTAGGCTCCGCTGTAGGCTCGGTCCGCTGCGATCTTCATGGTGATGAAGACGAGCTGCATGAGCCTTGCATTCTTTTTTATGCGTATACCATGCGGGTTGTGGACCACGAGAAGCGATTGAGATCTGCCACTGTATCCAGGATCCCATACTGCGGTCTCGAGGGTCGCCCCGCATCTAAGGAGGCTAGATCTGGGAAGTGCGAACGCCATCATGTCCATGGGCATTCTGACGATCTCATTGAACGTCACCAGATACGCACCCTGCTCCAGGAATGCCCATCCATCACCATCAAACTGAACCGCCTCGGTCTCTGCGAGTTTCCGTTCGGTGTTGTCGAGGTCGATAGAACCCGAGGACACGAACCGCTCTATGCTTCTGGCTGTCAGATCCACGCCACATATCTGCTCCTGAATCTCCCGGTCTGCAAACGACTCCAGGAATCTCAACGCATCCCTTCCAGAGATCACCGACATGACCATCCCCAAGGGTTAAATCCGATGACGCCTTAAATATCATGGGGGTGCGCCGGATCTGTTTCTTGGGTGCAGTCTGTGCATCCCGGGGATGGAAGTGTGGATGGATTGATAATATTCGAGGTGGAGATCGAGGAACCCACCGTTATCCGGTCGAGGATAATCTGGCCGACCGCAGAGGGCCCGTGGATAGAGGGCGGTGTGGATGAGCTTGTAGTCCATCTCATATACGCGATGTGGTCTGCATACAACACAGCCTGGGCCCTCTCTCTCGTGATATCAAGCCGGTATGCAGATCTCGGCATCTCGATCTCAGAATCACTCTCGAAGCTCATCTGTTCGCTGGGCGCTGTGGAGATAAGCGAGATACGCATGGACAGAAACGCCCTCGAGGAGCTCAGGAAGGACAGGATAGAGCCGTAATTCCTTGCGCCTGGCATCCGCCGGTATGCTGGCGGTAGCATTGCGGCACGTATCGAGACCTCGCCCCCTTCACTGGGATCAACAGCATCTCACCCTCCACCGGATGGTACCACATCAGTGTCTTCCCATCTATTCGTTAGCCACATTCTGAAACCAGATGCTTCCAGAGGCAGAGCAGCCGGGCGTCAACTTCTTTTTGATGTGAGACGTGAATCGGGCTGGTGGTTCTGTGAACGCAGAGCTGGATGATAGAGATGTTATAGAGTACTTCAAGCGCAGCTACAGAGCCGTCGACGGGCTGTGGTTCATGAAGGTCGAGGAGCGCTACGGCTTCGATACCGCTCTGGATATAGATGATGATGTGTGGAGGGTTATGCCGAAGATACAGGCGAGAGCCCTGAAGTCGATGATGAACGAGTCGAATGGCCTGGATTCTCTTGCGAGGTGCTTCGCAGCAAAGCTCTCACTGGAGGAGTTCGAGTTCGAGAGCACATGTGACGGGAGATGTGTGAGGTTCACGGTGACCAGATGCCCATGGCATGAGATTATGGTCCGTGCCGGGAGGGCTGAGCTGAACGAGCGCGTCGGGTCCAGGATATGCTGGAGCGAGCTGGAGGTCTGGGCATCAGAGTTCGGCGACGGTATAATTCCCAGGAGAGACAGAAGGATCTGCAGGGGAGATGAGAGCTGCGAGATCGGGTTCGAGCTTGGGAATGGAGCGGAACACTAACATCTCCGGTGCTGCTCTCCCGCATTCAGAGCACTCAGTGCTCTTCGAGCGCACATCGGATGCGGATTGCTCTCACATCCTCCTCTCGAAGAGATCGATCTCGTCGAGCGATATCGCGGCGCACCCTGTGGTTCTGAGGTAGTGCGCGAGAAGCCTCGACCTGACGCCTGCAGGATGGTAGAGTATCACAGCCTCAGGCGAGACGTGATCTAGCATTCTCATTATCCCGCGGAAATCCAGGTGGTCGCTGAGACGTATCCGCTTCCATGAGGCATCCGCCCTTCCGGTGAGCATGTACCTCTCAGGCGAGCGCACCCTTGGAAGGTTTTTTGGGGTGACGACAGAGACGCCATCAAAATCCTGGAAGTCGATGATATCGCCGGCATCTGGCATCAGAGCCTCTGTGAGCCTTCTCCCCTCCTCGTCCATGCCTATCGGATCGCTGAATCCCATGGCTCTTATCAGAGATACCGCACGCTGCGCCTTGCCGAACGCGTATGCTCCGAAAGATGATCCCGAGTTGAGCGCCTCCCAGAATCCGCTCAGATCGTCATCGAATACGCAGGACGAGTCCCATGGGTCCCCGTAGTTCGCCTCTGCTACCAGAAGATCGCATTTCGGCAGAGATCTGTAATCCTTGACATCCCCTGTCACGAGGATCCTCACGCCCAGACTGTTCTCCCAGTAGAACGCCGATGATCCGATGGTGTGCCTTGTGGGATACGTTCTCAGCTCAACGCCATTGATATCCAGAGCCTCTCCGACCTCAAAGCTCCTGCCCGCATAGCTCCTCTCGTGCCTGATCTCGAGAGCCAGTGCGGTCTCCCGTGATGCTATCGCCCTCGGCGACCGCATCGCGGAGCTTCCATGGTGATCGCTGTGCGCATGGGTTATGAGATAAGCATCAGGCTGGTCGCATCCTGGAGCCCTGCTCGTGTCCACGGAGAACTTGCGATCGTCGAAGAGCAGCGAGAGGTGCGGAGCGGGGTTGCCATTGCCGTTCAGCCTTCTTATGGGTAAGACCCCGAGCTCTCTGAACAGATCATGGATCCGACGCGCACCTATTCAACCGCCTCCTAGAGTATCTCATCGATCGCGCTGCTCAGCTCCTCTTTGGACGTGACGCCCAGCCAGCGGCGGACCTCCCTGCCGTCCTTCTCAAGAACTATCGTCGGCACCACCATGATGTTGTACCTGTTCGCGAGCTCCATGTTTCTGTCGACATCTATCTTCTTGATCTCAATCCTTCCGCCGTACTTCTTCTCCAGCTCCTCCATTATCGGCGTCTGCATCCTGCAGGGACCGCACCACTCTGCGAAGAAATCCATCAGCACAGGTTTGTCCAAATCCTCAACCTCCTCAAATGATGTCAAACTTGACTCCTATCTTGAAAATCCTGATGGTCGGGAGCACGAGCATCTCGCGCCCTGTCCTTCTCCTTATCTCCGATATTATTTCATCAACACGCTCCTCAGGCGCGGATACCGTGAACCACATGTTATAACCGCTCTCGTTCGGCCTGAGGTAGTTGTGCGAGACCTCATCGTACTCGTTCACGACAGAGCTGATCTGATCTGCGTCCTCCGGAGATACCTTCATCGCGACGAGAACTCCAATCATGCCGAGACGTCTCAGATCCAGAATCGGGCCGATCCTGCGGATGAGCCCGAGCTCCTTCAGCCTGGAGACTCTTCTTATGAGCTCATCCTCCTCGATGCCCAGGCTCTCCGCGAGCTTCCTGAAGGGCCTGTCAACAAGAGGAAAAGACTCCTGGAGCACTGCGAGGATCTTCAGATCGATCTCATCCAACGGATCCCCTCCAGGCGCATGTCGGGTCCTCCCCCAGATAATCACCGGTGAGCGCGTATGCCCTCGCTCTGCAGCCGCCGCATGTTCTTACGTAACCACACCCCCCGCATCTGCCCTTCAGCTTTCGCTCCCTGAGATCGTTTAAAAGCGATGAGCTGCTCCATATCTCTGAGAATGAACGCTCGCGTATGCTGCCCGCGGATACTGGAAAGTAGCCGCACGGAAAGATCTCTCCGGTTCTAGAGATGAACACAAATCTAATTCCGGCGATGCATCCACCAGCGGTGCGCGCGTGCGGCTTCCCCATCTCCATGAGCACCCTTCCGTACTGCGGCGCGCATGTGGGGCGTATCTCGATCGATCGCTCTTCCGATGCGATCCTCTCGAGAAGGGACCTCTGCATCTCCGGGGATATGCTCTCAACATCCCTGCCCCTGCCTGTCGGTACCATGAAGAATATGTGCACAGCCGCCGCACCCTCCCGCTCTGCGAGGTCCAAAAGAGGATCAAGCTCATCGATGTTTCCCGGTGTCACTGTCATGTTGATCTGGAACTCGACCCTTCCGCTCAGAGCCCGCATGCCGCGGAGGGCCAGATCAAAAGAGCCCCTCCCCCGTGTGATATCGTTCGTCCCGGCGCTCGCGCCATCAAGACTGATGCTTACCCTGGAGATCCCGGAGATGAGGATCCTTTCCACAATTTCAGGTGTTATGAGCGTGCCGTTTGAGGCGAGGGAGACCCTGACTCCGGAGTCGGCTGCGTATCTAGCAACCTCGAAGAGATCCTGCCTCAGCAGTGGCTCGCCTCCGGAGATTATCAGCATCGCTCCCAGGGGGGCGATCTCTCCGATCAGTCTTTTTACCTCATCGGTGCTGAGCTCATCTGCAGATGGCTCAGGCTCTGCAGCCGCCCTGCAGTAGCTGCAGCTCAGGTTGCATGCTCCAGTTGACTCCCAGGCTACGAGCAGCATTCAGAGCAGACCCTTTTTGTGGAGAAGCTCGGCGTTCAGTATGCTCGCTCCCGCTGCGCCGCGTATCGTGTTGTGGCCCATGCAGATGTACCTGATGCCGGGCCTGATCCTTCCCACAGAGACCGACATGCCCCTCCCTGCGTTCCTGTCAAGCCTTGGCTGCGGCCTGTCCGGCTCATCCCTGACGATTATGGCCTTCTTCGGAGACGTCGGGAGATCATCCAGCCCCGGGTTGAAGTCCAGGAAGGCCTGCCGGACCTCAGCCGGCGTGGGATCATCTTTCATCCTGACCCAGACGGCCTCTGTGTGCCCATCCATGACGGGAACGCGATGGCAGCTCGCGCTTACAGTGAAATCCGCCGGAACTATCCTCTCCCCATCAAACCTTCCCAGGATCTTCTGGGCCTCTGTCTCGACCTTCTCCTCCTCGCCTGCGATGTAGGGTATGATGTTGTCCAGGATCGCCATGGACGGCACCCCTTCGTACCCGGCGCCGCTGACCGCCTGCATCGACGCGACATGAACGCTCTCTATGCCGAACTGCATCAACGGCTTGAGCGTGAGTGCGAACATGATGGTGGTGCAGTTTGGATTCGTGGTGATGTAGCCCTCCCATCCCCTCCGCTCCTTCTGGACCTTTATGAGTTCTATGTGATCAGGGTTGCATTCAGGTATCAGAAGAGGGACATCCGGAACCATCCTGTTCGTCGCGGTGTTCGAGGCGACGACGAACCCGGCCTCCGCAAACTCAGCCTCAACCTTTTTCGCCTCATCAGATGGGAGTGCTGAGAACACTATATCAGCGTCGACCTCCTTCGGATCGACCCTGACAACGGTCATGTCCGCGAACTCATCCGGCAGCTCGCTCTCAAGCCTCCATTTTGCAGCCTCGCGATACTTCTTTCCCGCGCTTCTGTCAGATGCTGCCAGGCTCGTGAGCTCGAACCACGGATGCTCTCTGAGTCCTTCGATAAAACGCTGCCCCACAGCGCCTGTCGCTCCCAGGACGCCTGCCTTGATCTTTGCCATCAACGATCACCCTCTGAACTGAGATGGCATAGAGGATGGTGTGGTATATAATTACTGCTCCGGAAAGAACAGAGGGAACCACAGCATCCTCCAGGCTTGCTGGCTTGGGGATATACCGATCACACCCAAAAGCTTATATTCGTCAAATGTCGAAGAGATGCTGACCGATATGTTCGAGAGAGATATCTGCATGTATGGCCTGGCTCAAATGAGCTGGTTTGGCGTTTACGACTGGGAGAAGCCGGAGCCGAATCCTGAGCCCAGGATGCCCAGGAGAAAGAGGCCATTTATCAGCAGCCCGTGGGGCTGCTAACTCAGTCTTTTACTCGCGCTGCCCTTTACAATGAGCCGTTTAGACGCGTCACTGCGAGAGGCAGCATCCAGCCCTGCTGGGTTTGCGGGAATCGCTGGCTGCAGATTTCTGATGCCGGCTCATCTCTCCGCGAATATCTGAGATCTGGGTTGAGGTTTCCTGTGATCGGTGGAGTTTCTTTTTCCACAAGCCTCTCCACAAGCCTCTGCCAATCCAACAGTTTAATGGATGTGCCCTGATCGCTCATATCCATCTGATAACTTGCTCGAAGAGGCACTTCTCCTCATGCGTCTGGCGAGCGAACGAGTGCATTCAGCAGCCGGATTGTATTACCAAGTTGCTGAATCCATAAAAGCGGCCCTCATATCCTTTTGTGATGAACTGTGTTAGCAAATAACAAAACGAAATTCTTATATCCGTAATGGACATATTGCTATTGGGGTTTGAGGGCAGCTACATAGATTTTGTGATCACTGACGATCAGGATGCCTCAATCCCCTGTTTTGCGGAGTGGTGGGCATGTCAGATCTATACAAAAAAATGGTTGACGAGGCCATGATGGCCCAGCGTGCAGATGTTGAGACTGTGAAGAGAAAGAGAGGCCAGGAGTTCGTCATATCGGATACAAAGGCATATGTCGATGTGGTCAACAAGATGAAGGCCGCTGATGGCCAGTCAAAGGCAGTGATAAAGCTCCATGTCGACTCGGTGAACGCGCACTACGATATACTGAGTTCTCTCACGAAGACGATACGTCCGGAGGACGATCCCTTTGTTGAGCACTACCAGACTCCGGCCATAATGGAGATACTCTACGAGGAGGACGAGAAGTTCAGGAAGAGCGTCGAGGCGTTCATACAGGCAGTGGGAAAGGCGGAGGCATTGATTGGATTGGAGGTCGTCAGGAGATACGGCGGGTTCTACGGTCCGACATGCGTCGTTGATTTCGCACTGATCCCGGGATCGACGAGCAACGTTGTGAACAGGATACTGAAGACTGTGGACATTCCGGAGCACCACAAGCAGGCGATACTCGCTGCGAAATCGTGGGGCATGAACACATCCTATGGCATAGGCGAGGTCTTCGCGCACGAGATCGAGAAGGGTGCGACGCTCTCAGATGCGATCAGGAAAGAGATCGAGATGATTCAGGCTGTGTACAGAACACCCATCGAGGCGCAGGCGAAGCTGATGGATGCCGCAGGGCACACATCATTCGATGTGAGAAAGTACATGCAGAGCTACAAGAGCAGGATGAAGGGCGCGGTCAGAGCTGCGATGGATGATGGTGTGCACTACGGCAACATAGTCACAGTGCCAGCATACTGCGTCGGAGACATAGCGCATCACATCGCCCAGTCGACATTCAACATGTGCAAGGACGATGTTGTGATGGCGACCATTGAGGCCACAACAGAGGTCATGGAGTCGACGCTGAAGAATGCCGTTGATACGTTCAAGAATGAGTACCAGCCGCTCGCGCTCGCCACAGGCGCATCAGCATGCGCTGTCGAGCACATCCTAGAGCTTGATGGATTCAACGCGATAATGATTGTGGATCTTTTAACGAAGAGGTTCCACAACTACGTGCAGCTTTATCCGACAAGAAGCGCGGCCGCGGAGCTCCACAACTGCGACTTCATGGACATGATACTCAGAGGGTGGAAGTACCTCGACAAGGCGATGCGCATGAGGAACGGCGCCAAGACGAAGGTCGTTCCGAAGGTCCTGGGATTCGATGTCGATCTGGAACCCATACATAAAAACGAGGTCCTGATGAACCCGCAGAGGTACGCGTATCCTGGATGCGCCATATCTGTCAGATTCTCTGCGCTCATGAGGCTTGCTGATTATCCGTGCCTTCTCACGAGCGAGCCTGTGACAGCCACGATGATGACCAACATAATAGCCCTGCACAAGGAGAAGCCTGCATCACCTGCAAGGGTGTGCAAGGACTGCGCCGCTGCATCACTGATAGACTTCAGGCATCAGTACTGCCAGTGGAAGGAAGCCGTGTGAGGGATTGAATGAGATGCTATCTATGCGCCCTCGAGGGTAAAACCACCGAGGCGGTCGCGATATGCATAGTCTGTGGGATGGGCGTCTGCATGGATCATCTCGTCAGGGATGAGATCGAGGTCTGGGAGGGAGGATACCCCTTCCCCTCGAAGAAGCTGAAGAGAAGGCTTCCCAGGATTCTCTGCAAGCCATGCTACGCTGTATACCACGAGGGATGAGACATGTCCCTGGCTAAGAGATGTCTTGCTGAGGTCGTCGGGACAGCGATTCTGGTATACTTCGGCGCTGGAGCAGCTGCCATCACACTCATGATCTCGAAGGGCTCCAGCCCGCCGAACCCCTTCAACATCGGGATCGGCGCGCTTGGCGGCCTGGGGGACTGGTTCGCGATAGGGATGGCTTTCGCCATAGCGATCGCGGGCGTCATATACGCTCTCGGGAGAGTCTCAGGGGCGCACATAAACCCGGCTGTGACGATAGCGCTCTGGGCCACCAGGAGGTTCCCGAGCGGCGAGGTGATCCCGTACATTGTGGCGCAGCTGATCGGCGCCTCTCTCGGATCCCTGCTCTTTGCAGCAAGCGCTGGATCTGATGCAGTGATGGTCGGCGGGCTCGGAGCGACTGCGCCGTTCCCCGGCATATCATTCGGCCAGGCGGTGCTCGCAGAGGCGATAGGGACGTTCCTGCTGATGCTCGTGATCATGGGGGTGGCTGTTGACGAGCGGGCGCCACAGGGGTTCGCGGGGCTCATCATAGGCCTCACAGTCGGGGGGGTCATAACGACCACAGGGAACATCGCAGGCTCGTCACTGAACCCCGCCAGGACATTCGGCCCCTACCTGATAGACCACATCATGGGCGGCCCTGTGCTCTGGAGCCACTATCCGATATACGTCATAGGTCCGGTGCTCGGTGCGCTTGTGGCAGTATTCCTCTACGATATGCTGGCAAAAGAATAATAATATTTTTATTCTTTTTTAATCTCGAATTCCAGATTCTTTCTTGCGTCATACCCTCCGATATCCGCATGGAGTCCATCTCTCACGTAAACCCAGAGGAAATATTTGCCCTCAGGAACATCGGCTGTCCACTCCCATTCGTTCTGGTTCTGGTATCCGGGAGATCCATCCACCCGTTTCCCGTCCTTATCGAGAACCTCGAACTTGTACTGCAGGGCTCCATTGGATGGGTTGGTGGCGCTGCATGAGAGCTTTACATTTGTTCCTGGAGTGGCTGGAGATTGGGGGTCTGTTGTGAACTTCGTGATTTCTGGCTTGGCTGCTGCAGCCGCCGGCGCTGGAGAGCCACCACCATTTTGTGGTTCAGCGCTCTGCGCCGCGCGCCCGCCGAAGTAGAAGCCGACTATGGAAGAGATGGCTCCGGTCAGCGCAAGCAGGATATCCTTCAGCATCGAGTTTTCCTGATTAGGTGGGTTGGCGATGAGCAGGACTATGGCAGTACCGATGATGACACAGAGTGTCAGGGCCATTGTGGCCCTTGCCACGCCCTGCATCCCGCTGGACTGAACAACCAGAGCATCCCTTACCAGATGAATCAGCTCGGCCTGGTCGCAGTCGGTCGACAGCTTCTTCTCAAGCAGAGTCCGGACATCTCTCAGATGGTCGTAGAAGCCCTTGATGTTCCACAGTATGGGAAGACTGGCGAATATGAACAGCAAGAGGATCACAAGCGCCGTGAGTACAGGAGTGCTCATGGATGAACGCGCTACCACAAAGGTCAAAATCACTCCTGCCAGCAGCCCCAGAAGCAGTACCAAAAAATCTCTCTGATTTTGGCACAGTGGCATACATATTTGTTCTTTCATCAATATATATATTTATCGGGACCTATCCGAATAAGGATTCGCTCTTATGTGCGCAGCAACTTGTAGAGCATGCAATGTGGTCGCTGAAAGCACTCATTGCTACGCCTTCGACACAGTCGAAGGTAGGTCGAGACGAACGCACAGCATGACCCCCGCTCCTCCAGGCAAGTTATCAAATGGATGAGAGCGATTCTATCTCATGTCTCTTTCTCCATGGTCTGCTTTTCTTTCCTCCTCGAAGTGTATGGAAGAGCATGGAAGCGAGCACGTGTTAGCCCTTATTCTCGAGACGTCCTCCTCGAGGAGGTTGATTCCTGTGCCCCGACTGCACATCGATGGTCTCACAGGTTCGGTTCTCAAGGAAAACACCCGACAACACCATGCTTAAATAGAATCCCCATGGAATACTGATCTGTATGATGCGAATCTCCATCCTGTTCCTGGCTCTGATCGTATCTCTGATCTGTGCTGACGCATCGGACTGGCTTGAGGGAGGGTACGTAGGGTCGCCCGATTACAGCGAGATAAGGCAGTACTTCACGGACCCCATATTCTATACAAAGGTCCCCGTATCGCAGCCGCTGAGCTTTTACAGGCCATACACTGGTGGATTCTCCTATCCTCTCACTGCAGTTCAGTCGGATTTCAGAAACAGATCTCTGGCTTCGATGATCTGGGAGCCGTTTGAGGTGAACTGGACGAAGACGATCTTCACAGCGAAGAGCAGCTCCTCACTGAGGGTCTTCAAGGACGGGACCTGGAAGAGCCTGTGACATCCGGCTGACAGGTCTCGACTTTTTCCGAGATCGAGCGGGGCTGGGGTTTTCAGAGTCGATGGAGCCTGAGCCCATTGGAGTGATGCCCATCTGGCAGGTGCCCAATGTCTGATGATCGTCTCATTCGATTGATGGAGATACTGGAGAGCGTCTATGGGGTGCCTGAGGCAAGAAGCGTGGATCCTGTCGATCTCCTGGTAATGACGATACTCTCGCAGAACACGTCTGACATAAACTCCAGCAGGGCGTTTGAGCAGCTGAAGGGCAGATTCAGCAGCTATGATGATATCCTGGATGCTTCCGGCGAGGAGATCGCGGATGCGATCCGTCCGGGAGGCCTGGCCGATATAAAGGCCGCCAGGATCAGAGGAGCTCTCGAGAGGCTGAGAGAGGACTTCGGCTCTGTGGATCTCTCTGCATTGAAGAAGATGAGCCCTGAGGAGGCCAGGAGCTATCTCACATCGATTCCTGGAATCGGGCCTAAGACCGCATCTGTGATCATGCTCTTCGGCTTCGGCATGCCTGCGATGCCTGTTGACACGCACGTGTACCGCGTCTCAAGAAGGATTGGGCTGGTGCCAGAGAACGCCAGCATCGCTGAGACGCAGAGGATCCTGGAGGAGATCACACCGCGCGAGAAGTACATCTCGCTTCACATTAACCTGATCCGCCACGGCAGGCTCGTCTGCAGGGCCAGGAATCCGCTCTGCGGGAGGTGCGAGGTGAGAGGCCTCTGCAGATACATGCAGATGCAGCACGAGCACAGCTGATCTCAGCAGAGGTACGTGCACCTCGATACCGCCACATACCTCAATCGGGTGGAGCGCGGTCTGCTATTGAGTGCTACTTTATCCTGCTCAGCAGGCGGTTGGCCTCCTCCAGATCGAACCTCTCCGGGTCGAAGTCCTATCCCAGCCAGTCCAGCATGCTTTCATGCTCCGGATGGTCTGGATCGCTGATGGCACAGAGAAACATGTAGTAGCCATTTGCACCACCGCAGTCTTCAGGTGGGCTTGAGCGTCTCCCGGCCAGACAAACAGGATGCTTCAGCTCCGGATCTGGAGGCAGGATCTCCTCCACCAGTATCTGGTGGACCCAGCTATCTTCAAAATCGTACTCATGAATTTGGCCTTCTCTGCGGGCGCAATCTGTGAGAGGTTGGCGTGACTCTCGTTCTTAACATCCCGGGAAACATTAAGATCTGTCTGATTTTGTGCGCGATGGGTGTATTCTCGCGACTCTTGTTCTTAACACCCCTGGGCAGAGGGTCTTCTGGCAGATGTATCGAATAACACTCGTCCCCGACTATGAGCTGGTGAAGATGATTATCCTCCCATGGCATTACAGCCTGGATGATTTTATGCAGCTTTAGCAGCGTGGTGTCTCCCCTGACCAGCACCCTGCGCCATATCGGCGGCCTGATCTTGCTCAGAGTTATTTTGAGCTGATAGATCGGCACCTCTTAGGTATCTTTTTAACAGCCATGAGATCACATCCTACTGCTGTGATTCCGTACCTGTTTAACCTGTAATGTCGCAGCCTGGTAATCGTAGCCATGCAGGATCCATGATATCCTATTAGAGGGCTGATTACCGCTGGGCTCATCCATTGACCCAGCGGATTGAAAGAAGGATGGAAAGAGACGCCAACGGCCCCGGAAACCATGATCAATCAGGATCTCGTTCGTGGTGATTACTGGTCTCTCAGCAATCCAGGGTCGCGTACTCGACTCA
Source organism: Methanobacteriota archaeon (assembly GCA_029553285.1). Taxonomy (GTDB): domain Archaea; phylum Halobacteriota; class Methanosarcinia; order Methanotrichales; family Methanotrichaceae; genus Methanothrix_B. The sequence goes on from JAKPCO010000067.1 coordinate 71,897, forward strand.
TTGAACGTCTCTCAGCAATCGCCGATCAACGGCATTGTACCCCATAAATCCTGTGGTGCCACATGCTGTTGATCTCATTGATACGAGTCCCGACCTGATCCAGACCAACCAGAACGGTGATCTGAATTGGGCACAGACTATATCCCTCCAAATATTCGTCATAATGATAGGACCTGTCCGAATAAGAGTTCCGGAGCCAGATATTCGAGGCTTTAGGATGCTGATTGTTATGAGCACTTCGTCCTTATTCGGACACCTCTTAATGATAGGACCTGTCCGAATAAGATAAAAACCAGAACTGAGCATAAAA
>JAKPCO010000088.1 GCA_029553285.1 Methanobacteriota archaeon
AGCTGCGCTGGCGATCATCGCGCTGATCGCAGGCAGGATCAAGCGCATACCTGCGATGACCCAGCCAGAGCTCCTGGAGATAAGGTACGATCCTGTGGTCAGAGCTCCGGTCGCGGTGGCGATAACGATAATGATGATTCTCTTCTCAGTGGTTGATTTCATCGGGTTCAAGCTCGTTCTGGGGACTTTCTTCGGGGTCGAGCCACTGTACGCGGTTCTGATCATGGCGGTGTCCGTGGCGCTCTACGTCAGCCTCGGTGGGTTCAGAGCGGTTGTCTGGACCGACAGGGTCCAGTACATCTTCCTGGCAGGGCTCGCGGTTGTTGTGGCGATTCTCTCCCTGAAGCTCTCGGCAGATCGGGGCGCATCCATCATCGCGGAGAGCGCTGCCCTCGGTGGGGAGTGGTGGAACCCGTTCATGATGGGGGGCGTGCTCGGCGCCCTTGTCTTCCAGCTCGCCCTGCTCCCCGGCTGGATCGCGGAGCAGGACCCGTGGCAGAGGGTCTGGGCCGCGCGCGATGAGAGAAGCGCGAGGATGGGCTTGCTCCTGGGGTCGATGCTTCTCGCGATCGTTTACGGCGCATGCTTCCTCACGGCGATAGCCCTGCGCGCGATCTACCCGCTCCCTGAGGGCGAGGTGGAGGCTGAGATGCTGTACCTCAGGTTCATCTCCGAGAACGTGCCACCTGCAGCAGTCGCGCTGCTCACAATAGGATTCGCTGCTGCGTCCATGTCGTGCACAGACACCTTTGCGACATCTGGCGCGTCCTGCATTGTCAGGGACATCTTCCAGAGGTTCGTCAAACCGGATGCCACGATGCGGGAGATGCTGGTGATCAGCAGGCTGCTTGTGGTCCTGATGATCTTCATCTCAGCATTCATCGCGCTGAATGTGGAGAGCATAATGGAGGCTGTGATAATAGCCACGGTGATAGGGACGACATCTTACTTCTTCCCGATCGTCGGCGGGCTTTACTGGAAGAGGGCCACATCCTGGGGCGCGCTTGCAGCTGTCATCGTCGGTGGCGTGACACAGATCGTGATGATCGCGTATGAGAAGTTCATTTTTGGGGAGCCACTCGACACGATCTCTCCACTCCTCACAGAGCACGGCGTGCTCGTCGGCCTGACTCTGAGCGCATCGGTATTCGCGATCGTCTCCCTTCTCACACCGCCCACCGACGACAGGAGGCTTGCGCCATTCTTCTCAGATGTCGCGGACAGGCTCTTCGGTGGAGCCATGATCACAGTTGACAGGGAGAACTCACGGTATCCCATGATAATGAGAATGATAGAGGAGAGGGACTTCGGCGAGAGGGCGCATCTCGATCTCATTCTCAGGGTTAACCCGCTGAAGGCGGATGTTGCCCAGATCAGGGGGGAGATGCACTGGGACAGGCTCATCGAGGACCTGAGATCCAGGCATCCTGAGTGGTACACCCCGACCGGTAGCCACATCGCTTACAGGCTCTCACAGCATGACATGCTCGCGTGCGTGAAGCTCTACAGGGGCGATGATATGGAGATACGGCTCTCAGCTGAACCCAGGCTCTCCTCCAGAGAGAGGTTCAGGGATGAGATGTACCTCGCGGTCGAGGAGATAGAGGAGTCGCTTCTGAGCATGGGTTACACGACCTCACTGCCCGCATGAGGATAACAGTCGTCGGCGCTGGGCCCGCTGGATCCACAGCTGCAGAGACCGCGGCAGGGCTCGGCGCAGAGGTCATTCTTGTGGAGAGAAGAATGGAGATAGGCAGCCCTGTCCAGTGCGGTGGGTTCATACCTGAGGCCTCCGAGCTCACTGATCTGCTGCCTGATGCTCGTCTCCCAGAGACGCTCGTAGAGATCCCGGAGAGGTTCATCCTGAACAGGACAAAGGTCCAGCGGCTCTACGCGCCCTCCGGGAGATATGCGGAGTTCCCGGTCGCGGGAAGGTGCGTGGACCGGCGCAGCTTCGACAGATATCTTGCGCATCGCGCAGCTCGCGCTGGAGCACGCCTGATCGTCGGCACAGAGGCTGAGGTTCGCGGCCAGTCGGTATGCCTTAAGGGCAGGCGCGAGGGCCTCATCGATGCTGATGTGGTCATCGGCGCGGACGGCCCGGCGTCTGCGGTGGCCAGGGCGATAGGTGCGGTCCAGAGGGACGAGCCCGGGATATGCCTGGAGTACGAGATGGTTGATGTCGAT
>JAKPCO010000096.1 GCA_029553285.1 Methanobacteriota archaeon
CATCGCCTCGCTCTTTTTCATATACGCCCCCTGTTTTTGTAGTGTCCCGGTTTGCTATGAATACTACTTCTTCGGGGTGTACACACCGGCGACGATCACGAAATCATCGGCCTTCTTCATGTAAACCTTCTTCGGCTCCACCTTCTTGCTGACCGGGTTGGTGTACATGTACTCGAACCACGCCTCACCCTTCGCCTTGGCAAGCTCGACACCCTCTTTCACGAAATACTTGCCCTGGGGATCACGAAGCTCGTTCATATTCATCATGTGGAGCTTGTGGTTGTAGGGGTGGGCAATGCAGGTGTAGTAGGGGTTCCAGGCCCACAAGAACACGTAGAGTTCCCCCTTGGCAAACTGCCCTTTGGGGTTTTTGATTTCAGACAACAGGGCGGCCTTGCCGTGCTGTTTGTAGTAGTCATACGCCTTGAGCACCAGGCCCTTCGCCTCCGACTCGGGCGAAGCGGCATACGCCGACACGAGACCGGCAAAGACCATCAGACAACACACCATAACCGACAACGCCTTCATACTCTTTCTCATGTTCTAACCTCCTCAAAGATAGACAGTTTTTTTGATGTTTTGCTATATTTGGAAATCATGCCATTCATCCCTCTTCGTTCGGGGAAGCGTGGGAAGGCGGGGTTGGGACTTCCGTTTCGGCGCCGCCTCTTCCTCTTCCTCGGGAAGCAGGGGGATCATGGCACTCTTCCTCGCAATGGTCTCGTGCAGGTCCTTGACGAAGCTCTTCTGACCGTTATCGTCCTCGAACACGAAATAGGACATCATCTCTCTGAGAACCTCGGCCTTCTGCGAGGTCTCCATCACCTTGCTGTTGATGAGACCGATGCTCTGGTTGATCTCCTTGATTCCCACGGCCTGCTCGTTGGTCGCGTTCACGATGTAGTCGATGTTGCTCTTGATGTCCGCAGCCTCGGCAGCCACAGTATCAAATGCACTCTTAACCTCCGTTACCATCTGGTGGCTCTCCCGAATCTTCTTCGTCACCTCTTCCACCATGACCGCTGTCCTCTTTGCCTCTTCAGCCGACTTGACGGCAAGATTCCTCACCTCCTCCGCGACGACAGCGAATCCGGCCCCATGCTCGCCCGCCCGGGCAGCCTCAACCGCCGCGTTCAGGGCCAGCAGGTTTGTCTGAAACGCGACATCATCAATGCTCTTCACGATACTGCTGATCTGCTCGCCCGCCCGGGCGACCTCGTTGATCGTCTGGTACAGTTGCCTGTTTGCTGTTGCCGCGTCATTGATGGCCTTCGCAGCCTTGTCCATTTTGTCGCCAATTGCCTTTGCGTTGGACGCCGTCTGTGTCGTGATCGCCTGCATCTCCTCGAGGGCGGAGGCAGTCTCTTCGACAGAGGCGGCCTGGGCCTGGGCCGACTCCGACAGGGCGGTGGCAGCCATCGCGGAATCAGACACTATGGTGTGCAATTTGATCCGCATCTCCTCCATAGCGGAAGCGGTCTGGCCGATCTCGTCCTGGGTGCCGACCACAATGGGTTTGTTGAGATCACCGGCGGCCATTGCAGAGAGATTTGTCTTCATCTGCGTCAGAGGGTTGCTTATGGCCCGACCCAGATACATGCCCGGAATCATAACAAGAACCAGCAGAACTACACAGGACCCAAGCATGATGAGGTTGAGCTTTTTCAGCATGGCAATCGTGTTTGTGCGGTCTTTGCCGATGAACAGCATTCCGCAGGGGACGCCATCAGATGACATGATCGGGGCGTAAGCGGTATCGTACTCAGTACCAAACAGCACGTTCTGACCGATAAAGGTGCCGCCGCCCTTTAGAACCGTGTTCACGATTTCGGTATTGTCCAGAGAGGTTCCAATCGCACGCTGTCCGTCCTTTTTGAGCGTTGTCGAAACCCGCTTCGTACCGGCAAAAATGGTACACTCAACATCAAAGATGTTCTTGATGCTGTCCACGAACTGGTGGGAGGAGAAGTCCGTGGCTATGATCAACACACCACCGATTTTCCCGTCATCGGTCTGCACAGGTGCAGCAGACATGGCGTAGATATGATCCCCGTATCTCTCGATGCCGCTTGCCGGTGTCCCGGACAAGGCGGTTTTGACCAACCGACCGGCCCCGGGTGTGAAGGCAGACAGGTCCTTTTTCTTGTCGTTGGACACCGAGATAACCTTGCCGTCGGGATAAGCCGAAGACACGATGTCATACTGCGCGGTCCCGAACTGGGTCTGAAGAGTCATCTCAGCCGCGACCGGATCGGCAAACATGGCCTTGATTTCACCACGATCAGCATACAACATCGCCTGCTGTTTCAACTGGTCCGTAGTAGCCAGCAGAGACTGGTACGCCATCTTGACCAGCTCGCCAGCCTGCTTCTGCGACTGCTTATGGTTGCTGTCGATGATGCTGACATAGCTTACGGCGACCATAGCGAAACCAATAAGCAACGCCGTCACAAGCAATAACCCATTGATTTTCCATCTCAAGGACAACTTTTTGAACTTGCTCACCATCTTTCCGAATCCCCTTCCTTGTTATTGATGACGCAAGTGTAATACTTCTTTGGGCGGTCTGCGTATTACTGTTACAACACAGAGTGAAAATAAAAAGAAGGAGTGCGAGTATAACAAC
>JAKPCO010000106.1 GCA_029553285.1 Methanobacteriota archaeon
TCTCATGCCGCGATCTATCGTCGGATGGAGCGGAGCCTCTGTGACCTCGGGCACCCCACCTTCGATCTCCATCTCAACCGGATCCCATACGAAGAACCTCCGGTTTGCGATCGGATCAACAATCCGCCTGTTCTCCGCGTATATCGAATCCATGCTGATGCTGATGTCAGTCTCACCGACGCCGAGATCTATCATGAACTTCCTGAGAGCCTCAGCGGTGATGCCCCTGCGTCTCATAGCCCTGACGGTCGGAAGCCTGGGGTCGTCCCAGCCGCTGTACTCGCCTGCCTCTATCGCTCTCCTGAGCTTGCTGGTGCTGAACGCCCCGAACTGGAATATCTTCACCCTCCCCCAGTGGAGGACCCTCGGATAGACCCAGCCCATGTGATCGTAGAGATATCTCTGCCGTCTCTCGCTGTCTATCAGATCCTTCCCTCTCAGGATGTGTGTCACTCCCAGCAGATGGTCCTCCACAGCGGATTCGAAGTCCAGCAGCGGCCAGACGCGGTACCTGTCGCCCACGAGCGGATGGCTCTTCGTCACTATTCTGAAGCCAGCCCAGTCCCTTATGGCTGGATCTTTATGCTTTATGTCTGTCTTCACACGCAGCACGGCTTCGCCCTCTTTGAAGCTGCCATCAAGCATTCTCCTCCAGAGATCCAGGTTCTCATCAACGGTGTGATCCCTGTGCGGGCATGCTCTGGCCGCGTCCTTCAGGGCCTTGAACGCCGACTGCTCGCACAAACACACATACGCACCGCCCCTGCGGATCAGCTCCTCAGCAACCTCATAGTACTTCTCAACCCTCTGGCTCGCAGCCACTATCTCATGGGGCTCTGCCCCGAGCCATCTGCAGTCCTCTATGTACCAGTCGTATGCTTCTAACATCGGTCTTTTGTTTACAGGATCGGTATCGTCGAAGCGGAGGATGAACTTCCCGCCATACATCTTCACGTATTCTGAGTTGATTATTATCCCGCGTGCGCTTCCGAGTGTTGGGGGACCGTTCGGGTTCGGGGCGAAACGCATGACCACTCCCCCCTTTGCACCCTCTAAAGGCTGCAGCCCCTTTGCAGGCTCTTTTCTGGCGCCTATCTCCTCGATGAGCTCTGGCGCGATCTCTCTGAGCCTTGCCTCCCACTGCTCAGGGCTCATCTGTTCTATATCCTTGAGCACGCTGGCTATGAGCGGAGCTATCTCCCTGGCTCTGGGCCTGAGATCGGGGCGCTCCCCCATGAGCTTGCCCATGACAGCCCCGTGGTTGGGTGCGGATCTGTATTTGACAGCGTTCTGCAGCGCGAACTTCTCTATCAATTCCCTGATCTCTTCCGTCACCGGACTCCTCCTGGCTTTGCTCTGGCCTCCGCTAGAAATGGCCACCTACTTTAGACCATCGCCTTCAGCGCGTCGCGTACCATCCTTGCATGATCAAATGCAAGCTCAGGCAGCTTATCGAGGGAAAAGAGACGCACATCAGATGCGTCCGATCCGTATCTGAGCTCGCCACTGCCATCAGCGAGATAGCATATCGAGACGACGTGACCTCTGGGATCGCGGTCCGGATCGGAGTAAACGCCAACCAGCCTCACAAGAGTTGCAGTAAGGCCGGTCTCCTCCATGACCTCTCTCCGCGCGGCGTCCTCCACCGTCTCGCCGATCTCAACAAATCCTCCAGGAAGCGCATAGCATCCCCTGAACGGAGGGTTTCTGCGGCGGATGAGGACTATCCCATCATCCATCCTCAATACCACATCAACTGCAAGCAGCGGCGTCTGTATTCGTGAACGGATATCTACCATTCGACCATCTCCGGGAGATCTTAGTACCGGCACTTCTTTCCCATGGGGCCAAGTCTCGGGCCGCGCAACACTATAGCATTTGTGAAGCGAGCCTGGAACGATCTCCCCGCACAGAAGTGTCCGAATAAGGAAGAAGTACTAATAACAATCAGCATCCTCAAGCCTCGAATATCTGGCTCCGGAACTCTTATTCGGACGGATCCCCCCGCACAACAGAATATGCCATATAGTAGGTAATACAAAAGGACGCCACTGAGATCAGAGGCGTTGCAATTGACCATAGAGGGCGAGCTGGGCAGGTTGAAGGTTGGAGATTTACACCCAGTCAGGCTCATGGGGATAATCAACCTGAGCGCTGAGTCATTCTACAAGGGATCCGTCTCCACGCCTGAGAGCGCGGCATCCTTCGCCATGAGGATGGCAGAGGAGGGCGCCGAGGTGATAGATGTCGGAGCCGTATCCACAGCGCCCGGCTCTCCCTTCATTTCAGAGGATGTGGAGCGCGCGAGGCTTTTTCCCGCTCTTGAGAACATCTTGGAAGATGTTGATCTCGAGGTCTCTGTTGACACCCAGAGGGCATCGATAGCAGATCTTGCTCTCTCGAGGGGCGCAAGCTGCATCAACGATGTCTCATGTCTAAGGGAGCCCCGGATGGCAGAGGTCGTCGCGGAGCACGATGCATCGCTGCTCATCATGGCCTCAAAGGATAGACCGGGGGATCTCCTGGAGCTGAAAGATATAATCCCCAGGCTCGCAGCGGCTGTCAGCACCGCTGTGAATAAGGGGGTCGATCCCAGAAAGATTCTGGTAGATCCGGGGATCGGCCGGTGGGTCCCTGAAAAGACATACGAGTACGATCTCGCGATTCTGGATCGGATGAGAAGTCTCCGCTCGCTGGGGAAGCCCGTCGTCGCAGCCGTCTCCAGGAAGTCGTTCATCGGCGCTGTTCTCGATCTGAGGGATCCTGCTGAGAGGCTGGCAGGATCGATAGCTGCAACGGCCATAGCCGTTTACAACGGGGCACATGTGGTGAGAACACACGACGTCGCTGCCTGCAGGGACGCGGTCAGGATCGCCCAGGCTGCCCGTGGAAGGCAGATGCGTTCCGGAAGGGTGGAGCTGCTCCAGGTCGCCGGATCGGCCGAGGAGCTGAGGTGCGTCCTTGACTGGGTCGGGGTCGATCCGGGAGCTCATGAGATGCTCTGGAAGAAGGGCTCTTTTATGGCAATTGCTGTTGAGGGCATAACCCCTATGGAGGCGCTGGTCATAAAGCAGGAGATGCTGGCTGCGGGTGGGGACGCTGCAGTGCCCAGAGGTGCTCTGAGGTGTGACCCCTCAGCCAACAGAGCTGTGATATTCGGAACGCTGGCTCAGATCGAGAGGCTTGTGAGAAAGCTCAGGCTTCAGCCGTTCCGTTTACCGGCAATCGCGAGCGAGATAGAGAATGTCCTCTGCAGAGATGTGAGCAAATACAGGATCGCTGATGATCAAACCACGCTCTCCGGTCCACGGAGGTGAGATGCTGGAGATCTTCGGGATAAAGACCGGTCTTCTGAAGCCCGGCGAAGATATCATAGAATCTCTCAGAAGGGGGCTTGATGGGGCCGGCATAAAGCTCATGGATGGAGATGTGATCGTCGTCTCTGAGAGCTTCGTTGCAACCGGCGAGGGGCGGGTGGTCTCTCTCTCCGGTATCACCCCCAGTGCCCGCGCGATCTCCCTCGCCTCCAGGTACGAAAAGGATCCTGCAGAGATGGAGCTCATCCTCAGGGAGTCAGATGAGATACTTGGCGGGATACCTGGTGTCGTTCTCACGCTCAAGGATGGTTTTCTTTACCCGAATGCGGGGGTCGATCATTCAAATGCGCCTCCAGGGCATGTGGTTCTGCTACCATCAGACCCCAAGAAGGCGGCCTCAAGAATAAGGAGCGCCCTCTCGAACGGCGCCAGGATAGGCGTGATAATAGGAGACAGCAGAACGCACCCCCTCCGTCTCGGATGCGTCGGCGTTGCGCTCGCATGCGATGGCATTCTCCCTGTGGAGGACGCCCGCGGAAGAAAGGATCTCTACGGGAGACCCCTGAAGATAACGGTTAAGGCTGTGGCCGACAACCTCGTATCTGCTGCGCAGCTTGTCATGGGGGAGGGGGATGAGGGGATTCCTGCGGTCGTGATACGGGGAGCTCCGGTCGAGTTCTCAGATTCGGGGCCTGTTGCGATACCGAACATACCGCCGCACGAGTGCATGTACATCGGTGTCCTGCGATCGATACCGCGTCCGTACACAGGCGAGTACGATGATCTCATCAAATCAGCTATCGATGCCAGGAGCCAGGCATACGCCCCTTACTCGAAGTTCAGGGTCGGGGCTGCAGTCCTGTGCAGAAGCGGCAGGATCTACAGAGGCGCAAATGTGGAGAACGCATCATCTGGCGCCGGAATATGTGCTGAGAGAGTCGCGATGGCCAGTGCAGTGGCTGCGGGTGAGAGGGAGCTCGTAGCGCTTGCCGTCGCCGGAGAGCTGCCAAAGCCCATCACGCCCTGTGGCATATGCAGGCAGATGATGGTCGAGTTTGGGGATATGGACGTCGTGATGGTCGGATCAGATGGAGATGCGCTGATGGTGAGGGCGAGCGAACTGCTGCCTGATGCCTTCACCCTCGCATGCGGATCGAGATGCTCAGGATCCGGGAAGCATTAGCAGAGAATGCTCATCCCTGTGATTCAAGCGCCGCTCTACGGAGCTCGGTCCTGCTGATGTCAGCTAACCTCTCGTCTTCGGACATGTGGTCAGGTGGCGCCAGGGACAGGCTCTGGTCTCCAGGCCGGAGCAGCAGACTTCTCGCAGGCCCATCAGACGGATGCGCATGTATTTATCAGCCATTGCAGATCCCTGCTGTAATGCGGGAACAGCTGGTCTTTGCCCTGGGCAGGATAGAGAATCTGATCCATCAGGTGAGTCTCGACCCGGAGAGTGGCGCTGGCAGGGTTATAACGAACAGATCCCTTGTGGCCAGGGAGGATCTTCATGAGACGCTTGAGATTTTCAAAGATGCGATAGACAGCGATCTTGCGGTCTCTCCCCTGATCAGGCTCGAGGAAGCTGGGGAGAGGTTCAGGATATACACAGTCTGCAGCATGACCATAGACGGGTATCTCATAAAGCACGGGATACCTGTTCGCCCGAAGGGCGGCGGGCTCATAGAGGTGATAGACAGAGAGACGGTGCGCTTCACGGATATGATAATGTACTGGGCCACAACCATAGACCCGCTTGACCTTCTCGTGGCTCAGGAGCTGACCGGCATATGTGATATGATGCGCACCGGAACCGGAAGAATACTCGGAAATCTGCATGAGGCTCCGATGCTCTCCCGCGATACGATAGAGGATCTGCTTGATGAACTGAGAGAGGCAGGGATCATGGGGGTTGTGGAGCTCGGCGAGCCGAACATGGAGGTTCTGGGAATGCCTGTGGAGCGCGATCATCTCGGGATGGCGCTCGTTGGCGGCACAAACCCTGCTGCGGCCGCGGTCGAGCTCGGTCTTGATATCGAGACAGAGTCCATATCGGGGCTCACCGATATCTCTGAGATGTACCACATAGAGGATCTGATGGATCGCATGCTCTGATCGATCCCAGTCACCACCCTCGAAGAAACACCTCCTTCAGAGGACTGCCCAGCTTGGAAGTACTTGATGTGATCGCATATCCTTGAATGCAGGGTTCTTGTGTTGGGCTGCCAGCATCTCCCTTCATGTCAGGCTGGATCGTCCTCTTCTGAATATCAGCTTCCAAGCCTCGAACCAGAGCACGCTCGCGAAGGCCAGAGCGAGGCATATCACGATGTCGTTTGGGTGCAGGTGGCCGAAATGGAACATCTCCCTCAGCGGTGTCACGTATAGTATCATCGAGAGCAGAAGCACAGTCCCCCCAAAGATCATCCAGAGCGCAGAGTTTCTGCTCTTCATGCTCTGGATTATCGTCTGAGACCAGGATCTGTTTATGAGTATGAGAAAGAGATTTGCCAGAACAAGTGTTGTGAAGATCAGAGCTCTGGCCCCGTCCAAATCTCTCCCGGAGCTCATAAGGTAAACTGCAGAGAGCACTGCAAGAACGCTGATCCCCTGAAGAGCACCCAGGGCGATCACACTGGTGCTGAAGAGAGAGGCTTCTGGATCCATAGGGGGCCTGGACATTATATCGATCTCCTCAGCCTCAGCCTCGAATGCTATCGAGCAGGCAGGATCTATCACGAGCTCCAGGAAGGCTATGTGAATCGGAAGGAGGAGCAGTGGCTGGCCGAGAGCCACAGGCAGTATGGACATGCCCGCGATCGGAACATGGATCGCCAGTATGTACGCAGTCGCCTTTCGGATGTTGTCAAAGATCCTCCTGCCCAGACGTATCGCTCTGACTATTGAGGAGAAGTCGTCGTCCAAAAGCACGATATCCGCAGACTCGCGGGCCACATCCGTGCCCCTCGATCCCATGGCGATGCCTATGTGGGATGCTTTAAGAGCAGGAGCGTCATTTACCCCATCTCCGGTCATCGCAACTATCTCCCCATCTCTCTTCAGGAGCTCGACAAGCCTAAGCTTCTGCTCGGGAACCATCCTCGCGAAGACGTTTGCCTCTCTCAGGCGTTGTGAGAGATCTTCATCGCTCATCGACTCGATCTCAGGCCCGGTCAGCACAGAGACGGGATGGAGGTTGATGGCGGATGCGATTGAAGATGCAGTGACGGGATGGTCTCCTGTGATCAGCATCACCCTCACGCCCGCTCTCTGGCATTCATTTACCGCATCAGGGACGCCTGGCCTGATGGTGTCCGAGAAGCCGAGCAATCCCAGAAACTGAAAGTCGAACCCGTGCTGTCCATCCGGCAGCTTCGATTCCGGGATCGCGGCTCGGGCAACCCCTAGAACGCGCAGGCCATCCGATGCCATCCTCTCCACAGCTTCGTTGAGCTCCTCAATCTGTTCCCGGTCGAGATGGCAGAGATCGAATATCGATTCCGGCGCGCCCTTTGCAGCTATTACATACTCATTCCCGCGCATCCAGACCATCGACATCGCGAGAATGTCATCTGTGAGCGGGTACTCCTGTACAAAGGTCCAGTCGTCGTGGATGTGTTCCGTCCCGTTGAGCTCCCTCCTCCCCAGCTCCTTGAGTGCGATCTCCATCGGATTGAATGGATCCCTCCTGCCGGCGAGGATCCCGAACTCAACCACATCGTGAACCTCCTCAGGAAGCATCCCATCCACATCATAGATCCTGCCTCTTGCGAATATCTTACTTACATGCATCCTGTTCAGGGTCACGGTGCCGGTCTTGTCGGTGCAGAGGGCGGTGACGGATCCGAGGGTCTCTATGGCAGAGAGGTTTCTGGTCAGGACATTTATCCTGGAGAGCCTCCAGGCGCCAAGAGCGAGAAAGATCGTGAGGACAACGGGGAACTCCTCAGGAAGTATCGCCATCGTGAGCGTTATACCTGCCAGAAGACCGCCGAGAAGATCTCCGGTCTCGAGCGCATACGCGATCAGGAGGGCTGTGCTGAGGGAGATCCCGAAAATCGTGAGCCTGCGAACCATCGATCGCATCTCACTCTTGAGCCTGCTCTCCTCGAGCTCTATGCTCTTGAGGGACGCACCTATCCGTCCCATCAGCGTCCTGGAGCCGGTGGCGACCACTCTGGCCAGTCCCATCCCCTGAACGACAAGCGTGCCGGAGTAGACGAAGGGCACCTCATCCCCACCAGGCGGCATGACCTCCTGATACTCTTTATCTTCGCATGGGATCTTCCTGACGGGCATAGATTCTCCCGTCAGTATCGATTCATCTACCAGCAGACTGGTGCAGGAGATCACCGCAGCATCCGCCGGTACCCTGTCTCCCTCCTCAAGGGCGATGAGGTCTCCGCGGACGACCTCCCGCCCGGGGATTCTCATCGGCAGCCCATCCCTTATCACCAGAGCCCTCGGGCTCGAGAGAGCCCTCAGAGCATCCAGAGCGCCCTCTGCCCTCCTCTCCTGGTAGAGTGTTATGGAGATCACCACAATCACGAAGAATATCAGAATTAGCGCCTCCCTGTGGTCTCCCAGGAGAAGGTAAATGCCTCCGCAGGCCATGAGCAGGGATATCATCGGCTCCTTCAGAACCTCCACGGCGATGGATGGAAGCCCACGCCTCCTCTCTGAGGGGAGCTCGTTGTAACCGTCCTCCCGAAGTCTCCTCTCCGCCTCAGCGCTCGAGAGACCAGCAGCTTTGATCTCCATGCCACTCACCTGCCTGAGATACTCTTCAGGCAGTTCATGAGCCGCTCTCTGTCATGGGTTCTCGCCAGAGATGCCAGCATCGAGACCACAAGAACCAGCGCGACGACTCCAAGGGCGAATGTGACCGGTATCTCATACACATCTGAGAGAAGCATCTTGATGCCCACGAATATCAGTATAATTATCACACCGTGGTTGAGGTAGTGGAACATGTGCGCGCAGGCGGCCAGAGCAAAGTAGAGAGCTCTCAGCCCGAGCACCGCAAAGACGTTTGATGTGTATACCACAAATGGATCGACGGTGACAGCGAAGACTGCGGGGATCGAGTCCACAGCAAATACCAGGTCTGTCACCTCCACCGCGATCAGGACGATCAGGAGCGGAGTGGCCATGGTTCTGCCGTATGCTCTGGTGATGAACCTGCCACCATCATAGTGGTCTGTCGCCGGTATGACGCTTCTGAACATCCTCACGACCGGGTTCCTGTCCGGCTGAACGTTAGATTCCCGCTGGAGGGCCATCTTGATCCCTGTCACGATTAGAAATGCCCCGAACAGGTAGACGATCCAGTCGAAGTGCTCTATCAGCGTCAGACCGGTCGCTATGAATAATGCTCTCATGAGGAGCGCAACGACGATGCCCCAGAACAGTACCCTGTACTGATGTGTTTCGGGTACCTGGAAGTAGCTGAATATCATCAGGAAGACAAAAAGGTTGTCGACGCTCAGCGATCTTTCTATGAGATAGCCTGCCAGAAACTCGATCGCTCTGTCCTGGCCGTGCCACAAAAATATTATTATGTTGAACAAGAGCGCGATTGCAGTCCAGATCCCGCTCCAGATCAGCGACTCTTTAACTGATATAACGCTCGATCTTCTGTGGAAGACTCCCAGATCAACTGCGAGAAGGAGTATGACGAAAACGCCAAAGCCGATCCAAAGCACAACCTGGTTCGATGTCAAGGGGACACATCCGTCGGAATTTTGCGATTTGACGAAATCACAATACATATTCGCCGATATTTAAGACCTTTCCATTGCAGCCAGTGCTATGCACAGGAAAACGATGCGAAGACCTCTGACGGTAAACAGGGGTCGTGTACTCAGATCGAACCAGCAGGCATCGCAGGATTTGCGATCTGTTTTGCCAGTGCATGCAGATTCCGGAATTTCCATTCGCTCTTATGTGCGTAGCAACTTATAGAGCATGCAATGGGTCGATGAAAGCATTGCCACGCCTTCGACTTAGTCGAAACCCTTCGGAGCAGTCGAAGGTAAGTCGAAACCATGACCCCTGCTCCTTCGGCAAGTCATCAAATGGATAAGAGCGAACCCCCCTTTCTCCTAACATCTGCTCATGTCGCTAAATAATTGTATAGATGCTGTTTTATATCAAAAAGCTGGTTTTTAGGAATTCTCAGTTATTCGAGTGCACTGCGAGGCCGTCTCTAGCAGGAGCTGCTCGAAACTGTTACATAGCGACCTGTGCGAGATATGTGCAGGATGTGACCTTCTTGAAGGTTGTGGTGTACTACAATGGAGAGTTCGGCGAGAGGGTCGTCGGCAATCTTCTCAACTACCCGGGATTCTGCATCTCATGTGGTGAGGCATGCACGCAGTGCAGAAGCGGAAAGTACAGTGGAGCCGGTGATATCGTGGCGGCTGTTGAGATGCCCGATCCCGCATCTCTCGGAGATTTCATAGATGATGTTGAGCCGCTGCTTCCTGCGGTTCCAGAGGCTGATATCGCGATCGTCATAAATGTGCATCCTGACATAATCTTCGGATTGCTCCCAAAAATGAAGGATGCCGGGATCAGGGGGATAATCGGATGCTCAGAGAGTCCGAAGGATATGCCCATGGGGCTCAGACTCCAGGTATCCAGGGCTGCGGAGGATCTGGGGATGGAGGCTGCATTCTCCAAGCCGTTCTGTGCCATGAGGCCTGATCCTCTTAAGCCGAACATCGCAGCGTTTCTGAAGAGAGCGATGATCGGCGAGCCCGAGCTGGAGATGGTGCTCCAGAAGGGCAGGGAGGGGAAGGAGGTGATCGCCGCAGCCAGTGTCATCAGATCTGCCCCATGCGGGTCGACGTGGTTCGTGGCCAAGCGGCTGATCGGCTTGGAGAAGGATGATCCCCAGCTGCACGAGAGGATCTCGGAGGCACATCATGCATATCCATGCACCGCGAGCATGGAAAGGGATCCTGAGATCGGAGATACCGTGCTGCACAGGGCGGGGTACATAATAAGGGATAAGGTCGAGGAGGCGCTTAGGAGAGCTGTATCCGGGTAAGATTTTTGTAATATACTGTGGTATGCAGAATCATGATATTTCACATTCAACATGCTCTCGCGGTGATGCTTGTGAGTGGAGACACTGAGGGTGCCAGGAGGTGGCTTGAGAAGGGCAACTCGCACTTCAACTCGGGAAGATACGAACAGGCTCTGGAGGCATACGATCGCGCTGTAGAGCAGGACCCAGCAATCGTGGACGCATGGAACAACCGCGGCATCGCTCTATCATACATGGGAAGATATGAGGAGGCTCTGAAGAGCTACGATGAGGCGATCAGGCTCGATCCGAACCATGCGTTCGCCTGGAACAACAAGGGCATGGCCCTGGGATCGATGGGGAGGTACCAGGAGGCTCTCGCCTGCTTCGACAGAGCCCTTGAGATCGATGCGTACTTCATAGGAGCATGGTACAACAAAAGCCATGCCATGGCAGCCCTCGGCAGAACGAGGGAGGCACGGGCTGCGATGATCACGGCAAAGACCCTCGAGAGCGCGGCGAGAAGATGCAGGTGAATCACAGTCTCGCTCTTATGTATTCAGCAACTTGAAAGACATGCAAGCTTGTTGCTGAAGCACTCATTCGCTCGCCACGAGCGCATAGCAGGACTGGTGCCTCTTCGGGCAAGTTATCTGATGGATAAGAGCGTCACAGTCTTGTTTAGCATTCGATGGCCTCTCCGTAGAAGCACTGCCTGTTATTTGCGCCTGTCGGCGAGTGCTTGGAGCAGCAGCACTGGCCTTCAAGCTGCTGTAAGAGCCTCTGCGGTCTTTGGGCTTCAGGATTAGCTATATATCCATGATTTGATTCTATACTGCGTTGCCCTTTTTGCGGGACAGTAGGGTAGTCTGGTCCATCCTCGAGCGTTTGGGACGCTTGGACCGCGGTTCGAATCCGCGCTGTCCCATTACTGCACTCAGAGGCCCGTCCCATTTGGGGCAGATAGCTTACACGATCACAATCTCATCGCAGGAGCTGCAGGCTCTTCTGATCTCCTCCAGCGGCGCCCCTGGAAAGTGATCAAGGATGCATATGTCTGAGGGGCTCACAGCTGAGAAGAGCTTTCGTACATCTCCATGGTAGACCTCTATCTCGCATGCGCCCCTCGCTCGCCCGACCAGCCTGGGGCTGCTCCCCACCATATCCTCCCCACGATGGAATATCTCTATGCTGTCTATGCCCAGAATATCCCTGTTGGCCTCAAGGTTGATGAGCACGTTATCGATCGCCGGCAGCCATATGTCGTTCATCACGATCTGTTTCGCGCCGGCGAGGGCGCAGACGAGTCCCAGAGTTCCGGGCCCGCAGAGACCATCGATCACGCTTCTTCCCATGATCCGCAGCCCCTCCAGGATCCGTATCTTCGGGTAGTTCTCCCTGGGGAACTCTACGTGTATCTTCGACTGGCTTTTGTATATCACCAGGTCGCCGTAGATGCTCTGGATGATGTCACAGCGCATGTCACAGCCGGAGAGCAGCTCCCATGTATGCCCTTTCTTATCGACAACGCCAGGTATGTGTCTGCTGCGCCTGATCACGCCCTTGACCTCCGGGATCTCAAGGAGTCTTGATGCAGCAGTTCTGTTCACCCTCTCCATCAGCAGTATGAGCTGGGAATCACCGAGGCGTGGCGGATACGGCAGAGGGTATCCGATCTCCATCATCGGCGAGCCGACGCTCCTGAGCGGCTCGCGATCGTCGCGAAGACCCTCCTCCACGAGGAGATCCATCGCCTCGAGCATGACCAGATCGAGTGGAGCTTTCCCGCAATGCTCACACCTCTCCAGCCCCCCGGTCTGGAGAGATCTCCGTGGGGCTTTTTTGTCAATGTGAGGCTCATTTTTGCATTCTCGACATGCCATGTAAACATGATCGATGGAATTCAGGATGTGCGCCGCCGGTCTTACGCATCGTCCTCCACAGGATGGGCAGTCCATGGTGAGAGTTGATCGATGCAGATATGTAACACTTTCCCGGCTCCAGACCAGAAGATTTCTAAATACGAAGCGCTTAGGCCCGAAGAAGGTGGTTATAAGATGGCACAGAGAGGCATTAGGGAGTTTGATGCTAAGAGGCTGCTTGCCAGGTTCCTCCCGGAATACCTCGATGATTTCGACTACAGGGGAGAGGTCGCCCTGATCGGGCCGGAGACCGATCTGGACCGCACGGTCTTCGAGAATCCCTGGATCCTCGAGAAGAGGCTTGTGGTGAAGCCTGATCAGCTCTTCGGAAAGAGAGGTGTCCACGGGCTTGTCCTGCTTAACGCCTCATGGGATGATGTCAGGGAGTACCTGAGCAGAAACATGAAGAGAGAGGTGACAATAGGCGGCGTCAGGGGCGTCCTGGACCACTTTCTGGTTGAGCCTTATGTGCCTCATGAGAATGAGTTCTATGTGGCCATAAGCTCTGATCGCGATGGAGACACAATCTACTTCTCTACACAGGGAGGTGTCTGCGTGGAGGAGAACTGGGACAGGGTCATTCAGATGCACGTCGACATTCTGGATGGCATCGATGCCGCTGATATAAGATCAAAACTCCCGGCCTCTCCAGATGCAGACAGGATGGCGAGATTCATCGAGGCGCTCTTCAGGTTCTACGTCGATCTCGGATTCGCCTACCTGGAGATCAACCCCTTCACAGTCGTGGATGGGAAGATAGTTCCGCTCGACATGGTCGCGAAGCTGGATGATGCTGAGGAGTTCTGGTGCAGGAAGAAGTGGGGTGATCTCGTCTTCCCGGAGCCCTTCGGCAGGAGCCTGACACCTGAGGAGCTCTTCATAAAGGAGATAGATGCGAAGACAGGCGCATCACTGAAGCTCACGATACTGAATTCGAAGGGAAGGGTGTGGACGATGGTCGCAGGCGGCGGGGCCAGTGTGATATACACTGATACGATATGCGATCTCGGCTTTGCTGGAGAGCTGGCGAACTACGGCGAGTACAGCGGCGATCCGAGCACAGAGGACACATATCATTACACAAAAACGATACTCGATCTCATGACCAGGGAGAAGGATCCGAGGGGAAAGGTGCTGCTCATCGGCGGTGCGATAGCGAACTTCACGGATGTCGCGAGCACCTTCAAGGGCGTTGTCATGGCCCTGAGGGAGTACAGGGACAGGCTCAGGGAGAACAATGTCAGGATATACGTGCGCAGAGGCGGGCCGAACTATGAGGAGGGCCTGAGGATGATGCGGGAGCTCGGCAACGAGCTTGGCATACCCATAGAGGTCTATGGCCCTGAGACGCACATGACCAGGATAGTGCCTCTGGCACTGAGGGGGGAGTGAGCCATGAGCTCGAGGCCTGATTACATTCTATTCGACAGAAACACGAAGGCTTTCGTTTACGGTTACCAGGTGAACGCAATCCAGAGGATGCTGGATTTCGATTACCTATGTCAGAGAGAGACTCCCAGCATTGCGGCCATAATAAACCCGAACAGATCCGGAATACACAAGGCCTTCTGGGGGACGAAGGAGATCCTTCTTCCGATGTACAGGACGATCGCGGAAGCTGCTGAGAAGCATCCGGATGCTGATGTGATGGTCAACTTCGCCTCTCACAGATCCGCGTTCGATACAACGATGGATGCCTTGAGGGAGAACACAATAAGAACTGTTGCGATTATAGCCGAGGGGGTGCCTGAGAGACACGCCAGGATAATCGGGGCGACCGCGAGAAGATCCGGAAAGGTGATAATCGGGCCTGCAACTGTCGGAGGTCTGGCAGCAGGCGCCTTCAGGATAGGCAACACCGCTGGGACAATAGAGAACATCATCGCATGCAGGCTCTACCGGCCAGGATGTGTTGGTTTCGTCTCGAAATCAGGAGGCATGCTCAACGAGGCGTTCAACATCATCTCCAGGAACTCGAATGGCGTCTACGAGGGAATAGCCATAGGCGGCGACAGGTACCCCGGCTCCAGCATGCTCGATCACATACTCAGGTATGAGGCGAATCCAGATATAGCGATGATCGCATGCCTTGGCGAGCTCGGCGGGGAGGATGAGTACAGGATCGTCGATGCTCTGAATGAGGAGAGAATAACAAAGCCGCTTGTCGCGTGGGTCACAGGAACATGCGCGCCCTTCCTGCCTGCGAGCGTCCAGTTCGGGCATGCCGGCGCGAAGGCAGACACAGCGAAGGAGACCGCACAGGAGAAGAACCGCGCGCTGAAAGAGGCAGGAGCTTTTGTGCCGGAATCCTTCGATGGTTATGGTGATGAGATAAGAAAGGTGTACGAGAAGCTCCTCGCCGAGGGTAAGGTCAGAGAGGTTGTCGAGCCGCAGGTTCCGAGGATACCGGTTGATTACAGCAAGGCTCTCTCAACCGGAATGATAAGAAGGCCCACAACGTTCATCTGCACGATCTCGGACGACCGCGGCGAGGAGGTTCTCTACGCCGGGATACCTCTGAGCGAGGTGCTCGAGAGGAACATGGGGATCGGCGGGGTGATCGGCCTCCTCTGGTTCAAGAAGGTGCTCCACGATTATGCTGCCCGGTTCATAGAACTGGTCCTGCAGATAGTCGCAGATCACGGGCCATCTGTCTCTGCGGCGCACAACGCCATCGTCGCATCATGCGCTGGCAAGGATCTCATATCCTCCCTGGCAAGCGGCCTGCTCACGATAGGCCCGAGGTTCGGAGGAGCGATTGATGATGCAGCAAGGGAGTTCAAGAGGGCATACGACTCCGGTCTCACCCCCGAGCAGTTTGTGAATGAGATGAAGAGGAAGGGCGTGAACATACCGGGCATCGGGCACAGGATCAAGAGCGTCAAAAACCCTGACAAGAGGGTACAGCTCCTGATCGATTACGCAAAGAGGCACTTCGCCAGGACGGATCTCCTGAACTACGCGCTCCAGGTCGAGGCGATAACCACAGCTAAGAAGGGCAATCTGATCCTGAATGTCGATGGATGCATAGGCATACTCTTCCTGGATCTGATGGCATCCTGCCCGGTATTCACACAGCAGGATATAGATGATGTCCTGAAGTACGGATACCTCAACGGGCTCTTCGCGCTGGGCAGGACGATCGGGATCATAGGGCACATCCTGGATCAGAAGCGCCTGGGCGCAAGGCTGTACCGCCATCCGTCAGAGGATATAGCATTCATGCTGCCAGAGCACTAGGCTCTGGCGGTTTTTATGCAAGGCGCCCTCCAGGAGATGTTGCTGAGGTTCACGCTTATTCTTTGAAGCGGTTGGCAGAGCTCGCCTCTCCGGCGACCCAACCATATGAGTCTTTCCTTCTCTCCAGAAGCCATTTCAGTATCACTCTTATGTGCATAGCAACTTGCAGAGCATGCAATGTAGTCGCTGAAAGCATTCATTCGTCGAAACGAACGCATAGCATGACCCCTGCTCCCTTTGGGCAAGTCATCAAATGGATAAGAGCGTTCAGTATTATGATTCATGCATCATCGGTTAAGATCGACATGTGTAGAATTGAACTTCGCTCTTATGTGTTTGGCAACTTGCGGGTCGTGCAATATGGCTGCTGAACGCACTTATTCATTTACCTAGAATATATAGCAAGCCCAGTGCTTCTATTGGGCAAGTTAACATATGGATAAGAGCGTTGAACTTTAATAGTCTTATCTCGCCTCAGTAATGCTATCAGGACTCGAGTACACAGGCTGTCGATTTGAATCAAACTCTCCACTATGGGGAGATCTCAATTTGTCAAATTTCGTGATCACTATATTTACATAAAATCCTCAACCGATGACTTATGATTCAGATAGAGTTTTAAAATTCACAGATGGCCTCTCCATGTACAGATATCGCTGAGTCCAGCAGGATGGCTGCCCGGCAGCATGATACTGTGAAAGCGACTCCTGCAAGGCTGTCCGGTGATTCGAGAACACGGCCTTCTTCCAATGGCGCGGCCGGGGTTACACACATGGCAAATATAATGCCATACAAAAAATTATTATACATCAAACTGCAGAAATCATCATGTCAGAATGAAGAGGTCTCCTGAATGAGGAAACACGCTATTGTTCTTGTCATGATGGTGGTGATATTATGCCTCTGCATCTGTGCACAGAACAGTGAAAAATTGAGCACAGTTCTGCCCATTGCGCGCCTTCTTGAGGTCTCAAAGAGTGCTTCATCACATATCATAGGCGTGGGCTGCAATCTGCTCGGAGAGCTCGCGACCAGAGCAGGAGCAGCGATATCAGCGATCTCTCTGGAGATCTTGAAAATTTTGATCAAAGTCGCATCTGGCCTGGACGCAAGGTTCCAGTCAGTGCTCCACAGACCCATAATCTGAGAGGCTTATGAAGATAGAGGGAGCCACCAGATCTGCCAAGACCGCCAGCGATTCGAGCCTGCAACTCAAACTGGTATGAAGAAGGGGATAGATCCGCCCGTCCGGGAGTAGCAATAGCAGCGGTGACGAGCGGTTAAGCTAGTAGTAGCTGTACAGATATGAAGCCATTAGCCATGCAGTGCGAAAGTATTCGGTGGCACCATGCGATCTACCTGAGTTCCCCATTTTTAGGAGTATGGAGTCGGGACATCTCGATTCGTGATTCCTATCCATTGGTCATCGGTTAAGGATTTTCTGAAATATATTGGCCATGAAATTTGACAAATTGAGATCTCCCCCATAGTGGAGAGCTTGATTCAAATCGACAGCCTGTGAACTTGAGTCCTGATAGCATTACTGAGGCGAGATAAGACTATCAAGTCCAATTCTACACATGTCGATCTTAACCGATGACGCATGGATGCCTATCAGGCTTCGCTCAATTTCGGGTTAAACCTGGGATGGTATCCCGGTTTCAGACGCTTCAGTGCCCAAATGTGGGGAGCTAAGGATCAAAAGAGAGGTTCACCGGGTTTCGTCGCCTGTGAGTACGGTCTTCTCGATCTGGAAGCCACGCCGTAAACCCCAGAGCAAGATTTGAGGTCTACGCCGCGGATGAAATCCACTCAGCCGCCGCCAAACATCTCCATTATCTTCAGGTAATCCTTAAGCGTTTCCGGTGGCATGTGGGGTTTTATGTTCTGATATGCCCTGTCGAAGTGCTCCCTTCTCACCAGGATCTGAGCGAGCAGCAGCGACTCGCGCTTCATGCCTGGCTGGATCTTCTCCCGCAGGGCGAGCATTCCCGCCTCTCTGCAGATCATCTCTATGTCCGCGCCGGTGTATCCCTCTGTTCTGGCAGCGAGCTCATCGATATCCACATCATCCGCCACAGGCATCCTTCGCATGTATATCTCGAATATCTTCTTTCGCGCAGCGCGATCAGGCATCGGTATGTAGATCATCCTGTCGAACCTTCCGGGCCGCAGGAGCGATGGGTCTATCAGATCCGGCCTGTTCGTGGCTGCAAGAACGACAACATCCTTCAGCTCGACGAGGCCATCGATCTCGGTGAGCAGCTGGCTCACGACTCTTTCTGTGACGTGCGAGTCCCTGCCGGAGTCCCTCGCAGGGACTATCGAATCAATCTCATCGAAGAATATCAGCGCAGGCGCTGCCTGCTTTGCCTTCCTGAAGACCTCGCGGACAGCGCGCTCTGACTCGCCCACCCACTTGCTCATGAGCTCCGGTCCCTTGATGCTTATGAAGTTGAGCTGGGACTCTGTTGCGACCGCCCTGGCGATCATGGTCTTTCCTGTGCCAGGAGGACCATAGAGGAGGACTCCTCTTGGCGGTCTTATCCCCACAGCCTCGAATGCCTCTGGGTACATTATCGGCCATTCCACAGCCTCCCTCAGCGCCTGCTTCGCCTCCTCCAGGCCACCGATGTCAGACCAGTGGACTTCGGGGATCTCCACAAGAACCTCGCGCATCGCGCTCGGCTCGATCTTCTTCATCGCGGCGAGGAAATCCTCGCGGCTCACCTTAAGCTGATCCAGGACCTCAGGCGGGATCTCCTCCTCGACATCAAGATCTGGAAGGATCCGGCTTATAGTGTGCATCGCAGCCTCCTTGCAGAGGGATGCGAGGTCTGCTCCAACAAATCCATGGGTCATCTCAGCGATCTCGTTCAGATCCAGGGATTCCTCGAGCGGCATGCCTCTCGTATGCACATAGAGGATCTCCAGCCTGCCGCTCTTGTTTGGTATCCCTATCTCGACCTCCCGGTCAAACCTGCCACCGCGCCGCAGGGCAGGGTCGAGGGCGTTCGGGCGGTTTGTCGCAGCGATCACGATCACCTCTCCCCTGGATGTGAGCCCATCCATGAGCGAGAGGAGCTGTGCGACGACCCTCCTTTCGAGATCTCCCAGTACCTCCTCCCTCTTGGGGGCTATCGAGTCTATCTCATCGATGAAGATTATCGATGGCGCGCTCTTCTGCGCATCCTCAAAGATCTGCCTGAGCCGCTGCTCGCTCTCACCATAGTACCTGGACATTATCTCCGGTCCGGAGATGGCTGTGAATGTCGCGTCGGTCTCGCTTGCCACAGCCCTGGCGATGAGCGTCTTGCCGGTGCCCGGAGGACCGTGAAGCAACACTCCTTTTGGAGGCGTTATGCCGAGCTTCTGGAATACCTCAGGATGTCTGAGGGGCAGCTCAACCATCTCACGTATCGCTCTTATCTCCCTGCTCAGGCCACCGATATCCTCGTAGGTGACATCTCTGAACTGGAAGCCCTCGATCTGCTCGCTCGTTATGTTTATGACTGTGTCTCTTGTTATGACGACAGGTCCTGATGGGGTTGTGCTCACAACCACCATCACCAGGGAGTTCGTGATCATCTCTATCCTTATCTGCTCGCCCTTTGTGACCGGCCTCCCTTCCAAGATCCTGAGGAGATACTGCGGCCCGCCTATCAGTCTTATGCTTCTGGTCGGAGCGAGCAGCACCCTTCTCGCAGGTCTTACTTCAGTGCGCCTCACGAAGACCCTGTCGTCTATCCCCACCCCAAGATTTGATCTCAGGTTTCCGTCTATTCTTATTATGTCAGGCGCATCGCCAGGGTTTCCGGGCCATGCCAGGGCGCATACCTTGTTCCTGCCCTGGATCTCAACCACGTCGCCGTTCTTCAGGCCCAGCCTGTTGATGATATCTAGACTGATTCTGGCTATGCTCTTACCAGCATCCCTGTGGTATGCCTCTGCCACTCTGAGAACTATCTGATCATTCATCGGCGATCTTCCTCATGGATTTAAATACTCCAGGAGCCATTCTCGAATCGCACCAGCCCTCTTGACTCAAGCCTTGCGAGCGATTCCCTCACAACCGCTGCGGGCATCTTCAGCCTCTCGGCGAGCTTCTCCTCTGTGGAGCTGCCTGATAGAAGGGAGAATAGCAGCTCCGCCTCGATCTCATCGGTCACGCATTCGTCTATCGCCCTCATCGCCTTCTGGCGCAGCTCCAGCTCCCTCGTTGCCACATCCGCCATCATCATTCTGAGACGGTCCATCTCGGCCGCCAGCGCTGAGAGCTCCTCGTGTATCGCTCTGAGATCGCGGCAGTCGGATTCCCTCTCCATGGATGGATCGGAGAGAGCATAGGCTCTCACTCCATATGAGTGCGACGCCAGCGCGACCTCTAGTACGAGATTTCTCGCCAGCCGGAAGTACTTGCGCCTCCTCTCATCCCTGTAGCACTCTATCAGCCCGGCTGCCTCCAGGACACCAAGGTGATCGATCACAGCCTTCGGTCCGACATCGAGCCTCTTGGCTATCTCGTTGAAGTAGAATGGCCGGAATGAGAGAAGCTGAAGTATGCGCCTCCTGTTCTCGTTCCCCAGAACATCAAGCAGCTCGACCGGATCCAAGCCGAACACCCTGCCGCGAAATCATAACTGACGGTTAGTAACAAAAAGTTAGATATAAGCGTTTTGGTCTCGCTGCTGTGTTGAAAAATGTTAGAGGATATGATAGCTGAGGGCGAATTCATGCAAACGCTCTTATGTGTTTGGCAACTTGCAGGTCGTGCAATGTGGTTGCTGACGCACTTATTCATTCACCAAGAATGCATGGCGGGACCAGTGCTTCTCTGGGCAAGTTATCATATGGATAAGAGCGCATGCAAATTTCAATTCTGGTAAAAATCGATGGCATTCGATCTCATAGCTTTTAATAATTCAACACAGCATCTTGAGCCAAAGGCTTATTTATTGAGTGCATCCGATTCCGCTGGATGTACAATTCTCTGGAATCGACAGATGTGATTTCGGGATGCTTATCGTAGGTATAGATGACACAGACTCGGAGAGAGGGTTCTGCACAACGTATCTCGCAGCAGTACTGATAGAGAGGCTCAGGGCGAGCGGGCACCACACTGGCGCGCCAAAACTGGTGCGCCTCAATCCGTGTGCGAGATACAAGACCAGGGGAAATGCAGCCATCGCCATACCAGTGGAGGCTGATGACCCTGCGGAGATCGGACGGATCGCCCTTAATACCCTTCTGGATCTCTCGGATCTCTCCGGAATAAACACCAACCCGGGGCTAGTGATCGCAGACAGGATCACCGAGGAGATGAGGCGGTTTTACAGGAGGGCGGTCACGGAGATCCTGGAGATCGAGGAGGCGAAGAGGATACTCTCATCTGAGGGCATATGGCACCGCGGCTTCAAGAATCAGCGGGGGCTCATCGGCGCGCTCGCAGCCGTCGGCTCGGAGTTCGATGATTACACATATGAGCTCATAGCCTACAGGCGGAGAGAGCTATGGGGAACGCCGAGAGCTCTCGATGAGGATTCAGTATGGGATGCGGACAGAGCGACCTATCCCGCGACCTGGGACACGGTGGATTACTCGAACAGGCGGATAGTCTTCTCCCCACACTCGCCTGATCCGGTGCTGTTCGGCATCCGCGGTGACGATCCCGGGGCGATAAGAAGGGCTTTCAGCATGATAAGATCTGAGGCGCCCGAGAGATGTGTTATGTACATCACAAACCAGGGGACCGATGCGCACATCATAGACATGAGGGGTCGCGATACCCTCCTTCAAGATGACAGAAGCTACAGGCTGCTCGGCAGCGTTGCCGGGGAGCCACGCGTGATCGAGGGTGGGCACGTCTTCTTCCCCATCGATCTGGGCGAGAGAAACATTGAATGTGCTGCATTCGAGCCGACGAAATGCTTCAGAAAGATCGTCCGATCGCTGATTACTGGTGATCTTATAGAGGTTTACGGCTCAATGAAGTCCGGCACACTGAACCTGGAGAAGATCGAGATGATATCTCTGGAGAAGCAGAGAACTTCCAGGCCGCCGCTGTGCGCATGTGGCAGGCGCATGAAGTCGGCCGGATCCGGCCAGGGATACAGGTGCAGGAGATGCAGGACGAGATCCATGGAGGCTGAGATCGTTGAGCTGCCCAGGGATATCGAGGAAGGACTCTACGAGGTCCCACCATCCGCGAGAAGGCATCTCGCCAAACCGCTTGTGAGAATGCGCGACCCGAGAGCGCATCCGAGCAGGTAGTCAACTCTCAGCAGATCTCTCTGCTCTCTGTACGCTCTTATGTGCGTAGCAACTTGCGAGCATGCAATGTGGTCGCTGAAAGCATTCATTCGTCGAAACGAACGCATAGCATGACCCTGCTCCTTCTGGCAAGTCATCAAATGGATGAGAGCGTTATACCAAAAAGCTGGGTTTTATGACATGTGTCGCTCCTGCACGATGGCGGTCTGTCATTCACGCCCCTGCACCTCTGCGAGAGGGTGACTTGAGCTTACCCGGATCCTGTCGCCCCGAACTCAGGAAAGTCATAGATCTGCGTTATCTCGTAACCCCTGGATTTCAGCCTGGCGCAGAGAAGCTCGGCTCTCTCCAGTATGATCTTGATCATGTGAAGCCGCACGGGTAGCGATGATATTGTGCTCAGGCTTATTCCCCTCTGCCTGAGCACATCGGTGTACTCATTGCTGCCCACCTCGACAAAGCATGCCCTTCCGGAGAGCTGTATGCCTGCCACATCCCTCATGCTCTCATACGGGTCGTAAACTGCGACCGAGACCCTGTCATTCAGCATGATGTTGGCAAACTTCTCCCCGCCCTCGCTCAGGAAGTAGATGGCGCCATTCCTGTAGAGGTACTCAAGAGGCGTCGCTCTGACTCTTGATCCATAACCTGTTGCAAGTGTGCATGTATTGTGAGATGCCAGAAACGCATCTATCAGCCTCCGGAGCTCGTTAACAGGCATCCCTGGAGAGATCATATCTCTCGCCCTCTTGATCTCAAGGCCGAACTCAACAACCTCCTCTGTGACCAGCGTGTCTATATCCTGGAAGAGAAATCCCTTCCTCTTGCAGAACGACTCCATGCCGAGGAGATCGTTCGAGCTTAGCCTCTCGACGCACATCCTCCCGCCGAGGGCTCTCGAGATAAACACGCTCTCTCCGATCATCTTTTTGAGGCTCTCCAGGTTTGTCTCGCCATCCTTCCTGTCTATGGAGGTGGTGAAGAGCGCGATCCTCTTCTCCCTCAGCCAGCTCAGGTTCTCCCTCACAAAGTTCCACAGGTTCGGGCTGATGACTCCCTTGTACACGGGCGCGCCCAGAACGAAGAGCTCGAACCTCCTGTGCTCCGGCTGGATCTCGCCAACCTTCACAGCATCAGAGGGGCCGAGTATCAGCGATAGTGTCCGTGCAACCTCCTCTGTCGAGCCGTATCTGCTATCATAAACCACAAGAGTCCGGATCATCCCATGAGGTATTGATTCGCCGCCTTTTTAACCCCTTCCTTGTGCGATCATCTGCTTCGGGCGGTGTTGTCGCACATCCAGTTTATTATCACTATGCAGTGGTCTGCGTGCAGGCTCAGCGGGCCTATGCTCACAATCTCAGCTCCCATTGATTCCAGCAGATGCTCCTCCTCTTCCCTCATGCCTGTGTGATCCCCGAGTATGAATGCACCCTCTGAAATGGTTCCGCTGAGCGGAGCGCCATCCTCTCTCAGGTAGTACAGCCTCTGCCCCTCCTCCCTCAGAGACTCGATCAGCGATCTGAGATCACCTTTCCTGATGTAAATGCCGGGCGTGGATTCCCTCCAGGAAGGACTGGCATCGAGGGAGAGGGCTTTCTTCATCAGCGCAGCCGTGCTCCTCTCGTCCGGGTTCAGATGGCGGAGCCTGCTTCCATCAAAACGAATTATCTTGGTTTCGGGTCCCCCCATGAGTATAAGATGACACCGGACATCTCTTCTTATTCCATGTGAGAGCATGAATGCCGAGTTAACGCATCTGCAAAGCACATCGATTCTCCCTGATGTTCCTGGCAGATCCTCTAGAGAGAAATCCGGCGTGGTCTTCGCGATATGACCCACAACAACAAAGTCGCGCATGATCGCATCATCGCATCAGTAGTATTCAAACTATGCAGTATCTCAGATCGATGGGGTTCGGATGAACATCCGGTTAGGGAGAGAGCTTCGGAGAACACAGACGCTCACATCCAATAACTTGCCCGAGGTGGCATCAGTCATGGGCAGTGTATCTAACTCGCTGTAAAATCAAAACTGATCGGCATGCTTCGCGCCAGCATGAGGTCAATTTACAGCAATTTCGGTACGCCACCTCAGTCATGCCATGCGAGCGTTTCGACTTAACTTCGACGTCGTCAAAGGCATTGCGAGCGAATGAGTCCATTCAGCAACCGGCCTGTATCGCAAGTTGCTGAACACATAAGAGCGACATAAGATGCATATTCCGGCACACATATGATGCATCAGGACAATAGTGATCATCGTAAGCAATAAATCGATGCCATGATAGAGTCGCGGATATGAGGCTGCTCCAGCCCGCTGCAATTCTTGTGCTTGTGATCCTGATGGGCTGTGTCACGTCCTCACCGGATGAGTTCTGTGGACGGGTCACCAAGGTGGTGGACGGAGACACGTTTGATGTTGATGGCCTTGGCAGGGTGCGGCTTGCAGATGTCGATTGCCCGGAGGTGGACACGGAGGCTGGAAGGGCAGCCGCGAACTACACGATCTCCTGGCTCTTCGGGCGCACCGTCTGGCTGGACATAGACGACCTGCGCGGCAGGGACGATTACGGTAGATGGGTCTGTGTTGTCTATCTGGATGAAAATGGTGCACCGAATCGGGGGATGAACTTTAACAGAATGATCGTTGACAGCGGCCACGCTGTTGTGAAGGACTTCAAAGACAACGAGTTCGATCCAGCCGAGTGGTGGAACCTCAGCTCGCTCCAGCCTGGCGGAGGGTGCGCATACGTCGGCTCGGTGAAGTCAAACAAATACCACTACCCTGACTGCGAGTGGGCGCAGAAGATCTCCCCTGATAACCTCGTGTGCTTCTCCAGCCCATCTGAGGCGCGCTCTAAGGGATACATGCCGTGCCGCGTCTGCAAACCTCCGTGATACGGAGCATGGCCATCGCGCAGAGTCCTGACCCACATACCCGCACGATGTGATTTTATATTTATTAATAGCATTTGTTGTTATTATTAACCAAAAGATTCATATCAAAGCAGTTGCGACTGTACAGAGGGGGTGAGAACGCATGAGTGGTGCGACCAGGCCCAAGAGAGTTATCGTCTCTGATGACGCGGTACCTTTTGTTGCGAGAGGCGGGCGCGTATTCTCCAAGCTGGTGCTCAGGGCAGATCCGGACGTGAGCCCTGGAGATGAGGTGCTGGTGCTGGACAGGAACGGCAGGTTAATAACAGCAGCAAAAGCATATTAGAAATCGATATACCAGAACAGCGGCGCCGATGGCGTCCTGGCTGTTCTCATCTCATTTTAGCCTGATACAGCCAGCGCAACCGGAATTCATGTGCGCTAAAAAATATTGCCCTGAGTCAGGGCTTGCTGTCGATGATGCTGCCGGAGCTGTCCCTCAGCGTGGCTCTGTCACCGTCGTTGTTCCAGACTGGGACACTCCTCCCCCAGTAGAGGTCCTCCTGGGTATCATTGCCCGAGCCTGTGTGCACCTTCACCCTGGCACCGGATCGGAGGATGAATCCATCGGGAAACACATACGTGTGCTCCTGCGCATCGGATATGCTCCAGCCGGTGATATCCACATCGGCCTTTCCGGTGTTCTCGATCTCCACCCATTCCTCATTGAGGTTCGCCCTCTCCGGGCTCGGTGCCACGAAGCTGACGTTTGAGATCATCACAGGGCTTTTCTCAGAGCTCGATACATTTCCATCCCCGTGTACAGGGGATGCCATGAGGACCAGCAGGATAGCCAGTCCCAAGCACATTTTTGTGATCCACACCATACTTCCCCACCTCTCCTTGAGAGGCTACTACTACGAATAGCTGCAAAGATTTAAGCTTTTCCAAGTAATTTTCGATTTGTGAGATTATAATCACGTTTATACCATCTTATTGAGAGTATTTTTGATATAAACTTCACAATAATTAGAAGAATTTAATTGAAATGCGCCGAGCGCAACAGAGAAATCTCATGATAATACCTGACCTGATGAGGTGTCATTATGGATTATGCTGAGATGTCAGATATTCTGAAGAGCACGCTCGGCCTCGAGAGTGAGCCTGTTGGTGTGGTTCTCTTCAAGAGCGAGGAGGATATCCCGAAGGATCTGAAGGAGATTGAGAAACCCATGCCGTACTGCGGGATGGTCCAGCGTGCCAGGAGGGGAGAGGTGCTGTTCGCCCGTCTGGACAAGCACGACTGCAAGGGAGGAGCTTCCGGAATAGGACTGGTGGAGTGCCCCGAGAACATATCCACAGGAAAGCTGTACTTTTCAAAACTGAACAAGAGCGCCACACAGACTGTGGGGCAGAGGATCGCCTCGAGCATGCCCAGGCTGCCAGCAGGCAGCACAGCTGCGACTCTCGTCGCGCCGCTCGCAAAGTTGAACATGGATCCTGACGTGGTCATCTTCGTTGGGAATGCCCTGCAGGCCCGCCGCATAGTGCAGGCTGTCATGTACAGGCGCGGTGGGCGCATGAATTTTGATACAGCTGGCATCCAGTCATTCTGCGTAGATGCCACAGCATCTCCGATCCTCAAGGGCGATGTCAACGTATCGCTCGGATGTGATGGTTCTGCCAAGAAGTCAGCTTTGAGCGAGAACGATGTAGTTGTCGGAATCCCATTCGAGATGCTCGAGGACATATGCAGGGTCCTGAAGGAGAGGCACGAGGGCTGGGACAAGTTCATGCGCTCCTGACCACCCTCCATTTTATGAGAAGACCATCATCAATGCGCTCCGTGGATACCAGCTCAAGTCTCTGGAATTTCTCCGCGAAACCCCTGCCGTCCACAAGCGTCGGGGCATCGCGACCGCCGATCACCATCGGCCCCACAAACACACATATCTCGTCGACGAGCCCCTGCTCTATGAGCGACCAGTTCAGGATGCCCCCGCCCTCTACCATCAGCCTCCTCACGCCTCTTTGATACAACATCTCAAGAAGCTCTCTGAGATCTACGCGGTCCTCCCCGATGACTGCAATCTCACATCTCTTCGAGAGCGTGTTGATTCTCTCAGCAGGAGCGGATCTCGATACGGCGATTACACACCCGGGCCCGAGAACCTCGGCGTCTATGGGCGTTCTGGCCATGCTGTCAGCCACGATCCTTAGAGGGTTCTCTGGCATACCTCTTTCAAGCCGCCATGATCGCAGCGAATCAGACTTCACTCTGAGCTTCGGGTCGTCTGAGATGATTGTTCCCACCCCAACCATCACCGCATCGCTCTCCGCCCTGAGCCTGTCCACCCTGAGGAGGTCCTCAGATCCGGAGATGCGCACCTGTCTCCTCAGAGAAGAGCTTATCTTCCCGTCGGCGCTCATCGCGCTGTTGATGAAAACATAGGGTCTCATCATGCATAGACTCGAGGAGGATGTTAATAAGCTGGAGGCTCCCATTTCCTGCGACCCCTCCGGCCCGAAGGGAACTCTGGCCATGGGACACGAACTCCCGGATGAGCTGATACTCTCCGGAACGGTGATCGCGGGCGAGGATATGGTTGTTCTCGATGGGTATGTCGTCATAGAGAACGGCATCATAAAAGAGGTCTGCGAGGGGAGGGAAAGGGGGCACTTCGAGGGCATCATATGCCCTGCTTTTGTCAACGCGCATACGCACGTAGCGGATTCCATCGCGAAGGATCCGCCGTTCATGAGCCTTGCGGATCTGGTTGGTCCATCGGGTCTGAAGCACAGGATTCTTGAGAGCGCATCTGATGAGCGCCTCGTCGAATCGATGCGTCTCTCCATTTCAGAGATGCTCAATACCGGAACCTGTGCCTTCGGCGATTTCAGGGAGGGCGGCCCTCACGGGGTGGATCTCCTCATCAGAGCTCTGGAGGGTCTGGAAATTCGGAGCAGGATCTTCGGCAGGCCCCTGAAAGACCCTGAGGATATACATCCAGCATGCTGGGGTGTCGGGCTGAGCAGCACCAGGGATTACGACAGGGGCTTTGTGGAGGAGGTTGTGAGGATCGCAAGAAGAGAGGGAAAGCGCGTCGCGATACACGCTGGAGAGGCCGGCAGGGATGATATAGAGGGCGCGCTGGCCATCGAGCCTGACATTCTGATACATCTCTCCAGAGCAGATCTCTCTGATCTCAGGAGCGTTGCTGAGTCAGGCGCCTCTGTGGTCGTGTGCCCCAGATCGAACCTCTTCACCCGCGCCGGTCTTCCTGATATCAAAGCGATGCTCTCCTTGGAGATCAATGTCTGTGTGGGCACGGACAACCTGATGATCAATTCGACCAGCATCTTCAGGGATATGGAGCTCATATCAAAAGCGCTTGTGAGAGACGACAGACAGGTTTTTATGATGTGCACGATAAATGGAGCAAGAGCACTGGGTATGGATGAGAGGCTCGGCTCCATCGATCCAGGGAAAGAGGCGCGGGTGATCGTGTTCGACAGGAGATCCCGCAATCTGAAGGGGTCGCTGAACCCACTGGCGAGCATCGTGAGAAGGGCTGAGCCCTCTGACATAATGCTGAGGATCTGAAAACATGATCGAGAAGATTATGATAGCAACGGATGGCTCTGAGACGAGCGAGAGGGCCGCGAGGTTCGGCGTGGAGCTCGCCCGGAATCTCGGGGCCAGGGTCATAGCGGTCTATGTGGCAGACACGGGCAGGCTCAGCCACCTTCCGGATGAGATGATCCTGGTTGGCATAAGGGATATGCTCCTCAAGGAGGGGGAGGATGCCACATCATACGTGGAGTCGATTGCATCGAATGCGGGCGTGACGTGCGAGAAGAGGGTTGTCGAGGGGAAGCCGACTGATGAGATCCTGAAGCTATCACGTGATCTAAACGTGGATCTCCTCGTCATGGGGAGCGTTGGGAGGAGCGGCCTCGACAGGTTCCTTCTCGGGAGTGTTGCGGAGAAGGTGGTTCAGCACTCCAAAGTTCCAGTTTTAACAGTGCCCGGCGAGCGAAAGGAGGGTTGATCTTTGGATATCCTGGTCAGAGATGCGATGGTCAGTGATGTCGCTTACGTGAGCCTGCCCGGCACCAGGGATAAGGTGCTGAAGGTCCTGAATGAGCGGCATGTCTCTGGCGTTCCTGTCGTCAAGAACTCCACTGTAGTCGGCATGGTCACCAGGACAGATCTCCTCCGGAACCCGGAGGAGGACCAGATCGCCATGCTCATGACCAGGAACCCCTATGTCGTGCATCCTGAAGATCGTCTGGTCGATGCTGCGAAGCTCTTCGTTGAGAAGCGTGTGAGACGTCTGCCTGTGGTCGAAGACGGGAGGCTCGTGGGGATCATCAGCGTTGCGGATATCGTGAGGGTGATCGCGACCCTCAACATCGATGAGACCATAGATAAGTACTTCGAGAGGAACGTCGTCGCTGTCTGGTCGGAGATGCCGCTGCCGGTGGTGGGCGCGATCATGGAGTATGCAGGAGTCCAGGCGTGCCCTGTGATCGACACAGATCTGCAGCTTGTCGGCATAGTCACAGACAGGGATCTAATAGCAAAGAGCGTCGTCGAGGAGTCCCTGGAGAAGGCGGATGCAGACACCGCTCCCGAGATGGACGAGTGGAGCTGGGAGAGCCAGAAGGAGGCGATCTCCAGGTACTACCAGGTCTCGAAGATCAGGCTGAAGGATGTGAAGGTCCGGGAGGCCATGGTCCCACCCATAATTGCGCTGAGATCCAGCAGGGTCAGCGAGTGCGCAAGGATAATGTCACAGAAAAGGATCGACCAGATGCCTGTAGTAAACGCTCACAGGAAGCTCATCGGCATGCTGAATGACCACAACCTCCTGCTTCCTTTCATCTCAGCATACGGAAGGTAATGCTCGATGCGAATCGGCGCCTTACCCTCAGCGAGCCGCTGCTCTGCTTTCATCTCAGCATACGGGAGGTAACGCTCGATGCGTTTGGTGCGGGAGAGCACAGCCACATAGTCTTGACAGTCATATCTGGCGCTTTATGCCATCCCCAGCTCTGAGAGCCTCTCCGGAAGATACCTCTTTGTGACGAAGTCCAGACCCTTGCCTGCGAAGGCCTGCTGCTCTGCCTTCTTCTTCAGGTCTATCTGGAGCTGTATCTGCTTCTGCCAGTAATCGCTGCCAAATCTCGGATCTGTGAGCTCTGCCCGCAGTGCATGGAGATCCCTGTCTGTGAGCCTGTCTGTGGAGAGGTTGTACTCAACGATGTCTGTGGGCTGTACACCCAGGAATTTCGCATCCGGTGTGGCTAAATGCTCGGAGAGATGCGCGCTCTTTATCGCGCCGTACGCGACGCTCGCGTATATCCTGTAGCTCCACGGATCCCCATCTGTGAAAACCGCTACGGGCAGACCAAGCTCTGTGTTGAGTCTTTTTATGAAGCGCCTGGTGGACCGCGCCGGCTGGCCCTTGAGGTGCACCAGAATTGCATCAAACTCCTCGTCGAATCCGTTCTCTATCAGTCTGGCATACATTCCGCCTGTTTCAACTGCTATGACCATTCTCGCATCATGCTCCAGGAACTCGACGAAATCGACGTTGAAGGGTATCTGATAGCCTGCCTCCCCGATATCCTCCTGGCAGTGTATCTCGCGCTCGCCGCGGCGCGTCCTCTCCCTGATCCGGAGGGGGCCGAAGACAGCGGCGCCATCCTCCTCAGGTCTGACATGAAAATCCTCCCGCTGAAGGCCTGTGATTATCTCCAGATCCTCGATGAGACGGTCGCTCTCGGCCTGCTCCGCGAACTTGGCGAGATCCCAGTTCTCGGAGATGTAGTATATCTCCCTGAGCGTTGAAGCCCGGTTTCCTCTGAGATGCTCTTTTACCAGGAGATCTATCAGATGGACGGTCTTGAGCAGTGTCTTCGCACCGCGTATCGTCTTGACGCTTCTCACACTCTCCTGATCGCCATATACCCACACATCATCTTCTGTGCTGTATTCGATGTTCTTCTTGGTCCTCGTCGGAAGCACAAGATGGGGTACGGTACCATCCCTGAACTGATCGTAGAGTGACCTTGCTATCCCGAGAAGCCTGCTCTCTGGATCATGCATCCGAAAGCACCCTCGCGCCTGTCACAATCTCGGGCTCCAGCCCCTCGACAACGGCCTCCGGCATTCTCTGCAGGTGGTTTTTTATCATATACCTGACGGCCATCCTCTCACCTGCCCGGATTGCTATCCTCCACTGGTAGTCATAGCGGTCGCCCATATCAACCCTTCTTGCTGGCGGATCAAGATCCTCCGCCTCCACAGGGAGTATCTCGTGCAGCTTGAAGCTTCTCTGCGAGGATGTGTTGTTCTCTATCTCTATGCACACCCTCAAACGCCCGTCTTCCTGCTCGATCTCCCTCCTCACCAGAACATTGCCCATGATCCTGGCAACGACCCTGCTTATGTCAGGCCTCTCGAGCCCGAGCATATCCGCGAGCTTGTCCGCCATTCTAGGGAGTATCCTGCCTATGATCTCCTCCTTCTCCCTCCGCTCAGAGAGCGTTTCCTGGATTGCGAGAAATCTCCTCAGCTTTCTGCCGATCTCCTTCAACGCGAGATCGATCTCGGTGAGCATCTCAGGGATGTCCGCTATTGCGTCCTTTGACTCGGATGTGAATGGTATGTTGGTTGATGCCACATGCACCAGGATCACGGCAGGCCCGACCGGCAATCCCCCGCCAGGCTGGTCCAGGCCGTAGCCCTTCCAGGATACCCCCTCTATCGCATGGGTTATGGCGCAGGCTCCCTGCTGGTATATGAGAGGCACGCGGTTCGCGAACCGCAGGATCTCCACCCTGCCGTTTCGATCGAGCTCGCCGCCGAAGCCCATCCCTGCCTCGACCACAAAGGGATTGCCGGAGTAGACTGAGACTGGTCTTGAGACGGTCGCGATGAAGTCCACACGGTACTCCTTTGCCAGGCCGGATCTTATCAGATCCTCTCCTATCGGCGAGAGACAGTCGACCGGAGGGGACTTTAGCTTTATGCGTCTGAGCGCCTCAAAGAGTCGCTTGGACTGATCGTAGTCGAGGCTTCTTGGATCCATCGATGGGTCCAGGCCCGAATTCTGAATGATCTCCTGAGCAGCGATGTTGCCGATGGATGAGAACGATTCCTTCAGGAAGCTGGAGAGCTTTCTCCTCTCAGTGTATCTCAGCATCTTCGTGAGCTCGCCCAGCTCTATACCTGAGGGGTGGGGCTTTATCTCATATGCTCTTTTTGGGAGAAGCTCTGTGGCCCTCTCGAACTTTTCTGTGGATCCGTCGGGCTCCACGAAGGTTATCCTGGCATGCGGATTCACTATCGCGACATTCTTCAGGTAGCTGTAAACCGACTGCCTCCTGCCACGGACGTACGATCCCTCGATATCAAGCTCCACCCGCGTGCCTCTCGGCCGCTCCCAGTCGATATCCTCCTCCCTGATGATCTCCGGCTCGTTCTTCGCTGTGTTTATCATGACCTCCACGTATCTCGCTGGCCTCTCAGGAGATGTCCTTGATGTGATCCTCGCCGGCTTCCCTGTGGTCAGCTGTGAGTAGAGGACGGCTGCAGATATGCCTATGCCCTGCTGCCCCCTGCTCTGCCGGAGAACGTGAAACCTTGAGCCGTAGAGCAGCTTTGCGAAGACCTTTGGGATCTCAGATGGCACGATGCCAGGACCGTTGTCCTCGACTATGACACGGTAAAGCTCACCTGCACGCCTGATCTGCACAAAAATATCGGGAAGTATGCCGGCATCCTCACATGCGTCAAGGGAGTTGTCGACAGCCTCCTTGACGCATGTGATGAGGGCGCGAGGGGCTGAGTCGAATCCAAGAATCTGGCGGTTCTTTTCAAAGAACTCCGCAACAGATATCGATCTCTGCTGCTTTGCCAGCTCCTCGGCTGTGTCCATTAAAGCTCTGCCCCAACCACGGTCTGTGTTGCTGTTACGTTCTCGATCTCACGAATCGTATCGACCAGACGGTTAAGCATGCTCAGACCATCGACCTCTATTATCACAACGAAGTCGAACTCTCCGAAGACGTGATAAACGTTCTTTATGCCATTAATCTGTCGAAGCGCGCTGTAAACCGGCTTCTCCTGTCCAGGCACTACCTTGACCATTGTTACTCCAATCACCATTTGCGCTCACCATAAACACACGCTACCGCATATTATATTAACTTTACATCCAGCCGTATCTCCTGATCATGGAAGGCTCTGTGCTTTCAGCAGGCTCTCACGACTCACGCACGCGGGAGTTGTGGCTGGTCTTCATGAGCATTGTGCTCTTCGCTGATCAGCATCGTGTACAGGAGTCATATGGTCTCTTGCGTACATGATGGTTCAGGAGATGCCCTCAGCGGATCAGACCCACACCCTGTTGCTCCACAGAATTGCTCGCAGTGATCTGGGACGCCCGCGCGAGGCAAGCATCAAATATATAGATCAGAAGGATAACGATCTGACTTAGAGGGCAGATATTGAGTATGGAAGAACCGAACGAGTTGCTTGGCAGCATTCAGTTCGAGGATACGAGCAGCATCGCCGTCCCCGAGAGTCTTATAGATCAGGTCATAGGCCAGGAGGAGGCGGTGGAGGTGATCAGGAAGGCGGCACACCAGCGCCGCCACGTGATGCTCATAGGCTCGCCCGGCACCGGCAAATCGATGCTCGGAAAGGCCATGAGCGAGCTGCTTCCCGTGGAGGAGCTCCAGGACATTCTGGTCTATCACAATCCAGAGGACAACAACAACCCGCGCATCAGGGTCGTGCCGGCAGGTCGGGGCAGGCAGATCGTGGATGCGCACAAGATGGAGGCCAGGAAGAAGGTCCAGACGAGGAACATGTTCTTCATGCTCATCGTCATGGGGCTGATTGTATACGCTTATTACACAGGCCAGCTTCTCTTCGGGATAATCGCAGCAGCGCTTATCTTTCTTTCAATGAGGTATCTCATACCAAAAGAGGATGTGTTCATCCCAAAGCTTCTGGTGGATAACAGCGGCAAGAAGACCGCTCCATTCGTTGATGCGACAGGTGCGCACGCCGGAGCACTGCTCGGTGATGTCAGGCATGATCCCTTCCAGTCGGGTGGCCTCGAGACCCCAAGCCATGAGAGGGTCGAGTGCGGCGCTATACACAGAGCTCACAAGGGTGTATTGTTCATAGATGAGATCAACACGCTCCGTCTGGAGTCGCAGCAGAGTCTCCTCACAGCCCTGCAGGAGGGCGCTTACCCGATAACAGGGCAGAGTGAGAGGTCCTCGGGAGCGCTCGTGCGGACGGAGCCGGTGCCTTGCAGCTTCATAATGGTCGTCGCGGGGAACCTGGACGCGGTGCAGGGAATGCACCCGGCGCTCAGATCACGTATCAAGGGCTACGGCTATGAGGTCTACATGAGGGACACGATGGAGGACACTGTGGAGAACAGGGACAAGCTGATAAGGTTCGTGGCCCAGGAGGTCGTGCGGGACGGAAAGATCCCGCACTTCACGAGGGATGCTGTGGCCGAGATAATCAGAGAGGCTAAGAGGCGTTCCGGCAGAAAGGGGCATCTGACACTGATGCTTAGGGACCTCGGGGGACTGATACGCGTCGCCGGCGACATCGCGAGATCTGAGGGCGCTCCACTGACTGAGGCCAGACATGTCATAGAGGCGAAGAGGATGGCGAGATCTCTGGAGCAGCAGATGGCTGACAGGTATCTCGAGAGGAGAAAGGAGTACAGCATGTACAAGAACTCCGGCGATGAGGTTGGAAGGGTGAACGGGCTCGCTGTTATCGGCGACTCGGGCATCGTCCTGCCCATAATGGCCGAGGTGACCCCTGCCCAGTCCAAGGAGGAGGGGCGGGTGATCGCGACCGGCAGGCTACAGGAGATCGCGAAGGAGGCAGTGACAAACGTCTCAGCTCTGATCAAGAAGCTCCAGGGAGAGGACATAACAACAAAGGATGTTCACATTCAGTTCATCGGCACATACGAGGGCGTTGAGGGCGACAGCGCGTCGATATCTATAGCCACAGCGGTCGTCTCCGCTCTTGAGGGAATACCCGTGAAGCAGAGCGTCGCGATGACCGGCTCCCTCTCTGTAAGAGGAGATGTGCTCCCCGTCGGCGGTGTAACACAGAAGATTGAGGCTGCTGCCCAGGCAGGGATAAAGACCGTGCTGATACCCAGATCCAACATGGGTGATGTGCTGGTGGATGAATCCATACGAGATAAGATAGAGATCATACCTGTGTCCAATATCAGCGAGGTCTTCGAGTACAGCCTGGCCGGGCAGAGGTCCAAGCTCCTTGAGAAGCTCAGGAGGTTCGCGACGGAGAAGAAGATAGGGATCTCACTGCCGGATGGTATTCCAAGCCCAGCGATGAGCATTCTCTAGTGATCTGCATGGAGTTCTTCGATACCAGGATCGTCAGGGGCCGGAGGGTAAGCATAGTTGTTGACAACTCGAAGGTCGAGGAGATTTCGGAGAGCATATTCCAGGGTGTGGCTGTCAGAGCTCTCGTGGACGGAGCATGGGGCTTTGTGAAGAGCGACAGCATTGAAGAGCTGGAGAAGAGCATCGAGAGGGCCAAAAGGATGGCCGGATCGGTCAATGGTCGTGAGATACTGCATCTGGCCGAGGGGGAGAGGGGAGTGAGCTGCAGGGTGCCGGTGAAGAGGGACCCATTATCGGTCTCCCTGGAGGAGAAGGTCGATCTCGTCAGGGAGATAGAGAGGGCAGCGAGGCTCCCCGGGATCACAAGTACGCGTGTCTTCTACACAGATATCCTCACTGAAACAGAGTACAGCAGCTCGGAGGGGGCATCGCTGAGAAGCTCCGTGACCAGGACTGGCTTTGGGATAAGTGCCGTTGCCACCAGGGCAGGCCTCCTCCAGTCGAGCAGCGAGATAAGAGCCGGCGTCTGCGGGCTGGAGCTGATCGAGCAGGAGGATCCCTTTGAGCTCGCACGCAAGGCATCTAAAACAGCCCTCGATCTGCTTGACGCAAGGGTCCCCAAGGGCGGAAGGTTTCCGGTCGTGCTGGACCAGGAGCTGGGCGGGGTCTTCATACACGAAGCAGTGGGTCATGCAGCAGAAGGGGACATAGTTCTTGAGGGCGGCTCGATACTCCAGGGTAGGATCGGGGAGCTGATAGGCTCTGAGCTTGTAACCGTTAAAGACGATCCATCCCTCATGCATTACGGCCACTATCCCTTCGATGATGAGGGGTCTGCAGCCAGGGAAACGGTTCTCGTTGAGAATGGTATACTCAGATCGTATCTTCATACAAGAGAGACAGCTGGAAGGCTGGGAGGAGATCCACGGAACGCCAGGGCTCAGGGATACAACCGGCCGATAGTGAGGATGTCAAACACATACATTGCCAACGGAGACTGGAGTTTGGAAGAGATCTTTGAGGAGATGAGGGATGGAGTTTACCTCATAGGGAGCCGCGGTGGCCAGGTCAACACCGCTGAGGGGATATTCCAGTTCAACGCCAGGAGAGGTTATCTTGTGAGGGACGGAGAGCTTGCCGAGCTCATAAGAGATGTATCCCTATCGGGCCAGACCCTGAGCATTCTTCAGGGAGTCAGAGCGGTAGC
Organism: Methanobacteriota archaeon; assembly: GCA_029553285.1. GTDB lineage: Archaea > Halobacteriota > Methanosarcinia > Methanotrichales > Methanotrichaceae > Methanothrix_B. Next base: position 36,294 of record JAKPCO010000106.1, read on the forward strand.
AGACGATCTCAGGTTCAACAGCGGAGGGTGCGGAAAGGGTGGTCAGGTCGTGCCTGTGGGTGATGGGGCGCCGCACATCCTGATAGAGGAGGCAGTGGTCGGCGGTGCCGGCTAGAATTCATGCTTTCAATCCCTGCGCCTGGTCGTACACCTCAACCCACTCACCTGTGACCGGTTGTGGTGTGTCAGTCTGCTCGAAAGCCGGTGATTTCAGTCAGAATATTTTATTATTAATATGATAATCGAGCTGCACAACACAAGCTATAAATACAGGAGTGGAAAGTAGGCATAACGCCGGTGGTTGCATAAAATCAGGTTCCTGTGGTCTTGTGGGCCTGTAGCTTAGTCCGGTTAGAGCGCTCGGCTCATAACCGAGTGGTCGCCGGTTCAAATCCGGCCAGGCCCATGTCCATTATGTCTGATGGTTTCCTGAAGTTTTGACAGGCACATTTCAAAACCGCATCACTGTTGCGATATGTGATCCTGCGGTGCATCTTCCAGTGTAGCAGGTCGCTTCTAAAGCGAACATCATGCTCAGCATGTGGACGATCCGGGCACCTCACCGCCCTGCTCCCCTCCGGAGATGATGCTCCTGGCCGACTTCTGCCAGGCGATTATCTTTTTGATGCTGATACCGGTCGACTCTGCGATGCTGGCAGGATCTGTGGACACAAGCGCATCGAGCGTCTTTATTCCCCCATTCTCGAGGCGTTCCCTGCTCTTCGGGCCTATTCCCGGGACATCACCGAGCTCGGGCATACGCCGCGTTTCCGATCCCTTTTTCGCCTGCCAGTTGTTGAAGTTGCAGTATGGACATCCGAGATCCCATGGCCTCTTACCGCGATTTATGATTCTGATGTGGTTCATGCCATGCGTCTCGCATCTCCGCTCTGTGACCACTATCATGCCTCCTCTGGGAAGAGGAAGCGTGAACCTGCACTCAGGATACCCGGAGCATCCCACGAACCTGGCACCTCTCCTGCCGCGTCGTATAATCAGATCCGATCCGCAGAGGCTGCATCTGCCCACTATCCTGTCGACGCGAAGCCCCTCCCTCAGCGAATCTTCGATCTCCTTCCTGTGGGCGAGAAGCTCATCGAATACAGCCTCGAGCATCTGCCTCGACTCCTCGATGACCTCGCCCTTTGTGATCTTCTGCTCCGCGATCTTGAGCATGTCATTCTCAAGGGTTCGTGTCATCTCTGGCTTCGTGATCGCAGGGGCGTGGCGCTGGAGCGTATCCACAACAGCGTACGCTGTCTTCGTCGGTCTTATCGGGTTGCCATGGATGTAGGCTCTCGCATATAGCTTGCTTATTATATCGTGTCTTGTTGACTTAGTGCCCAGTCCGAGCTCGTCCATGAGCCTGACCAGACGCCCCTGCCCGAACCTGGCCGGCGGCTGGGTCTCCTTCGAGAGAACCTCATGGCCGAGAACCCTCAGTTCCTCTCCCTCCTCGATCGGAGGAAGGACGTTCTCCTCTGCCCTGCTGTATGGATAGTACCTCCTCCAGCCCTGGTCCAGGATCCTGGAGCCGTTCGCCCTGAAGAGCTCATCCCCGATATCAAAGCTTACGCTCGTCGTCTCCCAGACGCACTCTCCTGAGAGTGTCGCGAAGAACCGCCTCACAACGAGCTCGTATATCCTCCACTGATCCTCTTTGAGATCTTTTTTATCAGCGACCGACGTCGGGTATATTGGGGGATGATCCGTGGTCGAGCGTTTCCCCCTTGTGGGTATGAGGCTGCCCTTCATCAGCTCCAGGGCATCCTCGCGGAACGGGCCTGAGGATAGCATCTCGAGCAGCGATCTCAGATCGATCGATGGAGGGTAAACGGTATTATCTGTTCTGGGATAGCTGATGTACCCGTTTGTGTATAGATCCTCCGCGATCCTCATCGCGTTTGCTGCTGTGAAGCCAATGCTGCTGGCCGCGCTGATGAAGCTGGTGGTATCGAAAGGCGTTGGCGGCCTGTCCCTTCTCTCCCCTCTGGAGATCGATCTCACGCGCGCCACGTCGCTCAGAGAATTCAGTATACGATCGACCTCGTCCCTGTTCCAGATCCTGGATTTCGCATGCCTCGCCCTTATTCCCTTCTCCAGATCTGCGTAAATCTCCCAGTAGGGTTTCGGCTGGAACGACTCTATCTCCTTCTCGCGATCCACGATCAGAGCCAGGGTTGGCGACTGGACTCTTCCCACAGAGAGGAACTCCTTGCCGAGCCGGCCTGATGTGATTGATACGAATCGCGTCAGGGCTGCACCCCACACGAGGTCTATGATCTGCCTCGCCTCGCCTGATGCGGCAAGATTGAAGTCGACCTCGCCTGGCTGGGCGAATGCCCTGAGGATCTCGCTTTTTGTTATGGCGCTGAACCGCACCCTGTCAGCTTTTACAGACGGATTGACCTCCTGCAGTATGCGTAGAGCCTCAACACCTATGAGCTCGCCCTCTCTGTCGTAGTCTGTGGCGATCGTGACATGATCCGCTTCCATGCCGAGCTTTCTGAGCGCAGAGACTATCCGCTCCTGTGTGGGTTTCGATACGATCTCCGCCCTGATGAGATCCCTGTAATCCACCCTCTGCCAGTTGTTGTAGCTCTCGGGATAATCAAGGCCCACGATATGGCCGCTGAGGCCTATGACAACACGATCATCAAAACGAAATGTATCGACCCCGGAGACCCTCGCAACAGCCGGCTTCTTACCGGCAAGAATCTCGGATATCCGCCTCGCAGCATCGTGCTTCTCAGCAATGATGAGGTGCATTCATCTCCGGAGACTCTTACAGGAAATATAAGAATCTGTCGGGATCGATGGTGTATCATGAACTCCTGATCTTCTGGATTGATGTGCGGAGAATACACTCCTGGCGGAAACAGTCGCTCATGCCACTCGGCCCCGTCCAGCGTGATGGGCGTAAAGTCTATATAAGGATCTGAAAAAGGGGAACGGAGGTTATCGATCATGAAGTGGCAGGGAAAGTCGGCTAGAAAGCCCACTGGTGGGAGGCTGGTTCCGGCCAGAGGGAAGAGGAAGTATGAGCTGGGCAGAGAGCCAGCAGAGACGCTCATCGGCGCAATCCGGGTCAAGAAGATACGCACACGTGGTGGCAACCAGAAGCTACGCCTTCTGAGGACAGATATGGCCAACGTCTCGGATCCGGTCACGGGTGCCACAAAGCTCGTGAGGATCGAGACCGTGGTGGACAACCCGGCGAACCGGCATTACGTGAGGAGAAACATCATCACACGGGGCGCTGTGATAAGGACCGAGATCGGCGAGGCAAGGGTCGTGAGCAGGCCCGGGCAGGACGGCGTGGTTAATGCTGTTCTCCTGCCGAAGCACTGATGTGCAGAGGCAGGACATCCTGATCCTCTTCAGCTAGCGCATCCGAGCTGGCTTCTCAGGCAGTGATTGCATATCTTCGCTCTTATCCATCAGATAACTTGCCCGAAGAGGCACCCAGTCCTGCTATACGCTCGTGGCGAGCGAATGAGTGCATTCAGCAACAAGCTTGCATGTCTTTCAAGTTGCTGAATACATAAGAGCGCATATCTTTTGTGTGCCGGAGCGATTCGGTCTGGCATGGGTCTTCTCAGACCCTGTGATGAAATCGATGTCGTGCATGCCTCACATAGCATGGCACAGATCTGCCAAGTTGAGCTGGTCCGAAAGATCATCAGATAGTTATTTATCCTATTGAGATTGATTTTTTGAGGGGGTCCTGATGCAGAAGCGTTTATTGATATGCATGCTTTTCCTGATGTCGTTGCTGGTTCAGGAAGCAGCATCGCTCAGAATGTACTCTGATGAATCCATAACAATTGATTCTCCGGTGGATGACGATATCTTCGCGGCGGGCAGTGTGGTGAACATAAATGCGCCTGTTGAGAGCGCCATCGTGGCAGGAGGCGTTGTCACCGTGAACGCGCCGGTAGCTGGAGATCTCATTCTGGCCGGAGGTCAGGTGGTTCTTCGATCTGACATTGGCGGAAAGCTGGTTGCTGCTGGAAGCAGGATCAATACTCCTCAAGGATACAGAGAAATGCTGTGCTGATGGGCGAGGATATCAGCATGCTTTCCAACACGACAGTTGGAAGAGACGCTCTCATCGGGGCGAAGCGGTTCAGCAACCAGGGAAGCATCAACGGCACGCTCACCGTTGCGGCGGAGCAGTTCGAGAACAACGGAACTGCTGGGCGTGTGGAGTTCCAGAAGATCGAGAGCAGGCGTGAGGACACCCAATTCATCAGCCTGTTCCATATGCTCAGCATCATCGGCTATCTTCTGCTCGGCCTGATCGGCCTCAGGTTGTTCCCATGGCTCTTCAGGGCATCTGAGGCCAGGATGCTCCGCGATCCGGCGATCGAGACTCTTGTGGGATTCCTGGCGATGATCGTGGCCCTCATCCTTGCTGTGATACTGGCCATAACGATTGTGGGCATACCGATATCGGTAATGCTCCTGCTCCTCCTCGCAGTGGGCATCATGCTCTCATGTCTTCTCGTATCATTCACGCTGGGAAGGAGGATGACGGCTCTGCTCAGGACCGGAACGGGCGGCTCGGTTTCATTCACAGTTGGGTACGTGATACTCAACATGCTGTTCCTGCTGCCCTACATCGGCTGGATCTTCATGCTGATCTCGGTGTCCATGGGCTTTGGTGCGCTGCTGTATGTTGCCAGGGATGGGGCTTCAGCGCAGCTGACCACCACAGCATAAACTTTCAGGAATGGTGAGGGCGGAAGGCTCCCTGCATTCAGGGACGAAAGCGGAGCCCTCATCCTCTGCGCAAACAACATTTGTACTGAGTATGATCTTTAATATGGGTTTGCAGCGTTGATGCTGATATTTTTCAGGCTATGTGGAAATTCTTATATATCGAGAAATCTTGATACGTAAGCGGAATGCCTGAAATTACTGACAGATCTGTGGAGAAGCTCACAAGGCTGATCGGTGATGAGGAGCGGGCGAGGCTCAAGATCCAGAGGCTTCGCTCTCTGGCAGACGTCGTAGAGAGTGATGTACAGGATGAGGTGAATATCTTCAAGGCCCTCTCAGATCCGTGCAGGCTTGCCATTCTGAAGCTTCTCCAGAATGGGGAGTTCTGCGTCTGCGAGATAATGACAGCACTGGATCGACCGCAGTCGACGACGTCCCATCACCTCTCCATACTGAAGGATGCTGGGCTCATAAAAGAGCGGAAGGTGGGCAAGTGGTCGAACTACCGCCTCGCGGATGGCGCTGTGATCGAGATCATGAACCAGGCGCGCTTGCTATCGAGATTACAGAAATAGTCGGATGATCGCAATGACGATAAAGATCGTGGCAATTCTCATGGTATCTGCGGTACTGTTGTCGCTGCCGTCAGCGCTCGCGGGCTGCGCGTGTTCTGCCGGAGGCACATGGGATCCGTACGCATTCCTGAATTACAACCCCCTCCAGGGCGCCAGCCCCACTGCTGAAGGGAGGAGCGCTGTGGTGCAGGACGATTACAGATCAGATGATTTCCCGAATGGCGATATTCTCAGGCCCATGCCATCAGTCTCCAGCTCGGATACGGTCCTGGAGATCTCAGAGGAAGAGAACTCGAGTGATGGCGCTTACGTGAATGGCGCCCTGAGGCTGAGCCGGAGGTCGCTGGTGAATCAGAACGGCACCTTTAAGAGCCCCGATGAGATCGCGAGCGCTCTTGGAAGCATTGGCGTTGTTAATTCAGATAGAATTGTTGTATACGGTGATGATCTGGGGGCTGCTGCTCTGGGGTTCTTCGCCCTGAGGCAGGTGGGTCACAGGGATGTGGGCCTCCTGGATGGAGGTGTTGAGAGATGGAGATCGTTGGGCCTTCCTGTGCAGAGCGCCCCATCTGTGAGGGAGGAGAGCGTTTACATCCCACACAAACAGGACCTTGTGGCATCATATGATTATGTCATGAGCGGAGAGGCGCAGATCGTCGATGCGCGGCCCTTCAGGGATTTCGGCATCTCCAGGATACCAGGGGCTATTCACATCGATTCCGAGAGGGTCAGAGACGGAGACAGAATCGCGGATAACGAGACGCTCATGGGATTGTTCGCGCCTCTTCAGAGAGACCGGCCTGTTGCTGTCTACTCCGAGAACCCGGATCAGGCATCCATAGTGTGGTTCGCTCTCCAGCTGATGGGCTACAACGCCACGATCTACTCCTGGAGTGACTGGGTGTCGCACAGCACAGCAGTGACTCAAACCGCGCCCGGAGCGCTCGGTCACAGCTCCGTGGCGGGATCTGACCCGGGATCCGGGAGCAGGTACAGAAAGCTGGGAAGGTGATGTAATGGGTGAAAAGCTGCCACTGCTGTCAAGGTTCCTCACACTCTGGATATTCCTCGCGATGGTCGTGGGCATCGCGATAGGGAACTTTGCGCCGCAGATCACTGATGCAATTCTCAGCCTATCGATCGGGACGACATCGATACCGATAGCTATAGGCCTCATACTCATGATGTATCCGCCCCTTGCGAAGGTGAGGTATGAGGAGCTGGGGGAGGTCTTCAAGGACAGAAAGGTCATGGCCCTCTCGCTGATACAGAACTGGTTGGTCGGACCGGTGCTGATGTTTGCGCTGGCTGTGATATTCCTCAGGGATTATCCGCATCTCATGTACGGCGTGATCCTGATAGGTCTGGCCCGATGCATAGCGATGGTCATCGTCTGGAATGAGCTTGCCTGCGGATGCACAGAGTACTGCGCGGCTCTTGTCGGACTGAACTCTGTCTTCCAGGTGCTCTTCTACTCGGTATACGCTTACATATTCATCACAGTGCTTCCAGCATACCTTGGAGTGGCTGAGGGGACCGTGGTTGATGTCACAATAACACAGATCGCAGAGAGCGTCTTCATCTACCTCGGAATACCGTTTCTGGCCGGCATAATCACCAGGTTCACGCTGATCCGGGCGAGAGGGAGGGAGTGGTACGATGGTCGATTCATACCCACAATAAGCCCGATAACGCTGATCGCACTTCTCTTCACAATCATAGTGATGTTCTCGCTCAAGGGCGACTACATAGTACAGCTGCCGATGGATGTGATCCGGGTTGCTGTGCCTCTGACTATATACTTCCTCCTGATGTTCTTCGTGAGCTTCTACATGGCCTTCAAGCTGGGAGTGAGCTATGAGAACACAGCCGCTGTCTCATTCACAGCTGCCAGCAACAACTTCGAGCTCGCCATAGCGGTCGCAGTCGCTGTCTTCGGTATAGCCTCTCAGGAGGCATTTGCAGCTGTGATAGGCCCACTCATCGAGGTGCCCGTGCTCATATCCCTGGTCAATGTCGCGCTCCGTCTCAGGGATCGTTACTATCCGGGAGTCCCGGAAAGGGTGTTTTGCGAGAATTAGGTGAGATTATGGCAGGACATGCGGAGGTAAAGCTCGTGAGCAACGCCATGGCGAACACAACCAGGCGGAAGATAATGAACCTGCTCCTTGAGAGGAGCCTCTCGAAGGAGGATATAGGCAAAGCAGTGGGCCAGAGCATGCTGGACTACCACCTTCAGATACTCCAGCAGGCAGGTCTCATTAAGATAGAGAACGACATGGCTGGTCTAACGGATTTTGGGAGGAACTTCCTGGAGTCGAAGGGGGAGAAGAGCGAGAGGATCGAGATCAAAGATGCAAAGAAGGTTGAGGTGGTCGAGGTCAAACAGCTACTACCCTGCATAGCGGATACCACCAAGTTCCGAATAATAGCGCGCATGGATCCGCCGCTGGGAGGCGCTCTGAAGGCGCTGGAGCCGCTCTTTCCCCGAGGCAGATACTCTGACAGGATTGGAGCGCTGATCATACAGAAGGGCACCGTGCTCATAACGCTATACAGCACAGGAAACGTGACGATGACTATGATCAGAGACGAGGCGCATGCGAGGGAGCTTCTTGAGGAGTTGAGGAAGACAATAAACGATGCCATAGAGAAGGGAGTCACCCCTGCGCCCAAGGAGAAGGTCCGGGTGGATCCGATGGAGGTCTACAGGTATCTTCCAGGAACGAACTGCAGGGAGTGCGGCGAGCAGAGCTGCTACTCCTTTGCCATCAGGCTGGTCAGCGGGGAGGTCGGTCTGGAGAGCTGCAAGCCGCTCCAGGATGAGAAGTACGCAACGAGACTTGAGCACCTGAGATCGCTTCTTGCGTATCTCTAAGCTCCCTGTCTCCAAAGGAAACGGATCTTCCTTGGCGATTTTGTATGAAGACCCTGACGATAGTGCTCACAGACGGGCCTTACATCAATCAGAACGCTGAGATCGCATACAGGATAGCCAGAGCTGCTCTTGAGAGGTACAGGGTTAATATATTTCTCTATCTCGATGCCGTTCACATACCGAAGAGGGGGCAGAGCCCGGTGCAGTTCATGAACATCGGGAGCCTCTTTCAGGAGCTCGCCTCTCTGGGCGCCACCATAAGAGCATGCCCCAGATGCGCATCCTCGCGCGGATATGCATCGGAGAACGGAGTATGCCCGGGGTACATTGAGGGGGTACTCATAACGAGCCTCTACGATCTGGAGCGCATGATCAGGGAGAGCGATAAGGTGATATCGCTCTCGGGGTGATAATATGGGGCCGGTGGTTTTTCTTGTGGATTCATCCCCGTACGGCTACGAGAGGGCTTTTGGAGCGCTGAACGCGGCTGCTGTCTGCCTCCCGATAGGCGCTGCAGTTGCGCTTTACGCAGATGGAGTCTACCTGGCGCTTGCAGATCAGCGCGGGCACCTGGCGGGGCTGCTGTATGCATACCCGGAGATCGATGTATTCGCGCATGAGCCATCGATGGCCGAGCGCGGTCTTCTATCATGCGATCTCTCGGATCGGGTCGAGATGCTCGATGATCTCGAGTTTGTGGAGCGCATCAAGAGCTTCAGAGCAATGGTGGTGATATGAGCTCTGTCTTCATACTGACAAAGCCGCCAGGAAGCCCCAGGGCAGAGCTGTGCCTCAGGATGCTCGGCGGGAACTTCAGGCTCTACCTCCTTGGAGACGGCGTTTACAACATACTCACAGGGCGCCTTGGCGGAGTCGCGGGAGATGTTTTTGCATTCACCCAGGATCTGAGGGAGAGGGGTGTTTCTCCAGCGGGCATAAAGGAGATTGATGATTACAGCGTGATGGTGGATGACATCATGAGCGCTGAGAGCGTGTTCGCGTTTTGATTGGCATCTCTTCTCCCTCCGGAGAGTGTGAGATCAGATGGCACGCAGATAGACGGAGAAAAGATTATCACCAATACTGATGCAGGTTCTCCTGATGAGGATGGAGCTGGATGTTAATGAGGTAAAGGCCCTCTTCGAGAGATGCTCTCATCAGGACGATGTTCTTGAGGGGCTTTACAGAATGGCGCTCCCGGAGTGGGAGAGGATAGAGTACGTTGTCGAGGGTAGGCCACATATCGGCGAGACCGGCTGGAACACGATATTCTCTCTCTTCCAGGCTTTCGACGAGAGGCATCACGGAGAGTTTGTGTTTCCAGGCTACATGTGGCTGAGCCTCGGGTTCCAGAAGGATGAGAGCCTCCGGCCATGGGAGGTTGACACATCCGAGGTCAAATATGTACTCAGGAGATGAACATTGCCAGAGCCCCGGGCGGGATTCGAACCCGCGGCCTCGTCCTTACCAAGGACGCGCAATGACCGAGCTTTGCTACCGAGGCGCTAACGGCTCGATTACCTCTGCGCTTTAGTAGTTTTCGGTCAGGCGCAGAGACGCCTTGTCCTTGAAATATCTGACTATCGCTCTTATGTGTTTAGCAACTTGGAGGTTGCGCAATGTGGTTGCTCAAGGCACCCGTTCACGCTCGAGGGAGCGCATGCATGACCGGTGCCTCTTCGGGCGCAAGTCATCAGATGGATAGGGGCGTCTTATTACCCATCCACTCTAACTATTCTGCCACATAATCATGGGGCGTGTATTCAGATCATTGAACCCAGCAGCAGCTGGCATCGTAGGATTTGCGATCTGTTGCGCCAGTGCATGCAGATTCCGGAATTTCCATTCAGTGATCAGAACACAAGACCATCCAATGCACTCATGCGGAAAGACCATATCACCTCCAAAGAACCAGTACATTAACGGCTCATGTAAACCAATCAAAGAAAAAGAGATTTCTCCCGGGACTTCACGCCGGGATTGATGTGTTGAGCGGTACTATCGCGGTCACATTCTCAGTTACGTTCGTGGCGACGACGGTCTCATTGGCCGGCGGAAGAACCACAGACACCCTGACGACTGGGAAGTCTATGGTCTTGTTGGAATCCAGTGTGACATTCACCGGAGCAACCGGCTTGTACTCGGGCGGGACGACCAGGCTCAGCACATACTCGCCTGCACTGAGGTTTGCAAAGACGTATGTCCCATCCTCTGCTGTCTTTGTCGTCACACCGCTCAGATCAAGCGTCCATCCTGCGAGGCCTGTTTCATTCGCGTCCTTGGCAGCGTTTTCATTCGCATCCTCATAGACAACGCCGGAGATCGTATAGGTCACCGGCACCTCTACCTGAGTTACATTCTGCTCAGCTGTGACGTTGGTCTCAGCAGGCACCTCTGCGGGCTTCTCCTCTGTAGTTACGACAACAGCAGGAGTCTCTCCAAGCTTGAACGTGTACTGATATGGCTTTCCTGTCTCAATCGAGAACCCCTTTGGCTTCTCAGAGCTGAACGAGAAGCGCGCCTCCTTCTTCACAACAACCTGCGCGTTCGTGAGATTGTGAGCGGGGGTTCCTGTGGATATGGAGAACTGTGGCCTGGACTCCGCCTTGTTTGAGAACGGGTACGGGCTTTTATCATCCTTTATTGTGTATCCCATGGCAGAGGTCATGGCAAATGCCGCCATCGCCAGGATCACAGAGATCACCAAAATGCTCTTCTTCAATTTATCCTCCTCCTATCTGTGTATCAACCATCCGCTTTTGCGTGACCATTACCAAACATTCTCTCTTTCGAGAAGAACTCGGCTCTACCATCGTTATTCTTCGTATATATAGACTTTCATCGCAAAATACGACGCCTCCGGGCCTCTGTAAGATGGGATCCATCGCATGAGGCATCGCTTCCGAAACCCTCCCTGCATGAGCCGAAGCCGATTCCGTGTTCATGGCATGCCTCCCTCACGAGTGAGAGTATGGCATGCCTGATCTCAGATGGCAGGTACCTGTAGCCACCAATACGCTCTCCCTGCTCGAAGTACATCGGCCTCAGGCGCTGCATGACCTCAGGAAATGCAAAAGACATGCGGCGCCAGCTGTCCTGCCTGGCCTTGTATGTGGATGATATGATATAGGACGCGCCCGCATCTGCGGCGCGCTCCACAAGCGCATCGATCTCAGAGTCGTTTATCCCCGGTATTATCGGATCTATCCGCACAGCCACGGGAACGCCACTATCCGTGAGCCTCCTGATGGCTCTGAGCCTGAGACTGCCTGATGGGGCTCCGGGCTCAAGCCTGGAATCCAGACGCAGCGAGGTGATTGTAATTGAGACTGTGGCCCTCATCTCCGAGAGGAGGTCCACATCCCTGAGCACGATATCCGATTTTGTGACAATCTGCAGCCTCAAACTCTTTCTCTTTATAAGCGATATGCACGATCTCGTTATTCCGAGCTCGCGTTCCATCGGCGGGTATGGATCAGAGCTGCTGGAGAGCGATATGAGCTCGTCCCCGCGCAGCCTCGCGATCTCATAGCTGATACGATCGATTCCGCCCTTGGGCCTGCAATCGCTGAAGCGTCTTATGTAGGAGGATGCGTAGCAGTACAGACAGCCATGCACGCATCCTGTGTACGGGTTGAGGCTGAGCTTCGCCGGGCATGTGCAGAGGCTGCTGCGCCACGGATCGAATGGTCTGAGGATCATGTCATCAGGATGTCACACATTATCTCTTCGCATCGATTCTCATCGTGGAGACCTCCCCCGATCTCCGGTCATATATCCTTACGGCGTGATTGTTGGTATCTGCTATGAAGCATGAATCCCCCAGAAAGGTGATCCCGGACGGCTCGTAAAAAGCGGCCGTATCCGAGGCACCATCTGCGAACCCGGGCCTCCCCGTTCCGGCGATGGTTTGGATGGATCTCTCAGAAAGATCAGCTTTCTTGATCCTGTGGTTGTATGTATCCGCAATGTAAATGGATCCATTCCGGTAAAAAAGCCCAAGAGGATGCTGAAGCCTTGCTCTCCCGAAATCGCCATCGATGTCCCCAAAGTAAAAGAGGTCTCTGCCGATGAGCGTCCTCACATCTCCGTCGATCACCCTGAGAGAAGATGACTCGCTGTCGACGAAGTATATACTCTTTCCATCGGTCGTCAGCCCGGACGGCTGCGCCATGCGGGAGATCTCCAGCGGCCCATCAGCTATACCCTCGGCTCCAGATCCTGCGAATGGCTCCACCATTCCATCGAGATCCATCCTCCATATCTGATGGAATCCGGCCATCGCGATGTAGAGATGATCCCCGGCGAAAACGAGATCCCACGGCGAGCTCAGAGATGCCTCATCACCTCTGCCCCCCAAGCCGGGATATCCCGACCTTCCCGTGCCTGCCACCCTCATGAGAGTCCTTCTTCTCAGATCCGCCGCCCTGATCATGTGGTTTCCTGTGTCAGCTATGTACGCAACATCCCCGACAACCGCGATCCCCTGGGGTCTGAACAGCCGGGCCTCGCCAAATTCGCCATCGCTGTATCCCTCCTCTCCACAGCCTATGACGTCTACGAACCTCCCCTCAGGAGATACAATCAGTACCCTGTTGTTGTTGGAGTCCGCGATGAAGATGTTGTCCCCATCAGAGGCAACCTTTCCGGGAAATGAGAGGGGCCCAGATGCCTTCTTCTGCGCCTTTCTCGGCACCGCATCACCCCGATGGAGGCCTCCACGCTTCTCGTACTCCGGAATGAGCTGCTCCATTATTGGCACGAGGATCGAGAATATCCTCTCTCCAGAGGTCCTCCCGAGGATCTCCCCGTCCGGCGCTATGAGGACGAAAGACGGCCAGGCCCTTATGCCGTATGTGCGCCACAGAGTTTGACCACTGTCCACGACAACCGGGTGCTCTATTCCATACCGCATCACAGCCTTCTCGATGTTCTCCACCCTCATCTCGTTCTCGAACTTGGCGCTGTGGACTCCAATCACCACCAGCTCAGGGTACCTCTCCTCAAGCATTTTTAGATCAGGAACGACATGCATGCAGTTTATGCAGCAGTATGTCCAGAAATCAAGCAGAACGAATCTGCCGCGCAGGTCTCCCAGTCTGTAACTGTGGTCGGTGTTGAGCCATACCAGATCCTCGGGGAACTCAGGAGCTATCATGAAGGTTGCTCTGGATTATGTGCAGATCACTCTTGTGGTTGGAGGGTTGACCGCAGTCTTACAAACCTGCATCAGTTGATGTGAGATTCCTGCAGAGCTGAAATGCACCGGATGTGCTGAGATGCCCAGTTAGATAAACACCCGTTAGTGCTGGATGAAAATGAGATACAGGGTATTGCATTCCTGGGATGTGAGACCGGATGAGGCTGTTGAGATACAGAAGATGCTCGCCGGCGGTGTGAGAATTCAGAGAGTGAATCGCGTGGAGACGGTGGCTGGAGCAGATGTATCTTTCTCCGGATCCAGGGCATATGCGGCTGCCGTTCTGCTTGATTACCATGATATGCGCCTCCTCGACGTGTCCTTTGCGGATATGGATGTGTGTTACCCCTACATCCCGGGGCTGCTGACATTTCGTGAGGGGCCCGTCATGCTCAGGGCTCTTGAGGGGATCGATGATGCTGACGTCCTGCTCTTCGATGGTCAGGGTATTGCGCATCCGCGCAGATTTGGAGAGGCGAGCCACCTCGGATTGCTCCTCGATCGCCCTTCTGTGGGGTGTGCAAAGTCGAGGCTCTGCGGGGAGTTCTCCCGGCCTGGAGAGGAGCGGGGTTCATTCTCCCTGCTGGTTGATCGTGGGGATATTGTGGGTGCAGCTCTCCGGACCAGAACAAATGTCAAACCGGTGTTCGTGTCCCCAGGGCACATGTCAGACCTGAGTTCCGCGATCGAGATAGCGCTGAACTGCGCGAGAGGATATCGAGTGCCGGAACCTTTGAGATTGGCGCATATCCTGTCACTGAAAAGAGCAAGAACGACGCGGTAATACAGAATAAAGAATGTGTGGAATAAATGGTTGGCGCTGCTCTGGCCCCTCAGCCTTCCAGAGTATCTGGATTTGGTGTGCCCAGACCAGAGGTGAAAAGGCTCCCTGTGATGTATGCCATGCCCCCGCAGATCAGCCCCACGAACACCGGATGGATGAGGGTGTTTCCGTAAAAATTCCAGATGACGATGGAGATGAACGATGCGAGAAGGCTTGCCACGAAGCCTGCTGAATTACCTCTCCACCAGTAGAGCCCGAACACAAGCGGCACAAAGACGCAGCATGCGATCACACCCATGCTTATCGAGACGAGTGGCACGATCTGTGATGGAACGCTTATCGCCGAGACCGCTGCTGTGATGATTATGGCCACTCCAACAAGCCGCGTCAGACGGAGGACTGTGGGATCGGAGATGTCCGGTCGGAGGTAGTGCAGTATGTCTGATGTCAGCGAGGTTGTGGTAACAAGAACTATGGCGCTGATCGTCGACATCGCCGCAGATATTGCGGCAAGGAGAACAAGCGCATCAAACCCGGGTGGCAGGTACGTCCTTGCCAGGAAGGGCACCAGGCTGTCCGGATTTTTTATAAATGCACCCAGCTGTTCTCCGCTGAGAACACCATATGCGAGAACTCCGAGCGAGAATATGCAGATGGAGTAAACCGCAATGGATACAGGTCCGTAGATGCCTGCGAAGCGCACCACCCTTCTGTCCCTGGCGGAGAATACCATTATCAGGAGATCTGGAAGAGCCAGAAGCCCGAGGCTTATGGAGAATGCCATGCCTAGGGTCCTCTGCCACGGCAGATCGATGCCGTGCATCGATGTCACATATGCTGGAATTCTGGACCAGATCTCAATAGCGCCAGCGGTCGAGAGAACGCTCCCGTAAAGCAGCACCGCACCGCCGAGCATTAGCACTCCCTGAAGGAAACCTATCCATATTATCCCAGGGAGACCGCCGATGGCATAGTACATGGCCACTATGAGGACTGTTAATATCAGCCCCTGAAGGTATGTGACCCCGATCAGCCCCTGAAGGAGCGTGGCACATCCCTTGAAGATGGGCACCAGATACACTGTGTAAAGGACAAGCATTATGGCGGCGAGTATGAGCTTCCCCAAAGGCGATCCATATCGCCTCTCAAGGAGCTGGGGAACTGTCTTCGCGTCGTACTCCTTTGCCGCCGCCCATATCCTTCCAGCCATCAGCCATGCGAGGCATGCGAATGCGACATGGAAGAATGCGCAGAAGACCACCCATGGCATCCCTGCGATGAGACCATACCCGCCCCCACCGAGGAATGATGCAGCGCTGAAGTACGCTGCTGTGTATGCCACTCCAATGATGGCAGGCGTGGCGATGTTTCTGTCGGAAAGGGCAAAGCCGGAGAATGTCCCCTGCCGGAGCCTCCAGGAGAGAAGGAGGATGACGGTCACGTAAGCCAGCAGCAGGATCTGGTTAATCATGGTACCTCCTTGTGAGCAGGATGATTGTCACCGAGAGTATGAGCGCGATCGAGATCAGAAGCGCCATGTATGGAATGGGGACACTCATAACACATCACCCTGATGTCTGCATTCGACACATATCTGCAAGAGCGTTTGCATCATGCTTTCCTCCACACATCAAGTACTTCAATGTATATTTTCGTGCTTTGATGCGCTTTCTTGTTAAAACACTTTCCCTCGATGGGTCGATGACCCATAAAACTGAGATCTGAATGTATGCACCCAAGCGTTATCTTGCACCACCGCATCGAACTCCGTTGCAACCATCCTCAAAAAGGTTATATAATGTGATTTTAGGTTCTATGATGAACATATTGTTTCTCTAATCCATCTGGAGGACAACCGATTGAGATCCAAGATACTGCTTGATGAGGAGGATATACCGAAGAGATGGTACAATGTGGCGGCAGACCTGCCGAGGCCTCTTGACCCGCCGTTGAACCCGGCGACGCATGAGCCTCTGAAGCCGGAGGACCTCGAGCCGATATTCCCGAAGTCTCTAATAAAGCAGGAGATGAGCACCGAGCGGTGGATAGACATACCTGAGGAGGTGAGGGACGTCTACAGGCTCTGGCGTCCAACACCTCTGTACAGGGCTGTCAGGCTCGAAAAGGCCCTCAGGACTCCTGCCAGGATCTACTACAAGTATGAGGGTGTGAGTCCGGCAGGAAGCCACAAGCCGAACACTGCGGTCCCTCAGGCTTACTACAACATGAAGGAGGGCATAGAGAGGATAGCCACAGAGACCGGTGCAGGACAGTGGGGCTCGGCGCTTGCGCTTGCCACCTGCATCTTCGGCCTGAAATGCACGATCTACATGGTCCGCTCGAGCTACGATCAGAAGCCGTACCGGAGGAGCATGATGCGGGTCTGGGGTGCGGAGTGCTTCCCAAGCCCGAGCAACAGGACGAACGCGGGCAGGAGGATTCTGGAGCAGTTCCCGGACACGCCTGGCAGCCTGGGAATAGCGATATCAGAGGCTGTCGAGGACGCGGTCATGCATGATGATACAAACTACGCCCTCGGATCTGTGCTGAACCACGTGCTTCTCCACCAGACCGTCGAGGGGCTTGAGGTCAGGAAGCAGTTCGAGCTCGTGGACGATTACCCTGATGTGATATACGGCTGCTGCGGCGGTGGAAGCAACTTCCCGGGGGTGTGCTTCCCATTCATCCCGGACAAGCTCAACGATAGAAAGGAGCTCAGGCTTGTGGCATGCGAGCCGACTGCATGTCCGAGCCTTACCAAGGGTCTGTACACATACGACTACGGGGATACTGCGCGCCTGACGCCGCTGCTCAAGATGTACACGCTCGGCCACGACTTCGTTCCGCCCGGGATACACGCCGGAGGGCTGAGGTACCACGGGGATGCGCCCCTGCTCTGCAGCCTGGTGAATGCGGGGATCATCGAGGCCCAGGCGTTCCACCAGCGCGAGGTCTTCGAGGCCGCGACGATCTTCGCGCGCGCGGAGGGCATCGTGCCGGCGCCGGAATCCGCACATGCGATCAAGCCCGCGATCGACGAGGCGATAAGATGCAGGAAGACCGGCGAGACGAAGACTCTGCTCATAAACCTGAGCGGCCACGGGCACTTCGATCTCTCTGCGTACGATGCGTACAATGATGGGATCCTCGAGGATTATGAGTATCCAGAGGAGCTGGTGAGGCAATCGCTTGCCAGGCTGCCGAAGGTCTAGGCTCGGGTTTCTGATCAATCCGATAGCTGGCATGGGGGGAGCGGTTGGGCTAAAGGGCACAGATGGTGTCGCTGCTCTCGCAGAGCGCCTCGGTGCCTCCCCTGTATCCAGAGAGAGAGCAGAGAGGGCAGTCAGAAGGCTTCTCGAGCTCTCAGGGGGATCAATCCCGGTCCAGGTGCTCACCGCGGGCGGTTCCATGGGAGAGAGCCTGCTGTCGGAGATGGGTGTGGAGCACTCTGTTGTACACACCCCGGGGGAGAAGACAACAGCTGAGGACACAAAAAGAGCATGCTCTATATTTGCATCTGATGGTGTGGATCTGATACTCTTCTGTGGAGGAGATGGCACCGCGAGGGATGTTGCATCTGTATCTGGAGATCTGCCGATCCTCGGCATACCATCCGGCGTGAAGATGCACTCAGGGGTGTTCGCCGTTAGCCCGGAGGCAGCTGCAGATCTCGCTTATGGGTATCTTAGAGGCGAGCTCAGGACGAGGGATACAGAGATAGCGGATGTGGAGGAGGAGCGCTACAGAAATGGCGAGCTTGTGGTGCGCATCTACGGTGCGGCCAGGACGCCCTACCTTCCGGCGCTGGTTCAGCAGAGGAAACAGATCTACGCAAGCTCTGATGAGGAGCACTTCAAGCGCGAGATCGCTCAGTTCGCCAGGGAGTTCATGAGCGACGGCTCATACTACATCCTCGGAGCTGGGACCACCACCGCGAAGATCGCCGAGCTGATCGGATGCGATAAGACTCTTCTTGGGGTTGATGTCATCCGGAACGGGAGGACTGTGATAAAGGACGCATCCGAAAGCGATCTGCTGAGGCTTCTCGGTGAGATCGATGGTGATGTGAGGATCATCGTCAGCCCGATAGGCGCTCAGGGATTCATTCTGGGGAGAGGCAGCCAGCAGATAAGCCCGAGGGTTCTGAGGATCGTGGGTCCGGAGAGACTGATACTGATAGCGACGCCTCACAAGCTGAGGGATCTGAGGTATCTTTTGGTCGACACCGGAGACGTGGAGATCGACAGGGCACTGGCGGGAAGGCGGCAGGTTGTGACAGGATACAGAATAGCACAGCTGAAGGAGGTGAGGGCTGCAAGCGATGTATTCGAGACATGAGGAGGAAGCGAAGAGAATGCCAAGAGCTCCCGGCCGCAGGTTAAAGCAGAGTGGCAATCTGGAAAACCGGAAGTGATTCAGAAGCTTATCTGCCATCTGGGGCTATCCTGTCCTGGGGTTCAGGCGAAAGGGTATGGATCTGCTGACCCTCTCGCCGTACCTCCCGCGAAGCTCGACTTTTACTGTGTAATTTCCAGGCCTCCAGAGGCCGGTCTCCCAGAATGTTGTGTATATGCTGTTGCGATCGAAGTCGACCAGCGGTATCTCTGCCTCCTTCTCAGCTCCTGTTATCGTGGAAGTCACCTCCTCGACCTCGCCTGCGACGAGCGCCTCGATCACAACAAGATCCCCAACATTTGCCTCGTTCGAGCTCAGGTCAACGCTCTTCAGCTCAGGCCCGGCCACCATCTCCGGATCGTTTCTCAGGTACTGAACGGCCCTGGTGATGTTCATCGCCCCCCAGCCGAACGTGTTATCCGCGCCTGGATCCCCAAGATCATCCGCAGATCTCAGAAGCACCCTCTTGACATCAGCTGGAGTCAGGTTCCCGAAGCCCTCCAGAATCAGAGCAGCAGCTCCAGCAACCTGTGGAACTGCCATGGATGTCCCGCTCATGCAACTCTCATCGTTCTTCGTTCCTGCGAGCGCTGATGGCACATCGACCCCGATGGTCACTATGTCCGGCTTGATTCTGCCATCGGAGGTGGGCCCGCGTGAGGATCGCTCAAAGATTCTCCCCCTTGCGTCTATGGCGCCGACGGTTATCACCTCCTCCGCCTCTCCAGGAACGACGATGGAAGACGGCGATGGCCCGGAGTTGCCGGCCGCAACAACAACGATAATTCCCTCCTCGGCCATCTTGTTGCAGGCCTCATCGAGGAGCGTCGGCCTGTCAGAGCTCCGATCCCCTCCGACGCTGAAGGATATCACCCTGATATCGTACACATCCCTGTTCTTGGCGCACCAGTCAAGTGCGGAGAGCGCGTCGGAGAGATAGCATGATCCATCCCTGTCCATGACCTTAAGTACGACAAGCTTCGAACCGGGCGCCACACCCATGCCCTTTGTGCCGGATATCAGGCTCGCGCAGTGCGTTCCGTGACCGTTGTCATCATACGGTCTCTCAAGGTTGTTGACCATATCAACGAATGCAACGATCTTGGGATCAGATGTTGCTGGATCATCATCAAGGTCATCCAGAGATTCGTGCTCTGCATCCACACCAGTATCGATGAGTGCAACTGTCACGCCCCTGCCTGTAAGCCCTGTCGCCGCTCTCCTCGGGTTCTCAGGAGTTCCAGGCACGTCTGATTCGCTCCCTCCGCACGCCCCGCCGAGCACCCTGAGCTTCTGATCTCTGTATATCCCCTTCACACCCCTGAGCCTGGCCAGCTCCGGGATTCTGTTCCCTGGAACGAGCATGGCGCTCCCTCGCAGGATATCCAGGTTTCTCAGCTTTTCGCCCTCAGACTCAGTCACATTATCATCATGAAGCACTATCACCCTGGTCTCCTCAGGGCCGAGTGATTCCAGGGAGTCCTCTATCCTGTTCGCGTTGAGGTCCAGCGGATCGAGAACCCTGAGCGATCTGCACGGGGTTACGGCTGCGTTTCCAGCCCTGTCCACGGCAACTATGCTCACATTATAATCACCTGGAGGAAGGTTCGAGCCACAGTAGCCGATGTACCTTCCGTCCCCGTCCAGATCGAACATCAGCACCTGTTTTCTGCCGACCTCCGCGTACACTGAGGATATGCCAGATCTGTCATAGATGTTCGCGCTTATCTCCGCCCTCGGATCGCCGCGCTTCAGCTGGTATGGAAAAATCCTGGGGTTGGTTATGACCGGCGGTGTGGTGTCGCTGTGATCCCTCTCCATGAGAGCCCTGAACTCCTTCTGGAACCATCTCGTCGCCCTGTCTGAGATGAACGGGTCCTCGGCGAAGACTATGGAGAGGAGGAGAGCAGCCGCTAGGGCAGCCGAGAAAATACGCATCGCCTTTCTGCCTGTTATTCCCCTCTCCGGATTGCCCACCTCACTACCTCTACCTACTGGATCACAATCGTGAGGGCATCCTCAAACTCCTTTGAGAGCGAGTACACCGTCACAACAAAGCTGACATGGTAGCTGCCAGGAGATGCGCCTGTCGCGTCCCATGTCCCGACGTATTCATCATCGGAGACCCTCTCCATGGGGACGGATGCGACCTCATTGCCCTCTGAGTCCCTTATCTTTGCGGTGCATGTGAAGTACTGCGTGGAGCTGCCCAGACTCAGTCCAGGGTTCTTGCTCTTAGTCAGAGAGCCTGCCCATACCGTTATGGGTTCGCATGTCGCGCAGCCCATGACGCTGAGCGTCGTCAGGTTCTCATCTGTCCTGTTCGTCTTATTCGCATCCTCCGGCACCTCGAAGACAGCGTGGATCTTCACAGGCCCTGGGGTTGCTGGATTCGGCTCAGCTCTCGTCAGGGTGCTGTTGAGCTGCATCCTGAACGCCGGCAGGTTCTTCAGCCAGTCGTTCCATGTGTAGATCCTGGCATCGTATCCCATCATCTTCAGCGCAAACCACACCATCGACGCCTTGAACTCGGTGTTTGCGTAGACCACGACAGGCTTATCCTTTGTAAGGCCTGCAAAGACGCTCTCCAGCACCGACTCGTTCTTCAGCCTGCCGTTCTCGGTGACCATGTCGTATGGTATGTTCAGAGCTCCAGGTATCGCTCCCTGGCCGAACGCATCGAACGTCCTGGAGTCCACTATCTGCACATCAGCATTCTTCACGTAATCATTCGTCGCCAGCAGCTCTGATCTGATCCTCTGAACTGTGTAGGTTGTGGCAGGTCTCACAGATGGTGTGCTCTGCACCGGCAGGCCTGCAGCCTTCCAGTCCTCTGTATCCCCATCCAGGAGCTTCAGCCTGCTCTCGTCATGGCCCATGTATAACATAAGCCAGTACACAAATGTGGCCCCGAATGGCCCACCCAGACATGTCGGGCAGTTATAATCAGTGCCTGTCAGCACAACCCTGTCGCTGGGGGAGATCCCGGCGTTTCCGAGAAGCGCTGCTATCTCATCCACTGATTTGAGCTCCTTGTTCTCGTTGTAGAACTCCATGTAGTTTATGTGCACCGCGCCGTCTATGTACTCGCTAGCTCCGTTGCTCACATCCAGCACGACATCAGATCTGGCGACGCCTGTGACCGGGACGAGCATGCTGCTTGATCTAACAGGCGCGCTTTCAGTCGCTTGATTTGATGCAGCATCGCTATTCGTCTCAGACGTCTGAAGGCTCTTGTTGAAGAGCGGGTTCTTGAGCCTCTCGGTCTTTGCAGACACCACCGGGGCTGATGTCTTCTCCTCCTCAGGCCCCAGGCTCTTCAGGAACCCCTCGTGTGGATACTCTTCATAATCTGGCTTGCACAGCGGGCAGGCAGCACTCGCCCACTGCATGCTCATTGCAGAGATGACAAGCATCATTCCAAACACAATGATGAATCTGCGAATCATGATCTTCCTCTCAGCTGGGCCATCGCAGCCTCAAAGCTGCGCTCCGCCCTGGGCTTGATCCTGAACTTCCCTATAACCTCTTCTAGTTCATATCCTCTTCTATCTGTCGCTGCGATCACAACCGAGTACTCACCAGGATCGAGAAGTGCAGTGGTAAGAGAGCCCTCGTAATGATCGCCGGCCTGGTAGAGACGCACATACGACCTGGACTCCGGTATCCTTGCCGATACCTGGGAAAGACCGTTGACCGATTCGATCCATGCCTTTATGAGAAGCTGTTCTCCGGCTTCGATCTCTTCCGGGATGCTCGCATTCAGTATCTTTATGGGCCTGAGCTCGTATCCCATGACAGGGTACATGTCCCTCGAGCGGTTGCTGATCTCTCTTGGAGTGTCGCCGAATCCATCCGGCCCCGGCACATCCTGGGCAGGCCCGCTGCGCTCATCCACGCCTGAGTAATCGCTCCAAGCGTTCCCCCCTACAGGGTACGGAGCGTTCCATATGTTCTCTCCTCTGTCCACAGCCTGGACCACATTGTCTATGAGGCGATTGGAGTGGAAGATGTTGCTGTTAGACTCAACGAATATCCCAGTGGGGCTCTGAGTGATGCTGTTCCCCACCACAGTGTTGCCGTCGCTCTTTCCCTGTATCTGTATGCCGAACCTGATGTTTGAGCGTATATCGTTGCCGAGTATCTCGTTCTCCCCCGAGTCCAGGAGAGATATTCCTGCGACCTGGTTATCAGTGATTGTGTTGTTTCTTATTACGTTGTGATTGCATTTGAACCTGAGATCTATTCCATTTGCCCTGTTTCCGGAGATCAGGTTCTTCTCTATGATGTTCTTCGAGCAGCCCGTGAACATGTAGACTCCGTACATGTTGCCGTTGAGCGTGTTCCCCCTTATCGTGTTGTTGGAGCATGATGTGGAGAGGTGTATCCCATACGCTCCGTTGTTGCTGGCGATATTGTTCACTATCAGATTATCGTTGGAGGAGTCTGTGAGGTATATCCCGTACCATCCCTCCCCGACGACACCGTTGTAGCTTGCGTTGTTGTTCGCGATTGTGTTTCCGGATGATGTGAGAAGGACTATTCCAGGCTGCTTGCAGCCTGTCACCGTGTTGTTGGTGATGCTGCATCCACTGACCCTGCTCAGCCTTATCCCGTAGAGGCCGTTCCTGACTGTGAACCCGGAGATGTTCACCATGTCCGCCTCAACGCTTATGCATGCGTCCGATGATGATGCTATTACAGTTGCCCCATCGCCTATGAGGTTCAGACGCTTGTTCACTGTGAACTTCTCGTAAACTCCCGGCCCGACGATGATGGTGTCTCCCGGAGATGCTGCATCTATGCTTCTCTGTATATCGCTTCCTACATGGATTGTGGCTGCGCTGCCTGTTATCGAGAGGGCCATGAGCAGTGTGAACGCGATCGCTGCTGATAGGCACAAACCAAAAATCAGGCGGCACGGATTTACACATATCTCTTCTGAAGTCCCAGGCAATTTGATGCGCTGCCAGCTCAGGCGAATGCTCAATCAACCACCCCGGCTAACGAGATGTGTGGATCTTATAAATCTTGCTCACAACCGCGGATCGCGGGATGAGAGCCTCTCCGGCCATCTCTTCTGGAATTCCGCAGAATCACGCGATGGATGTTGGTCTCCTGAATCTCCGGTTGTGGGCCTGAACGGCTGAATGGACCGCCTGGGGTCGCACTGATACCACTCTCTGTGATGGCATGCATCTGAATGATGGACGGCCGCATTTCCCGTATGGCAACCCAAAAAACAGATATAACTCCTGCCTCAGAGACCGGATGAGAGCTGAGCAGGGATCGCAGGATGCGCAGGATACTGGTTACGAACGATGACGGGATTTACGCCCCGGGGCTGAGGGCAGCAGTGCGGGGCGTCGAGGATCTTGGGGAAGTGGTGGTGGTAGCTCCCTCCGGCCAGAGGAGCGGCGTTGGTAGGTCTGTCTCGGTATTCGAGCCGCTGAGGATGGCAGAGGTGACCCTCGACGGGAAAAGAGCGTATGCTGTCTCCGGCACCCCGACAGACTCAGTCATACTGGGCATCTTTGTTGTGATGAAGGGGGAGCTGCCTGATCTCGCTGTCTCGGGCATAAATGTGGGGGAGAACATAAGCACAGACACCGTCACAACCAGCGGAACCATCGGCGCTGCCATAGAGGCCGCCAGCTACGGTGTACCCGCGATCGCGGCGTCGATACAGGTCGCGGATCAGGGTGACAAGTTCGATAACAACCACTCCGTGGAGTACAGGTTCGATACTGCTGTCAATCTTCTCCGCAGGATTGCGATCAGGGTCCTGGAGAGGGGGATGCCTGAGGGGGTCGACATCCTGAACATCAACCTGCCGCTGAATGCCACTGAGGACACGGAGATAGTCGTCACGAGGCTTGCGAGGAAGATATTCAGGACAGCTGTCGAGGAGCGCAGGGATCCGAGGGGGCGTCCGTACTACTGGATCGGCGGGGATCTCATCTGCGGTGAGAGGGAGGGCACAGACGTCAGGGCTGTTTATCAGGAGGGAAAGATCTCGGTGACTCCGCTCACAATCGACTCCACGGCAAGGGTCGATTTCGCGGAAATCGTGGACCTGCTGGATAACATCTAGCAAGCCCTGCGCGCGGTATCGCCTGGATGTGAAACAGAGCAGATCTCATCGGGGAGTGGCTGCATTTGGAAACCGAGCTGCTTGGAGACATAGTGATCATATTTGTTCTCTCCTCAGCTGTGCTCTTTCTCTTCCACCGGATCAGGATGCCTGCGATTCTGGGGTATCTCATAACTGGCGTCATTGCAGGACCACAGTGTCTGGGCCTGATCCGCTCTCTCGATCAGGTTGCGGTTCTGGCTGAGATCGGTGTTATACTGCTCCTCTTCACCGTCGGCATAGAGATCTCCCTTAAGGATATGCTCCAGATAAAGAGGTTTGTTCTGGTCGGTGGCTTTCTGCAGGTGCTGTTCACCACACTTGCGGTCCTTTTTATTCTTGCAAGCCTAGACAGACCCCCTGGGGAGGCTGTTGCCCTGGGGTTCATGGTATCGCTCAGCAGCACAGCCATAGTCCTCAGGATAATACAGCAGCGGGGGGAGTTTGATGCTCTCCACGGGCGGACCATACTTGGCATACTGATATTCCAGGATATCATAGTGGTTCCGATGATGATGCTCATACCCATGCTGCCCGGAGCGGCTGTATCCACATCAGAATCACCTCTTTATATCCTCTTCAAAGCGATGCTGCTCATAGCAGTTGTGATAGCAGGCGCGAAGTGGCTTGTGCCAAAGATCCTCTATCAGGTGCTGAAGACCAGAGATCACGAGCTTTTTCTACTCTTCACGGTTGGCATGTGCTTTGCCGTGGCCTGGCTCAGCTCATTTGCTGGGCTGTCTCTAGGGCTGGGCGCATTTCTGGCCGGACTGGTGATTTCCGAGTCTCCCTACAGCCTTCACGCGATCGGGAATATCCGACCGCTGCGGGATGCCTTCTCAAGCTTCTTCTTCGTATCCATCGGCATGCTTCTCGATATGAGGGTGCTCATTGATAACACAGCCCTCATCATAGCCATTTCAATCTGTGTTATATTAATAAAAGCTGTTACATGTGCACTGGCCATATCCATCCTCGGCCTTCCCATGCGCATGGTGGTGCTCGTCAGTCTAGCGCTGAGCCAGGTGGGGGAGTTCTCCTTCATACTCTCCAAGGTCGGGCTGGACTCCGGCATTCTATCCCCTGAGGTGTACCAGATGTTTCTGGATGTGACGGTGCTGACCATGGGTTCCACAGCCTTCATGATAGCCATATCGCACAGGGTGGCAGCTGGCTTCTCACAGCTCTCCAGATACGATGAGCTCGAGGGAATCCGGAAGCAGCATACGCTCAGAGACCATCTGATTATCGTGGGTTTCGGGGTGAACGGAAGAAACGTTGCGATGGCTGCAAAGTCGAAGGGCATACCATATGTTGTGGTCGATTTAAATCCTGATATCGTGAGGGGTGAGGGTAAGAATGGAGAGCCCATCTACTATGGGGACGCAACACAGGAGTCCGTGCTGAGACATCTCGGAATAACAGATGCGAGGGTCATGGTGATTGCAATCTCAGATCCGGTGGCCACACGCCAGATCGTTGAGATGGCAAGACGTCTGAATGAGGATGTTTTCATAATAGCAAGGACCCGCTACGTTCAGGAGGTTGAGGCCCTTCACAGTCTCGGCGCAGACGAGGTCGTCCCTGAGGAGTATGAGACGTCTGTCAAGATATTCGCAAAGGTTCTCGAGAGGTATCAGCTCACCAGGGACGATATCGAGAGGATTGTGGAAGATATGCGTGCTGGTGACTACAGCCTCTTTCGCAGCGTCTGCGAGGAGGCCTACTGCGATGCAAACCTGAAGCTCATGGGAAAGGTTATCTACACCATAAGAGTGCCTGAGGGCTCGAATGCTGCAGGCAGAGCTCTCGATGAGCTCGGCATTGAGGGCGTACTTGCGATTAACAGGGGCGATGAGACTCTGAGGCCAATCGGCGGATTGAGGCTACAGGAGGGCGATGTTCTGATAATAATAGGCCCACCCGAAAAGATGCGCGAGGTCGAGCGCATGCTGACTGAAATGGCTGGAGGATCAGAGCGGTGAAGCCCCCCCACGCAGAGCCATCAAGTGTCGACCCCTAGGAAGCCCGCGATCACATGGGCGTTGATCTTAACGCTCTTATGTGTTTGGCAACTTGCAGGTCGTCAGTGTGGTTGCTGAACGCACTTATTCAATCATCAAGAATGCATGGCATGACCAGTGCTTCTATGGGCAAGTTATCATATGGATGAGAGCGGATCTTAAAATCGAATACGCCGCAGCTTGCTGCTGGGTGCGTCGCAGCAGCGTGACGAATTTGCTGTAAATTGGTGCAAAGCTGCTCTGGAGCATGCCGGCCTCTTTTGAATTTACTGCAAATCTGGCACACTCACCAGTCTTATCCCACAGGCGTTAGATTTACATGTCTGTGTGAGTGCTGGATCAGTTTTACAGCAGCTGCAGACCTGTTATGCAGCGCATTCGAAAGTCATATTTAAGAGGCGGCATACATGTGATTGATGGCAAGGCTCTCGCCGCTCATGGAGCAGTACTTCCGCATAAAGGAGCAGTGTCCAGATGCCCTGCTCCTCTTCAGGATGGGCGATTTTTATGAGACGTTCGGTGAGGATGCCGTTACCGCCTCCAGAACGCTGAACATAACCCTCACATCGAGGCAGAAGGACGATGAGGGGAACAGGATCCCGCTCGCTGGCATACCCTATCACGCTCTGGACGTTTACCTCTCAAGGCTCGTCAACGCAGGCCACAAGGTGGCGATATGCGAGCAGGTCGAGGATCCAAAGCATGCGAAGGGGATCGTGAGGAGGGAGATCACCAGGATAGTCACCCCCGGGACCGTGATAGAGCCTGCGCTGCTCCAGGAGAAGAGCAACA
Organism: Methanobacteriota archaeon; assembly: GCA_029553285.1. Lineage (GTDB taxonomy): Archaea > Halobacteriota > Methanosarcinia > Methanotrichales > Methanotrichaceae > Methanothrix_B. Next base: position 63,800 of record JAKPCO010000106.1, read on the forward strand.
ACTACCTCGCAGCTGTTCTTCCGGAGAACGGGCTCGCGGGGCTTGCGCTTCTCGACCTATCAACAGGCGATTTCATAGCATCTGAGGTTCCAGTCGAGCGGCTGAGATCCGAGTTGGCCAGGTTCTCCCCCGCAGAGTGTCTGGCCCCGCATGGCATATCTCTGGATGGCATGAGGGTGCAGCATCTCGATGTGGATCATTTCTCCATGAATGATACATCCTCGGGCGGGATACCTGGCGATCTTTATGAGAGAAATCCACTTTGCGCCCGTGCTGCCTGCGCGATAATCTCCTATCTGCGCGAGACCAGGATCCACTCCCTGGATCATATCAAGCCGATCCGGATGGTATCATCCTCTGAGTACATGCTTCTCGATGATATAACGCTGAGAAACCTGGAGATATTCAGGAATCTAAGAGACGGAACCAGAAGCGGCACGCTCATGGAGATCCTGGATGAGACTGTCACGCCGATGGGCTCCAGGACCCTTGCGAGATGGCTCCAGATGCCATCGATGTCTCTGGAGGTGATTCGGAGAAGGCAGGATGCGGTTGAGGAGATGGTGAGAAGAACGATGATAAGGGAGGAGATCTCGGAGCTTCTCGAGGGTCTCAGCGACCTGGAGAGGATCATCGGGCGTGTCTCGCTTGGGAGCGCAGGGCCAAAGGATCTCGTGGCGCTGCGGGCATCGCTCCGCCGGATCCCAGAGATCTCACGGGCGATGAGCGGTCTGGAGTCGGAGTATCTCGCTGATATCAGAAAGAGGCTGGATTTGAATGAACTTGATGATCTGGAGGGTCTTCTTGAAAGGGCGCTGTCAGATGACCCTCCATCCTCGCCAAGGGATGGTGGCGTGATAAGGGACGGATACAGCACCGAGCTGGACGAGCTGCGCGCAGCGCTCAGAAGCGGGAGGAGCTGGATCGCGGAGCTCGAAACCTCTGAGAGGAAGAGGACGGGGATAAAGTCGCTGAAGGTCGGCTACAACAACGTCTTCGGTTACTACATAGAGGTCACGAAGCCGAATCTTCCAATGGTTCCGGACGACTACATAAGAAAGCAGACGCTCTCCGGTGCGGAGCGCTTCGTGACCCGGGAGCTGAAGGAGATGGAGAACAGGGTGCTCTCAGCTCAGGAGCGGTCGTCAGCGCTCGAGTATGAGCTCTTTGTCGATCTGCGGCGGCAGGTCGCATCCAGGACGAGATCCGTGCAGGAGGTTGCAGCTGCCCTGGGCGAGCTGGACACGATTCTGGGATTGACTAAGGCTGCTCTCCGGGGGGCGATGGTGAGGCCTCTGGTAGGTGCTGGCAGAGAGATAGTGCTCCGCGACTCCAGGCATCCGGTTCTCGATAGGGCAATGAAGGGCAGCTTCGTTCCGAACGACCTCACAATGGATGAGAGCAGCTGGTTCATGATACTGACCGGCCCGAACATGGCAGGCAAGTCGACATTCATGCGTCAGGTCGCTCTGATAGTGATAATGGCACAGATCGGCTCGTTCGTTCCTGCATCATATGCGAAGATAGGCCTGGTCGACAGGATCTTCACAAGGGTCGGCGCAAGGGACGATCTCGTCTCAGGGCGATCTACATTCATGGTGGAGATGAGCGAGCTTGCGAACATACTGGTCTCAGCCACTGAGAACAGCCTGATACTGCTCGATGAGATCGGCAGGGGAACGAGCACATTCGATGGACTGAGCATAGCATGGGCGGTTTCAGAGTATATACACTCCAGAATAAGGGCAAAGACGATCTTTGCGACACATTACCACCAGCTTACGCAGCTCAATCTCCCTGGAACAGTGAACTACAGCATGGCAGTGAAGGAGGAGGGGAGATCGATAACGTTTCTCAGAGCTGTTGTGCCAGGTGCGACAAACAAGAGCTACGGTATACATGTCGCCAGGCTTGCCGGAGTGCCGGAGCAGGTGATACGGAGAGCGGAGGAGCTTCTTGATATCATCGAGGAGCAGGCATCCATAGAGATCAGGAAGTGCAGATCAGGGGATAGACCAAAGAGGTACACCCAGCTCATATTCTTCAACCAGCCCGATACTCAGGACAGCGCCATACTCGAGGAGATAAGGAACCTCGAGCCTGAGGAGATAACACCGCTGCAGGCTCTGAACCTGCTTGTGGAATACAGAAGAAGGCTTGGCCGCAAGGATGACCAGGATACACATACTAGATGAAGCGACTGTGAGCAGGATAGCTGCGGGGGAGGTGATAGAGCGGCCGGCATCTGTGGTCAAGGAGCTGATCGAGAACTCGATAGACGCCGGAGCCACGAGGATCTTCGTCGAGGTCAGAGATGGCGGGATCTCGCTCATAAGGGTTGTCGACGACGGCTGCGGGATCGAGCGTGATGATCTGCCACTTGCATTCCAGAGACACGCCACGAGCAAGATCTCGACAGCTGATGATCTCTTCAGGCTTAAAACCCTCGGATTCCGCGGTGAGGCCCTCTCCTCGATAGCCAGTGTATCGAGATGCGTGGAGGTGCATACGAGGACCAGAGGCTCTGAGATGGGCACCTACCTCCGGCTGGAGAATGGAAGGGTGGTTGAGGTGAGGGATGATGGATGCCCTTACGGGACAAGCATGGAGGTCAGGGGACTTTTTGAGTGCATCCCCGCCAGGCTCAAGCACCTCTCATCCCCCTCACAGGAGCTCGCGAGGATCGCAGAGCTTGTGACGCAGATGGCCATAATACACTACAGGATATCATTTGAGCTGTCATCGGGCAGGAAGACTCTCTTCAGATCGAACGCCTCAGAGACATGGGATGATGCTCTGATCAGAGCATTCGGCCTCAGGACTGTGAAGGGCATGATCTCCATAACGGCAGAAGGGGATGGGTTCGATCTCTGTGGGATGATCTCCTCCCCTGATGCCTCCCGCCAGGACGCTGAGTCTGTTCTCGTTTACGTGAACAGCCGGCCGGTGTACTCCAAAGCTGTCGTTCAGGCATTGAGGGAAGCGTACAGGGGATTCCTGCAGTCAGGCAGGAATCCTGTTGCAGTCATCTCGATCGAGGTAGAACCATCGTTGGTGGATGTGAATGTCCATCCCGCGAAGAGGGAGGTCAGGTTTCTCCGGGAGGGTGAGATATACGATGCCGTGAGGGATGCAGCGCTCGACGCGCTGAGGTCCTCAGCGATACCTGCAGCCAATCCCCCCGGGATCGCAGAGCCGCAGCTCTGGAGCTCCAGGCCCCAGATTCAGGAGACGCTTCCGCTGGAGGTGCAGACCGAGCAGAGGATCTCGGAGCCGCTCGTCAGGATTGTGGGCCAGGCTCTCGATCTCTACATCATCGTTGAGGATGATGATGGTATAATCCTAGTGGATCAGCATGCTGCGGCTGAGAGGATCCGATACGAGCATCTCCTCGAGAAATGCGAGAGCGGAAGCATCTCTCAGGAGCTGATCCAGCCGGTCACCGTGGAGCTCTCCCCCGGGGAGGCGGCACTGCTAGATTCGTTCTCCGCGAAGCTCAAGGAGATCGGATTCGAGATCGATCACTTCGGGGGGAGGGCGTACAGTGTCAGGTCTGTGCCAGCAGCTATGGGCCTTGAGAGGCCTGAGTCGATTCGCGATGTTCTGAGGGAGATTCTGCATCTCGGCAGAGCGTGCAGGATATCGTTCAGGGACGAGGCTCTGAAGCTTCTGGCGTGCAGGGGCTCGATAAAATCAGGAGAGAAGCTGAGCGAGAGAGCAATGCTCAGGCTTCTCACAGACCTCTTCGCATGCGACAACCCCAGGACATGCCCGCATGGAAGGCCTGTCGTTGTTCGGATATCCACTGAGAGCCTGGAGAAGATGTTCGGGAGGAGATGAGCGGCAAGAGGGCTGCGCAGGAGCTCTCATGGTTGCGGAGGAATCATGTGCGGGAACGATCTCAGTGAGCTCGCGCGCGAGATCATGAGGTGCGAGAGGTGCGGGCTCTCGCAGACGAGAAGGAACGCTGTTCCTGGGGAGGGGCCTGAGGATGCGAGGGTCATGATGGTTGGCGAAGCACCGGGCGCGGCCGAGGATCTTGCAGGGAGGCCTTTTGTGGGGAGGGCCGGGGCTCTCCTGGACAGAGCTCTGGATCTCGCTGGATTAAATCGCAGCGAGATCTTCATAACAAACGTCGTAAAGTGCAGGCCGCCCGGAAACAGGCGGCCCAGCAGTGGGGAGATCAGGGCGTGCATGCCGTATCTGAGAGAACAGATCGAGATAATCAGACCATCAGCCATCTGCCTCCTCGGGAACATCCCAGCGAAGGCGATCCTCGGGGTGCAGGGCGTGACAGCTCTCAGGGGAAGGGTATTCGATGATCTGTACCTGATCACATTCCACCCCGCTGCTGTTCTGAGAAATATGGGCCGGATGGAGCTTTTCGTGTCCGATCTGGCAAAGCTGAGGGAGATGAGATCTGTGAATCGTGTGCGCCAGCTGTGAGCCGTCTACATGGGAGATGCTGGAGAGCATCACGATTCTGTAAAAATAGTCGAGTGCGGATCTTCAGATCCAGCACTCACACCACTATATAGCCGGCCTTTTCTGCCAGAGCCTGTCCGCGTGAGCTCAGCACGAAGTCTATGAAGGCCTGGGCTCCCGGGCTGGGCTCGCCGAGGGTGTAGAAGTAGAGCTTCCTTGCCAGCGGGTACTTTCCGGATTTGATGTTATCGATTGTGGGTTCCACACCATCAAGCGTGACCCCCTTCACAGCACCATCTGTGGCATAGCTGTACCCCAGATAGCCTATCGCCTTGTCGCTGCCCTTTATGGCGGTCTTCACCTCAGAGTTGTCCGCTGCCTCTGTCGATACTCCTGGAGTCTCCGCCTCCTTGGATCCCATTATGACCTCGTTGAATGTATCCCGTGTGCCTGATCCTGCCCTCCTCGCTATGGCGTATATCCTCCTGTCAGGGCCTCCGAGGTCCTTCCAGTTGCTGACCTCACCGGCGTATATCATTCTGACCTGCTCTTTTGTGAGCTCCCTCACGCCGGCCTCATAAATCTGAGGGCTCACCGCTACGACTATGCCGTCGTATCCCACCAGTATTTCATTGAACTTTCTGTCGGCGGTCTCATACTTGTTTCTTTCAGTATCTGTTACTTCTCTGGATGCCATGGCGATATCCGACCTCCCCTCTCCCAGATCAGTTATTCCCACTCCAGTGCCACCGCCTGTGACAGTGACCCTGTAATCGCTCTGCTCCGAGTTGAAGCTCTCAGCACATACCGATGCAAGAGGCAGCACAGTGGTCGATCCTGATACACGCACATCCGTGGCGCTCAGCACAGGGCTGATGAATCCCATTACAAGCATTACGGCTATTAATGCCAGCAATCTCATTTCGATCACCGATGGCAGAGAGAGCGCGGTATTATATATACTATGCCAAAATAAAAAATATATCTTGACTTATGTCTATATTCTGATTATGATGTATATACCTTTGAGAGCAGAGCCGATCATCTCGCGCTAGAGCTGGAATCGTTCATGTGATGTCCGGAAAAAGAGCACCGGTTTACCGTGCAGCCATTCTCAGCGCATTTTCCTTCACGAATATGCTAGGTGTGGAGGTGACATTGATGAAAGTCCTGGTGACACCCTCAGGGTAAACCACGGTGAACTTGGAGACCGGCACGCTAAGAGGTTTCGCGTCGTACAGGTAGTAGCCGTCAAGGTACGTGCCAGCATTCTCGACGACGAGCGTTGCTGTGGATGGCTTGGCCTTCACTGTTTTCACATTCTGGTAGCTGGAGAACAGCCTGATCAGCTCCGGCTCTATATGCCTGCACCCCAGAGCAAGCACATACAGCCGCGCGAAGGGCTCCAGCGTGTAATTCACCTGAAGCCTCAGCTCGTCGCCATCGGGGATCATGGTCACATCCTTCACCTGTATGTAGCTCAGTCCAGCAGAGGCATAAGATAGCAAAAACACCGATGCTGCAATCAGTACGAGATACCTCACATCAACCACCTCAGCCGGGCCTGCTCTGCCCGAAGAGTGCTGGCAGAATGCCGAGCAGGACGAATGTTGCTATCATCAGGAGAAGAAAGACCACAAAAACAAGCTGCTGCCGCCTCTGGGCCGATCTGTATCTGGATTCGCAGAGCTCATCACAGAATGTGCTATCGGCCTCAATGGCATTGCCACATATTATACAGTGCTTGTGGGGGGAGAGTTTGTTCAACCACACCACCATGGGTATGTGCTCTAGTCGAAACACAATGTAGATAAGATTTGCGCGTGATCTGCTCACTGCCTGGATTGCTGCGGGCCCGGATAATCCCATAAAGAAAAACACCATACGTCGTGGGTTCAGATCACCGAATCTCCGTAGGAGTGTAACAGGAATCTGTCGCCCGATGCTAACTCCGGTACATCATCCTGCGGTAACCTCTGTCTGACCGGCAACCCTCGCAACGGGCTCATGTACCGCATCTGGGTTGTCTTGAGGTCATCGTCAGATCCTGTCAGTGATCTCCCACAAGGACCTATCAATGCGGCATGTCGTCCCCCTATCGCACCGGCACTCAAAGCGACATCATGCCATGCTCATGCCAGCCCTCGTTAAAGGGACCATAATATGTTGAATTTATCATTTATAAACATATCGTTGCCCGCGGGGGGACCTGTCCGAATAAGATAAAAACCAGAACTGAGCATAAAATTGGTTCACTGAAATTTAGAGAGGGTGATGCTGGATGATATCAAGCACTCTGATTTCTACGTTATCCAGCTTACCTCTCTTCAGCAGAAATAAGGTACC
>JAKPCO010000069.1 GCA_029553285.1 Methanobacteriota archaeon
TATTCACAAAGTCAGTGCTAAGGTAAAACCATCCTCGCCTAACCAATTTCTCATTGTATTCGCGCCAATTGCGGTTATCCTCATAGGCCATGAAATATATTATATATTTTCCTAGTTTAAATAGTTATCCAACACAGCAGAGAAACCGGATAGATGTGCAGGCACCAGGAGCCTCAGGGAGACTATACAGTTTTACATGATAGACTTCCAGACGCCTCTGGGCAGGGCCATAGACATCGCCATCATCGCTCTGAACATCATGGTCGTGGGGCTATTCGTCGTCGAGACGTATCCTATGCCTTCCCGTGTCTCACTGATGCTCTGGAGGCTCGAGGTTGCGATCATCTTCATATTCGTGATCGAGTACCTCCTCAGGTTCTATGGAGCGCCTGATCGCTGGAGTTACATAAAGGACACATACAGCATTATAGACCTTATTGCCATAATGCCGACTCTCATACTGCTGGTGCTTCCGATCTTTGGGGTATACGCTGATCTGCGCTTCATCCAGACCATAAGAATCATGGCCGTCTTCAGGATATTCAGGTTTCTCAGGTTCATAGCCGAGGACCATCTTCTCTTCGGCATAATCAGCCTGAGGATGCTGAACGTCGCAAGGCTTGTCTTCACTGTGATAACGATATTTTTCATATCCTCCGGCCTGTTCTACTTTGCCGAGAATCCTGTGAATCCTGATGTCAATAACTTCGGCGATGCGTTCTACTTCACAGTTGTTGCCGTCTCAACCGTCGGCTTCGGTGATATCGTCCCTGTCTCGGGGGCCGGTCGTCTTGTCACACTGATGATGATAATATCCGGCATAATTCTGATACCGATACAGGTGAGCAGGATCTTCAGGGAGTGGATCTCTGCCCCGCGGAAGAGGCGCATCTGCACTGGCTGCGGTCAGGAGTGGCACGAGGAGGATGCGAGGTACTGTAGGATATGCGGCAGCCCTCTTGAGGAAGCAGCCGACTTTCAGGAAACAGCTCAATAGGATGCGAGCATTCGCGCTGAGAGTTTTGGGCATTGATCCGGATAATGACAATGAAGTCCAGATGCTGAATCAAATGATGCGAATCCTCCACATGCATCTCCAAAGATCTGGTGTCATCTGGCCCTCAGCAGGTAGAGGTACTCGATCGTGCCCCTGTTCTTCGGTCCTCCCCGTATCGGAGATGGACATGAATGAACCACCTCGAACTCCGGCTCCAGCCACCGCTCGAAGCTGCTCCTCGCCCTCTCCGCGTCTGCCTCTCTGTGACCGCCATCGATCTCATACGGCGGCTTGAATAGAGCCACGATTCTTCCATCCCTCTTCAGAAACCTCCTCAGGTTCGGCAGCACATCTCTCAGAGAGACATTGCTCACATCCACCGAGATCAGATCAAACCGCTCATCTCCGAGGTGCTTAACAAGCTCCTCGGAGGATCTCGCATCGAGCCCGCCGGTGAACCTGAACCTTGGATCGCTGAGCATCGCGGGATCCACGCACCCCTCTGCGATATCAATCCCCCAAACCCGCGCAGCGCCGTGCTGAAGGAAGAAGTCTGAGAAGCCGCCTGCGGAGCATCCCACGTCCAGAACGCTCAATCCCCTTATCTCATCAGATCTACCCTGGAAGAGGGCCTCTATCTTGTATCCTCCCCTGCTGACATACCTGAAGCCCTCTACGATCTCAACTCTGTCAGAGGGCTTCACCCTGTAAGATTGCTTCCTGCAGACTGCACCATTCACCATGACCTTACCGCTCTTGATCAGGTGTACAGCCTTGGATCTGGATCCGGCGATCTCCACAAGATAGATATCGAGCCGCATCGTCATTGCCTCCACCTGTGAGATAAAATACTGATGGATGGTACCCATGATCCGTTTTGTCACCAGCAACAGGGGAAAGTTCGTCGAGGCGCAGAGACTGATAGAGGATCTCGTCCAGGCAGATCTGGGCTATACGGAGATCCAGGCTGATACACTTGAGGAGGTTGTGCTTTTTGGATTGAAGGAGCTATCCTCCAGGCTCAACTCACCGTTCATCATAGAGGATGCCGGGCTATTCATAGAGGCTCTGAACGGGTTTCCCGGAGTGTATTCCGCTTACGTCCAGAGGACGATAGGAAACAGCGGCATCCTTAAACTCATGGATGGGGTCGAGAATCGCGCAGCATCCTTCAGATCTGTCGTTGGGTACGCCGCTCCTGGAATGGAGCCGGTTCTGTTCAAAGGAGAGCTTCGCGGGAGAATAGGCTTCGAGGCACGTGGCGCCGGCGGTTTCGGCTACGATCCGATATTCGAGGTCGATGGCAGGACTCTTGCGGAGATGGACCTCGCGGAGAAGAACATGATCTCGCACAGAGGGAGGTCCATGAAAGCGCTGAAGAGCTGGCTTGAGAGTCGGTGATCGAGATCGCGCTGCATCAATCAGAGGCTACCTCCTCTCGAGAGCGCAGCGCGGGAGCATTCTCCTGTCTATCGATTTTATCAGCGGTGCCTGGATCGCTGAGATGTAGATCCTCTTCCCCTCGACCTCCATGTAGAAATCCGTATCCTTCGGGGGGCTAGTTTTGATGGAGAAGATCAGGGGACCCTCGCAGGTCGTTGCTATCCGCAGATCCGTCTTTTTGGATCTTATGTACTCCAGCATCTCCGGCTCTATCCGTACAGAGACTCGCTTCATCGCGATCTTCACTGGAAATAGCTTTTATATCAAATCATCCCCTGGTCAGATGTGAAGAGGCGGCAGGCACATGTACTGAAGGATATCGCACGCCAGCGCATGGAGAGGCTCTTCGAGCTGGCCAGGGCCAGTGCAGGTACACATCCTGAGAGGAGCGACAGGTATGTCGAGCTGGCTCTGAGAATCGGGATGCGTCTCAGGGTCAGACCGACGAGAGAGATGAAGCGCATGTTCTGCAGGAGATGCAGGGGTTTTCTGTCGCCTACGCAGCGTATGGTCAGGCTGAGAGGCGGTGTTCTAGTGATAAGATGCATGCGATGCGGCCACATCTCAAGAATGAGATACAGGTAGGTTCTGTTGTGGGACTGACGACATGTGATCTGCGGAGATCCTGGCAGGTCACACCTCTCATCACAGGAGATAACAAACTGCATGTATGATCTGAGTGATCGTGCATAAGCATTTGTGGCAGCAAACCTGAATAAAAGAGGGTATATCATGCTCAGGGCCGGCGATCAGTTCATATCCGGCAGATCCGGCGGAGTTGTCTCAGCATTCTATCCCTACCGCGGGGGCTACCTGGGGGTGGCTCCGGCCCACATATTCCGATACTCAGGGACGGACGAGCTGAGGATAGGCGCTCACCGCTCCAGGGTTGTTCATTACTGCAGCGACGCTGACATCGCCTTCTTTCTAGTTCTGGGGCAGTGTGAGCCCACGCGGTTCGCCAGACCCAGGCTGGGTGACGCGGAGCTGATCAACAGCGCCAGGCGCATGGGCTGCAGGGTAACAGAGGCATCCTGGAGCATAGCGTATGTCGTGCTCCAGCCCGGAAACCTGCCTGGCCCTGGAGACAGCGGCACTCCTGTATTTCAGGATGGCGCGGTCGTGGGCATGCTCATCAACATAAACCTCGGCACCTGCAGGGGGACTGTGATAACAGGCGAGTTCATCCGCTCGAAGCTCAGCGAGTATGCGCAGTCTTCTCCCTGAGCATGATCTCTGTGTTTATACATCCCAGTGCATGTCATGGCAATTCTGTGATATGCACCGCTAGCTATATGTTCGATAAGGTGAACCCAGGGATCGATGGATCCATCTGAGAGGCCCATGCGCATTGGAGTTTACATCTGCCACTGCGGGCTGAATATAGCAGCGACACTCGATGTCGAGGAGCTGAGGCGTTTTGCTGAGATGCTTCCGAATGTGGTTGTGGCCCGCGACATACAGTTCACATGCTCAGATGCAGGCCAGAACACGATCAAGAGCGATATAGCAGAGCTCAAGCTCGATGCGATCGTCGTCGCGGCATGCTCCCCCCGGCTCCATGAGCCCACCTTTCGCAGGACCATAACCGAGGCCGGGCTCAACCAGTACATGCTGGAGATGGCGAACATCAGGGAGCAGTGCTCCTGGGTCCACATGGACTCGCCGGCTCTGGCGACCCAGAAGGCAAAGGACCTCATAGCGATGGCTGTCGCCAAGGCAGCTCTCCTCCATCCACTCGAGACGGAGAGCATGCCTGTTAGCAGGGACGTGCTTGTGATCGGCGGGGGCGTCGCCGGGATCTCTGCCGCGCTAGATCTTGCGAACGCGGGTCTGAGGGTGTACCTGGTCGAGCGCAGGCCGACCATCGGTGGCTACATGGCGCTTCTCACAGATGTCTTCCCCACGAACGACTGCTCGATCTGTGTCCTCGCGCCCAAGATGGCTGAGGTCTATGCGAACCCCATGATAAAGCTCATGACGTACTCTGAGATACTCGCGATCGAGGGCACAGTGGGACACTTCAGGGTGACTGGGGTCACGAAGCCGCGTTATGTGGATCCGACGCTCTGCAAGGGCTGCATAAACGAGTGTTCAAGCGCATGCCCCGTAGAGGTTCCGAACGAGTACGATTTTGGTCTGGGAAAGAGGAAGGCGATTTACATGGCTATCCCGCAGTCTGTGCCGCTTGTGGCATGCATTGACACAAACGCATGCATAGGCTGCGGTCTCTGCGCAGAGGCCTGCCCCGCGGACGCTGTGAAGTACGATCAGCAATCCGAGGAATTCAAGCTGGACGTCGGCGCGATAATAGTCGCCACCGGATGGCAGCCGTTCGACGCATCCAGGAAGGAGGAGTATGGCTTCGGAAGGTACAGGGATGTCGTGACCACGCTCCAGATAGAGAGGATGTTGAACGCCGCAGGCCCCACGAGAGGTGATGTTGTAAGACCTTCCACGGGAGAGATCGCGAGATCCGTTGCGTTCATCCAGTGTGTGGGATCGAGGGATCAGACCGTGGGGAACCCGTACTGCTCCAGGATATGCTGCATGGCATCCCTGAAGAACGCGCAGCTCATCAAAGAGAGATACCCGGATGCGGATGTCTCGATACACTACATAGACATAAGGGCCGGGGGCGAGGGGTACGAGGAGTTCTATCTCAGGGCGCAGAGGCTCGGCATAAACTTCATTCGCGGGCGTGTCTCCTCTGTGGAGGAGGGCGATGATGGTCTCTACGTCCACTACGAGGACACGCTTCTCGGGAAGACCCTCATGAAGAGATACGACCTCGTTGTGCTCTCAACAGGCCTTGAGGCGAACAGTGATGCGGAGGTCGTGGGCAATCTCCTCGGATTATCGAGAAGGCCTGACAGGTTCTTTGAGATCGCTCATCCGAAGATGCGTCCTGTGGAGGCTCACATAGATGGTGTTTTCATAGCAGGATGCGCATCCGGGCCGAAGGAGATACAGGTCTCGATAGCCCAGGGGAGCGCTGCAGCCTCGAAGGCGATGCAGCTGCTCTTCAAGGGTGAGATCGAACTTGATCCAACGGTCGCATTTGTGGACCGGGAGAAATGCATAGGCTGCAGGCTCTGCGTAGACACATGCCCGAGCAGGGCGATAAGCGTGAAGGATACCGCTTTCGTAGATGAGGCAAGATGCAAGGGGTGTGGCACTTGTTCTGCAGCATGCCCTGTTGATGCGATAGAGATGCGTCTCTTCTCGGACGAGCAGATACTCGCCCAGATCAGGGCTGCCACCGCTGTGAAGGGCGAGTATCCATTCATCGTCGGCTTCCTGTGCAACTGGTGCAGCTACGCCGGAGCTGATCTCGCAGGCACCTCCAGAATCCAGTACCCGACGAACATCCGCATAATAAGAGTGATGTGTGCGGGCAGGGTCGATCCGAGCTTTGTTCTCGAGGCGCTCAGGCGCGGCGCTGATGGCGTTCTCATAGCAGGATGCCGTATAGGGGAGTGCCATTACGTGAGCGGAAATCTGCATGCGCTCCAGCGCGTGGAAGTTCTCAAGGGTCTTCTCAAGGAAATAGGAATCGATCCGAGGCGGCTCAAGGTGGCATGGTGCGCGGCGAGCGAGGGAGATATACTTGCGAGGAAGATAGAGGAGTTCGTCGAGGAGCTCAGGGATCTCGGCCCAGTCGGAACAGAGCTTGCGGCCGCGCTGCCGTCAGGGAAGGTCTGAGCATGCTGGAGATAGAGAAGGATATGGATGTTGAGGGCTCTCATGTGATATGCAGACAGAGGAGCGGGGATATCATCAAGATCCTGGACTATGATTACAAAACATGTAACGGTTGTGGTATATGCATCTCCCTCTGCCCGACGAAGGCTCTGCAGTCAGGTCCTATCCTGGAGATAGCAACAGGCCTGGATGCCCCGCCAGTGCTCATAGATCTGGATGCATGCGTCTTCTGCGGGATGTGTGCGAACTTCTGTCCTGTGAACGCGTACAGGTTCACAGTGAACGATGTGGATATCAAGACAGATGATCGATATCCAAGACTTCTCAGGAAGGCAGAGCCGAACGAGAGGTGCCTGCCGTGCACATTATGCGAGCCCGTCTGCCCGACAGAGGCGATAACCGTTGTGTTCAACAAAACCAGAGATGACTTCGGACCCCTCAGAGAGGGTATAGAGGGGGAGATCTCTGTCGACAGAGAGAAATGCAACCTCTGCGGGATATGCGCCAGGTTCTGCAAGGCGTTTGTGCTTCTCGAAAGGGAGAAGGATCCGAGGGATCTCAGGCCGTATGAGCAGCTTCTCATAGATGAAGATCTCTGCGACTACTGCGGGCTGTGCGTTGGAATATGCCCTGAGGAGGCGATATCCGTAAAGGGAGAGCCCCTTGATGCGACCCTCGATCTCAAAGGGAGCATTGATGTGGATCAGGAGAGATGCATCGGATGCGGCAGGTGCGCGATAGTCTGCCCGTACGAGGCGATGGATGTCGTGAAGCCCTTCGAGGGAGAGATAAGACTCGTAAGCGATCGCCTGGTGAAATGCGATCCTGTGGGATGCCACGGCTGCTTCAACGTCTGTCCAGCAGATTGCTGGTACGTCGATGATCAGGGCAGAATTGGGGTTGTTGAGGATCAGTGCATCCTCTGCGGGGCGTGCGCCAACGCATGCCACCTCTTCGGCATAGATGTCACCAGGACGAAGGTCTCCCACACCCCGATAAAGGAGACGCCATGGGCCTCAGAGTGGCGGGATGCGATACATGCGATACTAACAGGCGAGAAGAGGAGATATGATGTCTCTGGAACGCTGGCGCCTCCGGCGGTCGAGAGACCACCGCCGCCGAAGATCAAAGCTCCAGAGCGCGATCCTGAGCTTCTCAGGCGGATCGATGAATCACTCCGACGAATAGATGAGGCGATGAGGACGCCGAAGGTCAGATACCTCTGGGAGAGGGCTCCTGTTGAGGAGGCGAGGAGGAAGATCGCAGCCAGGATAGCCCAGGAGGAGTCTGGATGAGTGGGGCGAAATTCACAGAGGAGGTAATCAGGCTCGCGGGAGAGGAGATCAGGACATGCATCCAGTGCGGCACATGCTCATCGAGCTGCTCCACAGCCCATCTGATGGACAACAGCATAAGAAAGCTGATCCGTCTGGTTCTCGATGGAAGAAAGATAGAGGCGCTTGCCAGCGATTCCATATGGCTCTGCACCTCATGTCTTTTATGCACAGTGAGATGCCCCAGGGGGATAAGGCCGAAGGCGGTTGTCTCCGCGTTGAGGCAGATCTGCGAGCGTGAGGGAATCCGGAGCAGAGATGCGTCCTTCGAAAGAATTTTCATGGATCAGATCAGGAGCATGGGGAGGATCTCGGAGGTCCTGCTCTCTGCTGCATACGCTCTCAGGAATCCGGATGCTGCGGTTCCGATAATGGAGATGGGGATAGAGCTTCTCAGCAGGGGCAAGGTATCTCTGGATCCGGGCTCTGTTAAAGGCATGGACGAGATCGAGCGCATCTTCAGGGAGTTTGAGAATGAGTGAGATCGCATACTACCCTGGCTGCGTGTCAAAGGCGACGGGGCGCGAGTACGATATCTCCACGAGATCGGTCGCAAGGGCTCTTGGAATAGAGCTGATCGAGCTGGAGGACTGGAGCTGCTGTGGAGCAACTCACGTGCCGAACGAGATGCTCTCTGTTGGCCTGGCTGCCAGAAACCTGACGCAGAGCTCGCTTCCGATAATGACGACGTGCTCCATATGCTACAGCAACCTCCGCAGCGCGATTCGCCGCCTCGAGGATAACGGCCTGCGCGCACGCCTGAACTCTGTTCTGGAGAGAAAATACAAGGGCGCGAGGGTCATGCATGTCGTTGAGATGCTCTCCGAGTCTCTCAAGAACAGGGAGCTTCCCATAAAGCTCAGCGGTCTCCGGGTCTCGCCCTACTACGGCTGTCTTCTCACCAGACCCGGCAACGGCATCGACAGCCCGGAGCATCCGAAGGTGCTTGAGGATCTGGTGAGAACGCTGGGTGCTGAGCCTGTCGAGTCGCCGCTCAAGATGCTCTGCTGTGGCGGTCCTGTATTCATGAGCAGAGAGGATGCAGCGCTGGAGAGCGCGTATCACATACTCATGAGCGCGAAGCGGGCTGGCGCTGATATGATCATGGCGGTATGCCCCCTCTGTCATCTCATGCTGGATGCGAAGCAGGGCACGATCGAGCGGCGATATGGTGTCGATCTCAGGATTCCTGTGCTGTATATCACACAGCTTGCTGGCATCGCCCTCGGTCTGGGACCGGATGATCTGGCTCTGGGGATGAACAGCATCTCTCCCCTTCCACTCGTGGAAAGGGTGTATCAGAGCATGACTGCAGACTGAAGTGTTCTCAGAAGAGCCCTTCTGCCCGGCGATTCCTGTCATCGCTCGCGATCAGGTCGCATCTTCCTGAGAGTTTCGCTACCATGCACCCCGCAGCTTCTGCGAACCCAGGCAGGATTGCTTTACTGGGGCGCAAATGCCATCCGGAGAAGCCCAGCGGCCTACGGAAAAAGCATTTATACTTGTTTTGTTTTTAAGTTTCCTGGTCCGTTCCTTATCATCGTGGAGGATTGAAGGATTTGACAACTGTTTATGATGTGCCTCCAGCTGATCTGATTAACGCGGTTGCTGAGGAGCTGAAGGCGAGCGGCAAGATCACGCCGCCTGCATGGGCCGCGTACGTGAAGACTGGAGTGCATACGGAGATGCCACCCAGCAATGCTGACTGGTGGTACGTGAGATGTGCATCGATACTCCGCCATGTCTATGTCGACGGGCCAGTGGGCGTGTCCAGGCTCAGGACACACTATGGAGGGAAGACCAAGAACCGGGTGGCCACAGGCAGGTCGGTCAAGGGAAGCGGCTCTGTTATAAGAGAGGCGCTCCAGCAGCTGGAAAAGGCCGGATATGTCAAGAAGCAGAAGGACGGGAGACATATCACCCCTGAGGGCCAGGCCCTTCTGGACGATATCGCCCACAGGGTCAAGATGAGACTGGTGGAGAAGATCCCCGAACTGGCGAGGTATTGAGATATGGACGATGAGCTGGCAGATCTGAGACGCAAGAGGCTTGAGGAGCTGCAGAGACGGCAGCTGGAGTCCCAGCTGTATGCGGCGCAGCAGGAGCAGATGCAGCAGGAGCTCGAGGCCAGGAAGCAGGCGATACTCAGGGCCATACTGACGCCCGAGGCCAGAGAGCGGCTGAGCAGCATCCGCATGACGAGGCCTGAGTTTGTAGCTCAGATAGAGGCTCAGCTTATCATGCTCGCCCAGAGCGGACGCATAAGGTCAGCGATAACAGATGAGCAGCTGAAGGCCATACTAAAGCAGGCCCAGCCGAAGAAGAGGGATATCAACATCCGGCGGATATGAGGATGAAGGTCACCACTCTGTTCAGCGGCGGGAAGGATAGCGGGCTGACTGCGATACTGCTTGAGCCGTTCTTCGACGAGATCGAGCTTGTGACGTTCAGCTTCGGGCATGATAGCGCATGGGAGGTGGCTGCAAGGGCGGCCAGAGCCATAGGCCATCCCCATCGGGTCGAGATCCTGGATGGGGAGGTTCTGGAGACGGGCCTCGAGATGCTCAGGCGGGATGGGTACCCGAACAACGCCCTGAACTACGTCCACATGTGCGCTGTCGAAATCCTGGCGGAGAGCTGCGAGTATGTCGCAGACGGCACACGCAGGGATGACAGGGCTCCGGTCATGACCGCAAGCTCCATAAGGAGCCTGGAGGACAGGCACAGGATGCACTATCTGAGACCGCTTGCTGGCTGGGGCTGGAGGGCGATAAACGAGATGGCCAGCAAGTACCTCGAGTTTGAGGTGCTGCCGAGCGACAGGTATCCGGCCTCTGATTTTGAGGTCGGCCTGAGGTACGCGCTCGCAGAGCGGTATGGCCAGAGCGAGGTCGACAGGATATTTCCCGCGAATCACACACATTCCAGAGTTGTTCGGAGGAAGTTGTTTTGAGCAAGAAGATGAAGCCGAAGAAGATACGGCTTGCCAAGGCTCTTAGGCAGAACCAGAGGGTGCCTCTATGGGTCATAATGAAGACGAAGCGCAGGGTTGTATCACACCCGAAGAGGCGCCACTGGAGAAGGAGCTCGTTGGAGTGAACATTTATGGAGGTTGAGCAGGTATATACGGTTCCACTGAGGCATGTCAAGCGAGTGCCGAGGTGGAGAAGGGCGAAAAGGGCGGTTTCAGAGCTGAAGAGCTATCTCTCCAGGCACATGAAGGCCCCGCTGGATAAGATCAGCATCGACAACACCCTGAATGAGATGATCTGGGCCAGGAGCAATGAGAAGCCCCCATGCAGGATCAGGGTTAAGGCGGTAAGGTTCGACGATGGCAGGGTTGAGGCGGAGTTTGCAGGTGGCAGATAGACGCACGCAGGTCGCTGGAAGCTCCCTCCTGGGGGTCTTCGCCAGGTGCACAGAGTCGCTAGTGCTGGTGCCTCCGGAGGCGAGCGAGCGGAGCGTGGAGATGCTCAGCGCAGGTCTGGACGTGGAGCCAGTGGTCACCGTCATCGGCTGCAGCTCTGTGCTCGGCTCTCTGATATGCGCGAACTCTGAGGGCTTCGTGGTGACCAGGTACGCCACAGACGACGAGATCAGGGTGCTTGAGGAGCACGGCAGGGTTGCAAGGCTGCCGGGGAAGATAACTGCTGCGGGAAATGTAATACTGGCAAATGACAATGCGGCACTCGTCCATCCGGGTCTCAGCGAGAGCGCATGTGAGGTCATATCTGAGACGCTGGGCGTTGTTGTGCGCAGAGGCACCATAGGCGGGCTGAAGACCGTCGGGATGACAGCAGTGGCAACGAACAGGGGCATACTGGCACATCCCAGGATATCTGCAGAGGAGATAAGCGTGCTCGAGGATCTCTTCGGGCTTCCGGTCGATGTCGGCACGGTAAACTTCGGCTCTCCGCTCGTCGGCTCCGGGCTGCTGGCGAACAGCCGGGGGTATATGGCAGGTCTGGAGACCACAGGGCCTGAGCTTGGCAGGATTGAGGATGCTCTCGGATTTCTGGAGTGATTGATATGGGTAGGTATATCGTAACCGGTCGTTACAAGGCCAGCTTCATCGGCAATGTCTGGCAGAAGTTCACCAAGGTTCTGGATTGCCCGAATGAGAGGGTCGCCATCGAGTGGGCATACTCTCTGATGGGGAGCAAGCATGGCCTGAAGCGCAACCTGATAAAGGTCGATGAGGTGAGGGCTGGTGAGTGGTAAGCCACAATCGCCTGAAAACCAGGCGCGCCAGCTCATAGTCGCATACCAGCAGTACCAGGCGGAGGCAGAATCTCTCGTGAGAGAGCTGGGCCTCATACAGATGACCGCAGAGGGTCTTGATAAGGCCATAAGCGCCATAGGAGCTTTATCTAAAGCATCTGAAGGGCAGGAGATGCTCGTTCCGATCGGCTCCGGATCGTTCGCCTATGCGAAGCTCTCATCAACCGACAGAGTCGTGGTTAACGTGGGAGGGGGCGTCTCCATAGAGAAGCCTGCGGGAGAGGCGATGGAGATGCTCAGGGCCAGGAGGAATGCCATATCCGAGAGCTCGAAGAAGATAAACGAGGCGCTGGCAAAGATCGAGCAGGAGATGGCCAGGATCCAGGCTGCGCTTGAGCGGCTGGAGAGGGAGCTGCAGAAACAGGGTGGGAGCGAAGGGTTTGTTCAATAAGCTCAAGGAGAAGCTCTCGGGCTTCAAGGAATCAATAACAAACAGGATCCTGGAGAAGGCTGCGGGGAGCATACCGGTAATAGGCAACAGATCAGAGCCCGCTGCAGCTCAGCAGGAGATTAAATCAGCGCCAGAGATTCCTGTAAAAACGCCATCAGAGAACCGATCAGATGCTGTGCAGGCGTCACAGGCTGGGACAGTTCGTGAGACGGTTCGGCCCTCCAGGATATCGCTCGTCGATAAGGCCAAGTCCCTGATCCTCGAGAGGGAGGTCATTCTCGATGAGAAGGATCTCGAGGAGCCCCTGTGGGGTCTGGAGATGGCGCTACTTGAGAGCGATGTCGCGCTGCCTGTCGCAGAGGAGATCGTGAGCTCCGTGAAGAGCTCGCTCGTGGGAAGCAGAAAGAAGATCGGCTCTGATACAGGCGATCTGGTTGAGAGCGCGCTGCGGGCAGCACTTCTCAAGGTATTATCAAAGAACGTGTTCGACTTTGATGAGTTCATAAAGAATGCCCCAAAGCCAGTTAAGATCCTGTTCGTGGGGGTCAACGGCACAGGCAAGACCACCAGCATAGCGAAGGTCGCCAGATACCTCAGGGATCGCGGCTACTCTGTGGTTCTTGCAGCCGGCGATACATTCAGAGCTGGGGCAATAGAGCAGCTCGAGACCCACGGGCAGCGCCTGGATCTGAAGGTCATAAAGCACAAGACAGGTGGGGACCCGGCTGCTGTCATATTCGATGCCATCGAGTATGCGAAGGCCCATAAGAAGGATGTTGTGCTTGCAGATACAGCCGGCAGGCTTCACACAAACATAAACCTCATGGACCAGATGAAGAAGATCGTGAGGGTGACAAAGCCTGACATGCTCATATTCGTGGACGAGGCGATCGCTGGCAATGACGCGGTCGAGAGGGCCAGGCTCTTCAACGAGTCCGTCCCGATCACGGGCACGATACTGACAAAGACGGATGCGGATGCGAAGGGCGGATCCGCGATATCGATCGCATATGTCACAGGAAAGCCGATCCTATTCCTGGGAGTGGGCCAGGACTACCCGGACCTGGTGAAGTTCGATCCGGAGTGGCTCGTTGAGCGGCTGCTGGGCGATTGAATTGGTTCATCGTCTCCAGCAGCTGGACACATCACTTTTAGCATCTTCCTCAAATACCCCTCTCAAGAGGCGATATCATGTTCCCCGATCTGAGTGAGGATGATGTTCGCGCTCTTGTGGGCTCCAGGAGCTTCGAGCGCGGCTACCGCTATTTCCTTGACGGCGCTGTATTCGATGCCCGCCTCCAGGGAATGACGATCAGGGCGTGCTGCGAGGGCTCGCAGCCACAGCCATACAGGGTTCGTGTCACATTTGATTCTGATGGGATTGAAGAGTCGCACTGCTCCTGTCCCATGGGCGAAGATGGCGACTGCAAGCACATCGCCGCATTGCTCCTCACATGGATTCACCGCCCGGAAGAGTTCAGAGAGGTCGAGGATCTGGATGCGGTCCTCGGGCGGATGAGCAGAGAGGGGGCTCATTGTGCTTGTCAGGCGAATGCTGGCCCAGCGGCCGGAGCTGGAGGTGCTGCTGGCATCCCCTTCAGGAGGCAGGCGCCAGATGCCTGTGAAGCCGGAGGTTTATCGCAGCCGCGCAGCAGCGGTATTCCGGCGCGCCGATTATGGCTGGGGCGTCGAGGAGTCTATCGCATGTGGGCCGAAGGAGATCCTGGAGGCGGGATCCGGATTCCTGAGCCAGGAGGATCCTGCCAGCGCGGCTGCGGTTTACACCGGAGCGGTCAGGGAGATCCTCTCCAGGTATGAAGAGTTCCAGGATGCGGAGGGGCTGCTCTGCGAGGTGGTGCAGGAGTGTGCTTAGGGGCTGGGACTCTGTCTGGAGGGCTCTGATGATCCAGCACTCAGAGAAGGGATACTGCGGACGCTCTTCGAGATCATAAGATCGGACACGGATCTCGGCGGGGTCGGGCTGAGCGATGATGTGGTCGAGGTCGTCTTAAAGCATGCATCGCCGGATGAGCGGTGTGTCTTCGCATCCTGGGTTCGGGAGGCATCGCTGGCGATGCGCTGAATGACTGGCAGCGCCGCACATGCGGAGAGCTTCTTCTCATGCTGGAGGGTGGGGATCTGGATGATGAGAAGTTTCTGGAGCTCTGCCGGAAGATGGGGCTTCTGGAGCGTCTGGTGGATCGGCTGCTTTCGCTCGGGCGGCTGGATGAGGCGGTCGCCGAGACGAAAAGAGTGGATAACAAGAGGCTGCTCAGGCTGGCGGAGATCTTCGTGGCCCGTGGGCATGGTGGCATCGCGGAGCGAGTTGTTGCAGAGCAGGTTGAGGCCACCGGCAGCTGGATCATGATGGACTGGCTCAAAAACCGGTGCCTTGAGACCGGCGATCTCTCCCGGGCTCTGGAGCTGAGCAGGCAGCTCTTTCTGATCCAACCGACGTTTTCAAGGTATCAGGATGTGCGGGACATTGCCCGGAAGCTCGGTGCATGGGAGCATCTGAGAGCGCAGCTGCTTGATCCTCTGATCTCCAGCTGCAGATATGATCTGATCCTGAGGATCCATCTGGACGAGGGGGAGATTGAGAGGGCGATAGAATCTGCAAAGGTGCTTTTAGGCAGAGATGCTCTCAAGACATGGGATGCAGATCTCATCGAGAACGTGGCACGGGTAGCAGAGGACGAGCACATGGATGCTGCTCTGGAGATCTACCGTGACCTTGCGGAGAGGCTCATCGGCGCGCGTGGGCGGGAGAACTACCAGCGGGCATGTGGATGTCTCACCCGCATACGTGAGCTGTATCAGCGCTCAGGGAAGAGCGAGGAGTGGGATGAATACATTCTCGATCTCCGCGAGCGCAACCGGAGACTCCCTGCGCTGAGGGAGGAGATGGAGAGAGCGGGGCTGTAGGTTCTGATGGTTCACAGCCCAGATGACTGTCATCAATTTTATTTATATCTATGAATCATAATACTGAAATGGCTTTTGGAGAGATATTTAATGTAATGGTCTGATCTCACTGCTGTGAATGCTACTGACAGTACTCCCTGTACCTGCATCCCTCCCGTTCAGAGCATTTTCCAGGTTCCCTCTCGTAGAATATCATGTCCTGTATACCATCCCTCTCCTCCACAAACCACTGCCTGAGCTCGTCACTCAGTATGAAGAAATCCCTCTCGATATGCGGCGTCGGGTGACCTTTGGGGAAACTCAGGTAAACCGTGCAGCCGATGTTTATCGGCACCTCGTAGAGGCTCTCATAGACCAGCGCATATCCAGTTGCAGAGAGCCTGTGGAAGTCCATTCTCTGGCCGGTCTTCAGGTCGCAGACCATCATCCCGCCCATGTTTATCGCATCCGCGCTGAGGTTGCTGCTCAGCCCGAGATACCTGCCATCCAGCTTGTGCTCCACGACAAATGGAAGAGCATGGTTTACCAGCGAGTCCTCGCTTATATACCGGTACTTTCCGAGGTACGTGTATATCGCAGAGACTATTCTCGAGACCTCGAAGGACCAGAGCTTTCTGAGGTTCTCGATGACCTCCCTGGAAGCATATGCTACGCCAGAAGCCAGCATCTGCTTCTCTGCATCCTCAATCGCCTCTGGCATTCGTTCCATGAGTATCTGGGCGAGAGACGTGCAGGCTCCAAGTCCCTGTGAATATATCAGCCTCTTTGCAGCAGGAAAAAGCCTGGCGATCGCCTGATGGTATATCCGCCCGGCGACCATCTCCGCGCTTGGAGGGACATCAACCTTCATCACATGTCTCAGGAAGGCATCTCTCCGCGTCTCGCAGTACTTGTCTGCTATCTCCCAGACCGGCAGAATTATGTCATGGGGCGGAGAGAGCTCTGACCTGTACCAGTTCCAGCCCCTCAGCTCCTCAGCTATACCTCTATCCCGGGCTGCAGGTATGAGCTTTTTCAGAAGATACTTCCGCTCTTCTTCAGAAAAGAAGTACACCTGATCCCTCCCGTGCACCTTTAAACACATTCGCAGTAGCGCCTGTACTCGCAGTCTATGCATCTGGCCGGATTTCTGGATTGGGTTGGTTCAGTTTCGTTCTCGACAATACTCCTGATCTCCATGATCATCCCCATGGTCCTGCGCCGCAGCTCGTCTGTGATATCTATCCGGACATTCAGACGCTCCCTGCTGTAATGGATGAATCCCCGGCGGACGGTGGCCCTGAAGCAGTCCTCGACGAGAAGCGCGTATGCGACCAGCTGATACTTATGGTTCAGATATGCTGCGCCGTTATTTGAGTATCCAAATTTGTAGTCCACAGGTATAAGCTCCCTCTCGGTCTTAACAAGATAATCGAGAACGCCGCGCAGACCGAGTGACTGGCTCATCAGCTCCACACGGAAGAGCTTCTCCGCGCTGTCCAGCTCCGGATCGTAGAATACCGCGCCCTTTCTCCGTTTCTCTCTGGCCGTGATGGACTCGTGTGCCTTCCTGCCTGAGTCCAGCTTTTGATCGGGCGGCTTCGGTACATGAAGCACATGATCAAAGTATATTATCTTCGGGCAGTAGAGGTACTGCTTTACATCGCTCACGGTTATCATGGATGCTGCAATCTAAATAACTCTCACATTCTCTTCCTCGATCTCGTACAGCTCTCCGACGCTATCCCTCATGCCAAAGCACCTGGAGCACATCGGATAGAGCTGTATGTTCCCCTCCTCGCCCTGCATCAACCTCTCAAGGCGGAGGCGCAGCTTGTCTCTGGTGTTGTGGTTGAGAAAGCCATAGAATGCACTCTTCTGGATGCGCATGCAGCCGTACTCCATGAGGGTCCTGGCCACTCTGGCTCTGAGGAGGTCGTCGCTGATATCATAAATTATGATCGTGTCCATGATTCACCATCTCGGTGTGAATGGTTCGTAGCGCGGCCGCTCTCCTCTCAGGAATGTCGCCACAGAGGACGCCTGCGAGCGTATGATGTTCCTGAGAAGCTGGCTCTTATCCTGGTAATGGATCCGCTCGTCCAGGCGGTTGTAGAATGCGGATGATGCGATCTTCATTCCCTCCTTTGTCATCCTCCAGTCCTCCTGGAAGTGGGCCTGAGACATCGTGCGGGAGAGGGAGACGACGACGCGATCCACAACCAGCGGCCTGAACTCCTCCATCATATCGTACACGAGCTTCTCCTGTCCCGAGCGATCTGCGTGCAGGAATCCTGCATATGGATCGAGGCCTGCATAGAGAACCGCTGCCCATACCTCCTGCTCCAGGACGTAGTAGCCGAAGTTGAGGAGGGAGTTTATCGGGTCTCCGGCTGCTGGATACTTCCTGCCGGGAAAGTTCCACTCATCCGGAACGAGCCTGGACCATGTCTTCCAGTAGATCTCGCTTGCGTTGCCTTCCAGCCCCATTATCAGATCGCGTGCATCATCGAGCCTGCCATTCACCGCATCCAGCTCTGGTATGATCGATTCGATCTGGCCAGAGCTCTCTCTGAACTCCTGCCACAGGTCCTTTCTCTCAGCCTTCCACTTCTTGGCGAAGCTCTTCAGCAGCGATGCCTGGTTCTTCAGCTTTCCCCGGATGAATGCCTTGGCGAGCTCAAGCCCCCGCTCATCATCGTACGCATGGTACTGCTCCCGTCTCGTCCTGACCGTGCCGCCGAGGGTTGAGGGTATGAGCCTGGCAAGGGGTTTCCCGTAGTAGCTGGCGAATACGATCTCCACTCCAAGCTCATTGGCCATCTCTATGGCATCTGATGAAACCGATATCCCTGATCCGAGCACAAGGATCTGATCCACCTTGCGTGCTGGTATCAGGATTTCAGGCTCGTCCTTGCGGAGCACCCGGAACTGCTCGCCGGTCTTCCCCAGGAATGTGCCACGGTCCGAGAGGATTATACGGGGCATCACTGATAAATTGGTGATACTATTATAATTAATTTTCGTTTAATTGATAGAGTCCATTTGTAATGAGATCTGGGCAAAAGCATCTGATCCCACGAACACTGCGACACATGTAACCGGCTCGTCTAACGGAGCTCGTACTTGCCCAGCCATTTCGCCAGAGTTTATATACCCAAATACATCCTGATACCTGGCGAAATACACCCCCTCAGTTGGAGCCACGTGGCAAAAGATTTATGTAAAATAGATGCTTTGTAAGGGCTGTCGCAAAGCGAATCCCGAGGAAAAGGGAACTGAAAGGC
>JAKPCO010000027.1 GCA_029553285.1 Methanobacteriota archaeon
TCTATCCCAAGCCCAGCAGGATCATCACAAACCATGGCGACGAGAGCAACTGCCTGGATCTTGCGAGCTCGATATACAAGAAGTACAGGATACCGACATCCGCTCCGATGAACCTGGAGACGATACGGCTGGTGTGATCGAGCCGGCGGCCTCCACATTAACATCCAGTAATTCAGCGACGCTCTTATGTATTCAGCAACTTGAAGTACATGCAAACCGATTACTGAATGGACTCGTTAGCTCGCCAGGCATTCGATGCAGTCAGTCGAAACGAGCGCATAGCATGACCGGTCTCGCTTCGGGCAAGTCATAAGATGGATAAAAGCGTTCAGCGAATCAGCAATCTCGCAGAGAGATGCAGTATCTGTTTGGTCCGAGTGCCAGAGTTTGGCTCTCCCAATCACGTGAACCCCATAAAAAGATGGGATCTGTGATGACCACAGATCCCTACCATCCTGCCCTGAAGGAGTATGGCGGTTTGAGCCAGGCCCTGAACGATGTGTAGTATCCTCCGAAGTCCGGCCTCCACGCCATGAACGAGTATCCTTTCTGTATCGTGAAGTCCGCGTCGCTCGTGTCAGACGCCTGGGCGCCGGTATCGTATATCACCGTGACCTTGACGCGCGCCTGTGTTGTCGCTATGTTCGGTGGTCGCCAGGTGAAACTCGTCGCGGGTCCCATTATGCTCGCTATCGTGTGCGGGAATGTCTTTCCTCCGTCTGTTGAGTATGAGAGCACCACTCCTGATACAGAAGCTGATGATGGCATCGTCCAGGTTATCGTGAATGGGAGCTGCCTCTTCAGGACCTCTCCGCCATTCGGGGTTATGAGTCTTACCAGGTTGGTGTCCATAGACTTGACGAAGAGCCAGGTCTCTGTGATATCCGGCGCACCTGCTCTTGTGAACTTGAATGTTATGACATGACTGCCGGCTCCAAGCCCGGCCCATTCAGCATCTGTCATCGACCATCCAGGATAGTACCAGATCTTGGCATTTATGCCCGTGCTTATCGTATTCCAGTTACCGCCGTCGATCTTGTACTCTGCTGTGAGCAGATTCCATATCGACTGCACCTGGAACGTTGTGAGGACAGGCTTGGTGTTATACGGAACCGGGCTCGAAGCTGGCTCTATTGTGACACTGTAATCCTTGCCTGCGAGAGCAATCGGAGCTCCTGTGAGCAGAGATGCTGAGAACTTTCCGCTCACACGGTTCTCAGCTGCGTTCACAACAGTATCCCTGGCCTGGATCCAGTTGTTGCCATCCCAGACATAGAGGTTGAGCGAGTTCTCGGCAACGTATGTGAGATCCGCATCAGCGTAGGACGTGGTTATGGTGGCCTCGCCGCCCGGATCGCCCGTCAGTATGACATCAAAGTACCTGATCGGTATGGCGGGAAGTTTTGATGCATCGTACGGCTCCTCTCCAGGCATGTATGCTGCGCTGCCCATTATGGTCCCGCTGTACACAATTCCCCTCAGCTCGACCATGATACCTGCATCCGGATTGTTGAAGACCACAGGAGATGCGTTCGTTATCTTTCCGTTTATGGTCCTGGCAGTGAGCCACGGGGCGTAATCCACAGAGCCGATCACAACGTTGTTCGGACTCACAGGCTTGCCCTTATCCCTTCCAACACCCCCATCGCCCCAGAAGCATGCCCTCGAGAGGATCGTTGATGCCAGAGTGTTTCTGAGGCCCACGCCATTGCCCTCTATGTTATTGTACAGTATAAGTGGGCTTGTGTTTGATACATCTATGCCGTTGCCGGTCGATGCGCCAGTGATCGTGAAGCCGGTCAGAACCACGCCAGAGCCGGTGATTGATACAGCGTTTCCTGACGGATTGGCCGCGTTGATTGTGGGATTGTTGATGCCCACCAGCTTCAACGCCTTATTCACCACCACATTCTCATTATATGTGCCAGAGTACACCACAATGGTGTCTCCCGGGCTGGCATTGTTGATGGCATCCTGGATGCTGCTGTTGGTACACCCGTATGAGCATACAGTATAAGTGGCAGCATCCGCTGATGCAACCAGGATCAAAATCGCCAGCCAGAGAGGCAGAACTGAGCTTACCCCCCTTCTCGAAATCATCGCTACTCACCATATTTGCTTATTGAGTAATGATTATTAGTATGTAATATATATACTTTCCTGCCAAGCAAACGCATATCTGGTTTTAAAAATATGATGAATTAGAAAAGTTATTAACATTATTATTCAATTTATTGGAGCGCTCCCGCATATGAGTGCAGAACCCTGTCGAGAGGCTGAAGATGGCGTGGAAATAGACCAGCAAATACTGCTGTGCTGAATAATTGTAAGGTCGAACGCCACCGATTTTGTAATTACGCTCTTATGTATTCAGCAACTTGGAGGTCATGCGGTAGGTTGCTGAATGCACTCATCCGCTCGCCAGGAGCGCATAGCATGACTGCTGCCTCTCCGGGCAAGGAGCGATTACAATTTGTATGAATTGCCCTCTGCTATCGTATTCTCAAACATCATTCAACAGCAGATACACAACCTTTATCACAGAGGCATGCAGAGAGTCTGATCTGTCTTAACAAGCTCGATTTAGGAGTTGCCCTGATGGAGACCCTGGGAGATCTGATCCGCGGGCTTCGAGAGATTTCGCGCGCGGATCCAGCCGCGGATGATGTTGAGAGAATTATCGGATGGCGCCCTGAGTCCATACAGTTCTTCACGCCATCCGAGGACGAGAGCATAATGTTGATCGCATTTGAGAGGGGCATGGTGCTCGAGGTCCGGTACTTTCTAAACGAGGGCCTGAGAGCCCTGGGGGATGATATGGAGGTGCGCCTCATGCTCCAGGTGGATATCACCTCCAGGGTGGGATACAGCGTCTTCTACTCGAAGTACATTCACGGACAGGGATACATAAGGATCTCATTGAGAGATGTCGAGAACAGGATGGTCCAGAAGATCCTGGAGGACTACTACCTTCCCAGGCTCAGAGGTATATACAAGCCTGTGATCATGGAGTTCAGAGGTTTCTCCGACAGGGATTTCTTCGGCGTCGAGGCCGGGAGAGAGCACGGCTACATCTACTACTCACCCGTGAGGCCAAAGAGCGGAGAGAACGATGTGAGGATCCTCGACGTCATAGCCAGACTCTACCATCTGGAATCCATCCTGAGAGACAGAGATGTCCACCACCAGCTTGCAGAGCTCGAGCTGCAGATGAGCCTGCTTCCAAGCGTGATGTGGATGTGATATGCTGGAGCGGTCGTAGCTTTGTATAAGGCGAACGGCATCGATATGGCGCAGATCGCAGGGGTACAGGCAGGCGCCAGATGCCGCTGGATCTTCTGGGGCGTGTCTACCGCTCCATCGCCATTCTTCTCATATCAGGCGGCATCCTCTCGATGGCGTAGCGCAGCGTGGTCCTGGGCATCTCTCCCTTCCTGGAGATTATGTACTGGAAGATCTCATTCCGATGGCACCTGCTGGCCTCCTTGAGAAGCCAGCCGCAGCCCTTCTGGACCATGTCATCCGTCTCTCGAAGCAGAAGCTCAGCGATCTCGAGCACATCGCTCATGAACAGCCCCCTGCGCGCTGGAAGTACCATCGTCACGGCCGCAGCCCTCCGCACCCAGCGGTTGTCTGATCCGGCCCAGCCCTTCAGCCTCTGGATATACGCAGGGTACATCTCAACGAATGTCCCAAGAGAGTGGTTGCAGAAGGTGTCGCACTTGACCCAGTTGTTTATGTAAGATGCGACCCAGCGCTCGAAGACCTGAAAATCCCGGGGATCGTAGCTCTTCCGGAGAGAATACGACCAGTCGAACGCCACGATCGCGTCCTCTGTGTAATCCGTCTTGAGGAGTGCCTCACAGAGCTCGAAGATCTCCGTCTTCTCCATGTGGCGGATGCTCCTGAAATGACGCCTTGCGATCTCCCTGACCACAGGCGTCCTCACGCCGTAGAGCTTCACAGGCTCCCTGAAGAAGCGCTGAGCAGACTCCCGTGTCCGGGCGTCAGCGTTCTGCAGCAGCTCTGCTCTTATAAGAGATATGAGATCCCCGCACATTTCCGCTGGGATGTTCATGAGGATTCAAGACCGCCGGACTGAGACCCTCCGCCAGCCTTCCTGATCTCCTCGGCGAGCATCGGCAGGAAAGTCCCGACATCCGTGACAAGGCCTATCGCCTGGGCCGTGCCCCTGTCCATGAGCTTCGTGACGGTTGCGGGGTTGATATCGATGCAGAGCGTTTTGACGTAAGAGGGCAGAAGGTTCCCGGTCGCGATCGAGTGGAGCATCGTCGCCATCATCAGGGCCATGTCCACCCCTTTCAACGCCTCTGCCATCGCATCCTTCGCCCTGACCGTATCTGTTATGACCTCAGGAAGAGGGCCGTCATCTCTTATCGAGCCGGCGAGCACGAAGGGTATCCCTTTTTTAATGCACTCGTACATTATGCCGCCCCTGATCTTGCCCTCCTTTATCGCGTTCTCTATCGAGCCGCTGGCGATGATCTCGCTTATCGCATAGAGGTGGTT
Organism: Methanobacteriota archaeon; assembly: GCA_029553285.1. Lineage (GTDB taxonomy): Archaea > Halobacteriota > Methanosarcinia > Methanotrichales > Methanotrichaceae > Methanothrix_B. The sequence continues at coordinate 4,531 of JAKPCO010000027.1, forward strand.
TCTGTGACCCCCTGAGGTCGCGTTCCCCTTCATGTCCATTCCGAGGCTTGTGCCGAAGAGCTGTCTCTCTATGTCATGAACAGCGAGCGCGTTTCCTGAGAGTAGAACATCGATGTATCCATCTCTGATGAGCTGGGCAAGCGCAGGCGCGGCGCCGGTGTGGACGACCGCAGGTCCGCAGATCGCAGCGATCCTCCCGCCCTTTCTCTTTGTCGAGACTATCTCCCCTGCGATCTGCCTCACGATCTCCACGCTCGGACGCTCCGAGGAGACCTCATTCCTCATGAAGCCGAAGAAGGACTTCTCTCGTGGCCGCTCAGGCGGCACGACCTTCACGCCACTGGTCCCCACAACGACCATGTCTCCCTTTTTTATGTGATGTATCGGAGTGCATCTCGCGCTGCTTCCTGATACCACTATGAGGCAGTCCATCCGGCTCCCCTCGACTGGGATCCAAGTTCCTCTGAGCCTGATATACGTGGGATGGTTTGTGGTCGAGTAGAACCCCCTGGGAACCACCATGTCGCTGGGCGCTGGCTCTAGCCTGACATCCTCTGAGTCCACGAGCCTCGCACCAAGCGCATTCAGCGCCTCAAGGATCTGGTTGAGATGCGCCGGGTCCTTACCGATAAGCGTGAGCCTGACATGGCTTGGCTCGTCCTTCCTCTTGCCCACCGTGAACTCCTTTATCTCGAACTCGCCCCCCATGTCCATGATCTTGTCAAGCGCCTTCGTCAGGATCAGCGAGTCGATCAGATGCCCTTCCATCTCTATATCGCATATCTCACTCATACAAACAACAGCTCCAGAAACTCCGCTCACCAGGGCTGGCCCTCGATGACCGCGAGGGTCTTGTCGTTAGTGGACATCACCTGCTTCAGGATCCTGACCACGTACCTGTCTCCATCCTGCTCCGGTATATCGAATATCGCCTTCGTCCCCATCCGTCTGAGGTGCTGCTCGAAGTCACGCGCGGTCTGTATCGATCTCACCCTTATCTGCACCTGCTGCACAATCTGCTCGCCCTGCATTCTTCTGCGGATTGTATCGGTGAGCGGCACCAGTATGCTCTCCCCAAGCCTTAAAGCTCTTTCTCTCAGCGCCGCTTCATCCTCATTCCACTCGACCGACTGGAACCCCTCACGAACGACCCTTGAGAAGAAGAAGTCCTGAGCGTAATCATTGTAGTACCTGAAGGCGAACTCCAGGTCGCTGCAGTTGCTCTCCGAGGCGGTGTACTTCAACGGGCTCGCTCGATTCTCAGGATCCTTTATGACGACGCCTTCTCTCCCTGATCGCCCGAGCCTCTTTATTATGCGAAATATCTCATCTGCAGCCCTCTCAACCGGGAACTCGCCGAAGAACGGGACGACGTTTATGCCGTATTCCTCTGCAAGCGCATGCGTGGCATGAACGCCCATCATCGAGCGGCAGTTCTTCTTCGAGATGTCGAAGATGTAGAAGTCTATGCTCTCGACAGGATAGACGTCCTTCGGCACGTATGGATTCTCAGGACCGACCATCTCTCCGCACAGGACAATATCTGGATGGTCATCGAAGAGATCCGGATCCACCCTCTCCCGAACGATCTCTGTCGAGAAGGGGCATATGTAGCCTCCCCTGGTCAGAGCATACACATCGCCGTCGACGGAGACTGCTCTTATGTTGTAGCCGTTCATCTTCTCCTCGACCGCCACTCTGTCGAGAAAGTTCCTCCTGATCGCAGGGCCGAGCATCATGGCTCTCCGTATCTTCGGGTAACCGTGTACCACATCACCGTTCTCGAATATCACAGTCCCGGGCTCGACCCCGGATATGCCCTTCTCGAATCGAAGGAGGCGGGGCTCAGGCCAGCTGGAGAGCTTCAGGATGCCTTCCATCAGAGATTCAAGCCTCTCAACAGGCAAGCCCAAGCTCCTCGCTGCCCTGCTCAGGTTCATGATCGAGAGCCCCTGAAAAAGAGGAGGATCAGGCGGCCAGGGCCCTGGTCCTGACCAGGTAGTCTATGAGGCACCTTCTGGTGATCATGCCCGCAAGGGTCCCGTCGCTGTTGAGCACCGGAAGACCTCCACGGTTCTCCTCCAGGATTATCTTGCGGACCTCCTCAAGCGGCGTGTCCACATAGACGTACTTCACATCATGCGTCATGACATCAGATACCAGAAGGTTCTTTATCCTGGTCTCCTGCTGTCTCCACGAAACAAGATCTCGAAACGCTCTGAGAGCTCTCGCTATATCCCTCTCTGTGAGGATCCCCACGAGCTTTCCGCCATCGAGAACCGGAAGCCTTCCGATATCCCTGTCCATCATCATCCTTCTGGCATGTATGAGCCTGTCCCTCGGAGATACTGTCAGGGCTGAGCGCATGGCGTCCTTCGAGACGCCTGTGAGCTTGACGTTCGCAAGGATCTCCCTCGGCCTCACCCATCCCAGGATCTCGTCGTTCTGGGTAACAACCAGAACAGAGGTCTTCTGGAGCAGCAGTATCGCCTCATCGACACCCATCTCAGGGTGCACCGGTATCACGGCATCGAGCGTCGCAGCGGCCACATGCAACGACGATGCAGGCATCCCGAGCCGTCTCCTCGTGCCGAGGACCCTGGCGATCTGCCTCATCGTTATTATGCCGCCGAGCTTGCCGTTATTCGTCACGAGCAGCCTCCTGGTGCCGTGCTTCTCCATCAGATCGAGCGCATGCCCCAGACGCTCAGATTTGTCTATCGTTATCGGCGGGGTCATTATATCCTTGACCTGCATGCATCACCATCTCCCTATCTCCGCGACGATCTCTCTGGTGGAGAAGAACCCGACCATGCTATCGTTCTCGATGACAGGCATGCCGCATATGCTCTTCTCCACAAGAACCTTTGCATCGTCGACAGCTCTATCATCAACACGCGCCGCAATGATCGGAGACGACATGATGTCCTCTGCGACGAGCGGCACCTGCTTTATGTACCTGTACTGCTTCCGTCCGGCCGTGCTCTCCTTCCTGGTCATCTTTATGCTCTTCATCCTCGGCTGATCGAACGAATCGAAGATGCCCGCAAATGTCAGGTTCGATCTCGTTATGACCCCCACAGGCCGCATGTTGTCCTCGTAGACCAGCACCCTGCTCACCCCGTGGAGGTTCATCTGCTCCACGACATGCGCTATCGTGTGGTGCCTGTGAACGCTGACCATGCCCTCGGCCATGAGATCCCCGACCTTCGAATCGAGGTTCTGCTGTGCGAAATACTTGAGCAGATCCCTGGAGGTTATTATGCCCACAAGCTCCCCGTCCTTCTCCACGGGAAGGCCATCGATCTCGTTCTCCATCATGAGCTCTGCAGCCTGGGTGAGCGTCGCATCCGGGTATATCGTGATCGGGTTCTCGGTCATCACAAGCTGGACGGGGATCCTGTCGATCGGCCTCCTCCTCCATTCAGGCGCCGCCTGCGCGAGCCTGTTCGATATGTCGTACTTTGTGACTATTCCCACAAGCTTCCCCTTGTCCATCACGGGAAGCCTGCTTATGTCATGCTTGAACATCAGGTTCCTGGCCCTCTGGATGGGCTCGTTCCTCTCCACCACCCAGACGGGTGTTGCCATGTAATCCTTAACTCTCATCTCGCAACTCCCCTATGCTCCGCCAAAGCCCTCAGGAAATCCCTCTCAGTTATGATCCCCACCATTGAGCCGCCCTCCATGACAGGCAGGGATCCCACATCCTTCTCCACCATCAGGTTCGCAGCGTCCTTCAGCCTGGTCCTCGGGTCTGTCATGATGAGAGATCTCTTTATGAGGCTCTTTATAGGCTGCTCCATCACTTCTTTTATATCGCCTGTGATGATCTTGCTGAACGCCTCCCCTGAGGCCATGTACTTCATGATGTCCGAGGCTGTTATTATCCCTGTCAGAACGCCATCCTGAATTACCGGAAGGCGCCTGAACCCCTTCTGCACTATCATCCTGGATGTCCTCTCTATGGACATGCTGGCGGGGGCTGTGACCACATTCGGGCTCATGTACTCCCTTACGGTCTTATCCATGTCAAGGCTTCTCACAACCTCCACGAAGTCCTCCTCTGTGACGATCGCCTTTATCCTCGACCTTTCATCCACGATCGGAAGACCGCCCACGTTGCGCTCGTACATGATCCTCAGCGCCTCATCCACCGAAGCGGTATCCGGAGCCGAGATCACCTTCGTGCTCATGATCTCCCGTATCTCAGCATTGATGGCCGCCAGAATATTGCCCTCGTACTTCTTCCTCACCAGGTTGTGCCTTATGCCCCCTCCGAGAAAGTCCACGATATCCACGCATGTCACGAATCCGAGAAGCCGGTTCGTGCCAGCGTCCGCTATCGGCAGCCTCCTGAAGCCGTAGCTGTTCATTATCTTGATCGCGCCGATTATCGTTGTCGTGGGTGGGGCAGTAACAACCTCTGTGCTCGCTATGCTCAGAATATCCCCCTGGCGTCTCGCCACCCTCGAATCGAACTCAACCGGTCCTCTGTCCATGCTGCCCGGAGGAACTGGTATCCCCTCGACCCTCTGATCCCCAATCCTGTGATCAACTCTCTTCATTCAAACATCACCAAGGACCGCTTTAATAAGATCGTACCTATCGACTATACCTACCAGCACATCATTCTCCACCACAGAGATGCGTCCGATGTCGTGCTTCAGCATCACCTCCACAGCCTGCCTGAGCGGGGCGTCTTTCCTGATGCTGTACAGCGGGGTGCTCATCAGCTTCTCCACCCTGATCTTGGCGGTGTCCTTCGACCTGTACATATCCTCCTTGCCCAGCCTGGCCCACCCCCTTTTCAGTATATCAAACCTGGTGATGATCCCAATGGGTTTCCCTGACTCAGTCACAACCGGCAGACCGGTGATGTCCTCTTCAAGCATCCTGTCCCATACCTTCGATATCGGGTCGTCGGGCCTGGCGGTGATCACATTCTTGGACATGATGGCATCGACCGGCATATCCGGAATCCTGCTGAGGTCAAGATGTTTGAATATGTCCAGAAGGCTCACAACGCCTCTGAGCATCCTGCTGGCAGGCGAGTCCACGACAGGTAGAAGCGTCACCTTCTCCTGGAGCATCAGCCTGGCCGCTTCCATCATATCCATGTCCTCGGTTATGAGGGGCACGCTGACCGTGAATCCCGCCACAGTGACGTTCGACCTTGTGGAGGTTATCTTGAGCATATCCTGGTTTGTCACGATGCCAACGACGCGACCCTCTGGGTCGAGGACGGGAAGTCCGCGCACATGGTTATCTCTTATGAGCTGGCGCGCCCTGGTCGCAAAATCTGTCTTCTCCACATAAAGTGGATCCCTGGACATAATATCAGCTACTTTCATTGTTGCTCCCCATCCAGAATGCCTGACAATGATCCGAAGCAGAGAATATCATCTGCTGATATCTCGACAGCTCCAACAGAGCATCTCCCCATCAACAGAGACCAGAGAGTCTGAAAGCTGGCCGCAGCGCTCGCATATCCCTCTGACCATCTCGCTTGGCTCCTGAAAATGCACGCTCTCCCTGTGCATCTCTATGAGATCCGCCAGAATATCGTTCAGCCCGAGAGATGCACCGGAGACAAGATCTGTGTCGGTGATTATTCCCACCAGTCTGCCATCGTCGGAGATGACCGGAAGCCGCTTCACGCCGGATTTAAGCATGAGCTCGGCAGCATCACGGAGGCTTGCATCCGGGTGGATCTTTATGAGCGGGGAGTTCATGACGTCCCCGACCCTCACTTTTCTGGGATCCTCAGCTCTGGCGACTACTTTCTTCACGAGATCTCGCTCGGTTATGATTCCTATGGGTTTTCCCTCCTGAACCACTATCAGGCTGCCAACATTGGCAGAGATCATCCTGCCTGCAGCATCCAGCACGTCCATATCTGCGTCGACTGTCAGCACCGGGCGGCTCATGATCTCTCGCACACGCATCGTAGTCTCCATCGCCTTAACCTCCGTTTCTTCATACTCTATAATTCCGCATTCAAATTCTTAGCGAACTCAACCTATAAAAGAGTCTCTGTGGACCAGCAGGACCTGTCCGAATAACATTATTACCTCCTCGCGACGTTGTAGTAGAACATAAACATTTTACAGAAGTTGTTCCAGCATTCTATAGCTCTTGTCCATCGCAGGCTTCCAGGTTTCTTATCCTTGCGTTTGAAGTTCACGG
>JAKPCO010000053.1 GCA_029553285.1 Methanobacteriota archaeon
ATGCCAGCCATCAGCGTCGTGTCCTTGTTCTTGTTCAGTGTTATGGCGTTGTCCTTGTTATCCATCTCGATTGTGTCCCTGGTGACGCTGGAGATTCTCATCTTGTCATACTCTGTGTCGACGGAGACGTCCATCGGCTGATCGGAGACCTGGAATATACCATCGACTGTGGCTATATCCTGGTCAGCGCCGCGGAATGCGTTCTTGAAGTGGACGCCGATTATGACGAGATCCTCAGTGTCGCCGATGTCCTTCTTGTAGTAGTATGTCTTGTCACTCATTGTGGCGCCATCCTTGGACGGGGAGACGACCTTTGTGTCGACGCTCTGTCCGTCCTTCATCAGCTCCACGTAGACCTTGTTGCCATCGACATCGATCGACTTGATCATGAGCTCGTAGCCGTCAGCGAGCTTGAGCGGTGTGCCGGATGTGAACGTCCTCTCTGTATCATCATCGATCAGGACCTTCAGGAGCTGCTCATCGACGAGCGTGTTCGTGTCGGTGGACTGCTTGTAGAGCTCGGGATCGATCTCCACACCATCAACTGTGGGCTTATTCTCGCTGTAACCGGCGAAGTAATTCTCACCGAGGAATCCTATGGATCTGTACCAGCCCCAGTCCTCGAAATCGAAGTCGTTGTCCTGGGCTGTGGATGTGTACTTGACACCGTTGGGCTCCTCGAGCTTGTTCCCGGTGATGGTCATTGTGATCTGCTCGTTGCCGAGATCGTCATCGATGTCGTAGTAGAAGCCGGCGAAGTTCTGCGGAGTCCAGGTAACTGTTGCGCCATCCACAACCTCCTGAACAGCACCCCGGATCTCCACCTTATCGACTGCGCCGACTACCATCGCTGTCGCTAGTACCGCTACCAGCGCTGTAATCATTATTGCAGTCTTATTCATACTTTAACCTCCTATCTTCCCATATCGGATTATTTTGCAACATACAGTCTGATTATTCTTAAAACTATTGCCCCAGCAAAGTCTGGAATATGCCATACAGGGAATGCACTGCAGAGACCCTGTAGCATCAGCCTCACAGACTTATAGCTTCATCACCCTCCATAAATTCCCCCTTTGATGGGAATTATAGCGTAGTGATAGAGTATTTCCCTATTATATCCTTTTTGGTCCTTGTACCGTGCTGTGCATATCGAACAGCACGCTCCTTGATCCTGAACTCCACCGGTGGTCTCCTGGAGTCATGTGCTCGTATCGCTGAGATCATGACGCATACGGCCTTGTGGGAAAGCATCGAGATGTGTGGGCAGTTCTCAGTCTGATCAGCGTATCAGTGAGACCATGAATGCATGCGGCCTTGTGGGGGGGGGTCATGTGGTATCATGCAGGTGCACGCTGATTCCCGATTGCAGGATTCGTGAGGTGTTTTGTGAAGGGCACTGGTCTCTGAGGGGCTGTTCCTGTGAAAACCGCATTCTACAGAAAAGCACCGGAATGGAGATCCTGGATCTCGTATTCGATGATTTGTGAAGATTCATGTGCTGAGTCATTCTACTCCAGTTGGGATCATCACTCTCATGTTTTCAGCAACTTGGAGGCCATGCAGGGAGGTTGCATGCGTCATCGGTTAAGATCGACATGTGTAAAATTGGACTTAATAGTCTTATCTCGCCTCGGTACTGCTATCAGGACTCAAGTCCACAAGCGGTCGATTTGAATCAACCTCTCCAATCTGGCACGGTCTCAATTTGTCAAATTTAGTGGTCAATATATTTACATAAAATCCTTAACCGATGACCAATGAGGGAGGTTGCCTAATGCACCCATCCGCTTGCCAGGCCTTCGACGCAGTCGAAGATAAGTCGAAACGAGCGCATAGCATGACTGCTGCCTCTTCGAGCAAGTCATCAGATGGATAAGAGCAGAGATCATGTTATCTCCACGAATCCCAGATTTCGGAGAACAGGTTCTCGGTTACATGGTATGCGATAGGGTTGAATGTTTTTGGTGCAAGTGATGCAAGCTGCGCTCTGGTTGACCGCATAACAAGAAAAGCATTTTAACGCCATGCAGATATACAACAGCTGTATGACATCCATCGTTTACCACCCCGTCTATCTCATGCACGAGACCCACGAGCACCCTGAAAGGAAGGAGCGACTGATAGCCATAATGGAGAGGATCGAGGCAGAGGGGTTGAATCCGAACAGAATCGAGCCCAGGCCCGCATCCCTCGATAAGATCGAGGCCGTCCACTCGCGCCGCTACATCGAGCAGGTTAGGAGCATATGCGAGCGTGGGGGAGGCCGTCTCGATATAGACACGGTCCTCTCGAAGGACTCGTACGATGTCGCGCTCATGGCCGCGGGCGGCGTCTGCGCAGGCGTGGACCACGTCATGAAGAAACCTGAGCCTGTGTTCGCCCTCGTCCGGCCTCCAGGGCATCACGCAACCCCGCACAGGGGCATGGGCTTCTGTGTCTTCAACAACGTTGCGATAGGCGCGAGGTACGCTCAATCCCTTGGGCTGAAAAAGGTGCTCATAGTCGACTGGGATGTGCATCACGGCAACGGCACGCAGGCGGTCTTCTACGAGGACGACAGCGTGCTCTTCTTCTCCACCCACCAGCATCCGCACTACCCTGGCACCGGCAGGGTCACCGAGGTGGGCGATGGAAAGGGGAAGGGGTTCACTGTTAACGTCCCCCTCTCCCCCGGCGTGGACGACAGCGGGTACATGGCAGTGTACAGGGAGATACTGCTGCCTGTGGCGGATGAATTCAGGCCGGACATTGTTTTCATATCAGCTGGCTTCGACCCGCACCAGATGGACCCGCTGGGAGGGATGCGCCTCACGAAGTACGGCTTCGGCGCGCTCGCAGGACTGGTGAAGGATATAGCTGAAAGGCACGCAGGAGGGCGACTTGTCGCATCGCTCGAGGGCGGCTACCGCCTTGAAACCCTCTCAGAGTCGGTTGTCTCGGTCCTCAGGGCCTTCCAGGGGGATGTTCCTGATGTGATGCCTTTAAAGGATGCACAGCTCACCCGCCGGATCGAGGAGGTCAAGAGCGTCCAGAAAGCATACTGGAGGAGCCTCGCCTGAGTCAGCAGATCCGGACTTTTTTTGTTAGATAGGCTGTGAGGAACTCCGCGAGATCCTCGTCCATCATCTCGATGATCTCGCGCGTTGATAGCGCTCTCACCCTGCCGGAGGAGAGATGCTTCCCGAGGGATATCCTGTGGATCTCACCCTTGAGCAGATCCACAGCCCGCCTGTATCTCCTCGGGATCTCGACGACGAGCCTGCCATCATCGATGTAGGGCCCTGAGAGCGGCGAGGGATTGCCCCTCACAAACCTGGATGCGTGCTCCGCCTCCCAGACCGGCGGGCCGGTGTGTCTCCTCACAGACGGCAGCTCCCAGATCGAGAGCTCGAGGAGGAGGCGCGCCCTGACATCCCCTCCGCGAACGAGATCCACATCGCTCCTCAGCACCTGGAAACCCTCCCTCTCAAGAAGACCCCTCACCGCAGCCTCTGCCTTTCTCATCTGCGGGTACAGAACATCATCGACCATATCCGGTGCGCTGATCTCCAGAAGCACGAACTCCGTCCCCCTCCGCGCGATCTCAGCTCTGATCTCATCAGGATGCATCCTCTGAACCTCTGGCGGGAAGAAGAAGCTGATATCCGGGGAATTCAGGAAGCATCTCGCCGCTGCGACGAACTGGAACATCCTGTCGAGGGTCAGGGCAGCGGCCACGTTCCTGTTCGGATCCACAGGATCTATGACCACCAGTGGCCCACTTATATCTGCGCCCTGCGCAAGGTCTATCCTCGTTCCGGGCCGCCAGGAGCTCGCCCCCTCCAGGACTCTGAGGAATGAGCCGTAGTGGATCACGAGAAGCTCAGCCAGGTATCCGGAGAATCCGCCTGTTCTCAGGTCAGAGCCGTAGACTCCGACGCCCTTCATGAACTGTTTAAGGAGGAGAACATCATCCTCCATGCCTTTTATCCGCTCTGAGACGTAGCGCGAATGGAACGGAGTTCTGTCGACAGCGGATTTTATCCTGGAGGGGTCGCTGACATCGTAGCACGGCACGAGATCCACATCGAATCCATCGATCCGAGCATGAACATAAGCATGCTCCGCGTACCTCTCCTCGTGCTCGGGAGCTATCTCCCTTGCGATCTCGAGGGCAGCGGTGATATCCCCATCCTCCGGCACCGCGAGGAATATGTCGATATCGCGATCCCCTGAGAGCCAGGTGTTTCTGGCCGCAGATCCGACAAGGATACCGCGACATGCCACGCCCTTCGCCCCTGCGACCTCCCCCACCCTCCTGAGAAGGTAAGATGAGATCCTCTCGAGCTGCCTGCGCTCACCCTCTGATGGCTTTATCCTTCTTAGGACCTCACTGAGAAGCTCTGAACTCTGCGATGTCCTCGTAGATCGGCCCCCTCGGTGTCAGAGTGCTCTTCTTGAGAACAAATCTGTCTACAGTGAACTCGCCGAGATCGATATCAGAGATGCCGGATATCCTGTCAGAGAGAACACGGCTCAGCGACAGGTCCTTCACCCTGGCGAGGGTCGCGTGCGCGCTGAACCTCTTGTCGCGCTCAAACCCGAATGGCTCGAGCGCGGTGTCCACAGCGCGCGCCAGCTCCTCGAAAGAGCCTGTGGCACCCAGCCAGATCACCCTGATGGACCTCCCGGGGAATGCGCCAACGCCCTTGATGCGCGCCTGGAATGGGGAGAACCTCACGCGCGCGAGCGCCTCTCTGATCTCAGCGACCCTGCCCTCCGGAACCTCGCCAAGAAACTTCAGGGTTATGTGCACCAGCTGTGGATCGACGAGCTTTAGCCCGTTCATCGCGATTGTCTGCTGTATCGCCGGCAGCTCCCTCTTAATCTCCGCCGGCAGATCGACTGCGACGAAGCACCTCATCTCAGAACTCCGCCCTTGCTTGCAGACGTCACAGACTTTCTGTATCTATCGAGGACCCCTCTCCTCACCTTCGGCTCAGGGGGCTTCCAGGATGCGCGTCTTCGCTCTAGCACACCCTCATCAACGAGCAGGTCCAGCCTCCTGTTCGGTATGTCTATGGAGACCAAGTCACCGTTCTCGACGAGCGCTATCGGCCCTCCGACCGCTGCCTCAGGGGAGACATGGCCTATGCACGGCCCGCGCGTGCCGCCGCTGAACCTGCCGTCTGTTATGAGAGCCACAGACTCGCTGAGGCCTGCGCCTGCGATCGCGGATGTCGGCGCCAGGGTCTCTCTCATCCCTGGGCCACCCTTCGGCCCCTCGTATCTTATTATGACGACATCTCCAGCCCTGACCTCTCCGCTCAGTATCCCCTTCATCGACTCCTCCTCGGAGTCGTAGACGACTGCAGGGCCCTTGTGCACGAGCATCTTATTCGAGACCGCGGTCTGCTTCACGACAGAGCCCTCGGGCGCCAGGCTTCCCCTGAGTATCGCGATCCCGCCCTCAGGATGCACAGGCTTTTCCAGGGTTGCTATGACCTCCGCGTTCGTCTTCGGGTTCACGGGTTTGAACTCCGCGAGCACCGCGCCGAGCGTCTTTCCTGTGACGGTGAGGACGCTCAGATCCAGCCTGGACGACAGGCGATGCATCACGGCAGGTATGCCACCTGCGCGATCCAGATCCAGCATGTGGTAGGGTCCTCCAGGCCGCAGATTGACGAGATGCGGCGTCTCCCTGCTCAGCCTGTCGAAGAGATCCAGCTCCAAATCGATATCGAACTCAGCAGCTATTGCCGGCAGGTGCAATGCTGTGTTTGTGGACCCGCCGATGGCCATGTCGACCCTGACAGCGTTCTCGAATGACTCTCTTGTGACGATCTTCCTCGCAGTGAGGCCTTTCTTCACGAGCTCGACGATCTTCATGCCAGAGAGCTTGGCGATGCGCATCTTCCTCGCATCCACAGCGTGAGCTGTCGCGCATCCCGGGAGGCTCAATCCCAGGGCCTCAGTCATGCACGCCATCGAGTTCGCTGTGAAGAGGCCTGCGCATGAGCCTGCACCCGGGCATGCGAGGTCCTCAAGGATCGGTATCGCCTCGCCCCCCTTCTGCCACTCCTCAAAGACATTTATCAGATCGAGCTCTCTATCGCATGCGAATCCTGGAAGCATCGGGCCGCCCGTCACGACTATGGTCGGAAGATCAAGACGCCCTGCTGCCATGAGGTGGCCGGGGACGATCTTGTCGCATGTAGGTATCAGAACGAGACCATCGAGCTGGTGCGCCTGGGCCATGATCTCTATGGAGTCCTCTATCAGCTCTCTGGACGGCAGTGAGTAACGCATGCCGCCGTGGCCCATCGCGATCCCGTCGCAGACGCCGATCGTCTGGAACTCGAACGGCACGCCTCCTGCTATCCTTATGCCTGCCTTCACAGCCTCTGCGATTCTGTCGAGATGTATGTGCCCCGGTATGAACTCGTTCGCGGAGTTCGCAACGCCTATGAACGGCCTCTTTATCTCATCATCCGTGATGCCCATCGCCTTGAGAAGTGCGCGATGCGGCGCCCTCTCAGGCCCTGACTTGGTGATATCGCTCCTCATCACGATCCCAGACCCGCTCTGCCCGCTTGGTATAAGCGGCTTTCGCGAAATCTGGGGAAAAGCATTCGCGCCCTGTGCAGTAAAAATCGCCTGTCTTGAACAAAACTCAGGATGTCCGAGTGTATATATAGAGGGTACGTTTTAGTGGCCCAGCGGTGGTATTGCTTGGATCCATATCACATATTCCTCCTCGTCCTGGGTGCATATATTTCTGTCCTCATTGGCATAGGGTTCGTCTCATCAAGGCGCCAGGGCTCGGTGACGGAGTTCTGGCTTGCGAGCAGGGAGCTTGGGGCTTCCTCCCTGGGATTCTCAGCTGCAGCATCATGGCTGACAGCAAGCGCTTTACTGCTCTCCACAGGTCTCTTCATGCTCATAGGCGTCAGCTCGATCTGGGTCTGGGTATTCCCGAATATAGCTGCGCTGGCGATCATCGCGCTGATCGCAGGCAGGATCAAGCGCATACCTGCGATGACCCAGCCAGAGCTCCTGGAGATAAGGTACGATCCTGTGGTCAGAGCTCCGGTCGCGGTGGCGATAACGATAATGATGATTCT
>JAKPCO010000061.1 GCA_029553285.1 Methanobacteriota archaeon
GAGAGGATCGCAAGAGAGCCTCCGCGCTGAAGATACAGAACAAGAAAGAGCGCCTGAACAGGCAGTTAACGGATTTCGATTTGAAGCCGGATATAGATCGCATTCTGGCTGAGTCGAGAGCTCTGGCCAGGATCCAAGACGAATCGCCCCAGGATATAGAGGATAAGAAGAAACGCTACGAATTGCAGCAGAAAGCCGGCGGGCGCCTGCGTGCAGCATGCGATCTATGGGTTGCTGCATTCTTCCAGTGGTACGACCAATCCAAGCCAGGCGGGATCACAACAGCCGCGCTGCGCGGCTGCCTCAGGTCTGGCGACGCCTGCCCGGAGATGGAACTTGCACGCACGCTGGCCATGAACAATCGCTTCTTCCACTGGCCTCTGGAGTTCCCAGAAGTCTTTGAGCAGGGTGGGTTCGATGTGGTGCTGGGAAATCCACCGTGGGAGCAAATCCAAATTGAGAAACAAGAGTTTTTTGCTAGTCGCTATCCTGAGATAGCTCAGGCCCCGAACGATGCCGCCCGAGAAAAACTCATAAAAGGGTTGGCCGCAACCAGGCCGGAACTCTGGCAGGAGTATCAGAACGCCATACACGACTCCGAGAGCACCAGACGGTTCCTGCGCGGCTCCGGCCAGTATCCACACACTGGCAGCGGGCGCATCAACACCTACTCGGTATTCGCAGAGCGCATGCGCAGACTGCTACGCGATGGCGGACGCGCTGGAATCATCGTTCCCACAGGAATATCCACCGACGACACCAACAAACACTTCTTCGCTGATTTGGTGGACACTGGCGAGCTGGTCAGCCTGTTCGATTTTGAGAACCGCGAAGCTCTGTTTCCAGATGTACATAGCAGCTACAAGTTCAGCCTGCTGACGATTGGCCGTGGGACACAACACTCCCCTCCAGGCCGTGGGGCACAACGCTCCTCTCCAGAGTTTGTATTCTTCGCCACCCGTGCAGAGCACCTGCGTGACCCGAATCGCCGCTTCACACTCGCGCCATCTGACATCTCCCGCATCAACCCCAACACCAGGACGCTTCCAATCTTCCGGACGCGCCAGGATGCAGAGATCACACGCGCCATCTACGAGCGCGTGCCTGTGCTGGTAAATGAGAAGACAGGCGAGAATCCGTGGGGGGTACGGTTTCTGCGGATGTTTGACATGACGAATGACTCCCATCTCTTCTGCACGCGTGAGCTTCTGGAGGCGAAGGGGTTCGAGCTCCGGGGCAACCGGTTCGTGCGTGGAG
>JAKPCO010000065.1 GCA_029553285.1 Methanobacteriota archaeon
TGCAGCATCACCGTGGACGGGCTTCTGCTGAGAGCAGGGATACCTGTGAACACCACATTCGCAGGCGTCCTCGAGATCAGGAACGGGGAGCCGTGCAGGTTCTCGGATCTGATCGCGTACGCAGGCACGTCCATAGATCCGATGAGAGCGTTCATGGCGAGGAGGATCGCCAGAGTCATGGACGCGGTGCGCTCCGGCTCCGGAAAGGTCCTGGCGAACGTGAGGGAGGTGCCTGTCAGCGCTTTAGAGGATGCGATGCGCGTGCTGGATCGCGCGCGCTCGATCGTCGGGAGGATCGCGGTGGGTGCGCCCGGCGATGATGTGCTCGGATGCCCTGTGGCTCCGGGGCGCGTGGGCATAGCGATATGCGCGGGCGTCAACGCTCCTGTGGCGGTCGACGAGTGCGGCATACGCATCCGGACCCGCCCGATATCCACGCTCATACCCTACGGCGAGATGTCTCGGATAAGGTTTTATAAGAGCTGAGAATGGCGGTAATCGAGGTCAGAAAGATGGCTGTCAGAGTTGTGATATCAGATCCAAATACAGGAAAGGCATATCAGGTTGAGCTCAAGGACGCAGGCAAGCTCATCGGAAAGAAGATAGGAGACGCGGTTGAGGGAGATCTCCTGGGGCTGCCGGGGTACGCTGTCATGATAACAGGCGGCAGCGATCGCGACGGGTTCCCGATGCGCAGCGATCTCCCGGGGATGCAGCGAAAGAGGCTCCTCCTCGCGGGCGGAGTGGGGTACAGGCCGCGCGTGAAGGGCCAGAAGAGGAGGAAGAGCGTCTGCGGGCGCGAGATCTCGCAGAACATAAGCCAGATCAACGTCAAGATAACAGAGTACGGCGCTAAGCCGATCGAGGAGCTGCTCAAGGCGTAAACATCGACCGCAGCCTTTCAAGAGGCGCGGGCAGGCGGCCGCGCTGGATGTCCTTCATCGTCATCGGATCCAGCAGGGAGAATACCACATCCATCGACCTGTCGCTCCTCATGGCTTTATCCACGATTCTTCTTATCATCACAGAGCCCCTGAGGGGGGCGCCCAGCTCCCTCTCGATCCTGGATGTGTAGACATCCAGATCATGCGCTGCGGCGACCTCCCCTGCTATCCTGCCTGCAACCATCGCCAGGGGCACCCCCCCACCGCTGGTCGCCATCACATGCCCCGCGGCATCTCCCGCGAGCAGAAACCTCCCGCTCTGTATGATATCAGGCATCCCGCCCGCTGGCACAATCCCCCTCATCACCGCCACAGTCTCGCCTTTTCTGAGAAGCTCGCCGGCATGCGGATGCTCCTCCACGAATCTCCTCAGGATGGCAGGGAGATCGATCTCCCCGCGGATGTAGGACCTCCTAACTCCCACACCCACATTCGCGATATCATCGCCGAGGGGTATTATCCATGCGTAGCCTCCGGGCGCCCACCTATCGCCGAAGTACATCTCCGCCGCGTCCCTGTCGATATCGACATCAACCATCTCGTACTCCAGGCATATCCCGGGCTCGTCCCTCTGGACCGCACCTATCGCCCTGGCCACCGCAGACGCCGGGCCGTCCGCGCCGATGACCACATCAGCATCGATGAGGCCCTCGCGCCTGCCCTT
>JAKPCO010000079.1 GCA_029553285.1 Methanobacteriota archaeon
GACGCGCTCGCAGACGTACAATATCGGGCTGTACATGAAGGCAGTGCGCTCCAGCGACCACCAGATCTCGACCAGGCTCAGGGTTGCACAGTCGACGCTGCACGACATGAACACGCGCATGACTCTGACGTTCGGCCAGGATCACGGACTGAGAACAGATGTCATGGTCATGCGTAGCACGTCGCATAACCTGTCGACGAGATTCAAGACGCGCCGGTTCGTCGCCCACATGGCCGCCGTCACGCTGAAGTCGTATGCTACACCGTATGAATTCACGACCAGACTGATCCGGACGGCGATCGAGCCGCCGCCCGTGATAGATACGCTGTACCGCTCGTTCATCGAGCAACTGAACTGGACGTACCAGCAGCTCCAGAAGCTGGACGTTGCGAGAGACATCGATGCGAACGTCGGGAGCGACCTGGACGAGAAGTGGGGCCGGGTGTACGACATTCCGAGACTGACTGCGAACTCGAAGGGGATCGCGACTGCGTACAACTTCGGGCCGTACCGCAGGAAGGTCGTGATCAGCAGCCAGAATCCGCATGTGGACTACGAGCAGAAGCTTGAGCTGGATCTGAACGACGAGCTGAACAGCGGGATGGTCAGGCAGGATCTGAGCGATCTACAGATAGTCGACGAGTTCGGGAACGTGCTGCCTCACTACGTCGAGTCGTTCACTGGCGGAGAGGCAGTGGTGTGGGTCAAGATACCGTTCGTCGACGCGGGTGTGACAGAGCTGCACGTCTACTTCGGGAGCCCGCTCGTGGTGAACCGCTCGCAGCCAGACGAATTCAGCGAGTTCCCCGACCCGCTGGAGTATGAAGTCGATGATACAGAGTTCATGGGGTACGTGCACGAGGAGCAGATCCGGGACGAGTCGACCGCATACGACGAGACGGACGATGAGTACCGCGTGCGCATGAAGACGTACATGAGCGCGATCACTGGAAGCGGGACGATCGATGCGTGTCAGAAAGTCGTTGACACGATCGTAGGGGAGCAGGGTGCGACTGAAGTCACGTCCAGATATCCGGCGATCGCGGATGTCTGGTTCAAAGATTTCGACGCCATGGTTCGCGCGAAGCAGCTCAGGTGGCTGGTATACGACGCGCTGAGCCGTGCTCTGGCGGCTGGCGTGACGCCGGAGCTGCACACGCCGGTCACGTGGTACTGGTACACGACGTACCTGCGTGGGCAGAACTGGCGCGATTTCGATATGAACGCCGCGCTGGTAGCAGAGGTCAGCGCACAGCACTCGATGTGGACGATGCTGGTGTCACGCAGTGCCGTTGGCTTTGATCTAAGCGCGTCGCTGCTGGCGGAGCTGAGAAGAAGCCTGTACATGAACGCGCGACTGATGGCCAGCGGGTCGAAGGCAGTCCAGATGAGCTCGCGGGTCAGGGATACGAAGAGCGCGAACGCCGACATGTCCTCGCGGGTGATGGTCATGCGGGATGCAGCCGTACAGATGATTGCGTCCGTGCTAAGGACGTGCACCGCAGGGACTGATCTCGATACGACACTGCTCGCAACCCGCGCGAGGTCGTTGCCGTTCATGCTGACGCTGGTCAGGCAGCCGACTGTCGCATGCTCCATCTCTGCGGCGCTGTTCGCGTTCGATGTCAGACAGACGTATCGCTTCAGGGCAAGCCTGATGGAAGTCGAGAGCACGCAGATCGAGCTCAGCGCTTCGGTCTCGAATAACTGGCAGATGCCTGTGAAGATCTACGGAGCCGGCGAAGACCTGTATGAATGGGAGCAGAAGATAATGATCGACTTCGGGGAGAGGTACTTCGATGCAGAGAAGTGCACGTTCGTCGATGCGAATGGAGACGATCTGCCATGGATGATCGAAGCAGCGCAGGGCGGGATGTACACGTTCTGGGTGAAGCTGCCTGTTGTGCCAGCAGGCGGGATCGTGAAGATCTATCTCCGACATGGGGATGCGTTCGTGGCTGAGCAGTCGCCTGAAGAGTTTGGAGAATTCCCGGAGCCGCTTGAAGTCGAGCTCGAACCGATAGAGGCGATATACGTATGAAGTCAGTAGTACTCGTGAAACTGCCCTCGCAGAGGAGGTTCCTGGGGACGTTTGACACTGACAGCATGAGAAACTGGTGGCTCTCGCAGCCGCTGCCTGACAGCGTCGCCGAGGTCATATCGAGCTCGATGATATACGCGCAGTACCACGGCTGCCTGTGTCGCATGACCGACGGTAGCCATGCAGTCTTTCGCAGCGAAGACTACGGGTACACGTGGCAGGAGGCGTACCGCACTGACAAGACTGTATACTCGATGAGCGTGCCTGACTACGGCAGGGTTCTGCTCTCGCAGTCCGATGGCTGGTGGGAGTCGCAGAATACGGGCCTGGACTGGGCGAAGGTCTCGTCGCAGGCTCCGGGCTGTAAGAAAGTCGTATCCGTGTCGAGAGATATCCTGCTGGCGCACGATGGCGAGCGCATATGGAGGTCAGACGACTTCGCTCGCAACTGGCGGGTAGTGCTGAACTGTCGAGATTTCATGCATTATCAAGTGCTCGATGACATGCGCTACTCGCCGAGCCACCATGCGACGTACTCCGGGCCGATCTCGCCGCACGCCTTCGATGCCGTCTATTACCAGATAGTGGTCGGGATCGGGCCTCGCGTGTTTGTCTCCGGCTCGCTCGGAGAGTTCTGGAACCTGCCATGGCCGTACTCATTCTCTTCAGTAACCGGTGGGACGATCGACGAGCGGATGTATCCCTTCAGCAGCACCAGCGGTCGCGTGCTGCAGATAGTCCATTCCTATAGCTGGGGCCCGCTCATTGGTGATAACAGCTGGCTATTGAGGTTCTACAACCCGGAGACCGGACTGGTGACGTACTACGTGACGACGAACCCGGTTGTAGATCGCCCGTATTTCGACTGGAGCGCGATATTCGACAGCCAGTACCTGGGTGACGAGGCCGGGCTTGTGACCGCCTACGACGTGATCCGCGTCGGGACGGTGTACCGGGACAGGATGGTTGTCGCGCCTGTCTCAGTCTACGATTCGGGGATGAAGACGTTCACGCCGTCCGTCCGGTTCTCGCTGGACGGAGGGGAGACGTGGAGCGAGCTCCCGACCAGCGGGCTAGTAGTCTACGACCCGTCGACGGGACAG
>JAKPCO010000102.1 GCA_029553285.1 Methanobacteriota archaeon
GCTCTCCAAATGCCTGAGGCGTGGAGCCGCGTTCCATCATGCAGGACTCCTTCCTGAGCAGAGGCGTCTGATAGAGCTCGGATTCAGGCAGAATGTTGTAAAGGTAATAGCATGCACCCCGACCCTCGCGGCCGGACTGAACTTACCGGCGCGCAGGGTTCTCATAAGGAGTTACAAGAGATATGAAGCGGGTCTCGGAACACGCCCGATTCCGGTCATGGAGTACAGGCAGATGGCAGGGAGAGCTGGCAGGCCGGGGCTTGATCCCTATGGGGAGTCGCTCATCATGGCAAAGAGCGAGGACGAGCTCCAGAAGCTCATGGATCGCTACATAATGGGCGAGCCTGAGGAGATATGGTCGAAGCTGGCCAGCGAGAGAGCGCTTCGCACGCATGTACTTGCAGCGATTGCTTCCGGATTCACGGATTCGACCGACTCCCTGAGCAGGCTCATGGCATCCACGTTCTACGCCCGCCAGCAGGATCCATCGCATCTGGGAGAGACCATAGGTTCTGTTCTCGGGTTTCTTGTGAGGAGCTATATGATCAAGGAGGATCTCAGGCCAACACCCCTCGGCTCTCTGGTATCCAGGTTGTATATCGATCCATTTAGCGCCCTGGTCATGATACAGGCAATCAGAGGTGTTCACAGGCCCTCTGAGCTCACGCTCATACATGTGATAACTATGACCCCTGACATGGAGCTGCTCTTCGTTCAGCAGAGCGATAACTGGCTCGAGGATTTCATCTCCGAGCACTCCTCGGAGCTCGGGAGCGAGGATAACCTGGACTGGCTCCTGAGAGAGGTGAAGACCGCCTCCATGCTCATGGACTGGATAAATGAGGTTCATGAGGACAGGATCGCGGACAAGTATAACATCGGCCCGGGAGATGTCATGAGGATAGCGGAGACAGCGGAGTGGCTCATGAGCGCGCTGCACAGGATATCGAAGCATCTGGATCTGGGAGTCACGTATCTGGCCGAGAGGCTGGCGCTCAGGATACACTACGGCGCAGGCGATGAGCTCTTACAACTCCTGGAGCTGAAGGGGATTGGCAGGGTCAGGGCCCGGAAGCTGTACCAGGCAGGCTACAAGAGCCTGGAGGATCTAAAAGCAGCTGATAAATCCACCCTTTCGGAGATCCTCGGCCAGAAGATAGCGGAGAGGGTCATATCACAGCTGAATGAATCTGATGTCCGCGCATGATCCTGAACACGCCCCAGAGCACACATCCTCTACGGTCGGATCGCATGTTTTACTGGACCAAGATGCATTGCATATCGCTTATCGCGGTCAATTGCCCATCCAGTCCTGAGAAGACGTGACTTCCTCCCGCCCCTGAAGGAGCATGGCTTCCTGCGTTTCGACTTCGTCGAAACCTTTCGATACAGTCTAAAGCGTTTCGACTTACCTTCGACGAAGTCGATACCTCCCCTGAAGGGGAGGGTTCTTCTGCCTGTTTTTCTATAAACGAGAGCAGAGATCCTCTTCAATCGAGGGTGGGGGCATCTTCCCGCATCCCACCAATAAGTTAAAGTATTACTGGGTTTGAATCATAATTATGTGTTAGCACTGAAGTGGGGGTAGTTGAAGGGGTGTAGCTCTGATGTCAGTTGCTGTGATCTCTGATACGCATTTCGGCTCAACTTGCTCTGCTCTTTCAAGGCGCGATAATGTTGATTATCTCATATGGAAGCTCTGGAGGTACGGAGACGGCATCGATGAGGTGGTGCTTCTCGGCGACATCCTCGATCTCTGGAGGGTCCGGATGGAGAGCGCCATCCGCGATGCCACCTATTTCTTCAGGCGGCTTGACGAGCTGGGCGTGAGGGTGAGCTATGTGGTGGGCAATCACGATCACCACATGACGATCATACGCCAGGAGCTCTCTCTTCTCGAGAGGGCCGCGAGGGGCGAGCCGTTCGCAGTTTACCTCCCCAACCTGAGATGGTCGATGAATCTTGCTGGACTTAAGATGACATTCCATTATCCCACGTACGAGATGTTGATGGGGGGCAGGCGCCTTCTTTTCACACATGGCCATCATCTAGATGGCATCAAATCGCTGCCTGTGCAGATATTTGAGGGCATACGCAGGCTATCGGGAGAGCCCGTGCTTCCGGCGGATCTCGAGAGGATGATGGCATATGCATATGAGAGCATCTACAGGTCTTGCTACCTGGGGGAGGCTGTGGAGATCGAGGAGTCGCTCTGGAGGGTCACCAGCATATTTGAGAGGGTGAGATCTGGAGTGCTCAGGACACTGAGATACAGCCCTGTTGAGTCTCAGTACGATGCCATCCTGAGGTTCATCAGAGAGCGGCATCCCGGCAGGGTGGATTGCTTCATCTACGGCGATACGCACCAGGCTGCCATCTACAGAAAGGACGGGGATCTCCTGGTCGCAAACGCAGGCTCGCTCGCGGATGGTGGTGATAACACGTATCTCATACTCACAGATGATGAGATCCGGCTGAGAGGATTTGGCAGGCAGGAGCCGCTGATGAGAATGGATGTTTGAGGGCCATCCCGCAGATAAGATATCGTACATCACATACTACTATAGTATTCCGCATAAATTGATATAATATTTAGTATTACATAAAATCATCTATGAAGTAGAACCTGTCCAGTAGTTTTTAAACGGATTCGCTCTTATGTGTTTGGCAACTTGCAGGTCGTCCAATGCGGTTGCTGAATGCACTTATTTATTCGCCAAGAATGCATGGTAGGAGCAGTGCTTCTATGGGCAAGTTATCATATGGATAAGAGCGAATGGATTTACATGAAGCGACGCAAAGGACTATAATTTTGCAAGAAGAGCCCCACGATATCCCATGCCTGGGTTCTTGTGGGCTGTATGGTCCATCCTCTTACTTAATCGGGGGCGTGCAGTCTGGTTGCTTGAAGCGCCCGTCCCCTCTCTAAGAGCGAAGAGCAGGCCGGTGCTTTTTCTGCAATCAGTTGGATAATAGCGTGGCCCATTTCCATCTGGGCTGAAGAGCTCCTGCATGGCAACTGTAAAATTTAGCGCCGAGGGAGGGATTCGAACCCTCGATCCCCGAAGGGGAACAGGTTTAGCAAACCTGCGCCCTACCTGGCTAGGCTACCTCGACACATATGTTCCAATCATGTCAGCAGTGCATCGTCACGCCACATTCCCGGGCACCGGCTCCGCGCATGGCAGAAGCGCAAGAGTATGCGTCTCCACCTTACCATAAATAGCTATCGTTTATCACTTCACGCACCGCAGGAGGTCCTTGCTGGTGATTATGCCGACAAGCGCGCCGTCCTGGACCACTGGAAGACGGCGTATGTTGTGGCGCACCATGAGCTCAGCCGCCTCTCTGGTTGTGGCTTCTGGAGAGATCGTGACAAGCGGAGCTGGCGTCATTATGTCTGCCACGCTCACATTCGCAGGGTCAAGTCCGGCTGCAAAGACCTTCTTGAATATACGACTTGTTGTGACGATGCCCTTCACCTCCTTCAGGAGCCCGCCCTCTGCGACGATCACGCAGCCCTTCGGCCCGCTGGCCATCAGCCTTATCGCATCTATGACCTTCGCATTCGGCGGCACTGTGAGCACCGGATAGCTCATCAGATCCATAACCCTGGCAGACATATCACCACTTCCGCCAGGCATTTGTTTTGGCAGTACGTCTATAAATACTGAACCCATTCTGCAGTCAGCCACTCCACATCCAGACCATCAAGATCTATCAGAGCAGCATATCCCCTGCGCGCCTCTCCAACGTTAACCACCAGTGTATCTCCGAGGCTCGAGGTGCCCCGATCCTCGTGGATGTGGCCGCATATCACCAGATCAGGCTGATGCTCCTCGATCACCCGACGCAGGCCCACACTTCCAGACAGCTCTCCGTTGTACAGACGATCCCTCACACCTCTCGGTGGCTGATGCACCACCACCACCCGCCGCTCCAGGCCTCGAAGGGATCGAAGCAGATCAGTAAGTGTGCGGTAGATATCTTCATCGCTGTGGTAGTACCTTGTCGGATCGCCAATCCTCCGGGGGTTCCTCGCCACCATACCGCCCATGCCCGCAAACCCCACATTCCCCAGCACAAATGAGGATCGGTGGATCGGTATGAGACCGTGGCTGCGCCAGAGATCCTCAGCAAAACTCTTTGGATCCATGTTGCCGGGTACTATGAGCTTCATCTGCGGAAGGCGGGAGAGCTCATCGAGAACTGGTGCCGCATCCTCCGGTCTCCCATCATCGTGAAGATCTCCTGCTATCACCATCAGATCCGCAGAGCATCCTTTCAGAAACCCCAGCCGAGAGGATGCATCATGAACATCAGCTATGCAGATCAGCCGCATAAGAAACCTCCCATCGCGGAATATATCACAGTAGATCATGATACTGGTATGAGATTTGGAGGTTTCTCTCGTCATCTGGGGGTGCCTGATGCCCTGAGATCACGGTGTCTCAAACAGCTAGACACCCTATGCAGTTCCTGAACCCGGATATGCTGCCACTCTCGATTGTTGATGCATTTTGGGATGGCCTGAAAAGCAGTCTGTGCGCGTCCGGGCATCGAATGGTGTAGCTCCACAAAAAGAGGGTGCAGCTCCAGATGAGCTACATTCCGGCGACATACTTGAGCTCTGTTGAGCCTCTCGATGCCTCAGATGAGGCCAGGCCGATCGACGCGTCCCCTTCAGCGACGATCTTCAGACCGTACGGGCATCCCTCTGTGCATGTCCTCACGGCCTCCTTGACTATGTCGGTGGCATCCAGAGTGTACTCACCTGGGGAGTCGATCTCCACTTCTGCGGATACATTCTCCTCAGCCTCAGGGGCATCCTCCCATGTGAGCTCAGGGCTGATGTATCCATGGACGAAGTACACCTTTATGACACCAGGTTTCTCCACCTCTGAGATCGTCAGCTTCAGTGTTGCCGTGGAGACCTGATCCGGGGAGGATATACCCTGATTGCCAAACGCATTGATGAATCCGATGTATGCGATCTTCACCGGCTCCTCAGCGTGTGATGTTACCCACAGCGTGGTCGCATCCCCGAACGTATCCTGCGGGCTGTCTCTGTCCACATATGTATCTGCATCAAGACCTGCCGTGAAGGTGCCCGCAAAGGCCGACCCCAGCAGCAGGAAAAGCATCAACGTTGCATAGACGAGCTTCAAACCAAACACCTCATGCCCTGATGATCCGCATAAATTAAAAAAGATTTGTGTTCATCTCGGATCTACATGAGATTCACACGATCACTGCAATTACTCAGCTCGCATATGACATCGACAAATATTGATGTGTTCACTCTGCATGATTTCCGGTTTTTCCACCATCAATGCATGATGTGGATCGTGATCTCGGATGACGAACACGCATCCGAATCTGCAAACGCCAGCACGACTCCACATTGACCTCTCACCGCATGCCTCTGACTCCTGCTTGGAGGGGATCGCATCAAAGCTGCAACAGTGGTAGACAGAGGCAGCGCATCTGGTTCTCAGGACACCAATGTCAACCACCAGTGACGTCTGGCATTTGACGGGTTCCCGGCTAAACCAGGAGAAGCACCACGCCCATCGCCATGAAGATCAGCCCTGCTGCCAGGGTGATTGTCCGCCGCTTTATGTATTTCAGTATGAACCTTCCAAGGTATATGGCGCTCAGCGAAAGCATGAAGAGGGCAAGCATGGTGCCGCCGAGAACCATCCACGGGTTGTACTGTGTCGCGAATATCGCGGCTGCGATCTGTGTCTTATCTCCCCACTCAGCCAGAAATATGACCAGAAAGCCTGACAGGAACGGGCTGTCATCAAACGTCCTGCCCTCCTCCTCATCCCCATCAAGATCCCTCAGCGTGGTTATCCCGAAGAGCAGGAAGATCGCCGCAGAGATGATCCTCAGAACGTTCGCAGGAACAACCTCTGTTATCCACGCGCCGAGAAGTATGGCAAATCCGTCGACGATGAGAAAGGCTGACATCACTCCTGTGAGGAGCATCAGATGTCTGCCTGTCCTGGTGGAGAGCAGGAGAACAGATAGCTGTGTTTTATCGCCGAACTCCGCGATGGCGATGGTGATGAAGGGGATGAGAAGATCCGCGAGCATCCATCAGCGGTTGTCCATCTTATTTATAGCGATTTCTCTTTGATCCAACGCCATCTACCATGCAGATCAGCCATGACAGGCGGCTCTGCTGTCAGTTCGCCTGCTTCTGAGATACAACCCTGCCCTGGCCGCAGTACTCGGTCTCGAGCTGTATCGTAGCGTGCTCTATCCCGAAGATGGACCTGAGCCGCTGCCGTATCTCGTTGAGCGTCCTCTGATGGTCTGACTCCGGAGAGACCACAACATGCGCGCTGAGCACGATGTTCGAGGAGCACACACCCCATATGTGAAGATCGTGGACCTGAACCACCCCGGGCGCTGTGAAGATCTGGTTCACGACCTCATCGGTTCTTATGCACTCGGGCACGCCCTCCATTATCAGTCGGAACGAGTCTTTGAGGAGCCTGTAGGATCCGGCAAATATCAGAAGAGAGATGAGCACGCTGATGATCGAATCTGCGGTGTACCAGCCGGTCCTCCAGATCACAACCGCTGCTGCGATCACGCCAAGAGATGCTGCAGCATCTCCAAGGACGTGAAGGATCGCGGATCTGAGGTTCAGATCCTCCCCGTGGCCGTCCCTGCTCAGAACAAAGGCGACGAAGAGGTTCACGAAGAGGCCGAAGCTCGCGATGAGAAGCAGATCCAGCCCCTTCACAGGCTCCGGCTCGAGGAGCCTCCTGTAAGCCTCGATGAGAACAACCAGGGCCACGCACCCCAGGGTGAGCCCGTTAGCAAGCGCTGCAACCACCTCGAAGCGGTGGAAGCCATAGCTGTATCGCTCGCTGGCTGGAAGCGCTGAGATCCTGATCGCGAACCAGCTCAGACCAAGCGCGAAGAGGTCGAGGAATACGTGCGCCGCATCCGAGAGCAGCGCCAGGCTGCCCGTCCACCAGCTCCCTGCAAGCTCCGCTATCAGTATGGATACCGTGAGGATCATGGCCAGCGCAAAGCGCCGTTCAATAACTCTGACCTCGTGTGCTATCATGAAGGGATGTGGATGCTAAGAGCTTCCAGACTCTGAGCCTGAATCTCATCGATAATGCTTGTCGGATGGCTTTGACAATGTGTAGGAGGCTGTGTATTAGCTGCTCAGACGGCTCATGAATTACGCAGATCTATGTAAATCCCTCTCAGATATCCGTCCCTGTCCACCATGGCGATTACAGGATATGCGCCCCTCCTTGTGTGAATCTTGACCACTCCAATCGGGTTCTGGGTATCGGCATCGAGCACGCTCAGCATGCCGCTATCTACCGTAACATATCCCAGAACGGTTCCATCCTGGAGGGATATGCTTTTCAAAGAGCTGTACCTCCTGTCGCGGTACTCTGCAGCCAGCCCTCCAAACGGATCGTAGAATCTGTAGCTGAAGCCGCGAGCAGGCATCGTGGCGCATCCGTAGAGCCACGGGGCATGCTCACTTATGAGCCAGGGCCTCCCAATGCCCATGTTGAAGAGCGCCTCCGCCCTCCTCTCGCCGGGTGCATACTCAACCTGCGCACTTGCAGAAGCGACAAAGAGCAGCGCAAGGAGCAGAAGACAGACTCCCAATCTTCTCATGGAATGTACTCTGATGTGATTGTAGTTATCTCTTTTGCATTGGCGGAACATCGCCTGCTCGATAATATCCCAAAGATTAAATAACATCGCCGGGTACTGTGGGCTGAATGAATCAGAAGGAGTTTGCCAAGGCATTTGCGATATTCGTGGGCGCTGTGATGGTACTCTCTGCGTTTGCGGGGTTTGTCCTGCGGAGCGGGAATGTGGAGACCCGGTCTGGGCCGGAGTCGGTTGAGACCGCACCGCTCTCCGCCTTCGGAGTTAGGGGAAATCTGGTGGATATGAGCTTCTCCAGCATGCAGGACCTGCTTGAGATGTGCCCAGAAAGCACAACATTCGCATACTGGATCGATCTCGAGGCATCGCAGAACATAACAGATGCTGCAGCATCTGTGATTCCTGAGATCTATCCACCTGCTGCAGGGCTGATCTACAGAGATAAGATGTACCCCACAGAGATCAGGCGAGAGGCATCGGTATTCTTCAACGACACATGGGCTGAGTTCCACTGGGTCATGCCATTCAGCTACAACTACCAGGGGCTTGTGATCCCCTATAACGATTTCATGATCGTGCCCGCGACCGGGGATCTCGGAAGGGTTTTCGGGAGGCCGACGCTCTTCGGCCCTGAGGGCGCGCTGAAGCAGATCATCGACGTGATTCTTGGCGGATTCCCGACAGATCGACTGACCCTGGCGTACGACGAGGTCGCGGATCTGCAGATCGCAGGCGTCGGCGGCGTCGAGAACGCTCCGCTCGGCGGCGGGTACGATGAGTTCTACGCAGGCATCTCTCAGAGGGGGAACGGCATTTATGTGAGCTGCAGGTTCATGTCTCCCTATGGGAACACACTGACAAGGATACAGACGCTCGCCACCAAATACAAGATGAGCATCTCTCGCGATGGCAGCATTTTGCGACTCGACGGGACTGTACCACCAGAGGAGCTGAAGGGCGTGATCGCAGACCTGCTCGCGCCCTGACAGCGTAAGCTTTTTAGATACGGAGATGTAGCTGGATCTGTTCATTCGAGTGAGGCAATTTTCCACGATGAATGATGATGGGCTGCTGCCCTGAAGGAGATGTGTGATATGGCTAGACCGATATATGTGAGGTTTGATGTTCCACCTGAGCTGGCATCCAAGTCGCTTGAGGCGCTTGAGCTGGCTCGAGACACCGGAAGGATAAAGAAGGGAACGAATGAAGCTACAAAGGCCGTGGAGCGAGGGGTTGCGAAGCTCGTGATAATCGGAGAGGACGTGGAGCCACCAGAGATAGTGGCGCACCTGCCCCCGCTCTGCGAGGAGAAGAACACCCCCTACGTGTACGTTAAGAAACAGAGTGACGTGGGGGCGGCTGCCGGTCTGAGCGTGAAGAGCGCGGCAGCGGCGATAATAGAGCCGGGAAAGGGAAAGGAGCTGTTGGAGGAGATAATCCAGAAACTCCAGGCTCTGAAGTAGGTGATAAATAGTGGCTGAGGAGAACGGCGTCCCCGCTGAGGTCATAGAGGTCATCGGGGTCACCGGAATGCATGGAGAGGCCACCCAGATCAAGTGCAGGATACTGGAGGGCTCGAACAAGGGCAGGATCATAACCAGGAACTGCATGGGGCCTGTGAGGGTTGGCGATGTCCTGATGCTTCTGGAGACCGCGCGCGAAGCCAAGAAGCTGACAGGCAGGTGATCCGATGGAAGAGAGAAAATGCTCATTCTGCAACAGCAGGATCACTCCTGGCACGGGGAAGCTGTACGCAAAGAAGGATGGGACTGTGTATTACTTCTGCTCGTCCAAGTGTGAGAAGAACATGAGGCTTGGCCGTGTGTCCAGAAAGATAAAGTGGGCTCGAAAGGGGGCATAGAGGCTGGAGCGCACATTTGTCATGATCAAGCCGGATGGCGTGCAGAGAGGGCTTGTTGGCAGGATAATCCAGCGGATCGAGGATAAGGGCTTCAAGATAGTGGCGATGCGCCTCTCTGTCATCGACAGGGAGCGTGCTGAGAAACACTACGCAGAGCACGCGGGGAAGCCCTTCTACAGAGACCTCGTCGATTTCATAACCTCCGGCCCGTCGGTGCAGATGATCGTCGAGGGGAAAGGCGTGATATCTGCCATGAGGAAGATGAACGGCGCGACCAACCCAGCCGAGGCGGCTCCCGGCACGATACGGGGGGACTTCGGAATAGAGACCGGTCGCAATGTGATCCACGGCTCTGACTCCCCGGAGTCTGCAGCCCGCGAGATAGCCCTCCACTTCAGCGACTCGGAGATATTCGAGTACAGACGCATCGATGAGCCCTGGCTCTACGAGTGAGCTGGGCTCAGGCGCATCTCTTTTATTGCAGTGGATCTCTCCTGAGGGGCCGGTGCATCACATTCGCGGTATTTGTAGCAATCGCTCTTATGTGTTTGGCAACTTGGAGGTCGTGCAATATGGTGCTGAACGCACTTATTCGTTCACCCAGAATGCATGGTAGGAGCAGTGCTTCTATGGGCAAGTTATCATATGGATAAGAGCGGTAGCAATTTTGCACCAACACACAAAACCCGATGACCATCTCTGGAGGAGTTGGATGAACCAAAACCACGGGGAATTCGACTGTGATCTGCACAGCCGAAAGGCCCCGGTAGATTGTGGGATGGGTCAGCATCTTCGATCCAAGCTGGAGAATCGAAGCGATGGAAATCCATCTGTTCATGGTGGTAATAAGCAGGCCATCCGCATCAACAAGCCCGGGATAAGGGTGCTGGGGATCGCAGAGAGCTTCGTGCGCTCTGTCCCTGTGTCCACGCTGTCAGGCATTGTGATGCGCGGGGATCTGCGCATTGACGGCGTTGCGCTTGCGGAGATCACCGTGGGCGGGATGGACGCGACTGAAGGGGTGCTCTCGATCTATAGAGAGCTCAACAGAGAAGACATCAATATTCTAATGCTGAGCGGAAATGTGATCGGCTGGTTCAACATAATAGACCCTGAGAGGATACACGGAGAGACAGGCCTGCCGGTGATCAGTGTCACATATGAGGAGTCCGAGGGGCTTGAGAGATACATAGAGGAGTACTTCCCTGGAGATGCTGAGCGGCTCAGGAGATACAGGGCGCTGGGCGAGCGGAGCGCTCTCAGGCTTAAAACAGGATACGACCTTTTTGTGAGAGCACATGGCCTGTCTCTGAAAGAGGCCAGGTCTGTGCTGAACAGATTCACATTTGAGGGAAGAATACCTGAGCCTGTAAGGGTTGCAAGGCTCGTCGCAAGAGCCGCAATGAGAATTGGGCGCGAGTCAGGAGAGTAAGCCCCCTTCTGTTTCGGCGGCATTCAGCTTAGCGCCATACCCGGGCAAGGGGCTGGACACCCCCAGAGCTGCCCTATTTTGGCTTGCACCCACAGGGTTTCGCCGTTTCATCTGCATTCCGTGAGACCTCTGCCTTTCGGCATCATCGCATTATCACGGCGCAGTTCCGTTTCTGTGCCAGAGCCGGAGCTCTCGCCCCGCATCATCGCGATGCCTGTGTGTCCAGAGGTGGGGGGACTTTCCACACCGGC
The DNA here is from genome assembly GCA_029553285.1 of Methanobacteriota archaeon. GTDB lineage: Archaea > Halobacteriota > Methanosarcinia > Methanotrichales > Methanotrichaceae > Methanothrix_B. The sequence continues at coordinate 11,207 of JAKPCO010000102.1, forward strand.
CGATGCCGGCCAGCGGCAGCCGCCCTTCCTCTCTCGCGCCCGTTTTTGCGTCCCGGGATGAGGGAACCCTTCTCAAAGACAAGTCCGCATCTGAGCAGGCTCCGCATGAGGTCACTCACCCCGTGGACGACTGCTGTCCTGCGATCTCCAGGCCTCTTCGGCCACGAGATCCAGAGTGGATACACTCCATTCCGGGCTAGATATAGTTTTTCGATCGCCTATCTGTGCGGAGATACCCAACCTCTGACATTGTGTACCCAGCGGTTTGACGGGGTTTCAGCATCATGATATGACTCTGGCATTAGCCATCAAATAGTGGGGATGCGCTGAACACTGCGCGAGCCATGGGGAACACACTTTTGTGTGCTGTGTGGGCGATGCTCTGGCATGGCCATCGAAAGGTTTACCTAGTGACAGGCCATCCTCCCATCCGTATCGGGTGATACTATTGCAATTACTTCTGATACATTCAGACTTCATAGAGTTCGAGGCGAAGAAGCCAACAAAGTTCGCAGAGGAGGTGCCTGAGGAGGCAAAATCGGGCAGGCTTGAGGAGGCACTCTGCGCATTCATCGCGGTTGAGAAGTTCGATGAGGATGATCCAGATGCTGTTGTGGCACAGGCAGCCGGAGAGATAGAGGATGTGGCAAAGAGGGTCAATGCGGAGCGGATAATGCTCTACCCCTATGCACATCTGAGCCCTGCGCTCTCCTCGCCGGAGACGGCTGTGCGCGTTCTCAGGGATCTAGAATCTGCGCTGAAGAGCAGCTTCGAGGTCGCACGCGCCCCCTTCGGATGGTACAAATCATTCACGATAAGATGCAAGGGGCATCCGCTCTCAGAGCTATCAAGATCGATAAGGCTCGGAGAGGGAGAGGTCGTCTCCCAGGCCCTAAAATCTGAGGCGAAGGCGGTATCGCACTGGCGCATCATGAAGAAGGGCGGTGAGATGGTCCCTCCGGAGGAGTTTGATTTCAGCGGGCACGAGCGGCTCGAGAAGTTTGTGAGATACGAGATAGAGAAGAGCCGGGCGGTCGACAGGATCCCGCCACACGTTGAGCTCATGCGGCGTCTGGAGCTCGTGGACTACGAGCCAGGCTCTGATCCGGGCAACATGAGGTACTACCCTAAGGGCAGGCTCGTGAAATCCCTCCTGGAGAGCTACGTCACCGAGAGGGCGCTCGAGATGGGCGCGATGGAGGTTGAGACGCCGGTGATGTACGACATGGACCATCCGACGCTGAAGAAGTACCTGGATAGGTTCCCTGCGAGGCAGTACACAATAGAGGCTGATAAGAAACACCTGTTTCTCAGATTTGCCGCGTGCTTCGGCCAGTTCCTGATGGGGCATGATATGACTTTCTCCTACAGATCACTCCCGCTCAGGATGTTCGAGCTCACCCGCTACAGCTTCAGGAGGGAGCAGCGCGGCGAGCTCGTCGGGCTCCGCAGGCTGAGGGCCTTCACAATGCCTGACATGCATACATTCTGCGGTGACATGAGTTCCGCGATGGAGGAGTTCAGGAAGCAGTATGAGGCCAGCATATCAGTGCTCAGGGATGCAGGTCTGGATCTGAGGGATTATGAGGTTGCGATAAGGTTCACAAGGGATTTCTACGAGAACAACAGGGCGTTCATAGAGAGGCTAGTCGATATCGTGGACAAGCCGGTGCTCATAGAGATGTGGGACGAGCGCTTCTTCTACTTCGTGCTCAAGTTCGAGTTCAACTTCGTGGACGCGCTCGACAAGGCGAGTGCTCTCTCCACGGTCCAGATCGATGTCGAGAACGCAGAGAGGTACGATATCGGCTACGTTGATGCAGACGGAAACAGGCAGAGACCGATAATCCTCCACTGCTCCCCGTCAGGCGCGATAGAGCGTCTGATGTACGCGCTCCTCGAGAAGCAGGCGATGATCGCTGCAAATGGCGGCGTCCCCATGCTTCCCACCTGGCTCTCGCCAACCCAGGTTCGCATCATACCCGTGGCGGAGCGCCATCACGCCAGGGCGATGGAGGTCGCGGAACAGCTGAACTTCAGGGTTGATGTGGACGACAGGGATGAGACTGTGGGCAAGAAGATCAGGGACGCAGGCAGAGAGTGGATACCCTACGTCGCTGTCATAGGGGACGATGAGCTCTCCACAGGGCTTCTGACAGTGACCGTGAGAGCAGGCTCAACATCCGGAAACCAGAAGATCAGGATGAGTGTTGAGGAGCTCCGCGCCAGGCTTCAGAGCGAGACCGCAGGCAAGCCCTGGAGGAGTCTGCCCCTGCCGGTGAGGCTCTCCGAGAGGCCTAAGTTCGTCTGAGGCCTCCACCCATTCTCATCAGAGCTGACGAGATCATGGCCACCACAGCAGCTCCAGCCCCTGGAGAGGCTGCCCTGTTCCTTTTTGCTTCGCTCTTCTGCTCACCATGGAGATCTGAGCTCATGCTGTGATTTGAATCGAGACTGCTCTTGTTTCCCTGCACAGGGGATAACCGGGGAAGGGTGCTGTAAATCGGGGATGAGAGGTTGAACGTGGACCTCGCCACCGTCTCACCCATGATGTTCTGGACCCTGAGCTGGAGCGTGTATCTGCCTGGAGCTGCCGGAACCCGCTCGATATGCGGCTCCAGCGCGTTTATGTCACCAACCAGCGTCTGGTTCTTCTGGCCAGTGACGGTGCTGTTGTTCCAGAGGAAGAACGCGATCCTGCTCCCGGAGGCAAATGACATGCTCTGGCCCCTGGAGTAGTAGACCTTCCCATCGGCTCCGATGATCCTCTCGATCCTGCCGGCCTGGTCAAAGAATATGCCAACATTCGCAGAATACGAATCGTTGATGTAAAGAATGGCATTCGTCGGGGTGATGTCTGCATCTGGCACAACCATGTCGTTCATCACAGGGACAGTGCCGTTCCAGGTCCACTCAAACCTCCAGGTATCTCCTGAGCCCCTGCCCGTGGATATCTCCTTAAGCGACACGGTCCTTCCGAGGGGGTCTATGACCTCTGCGAGCACCCCCCTCATCTCGCCGGCCTTCACTGTGGCATTGAATGCGACAGGCGGTGCTGCATCAGGCGGAACACCGAGCTGGATTATCCTCGGCATGGGGACGACGTATGCCACTGTGTAGGGGAAGTACCTGAGCGTATCGTTGTCCGCGACCGCAAGATATAGACCCTTCGTCACGCCCGGATACTCCGGCCAGATCTCAACAGAGGATCCCTTCCCAAGCGACTTCGACTCGTCATTCACCATGTAAATGCCCTTGGGGGTGGTGAAGATCACCATGTCGCCTATCTTGGAGCCACCCTCGATCGGGAGATAGATCTGGTCTGAGATCTGGAAGACGCCATCTATGACCGCGATCTGTCTCTCCCCATCCCTGAATATCTCTCCGACATGAACCGCAAGCACCGGGAGATCCTTGATATCGAATACGCCCTTCTTGTAAACATACGTCGAGTTCGAGCTGATGGTGCTGTTGTCCACGATCCTGTTGTTCTTGAGAAGACTCACGAAGATCCTGTCCTTGCCCACATCTCTTATGAGAAGCGAGTATCCATCTCTGAAGAAGTATATGTTACCTGATGTTGCTATGTCCTGAGCGTCAGTGTCTATCAGGACCCTGCCGAGGCGCTCATAGTCGAACATGCTCTTCTCCCCGATCTCAGAGCTTGTGTTTCTGCCATATCCTGCGAACCAGAGCTCTCCGAACAAGCTCAGGACGTAATACTCTCCCCATGACTTGCGCTCGAAGCGTTTCGGCTGTATGTACGTGTAGTACAGCATCCCACTCATGGAGCCGACCCTGGATCCGTTCATCTCCACAGGCACTATCGGCCCGAACCTCGGGACGACCCGCCTGGAGCTGGCGTTCAGGACGAACGTCTCGCTTCCGATCATGTCCTTGTCGTCAAAGTAGAATCCGGCGTAGTTCCTGTAATCCCATACAGCATTGACATAAGCAGGGATGTCCTCGATGATCTTCTGGACGTGCAGATCGCCCTCGTGGAAGACAGGCCCTCTTATCATGTATCTCCCGTACTCGGTGTATATTCCCACAGGGTAGTATCTGAGAACGGGACTTTCCATCACCCTGAGCGCGAGCCCTCCGGCGATTTGGACAAAACTGTCTGGGCTGAGGGCGATATCATCGCTGTTCCTGAGCTCAACGCGATCCCCGGATATGTCATTCACCTTCAGCAGCCCCACCCTGGTGCTGTCTGTGAGGACCACAGATGGGGAGGTGCTGACCTGGAACAGACCATCGATATCCACCCTGTCCTCATCTCTGCCGTGCATTCCAGAGCGGAGGTGGAGCATTATCAGGGGGATGTCGCTCTGCGGGTGCTTCCAGACATACGTGCCGCCCTCCTCGACGACCGCCCGATCCACCGTTGAGCCATCCCTGAGCAGCTCGATGAACGCCTTTCTCCCGTCATCCGAGACGCCGCTCAGAGCCACACTGTATCTATCACCCAGAACCAGTGGCTTCTCAGATGATATCGTGTGGCGATCATCAGAATCTATCAGAACCTCGCGGAGCTCGCCCTTTTCGAGGGAGCTGATCTCCTCTGTGACCGGACCCTCCAGATAACCTGCGAGGTACCGCTTCCCCAGGAACCCAATCCAGAGGTACTCTCCCCATTTCTCGTACTCGAAGCGCTTCGCCACAGCGCTGCACGAGTATATCAGCTTCCCCTCCTCGATCGTTCTTCCTGAGGGAAATATGGAGAGAGATTCGCTCTCCGTGCCCTCATTCAGGTCGTAGACGAACCATCCGAAGTCCTCTGCGTTCCACACTCCCTCTGCGGTTGCAATATGGCCCCTGATCTCGGCGATCTCAGATGGAATCTGACCCACAGATGCTCCTGTCGTGAGGAGCAGGATGCTGAGAAGAAGGCCAATCTGTCTCGATGATCCCATTTGTCAGACCTCTGGATAACTCCTTATATTTACCTCTCCATGAGCTAACGCGGAGTCTGTCATGTCACCTATTAAGCATGTTGCCATCTACGGCAAGGGAGGTATCGGAAAGTCCTGCATAGCATCAAACGTGGCTGCTGCATGCGCCGAGCGTGGGGTCAGGGTCCTGGTCGTCGGATGCGATCCGAAGAGCGACTCCTCGATCAATCTCATCGGAAGAAGAATCCCCACGATGATGGACATGATCAGGGATGGGAAGGATATCCGTGAGGAGGATGTCGTCTTCACAGGGTACAGAGGAGTGAGATGCATAGAGGTCGGCGGCCCTGAGCCGGGCGTCGGGTGCGCCGGAAGGGGAATAATCGTGGCAATAGATTTCCTCAGGAAGGTCTCCAGGATAATGGATGAGGTCGATCTGGTGCTTTACGACGTACCTGGAGATATCGTATGTGGTGGATTCTCAGCCCCCATAAGAAAGGGTCTCGTCACGGAGGCGTACATCATAACCTCTGGAGAGTACATGCCGGTGTACGCGGCAAACAACATATGCAGGGGCCTGAAGCGGCTGGGAGCAAAGCTCGCTGGGGTCGTCTGCAACTCCAGAGTGGTCGAGGGGGAGAGGGAGATCGTCGATGAGTTTGCCAGGGAGATAGGGAGCAGGATGGTCGCATTCATACCAAAAGATCCGGTGGTCCAGAGGTGCGAGCGGAGAGGCGTCACGGTGATAGAGGGCGAGCCTGAGAGCAGCATCGCAGGAGTTTATCGCGCCCTCGCAGAGCATGTTCTCACCTGCAGCGATGCAGCGGTGCCAGAGCCGCTCGACGACGAGAGGCTGCGTGAGATAACGAGGATGTAAACCACTCCTTCAGGAGGAAATGGTCTCTCTGGGTGAGAGCATGCATATTCCGAGAATTGTCATAGCCGGGGACAGAAGCTCAAGCGGCAAGACCACGATAGTCGCAGGGCTGCTCTCAGCGCTTGTTCGCATGGGTCTGAAGGTCCAGGCATTCAAGGTCGCCATGGACTACATAGATCCGAGCTACCACACATGGATCACGGGGAGGTTCTGCAGGAACCTCGATGGTTATCTGATGAGCGAGAGCAGGGTGTTAGAGGTATTCAACCATGCAGCCAGGGATGCTGATATCGCTGTGATCGAGGGGGTTCGCGGCCTCTACGAGGGATACGAGGGAGATGCTGGATCAACAGCACAGATTGCGAAGATCCTATGCGCGCCCGTGATCCTGGTTGTGGATGCGAGATCGATAACGAGGAGCGCAGCCGCTCTTGTTAAGGGATACATGGACTACGACAGGGATGTTCAGATCAGAGGAGTCATACTGAACAAGCTCGGCGGGGAGAGGCATGCTGATAAAGCGACAAGAGAGATCGAGCGTTACGCTGGAGTTCCGGTCGTGGGCTCCATCCAGAGAGACGATGATATGCATCTCGCAATGCGTCATCTTGGACTGGTTCCTGTGACAGAGGGGAGGCTGAGGCATCATGGATTCGATGAGAGAGTCTCCCGGATAAGAGAGATCGTCGAGATGAGTCTTGACATAAAGAGATTGATCGAGATCGCAGAAGAGGCTGAGGATCTCCAGGAGGCTGAGACCGATCTATATCTAAGAAACGAGCGCGGCGCCGGCCTGAAAGTGGGCGTTGCGCAGGATGAGGCGTTCAACTTCTACTACAGAGACAACCTGGAGCTGATCGAGCTTGCGGGCGCTGAGGTCGTGCCGTTCAGCCCGATACGCGACTCCAGGATCCCGAATGTGGATGGCCTGTACATAGGTGGCGGGTACCCGGAGCTGTATGCAGAGGATCTCTCGAGGAACGGCTCGATGATGAGATCCATAAGAGATGCGCAGGCGGATGGCATGCCTGTGTACGCAGAGTGCGGGGGGTTGATGTACATGTGCAGGGAGCTTGAGTGGCCCCAGGATGGAGGTGGCTCGCATGAGAACTCATATCAGATGGTCGGAGTGGTTCCAGCGCTCGCGCGAAGGGGCAGAAGGAGAATCGTGAGCTACGTGAGCGGCGCCTTCGTCACCGACACCTGCATCGGCAGGATGGGGGATGAGTTCATGGGCCACGAGTTCCATCACTCTGAGCTCGTGGTGGATGGTGATGTGAGGTACGCCATAAAGCTGAACCGCGGCACCGGCATCTCTAGCGGCATGGATGGGATTCTCGATGGAAGAATGATCGCAAGCTACTCGCACATCCACTCCGCATCATACAGGGGTTTCCCCGACGTATTTCTGGATGCGTGCCGTGAGTACAGGTGTGATGGGAAGTTCTGAGATTACAGCAGCCCCTATTCAAAGATCTTCGCCCTCATTCCTTTTGGGTTCCCGATCCCAATCGACCTGTCCGGATAAAGAGCTGAGGCCAGAAATCTGGACCCTACCACATTCTGCAGGTCGGAAAACATTCCTCATTCGGACAGGTCCGCCCCGCCCAGACGGAGACAACCTTTAAAAATGTTAAGCTACCTCCCATTGTGCCATGAGCTATCCCGAGTCAGAAATGCAGCACAGAACAACGATTCCAGTGGTCGACAGGAGCATAGGCGATCTGGTTTCTGATATGGCCCGTATGGGTTTCCAGGCAGGGCAGCTCGGCCAGTCCCTGCGCGTCTGGGAGAACATGTTGAGCAAAGATGTGACGATATTTCTGGGACTTGCAGGAGCCATGGTCCCCGCCGGGCTCCAGGAGATGATCGCATATCTCATATCCAGAAGATACGTGGACTGTCTGGTGAGCACAGGCGCGAACCTCTTCCACGATCTCTGCGAGGGGCTTGGCATAAGGCACTACCGGGGGAGTGCATGCGCTGACGATGCTCACCTGAACGAATGCAAGATCGACAGGATATTCGATGTCTTCGTCTCCGAGGTCGAGCTGCACAGGGCGGATAAGTACATCTCGGATCTCGTGATGAGCCTCAGGACCGATACCGCATACTCGTCCAGGGAGCTGATGGAGCTTCTCGGGAGGGATCTGCCGGAGACGACGATCCTCGGGGCCGCGTACCGTGCTGGAGTTCCGATATTTGTGCCGGCGCTCTCTGACAGCTCCATAGGGATAGGTATGGTCATAGCCTGGCGCAATGGCCACAGGGTCATCGTGGATCAGATCAGGGATGTGGATGAGATAACGCAGATATCCGAGAAGTCCGCAGAGACAGGAGTGGTATTCATAGGCGGCGGTGTGCCCAAGAACTTTATACAGCAGACGAAGGTCATATCAGAGCTCATGGGAACCTACAGGGGCGGTCACTCCTATGCGATACAGTACACCACAGATACGCCGCACTTTGGGGGGCTCTCAGGATGCACATTCAGCGAGGCTGTATCCTGGGGGAAGGTGGATAAAGAGGCTAGGATGGCGCAGGTGTTCTCAGATGCCACGATCACCGTGCCCCTTGTTGTTCACGCGCTGAGGGAGCGTGTGGCGAGGAGACACTCGGTGCCAAGGTTCACATGGAGGGGATCTGAGCTCGAGCTCGTATACGAGAGGTTATAGAGTAAACTGTGCATGCAAGAGCAGAGGCGTGCCAAAAGGATGAAAGCTTTGATGCGATTTGGTTTCGTCCAGAAACGCCCCGACACCGGAGGCTGACCCTCCATCTCATCTTCCATGACAGTGTTTTGAGGACTTCATCGTCTGCTTTCCATCACGCATCGTTTGCTGGTGGATAATCCGACCAGATGCCGACCGGCCAGCCCCCAGTACCACGACGGCGCATGCGATAAAAGGTCGCGACAAAAGGATGAAATCGTTTGAGGTGCTGGTTTTGTACAGAAACGAATACATGGGGTCAACCCTTCATCTCATGCTTTCATGGCGGTAAGATGCATCACCTGCAAGGGGCGTGGCCTCTGCGGCCGGCCTGTGTGTCCGCTGCTGATAAAGCTCGAGGAGCTTGCAGCCCTGCCGAGAATAGGGAATCGTCTCTCAGGGGAATCACCGCCTGAGGTCTTTGTCGGAAGGCACGGATATCCGGTTGTGAGAGCGGGTCCACTGGTGCCAGTAGGTGCCTCCCCCGAGCAGCCGGCGCTTGATATCTTCAGAATAATCTCTCTGAGAACCAGGATGGTCAGGTCAGAGCTCGAGATACATGTCGACGATGCAAAAAATCCAGGAAGGCTTCTGGAGAGCGCCCAGCACATAGCAATGTCCAGCAGGCCTGTGGAGACCGAGGTCTCTTTCGTCAGACCCCCTGAGGGAAGAATGCTCTTCGATGGCGTCCTCTCTCCGATGGGGCCGGGCGGCAGGATTGAGGACATGGATATCACAGGCAATCCGTCTGTTCCCAGGAAGGTCGATCGGATCGTGGGCGATACAGATGTAAAGGCGGCATCTGCAGTCTATGAGCTCTACAGCTCCTCGATCAGCGTCGATCACATCTCGCGCCTCCTCTCCATAGGTCTCCTCGGGCGCGACCGCAGGCTTGTTCCCACAAGATGGGCGATAACAGCATCAGATGACATCATTGGAAACGCCCTGCGCAGCCGCGTCATTGATATGCCTGAGATGGTCGGATACGAGCTCTACTCAGGAGGCATCCTCGGAAACCACTTCGAGATAATTCTCATGCCCGGGGCATATTCTTTTGAGCTCATAGAGATATGGCATCCCGGATCCGCATGGTCCCCCGAGCGTCTCTGGATAGGATCTGATAGCGAAGGAATCACAGGCAGACGATCCTACAGCCCGCTTGCAGGCGGATACTACGCCGCACGCCTGCCCGTGCTCGAGCACCTTCTCCGGATTAAAAGACAGGCCGGGGTCCTGGCGCTCAGGGAGATCACGGAGGAGTACTGGGCGCCCCTGGGAGTATGGGTCGTGAGAGACGCAGCAAGAGCAGCCCTCTCATCGCGCCCCATGAGGTTCGAGAGCCTGGATGAGGCGATAAGATCAGCGGAGAGCAGGATGCGGACAAAGTCGAGCGAGTGGAAGCGTTACTCAAATGCATTCTCCCGTCAGACCACGCTCGCATCATTCTTCCCGGCATAGGTTGCGTCGGGGAGAGGGCATGGGTCCGCATAATAATCTGAGGAGCGCCTGGTTTGGCCAAGCGATCTGGAGGGTATGAGCGATTTCGCGGCCTCGGATGTGAGCGAGATGCTCTCGAGTAGGATAGAATGCGTTTTTGCTCTTCATGCGACCCCTTTGCACAGCTCCCCCCGCCTCAGGTCCTCCCGAAACAGATCTCGTCTGCTCTTGATCCTCAGGAGGAGCTCGAGCTTCCTTTTCGCGTACATCGGCGCCAGCCGCAGCGCCTCCCTTGCGAACCATCTCGGATACAGCCTCTTGACCTTGTTGTACTTGAACCACTCCCAGTTGTAGTACCTGGCGTTCATCTCCCACGTGATGTACTGTACCTCCTCGGCACTCAGATGCTTCGTGCGAACATTGGCGTGAAGGCCATCGTAGAACCTGAAGTCGTTGTTCGTTATCAGCCCCATCCGCTCCAGCTCCTCGCGCATCGGGGTCTTGGGGTAGGGCGTGTTGATATAAAATATCGGAAAATCAACTTTGAGCTGCCTTGCGAGGTGGAAGTTCGCCCACATGTCCTCTGCTGTGTCATCCGGATTTCCACCAATAAGACCTGTGGATACTATGATCTCGTTATCGTGGAGATACCTCACAGCACGCTCTGCATGATCCGCCATTCTCCCCTTTCCGAAAAACTGGAGGTTCCTCTTGCTGGCGCTCTCAACGCCGAGGAAGACGCCATCAAAACCCGCTTTGCCCATCTTTTTAACAAGCCTCTCACTGGAGGCGATGCCTGAGGCAGATGCCTGCGTCTTGTACCGCAGATGCGTCAGGCCTGCATCTATGATGGCATCGCATATCGCCTCGAGCCTCTTAACATCTAACGTGATGTTGTCATCGGGGAAGAATATCGAGCCGGCGCCATGCTCCTCCGCATCCTGTATGTCCTCTATGACTCTTTTGATCTCAAACTTCCGGAAACTCCTGCCGTACATGCTGTTTATCGAGCAGAACTTGCACCCCTGGGTGCACCCTCTGCTCGTCTCCACAGAGTCAACAGGGACATCAAACGCGTAGAAACCATCTGTGATCAGGCGAGCATCCCTGTTGGGCATCTCGATCTCCTCTGGATCGAGCAGAGCTCTGGGGGGATTGTGCCTCATCTCCGACCCGGATCTGTAGGAGAGCCCCAGGACATCATCCAGGGGCCTGCCCTTGATCAGAGCGCTCACGAGCTCCCTGAAGGTCATCTCCCCCTCGCCCCTGACGATGTAATCTACAAGCATCAGATCGCTGCTGGAGCCGATCTCCCTGTAGAAGAGAGTGGGGTGGTAGCCGCCGATCACAACCTCTGCGCCTGCGTCCTTCGCGATCCTGGCGAGCTCAAGGGCCCTGGCGTACTGAAAGCTCATCGCTGTGAGACCTATCAGATCGTAGCGGTTCGCATGCCTCCTCACAAAACCGTCAGGATCCCTTATGCCGTGGAGGTCGGCGACATGCACATCACATAGATCATCGATTGCGGCTGCGAGCGAGACGAGGCCGAGGTCGGGTATCCTGGCGATCCTGTCGAAGTCCGGCTGGACCACAGGCGAGGCGAGAAGCAGAACGCGCATCCGATTCACCACATCACACCAGAAGCCTGGGGACCTTCGTCTCGAAGTCGAAGCTGTTCGCCCTTGTTATGTATGAGAAGACCTCCTTCAGCCCCTGGAAACCTGCATACCGGTACGCATTCCGCCACACCCGCGCAGATGTTCTCAGCGGGGCGGTCCATGGGTAGACGCGCTTGAGGGATCTGTCGAGCACCTCCTCCATCTCCTTCGGGGAGATGTGGGGATGGTTCCAGACCAGGTGCTTTCCGTCGAAGTGATGGTAATCATGATCGAATATGCCGTAACGCTCCTGGATCTCGTTCCAGAGCTGCGTCTGAGGCAGCGGCGTGAGCACGCATATCTGGGTTATATCGAGCTTGAGCTCTGCAACCCTCTTTATGTCCTCCTCTATCGATCTCACAGTATCATCCTCGAATCCGATCATGTAGTATCCGACTGTGCCCATGCCATGGCTCTGGAGGAGCTTTATCGTCTCCACGATCTCGTCAACACCCTCACGCTTCTTTATATCATCCAGGCGCTCCTGGTGGAGGTTCTCGATTCCGATGGCAGCGCCTGCGAATCCGCTCACCATTCTCCGTGCGCTTCCATCACGCCTGGCCACGCGCCGCCTCATCGCCACCCACTCATCTATCTTTTCTCTGAGGTAATCAGCCCGGGCCATGCATCCCCAGACCATGTCGTACTCATCTAAAATCTCAACGACCCTGTCTGCATGCCTCCTGTTCGCCCCGAAGTTCTCGTCCTCTATTATCACCACGTTGATGTTGTTTTTCTTGTAGTAGTTCACCACCCTCTCGATGCTCTCCAGCGGTATCGGTGTTGGCTTTGGCGCGAAGCACGGTGTCTGGCAGAACTTGCAACCCACTCCGCAACCCCTTGTTGTGAAGAGTATCCCATAGATGTTCAGCTTCAGCCCGAAGGGTGTGGAGAGGTACTCAATCAGCGGGGGGTGTATCACCTTCTCGATCCTTCTCCCAAAGTACGGAGCGACCTGGTGCTCTGCGTATCCCACAAAGACCCTGTCGAACCTGTCCTGTATCTCAGGGGTCAGGGCGCCGTAGTTGCCGGCCCAGAGCTCGTTTATCCCCTTCGCCCTGGCAGCCTCCACCATCTCGAGAATCTCATGCGTTTCGTTGAGGTAAAATGAAAATCCAACGACATCCCAGCCTTCATCAAGCTTGCGAAGATACTCATCCCATCTCGGGTACTCCAGGATCTCCAGCTCGGGGATGTTCTGCTTCAGAAACCTGAGCCCGAATGACTGTATCCTGGGCCAGTAGAACCTGAACCATCTGCTCCTCGAGTTGGAGCCTATGTAGTCGTAGGGCTCGTCATCGTTCTTGTAGACCGTTGTGAAGAGCACCCTTGGGGCCATATGGGGAGCTCGCCCTTCCAGGGCTTTAACCTTTACGATGTGTGCGATGGACCTGTCCGAATAAGAGTTCCGGAGCCAGATATTCGAGGCTTGAGGATGCTGATTGTTATGAGCACATCTTCCTTATTCGGACACCTCTTGTGCGATGCTCCAAGATCCTTTACATATGAGCGAAACCGGTGCGTTTCCGGATCGGATCAGATATATTCAGAGAGTCAAAGGCATTTATACATGAAAAACAATAATTGTTTCCATGAGAGACCGGCATAGCCTCAGGATAGATTTTGATGAAGTGCTCAGCAAACTAAAAGAGATCCATCCGGATATAAGGCTTATATCCACGAAAATCGTGATCGTTGGCGAGTGGGTCAGGTGGAAGTGCAGGTACGGCTGCAGGGCGTACGGAAAGCATCTCTGCTGCCCGCCGTACGCTCCATCTCCCGAGGAGACGAGGAGGATGCTTGAAGATTATGATTTTGCGGTGCTGGCAAGGTTCTCGCCCACGCCGACTCCGGGATACGAGCCGAGGAGGCTTCACCACTACCTCTGGGACTCGCTCACAGCGCTCCACAAAACCATATTCGAGCTTGAGCGCCAGGCATTTCTGATGGGATGCTACAAGGCGTTCGGCATGGGGGCGATGCCCTGCACCTTCTGCGAGACATGCATCGCGGAGGAGAAGATCGCCAGGGGCGAGGCGCCCGCTCCCATGGACGCTGTGCTCTGCAGGCACAAGGAGATGATGCGGCCGTCGCTTGAGGCCTGCGGCATAGATGTCTTCGCCACACTGAGAAACGCCGGCTGCGATCTCAGTGTTTTGAGATCCTATCAGGAGCGGTTCAGCCTCTTCGGGATGGTGCTCTTGGACTGAGCACGCAATGGCTCAGGCACCGGGCATTCTGTGTTACAGGCAGCCCTATGCGGCCCTGGATATATAGCTGAGGCGCGGGATGCATCAACATCGGAAACTCCGGTCTTCGTGCCGGAGCAGCTGGAGATGGTAGCGATGGTCAGGGTGATAACATTCCTCACAGACTTCGGCTCCTTCTATCTGTCACAGATGAAGGGAGTGATACTTCAGAGGACAGGGGATGTTGTGTTCGTGGAGATCTCCACGGATATACCGCCGCAGGATGTCATGAGCGGCGCGTTCGCGCTCATGGTCGCCTCCAGGTATTTCCCACCGGGCACGATACATATCGCGGTTGTTGATCCGGGCGTCGGCACTGAGCGCGCCGCTATATGCGTGAAGAGCGGAGGTCATGTATTTATTGGCCCGGATAACGGGATTCTGCTGCCAGCAGCCCGCGCCCTCGGATCGCCAGTCGCCTGGATGCTTGATGTGCCTGAAGACGCCTCCCCGACATTCCACGGCAGGGACGTCTTCGCGCGCACTGCTGCGGAGATAATATGCGGCACTCCCATCGAAGATCTCGGCACGCCCTTTGAGCCCCACGATCTCGATCTCGGGTCCCCCAGGATCGTCGCGAACGGAATCGAGGCGAGTGTCATCTACGTGGATGACTTCGGAAACGTGGTTCTCAACATGAGACGTCTGCCTGAGAGTGACGTGAGGCTCATGGGCCGCAGGCTCAGACGCGTTCGGACGTATGGAGAGGCCGGATGGAACGAATCTCTTATAACTCTTGGGAGCCATGGGTTTGCAGAAATAGCGGTCAACGGAGGGAGTGCCGCAGAGCTCTTCGGCCTCTCCACCGGAGACAAGATCTTGCTGGAGGATATGAGTTGTTCGGAATAGAGTTCGTTCCATCAGATCCCGCGCTGAAGATAGGGTATCTGTCCAAACTCGCAGAGGATGTTGGCTTTGAGACGGTATGGATCACAGACCATTACAACAACAGAGACGTCTACTCAACGCTCGCAGTTCTGTCAATGCTCACGAACAGGATCAGGCTGGGGACCGGTGTGACAAACCCGTACACGAGGAGCCCGATAATAACCGCCTCCAGCATAGCCTCGATCAACGAGCTCTCGGGCGGGAGGGCGATTCTCGGGATCGGCCCCGGGGATAGGGCGACGTTCGATGCGATGGGCATAGCATGGGAGAAGCCGCTCACCAGGGTCAGGGAGAGCGTATCTGTGATAAGAGCCCTTCTCAGGAAGGAGAGAGTCACACAGGGCGGCATGAACGCTCAGCTCTCATTCTCCGCGGGAGACATACCGATATACATGGGAGCTCAAGGGCCGAAGATGCTCGAGCTCGCCGGCGAGATCGCGGATGGGGTCCTCATAAACGCATCCCATCCTGAGGACTTCAGGGCAGCCATACCCCTGATAAGAAACGGGATACAGCGGGCTGGAAGGAATCCAGAGGATGTGAAGATATGCGCGTACACCAGCTTCAGCATCGACAGGGACAGGTCAAAGGCCGCATCCGAGGCGAGGAAGGTCGTCGCATTCATAGCAGCAGGCTCGCCCGATGCTGTTCTGGAGAGGCACGGCATCAGCACCCAGGAGAGGGATGCGATATCAAAGGCTATATCAAAGGGCGATTTCGCAGGTGCAATGAACAGCGTGACCGACAGGATGCTGGATGTATTCTCCGTGACAGGGACACCTGACGACTGCAGGGCCAGGGTGGATGAGCTGCTCAAGACAGGAGTCAACCAGATAGTGGTGGGATCGCCAATCGGCCCGGACAAAGAGCGCTCGATAAGGCTGATCGGCAAGAACATTCTATGAGGCGTGGCTTCTACATAGGCAGATTCCAGCCGTACCACATGGGCCATCACCTGGTGCTGGAGCAGATCTCCCGGGAGGTCGACGAGATCATAGTCGGCATAGGCACAGCTCAGATCAGCCATACGGTGACAGACCCGTTCACAGCAGGCGAGAGGATCGCCATGATCTATGGCGCACTCAGAGAGCTCGGGAGATGGTTCTACATCATACCCCTGCCCGACATTAACAGGAATGCTGTCTGGGTATCGCATGTGAAGTCCATGACCCCGCCGTTCGAGGTGGTTTACTCGAACAATCCACTGGTCGTGGAGCTCTTCACAGAGGCCGGGATGGAGGTGAGAAGGCCGCCGATGTACAGGAGGGAGATATACTCCGGCACTGTGATAAGAAGGCTCATGATTGAGGGTGAAGACTGGAGGCATCTCGTTCCTGATGCTGTGGCAAAGGTGATTGAAGAGATAAAGGGTGTGGAGAGGCTGAGAAACATCAGCAAGAAGGACTTTACGTAGGCGGATCTCAGAAGTCCTGGATCTTATCGAGCCGTGCAGACAGATGAAGCCAGAGGGATGAAGCAGAGAAGGAATCTGAAGAAACCTGTCGGCCGCTCTCCGAGGATGTCCTCGAGCATGGCAGGGGGATCTGATGCATCTCACCAAAGAGGAGGAGCATCTGCTTCAAGGTGAGCGTGGGGATACGCTCAGGCGCGCGATGGAGATCCTCGTTGCGCTTGGAGATATCTACGGAGCTGAGCGGCTTGTTGAGATAAAGAGCGCCCAGATAGCAGGCGTCTCGTACAAGACCATAGGAGACGCGGGGCTCGAGTGGATCTCGGATCTCGATGGAATGGTCGCTGTGCCGAGCATACTGAATCCAGCGGGAATGGATCTCCTGAGATGGAGGGAGATGTCGATCGACGAGGATTTCGCCAGGAAGCAGCTCGAGATCATCGAGGCTTACAGAAGGCTCGGCGTAACGATCGAGTGCACATGCACTCCATACCTGGTATACGAGAGCATAGCCTCCAGAGGGGATCACCTTGCATGGTCAGAGTCATCGGCTGTATCATACGCGAACTCGGTCATCGGCGCGATGACCAACCGCGAGGGCGGGCCCTCTGCGCTGGCAGCGGCGCTTGTGGGGAAGACGCCCCTCTACGGATATCATCTCGAGGAGAACCGCGTCCCAACGCATGTGATAAGCGTCGAGACGGATGTGAGGGAGTACGGCGCGCTTGGGTTTCTTGTCGGAAAGCTCATCGGGGAGGGTGTGCCGCTGTTCGTTATGCGCTCAAGGCCGGACAGAGACGATATGAAGGCACTGGGCGCTGCCATGGCCGCAAGCGGCTCGGTCGCGCTTTATTACATCAAGGATGTAACGCAGGAGCCTCCGCGATACGAACCATCTGCATGCGAGCATATCGTTATAGATGAAGATGATATCATGTCAGTATACGATTCCACTACAGATGTGGACATCGTCGCTCTGGGATGCCCTCACTGCTCCCTGCAGGAGCTGGAGAGGATCGCCGATCTCCTTGAAGGGAGAAGGGTGAGCAAAGAGCTCTGGATCTGCACATCCAGGAGGATCGCTGAATCCGCCCCTGATCTCGTCAGGAGAATCGAGTCCACAGGAGCCAGGGTGATATGCGACACATGCATGGTTGTATCGCCTGCAAGCGAGCGCTTCAGTCACATGATGGTGAACTCAGGAAAGGCGCTCGCGTACATACCTGGAATGTGCGGCATAAAGGCGTCCTTCGGATCGCTGGAGGAGTGCATAGATGCAGCAACCGGGGGATCCTGAGTGGAGATAAAATGCCATCGCGTCTCAGGCGGATGCGCTGAAGGGCCGGCTCTCGTCACCAGGGAGCGCATATCCTTTCTGGGCAACGTGAATCCTGAGACGGGCGTGGTCGTCGATCCATCCCACGAGCTTTGCGGCAGATCAATCGCAGGAGCTGTTCTCATATTTCCGGGCGGCAAGGGCTCCACAGTCGGGTCCTATGTCATCTACCAGCTCAGGAAGCGGGGCCTGGCTCCGGCTGCGATGATCAATCTGAGATCTGAGCCGATAGTGGCTGTTGGAGCCATTATAAGCGATATCCCACTTGTCGACAGGGTCCCGGAGTGGATCCTTGATGTGAAAGACGGTACCTGGATAGTAGTCGATGCGGGAAGAGAGGTGGTGGTGCTTCCCGATGGATCGGTGTAACAAGCGCTCTTACCATGAGAGAATGAGATGATGGTCAGCCTCCGGTCTCGGGGCGTTTGGACGAAACTAACATTGCATCAAATCTTTCATCATTCGCTCGTATCCATCTGATAACCTGCCCGAAGCGAGACCAGTCATGCTATGCGCTCGTTTCGACTTATAGTATTCCGCATAAATTGATATAATATTTCGTATTACATAAAACCATCTATGAAGTAGGACCTGTCCAGTAGTTTTTAAATGGATTTACATGAAGCAGAGGTGTCCGAATAAGGAAGAAGTGCTCATAACAATCAGCATCCTCAAGCCTCGAATATCTGGCTTCGGAACTCTTATTCGGACAGGTCCCATGAAGAGACGCAAAGGACTATATCTTGCATCGAAGGCCTGGCGAGCGAATGTGTCCATTCAGCAACCGGTTTCCATGTACTTCAAGTTGAATACATAATCAAGATTTTAACAATCTCTGCCGTCGCATGCGGGGTTTACTGTGACTCTGCTCGTGAGCATCCAGGTATTTCACAGGTTGAGTGATATCAGCAACCGGTGCTGAATACAAAAACAGGGGGATTGGCTTCATCCGAAGAGCGTGCCCATCCCTGCCTCTGCCGACTCCTGCTCCTCCCGGAAGGCATTTATGACCGACTCTGCCTCGTCGCCTTCGAGCAGCCTGGCAGGAGTGTCCGCGAGCAGCTTTCTGGCCTCCTCCACCAGATCGTCCCTCGCC
Source organism: Methanobacteriota archaeon (assembly GCA_029553285.1). Classification (GTDB taxonomy): domain Archaea; phylum Halobacteriota; class Methanosarcinia; order Methanotrichales; family Methanotrichaceae; genus Methanothrix_B. The sequence goes on from JAKPCO010000102.1 coordinate 29,765, forward strand.
TTGATGTAAAGCAGGAACCCCTCCTTATCGAACCCCACAGACCTGGCCTCGCGAACTATCGGCCCGAGCCTCTTGAAGAAGTCCTGATCCAGAACCTTTTTCATAACAGCATTTCCAGCCATATCGTAGTAGTAAGCAAGCTCCATTCAAATCACCTACAGGGCCTCCATGGCCCTCCTGAGGCACTCAGTGCATCTGTCCATGAGAGATGCTGCCTCCTCGATCGCCTTAGCGGCCTCTGGGCTTATCTCATTTATCTGTTTTGCTCGGTCCCTGAAGCTCCTGCTGTGGCTCTCGTTGTGCTCAATCCAGTGCTCAAGAAGATGCTCTGCCTCGTGTCTGTTCATAAAACCACCAACTCAGGCTCAGAGCAGACAGATTTAAAGGTTTGTGTGAATCTGTAATCGCTGAGATCACATAACAGCGATCCACAGCATGCGAGCCTCGGCCACTCCAGTCTTCAGTCCGGAGCAGTTGATGCATAAAGCTTCCCGTAGGGCCGGCTCGATCTGGGCGAGAGCTTTGTCCATTCGGAGTCAAGAATACAATCCACATCGAGCGAGAGATCTGGGAAGCGCTCGATGAACGCGGAGATTTGACTGCCAAGGATCTCCGTATCAGCATCGTCTGGCCTGGAGATGAGAACATGACTGTTGACCTGCTCCTCTCCGATCTCTCCCCTGATGTATATCACACCACCGTGCATTCCGCTCCCGATGAAGCTGGCAGTGTGTGCTCCGTACAGGCCCAGAAGTATGACGACGCCGCCTGCCATGTACTCTCCGAGGAAGTCCTGGGATGTTCCGCCCACGACGATCACAGGCCTCTTCTGATCATGCTCCTTCATGTGAAGTGCTGATCTGTAGCCGACATCGCCCTTCACGAATATCCTTCCACCGCGCATCGACATCCCTGTGACATCTCCCGACCGCCCCTCTACCACGATCTCCCCGGACGCCATCGTGTTCCCCACACCATCCTGGGCGTTTCCATGGACCACTATCCTGTGTCCGAAGAGAAACGCCCCTAGGTCGTTTCCTGGGGTGCCGTGTATCTCGATGGTCATGACCCGCCGCTGTGGCGAGTATAGCCGCGTGCCGATGTACCTCTGGCCGCACACGTTTCTGAGAACAGCTCTCTCGTATCCGGAGAGCATCAGATCCCTGAGAAGGCTGTTCAGTTCCCTGGTATCCATATGCGAAGCATCGATCTCAATCGCGCTTTCATTGGATGTGCGGCCGTACGATACCTCAAGCTGTACTTCCTCCATCCGCTCTCACTCCCCCGCACCCTTTATCCCAAGCACATCGAGCTCCCACTCGTGCAGTCCTATTCCCCTCAGCTGATCCCGGTTTCCTCTGAGGCTCTCTATGGCGTTGATCCCCATTCCGCCGAGCATCTCCTTGATTTCATGAGACCATGCTGAGAGAAGGTTTACGAGCCTCCGCGAGGCATCGTCGACATTCAGTCTCCTCATCAGTCCCGGATCCTGGGTGCATATGCCCCAGCTGCATCTTCCTGTGTGACATCTCTGGCAGAGCGTGCATCCCATCGCGATGAGTGCAGCTGTGCCGATGTAGACAGCATCAGCGCCAAGCGCGATCGCCTTTACCACATCAGCGCTGCATCTTATACCACCACCGGCTATTATCGAGCACCGCTCCCTTATCCCCTCATCCCTGAGGCGGCGATCCACAGACGATATGGCGAGCTCTATGGGTATCCCGACATTGTCCCTTATCACCTTGGGCGCAGCTCCTGTGCCGCCGCGCACGCCATCGATCGCCAGAATATCCGCGCCTGCTCTCACGATGCCGGATGCTATGGCGCTGATGTTGTGAACCGCGGCCACCTTTACTATGACCGGCTTCTCGTAATTCGTTACCTCCTTTATCGCTGAGATCAGCATCTCCAGATCCTCTATTGAGTATATGTCGTGATGGGGCGCGGGCGATATCGCGTCCGTCCCCTCAGGGATCATCCGCGTGGCTGCAACATGCTGGGAGACCTTCTCGCCTGGAAGATGTCCGCCTATGCCCGGCTTCGCACCCTGACCTATCTTTATCTCAACAGCAGCAGCGCAGTTCAGGTACTCAGCATCTATTCCAAACCGACCCGATGCCACCTGTACGATCGCGTGTTTTTTAAACTGTGACTTCATTTCAGATGGCATTCCCCCCTCGCCAGTGTTGAAGAAGGTGCCCGATCTGGATGCAGCGATCGCAAGCGCCTGAAACGCATTGTAGCTTATGGCACCGTAGGACATCGCCGAGAAGAGTACAGGAGTCTCCACCATCAGGAAGGGATCTGTGGCTGTATCGGTATCGCTCCTCAACGAGAGCCTGTCCGGCTTCGATCCCAGAAATGTCCGGAGCTCCATCGGCTCCCTCAGGGGATCTATGGAGGGGTTTGTGACCTGGGATGCGTTGAGAAGCATGTGATCCCAGTAGATCCTGAACGGCTTATCGCTACCGCAGCCAGTCAGAAGAACCCCACCGCTCTCCGCCTGCCTCTTGATATCCTCGATCCTCTCGCGCGACCATGACGCATTCGGTCTGTAGAATGAGGGGGCGGGGCGTATCTCTATCGCGCCCTTCGGGCAGAATACAGCACACCTCTGGCAGCCAGCGCATCTGTAGCTGTCTGATATCATCTTATCCTTTGAGACATCGTATGTGTGCGCCCCGAACGGGCACTGGTGCTCGCATGCCCTGCATCTATCACACTCTTCGCTTCTGGAGATGGTGAACTCAGGCAGCACCAGCGATCTCATGCTCCAACCTCCCCTCAAACATCCCGTCAATCTCGCAGACGACCGGCTCCCCGCCTCTTGGAGACCAGACAGAGTCGAGAGATGGCGATATGAGCCTCACAGACGCCTCCTCTGAGGAGATGTAGAACATATCCCCCCTTGTGGCCACAGTGAGCGGGCGGAGCCTTATCCTGTCTGTGAGGCCGATCATCCTTCCGCTCTGGGCCACGATCACCGCAAACGGGCCGTTCATGAGAAGCGGGGCGTAGATCCTCCTGAGAGCGGTGAGCAGTTCCCTCTTTCTCACATCCATCCTGTCTATGGTCTCCCATGTTGGCGGGGCGAGGATCTTCGCCACGATCTCCATGGGGAGATCCTGTCTTCTCATGAGAAGATCGACAGCGTATGCCAGGACCTCTGTATCGGTATGGAGCGTGCATTTGTATCCCAGCATCTCCAGGTACCATCGATTTGTCCCGTATGAGGATATCTCTCCATTGTGCACCACAGTGGTATCGAGCAGCCCGAATGGATGCGCCCCTCCCCACCAGGCCTGGCTGTTAGTCGGGAATCTCCCGTGCGCAGTCCAAAGATACCCCCTGTAAAGCCTGTCCAGCATGAAGTACCGCCCGATCTCCTCCGGATATCCAACACCCTTGAAGCAGCCCATGTTCTTACCCGATGAGAATATGTATGCGTTATCGATTGCTGAGTTGACATGAATCACCTTTCTTACGACATACTCATCATCCGGGAGATCGATATCCTCACCGTGCTTTGATGGCGAGAGGAAGTACCGCCAGAGAAGGGGCGGATCTCTGACATGGACGTCATCGCTGTGCGGAATCTCCTCATCATGCACCACATCGAAGTTCCTGAGTAGAAACTCCTCAGCTGCTCTCTTCGCCTCCCTCTGGGCCCTGGCATCTCCTGTGAACATGAGATGGAACGCATAGTATTCCCTGAACTCAGGGTAGATGCCGTAGGCTGCAAATCCCCCTCCAAGCCCGTTGCCCCGATGATGCATGCTCGCCATCGCCCGGATAACGCGCTCGCCTGTGAACCTCTCGCCGGCTCTGCTCATCGCCCCGAAGATGGAGCAGGCGCAGATCTCCTTGCTGTAAAGCTTCTGTCTCCTGACAGACATGACAACCTCTCGCGACTCAAAATCCATCAATCAGCTGCGCCTGGAGGAGCTTTATATCTATTTGAGAATATTTCATAAATTTTATGAACAAAACGCAGAGCGGTTTCAGTGTGCAGTGCCATCAACGGAAATCGTATCCCTCAAGGACGCGCGAGGCTGGGGGTCGAGGAACATCAGAGGGGTATTCAGCGTGATGAGGGCTTCTGTAATCTGAAACAGATCCAGAAGATGCGATCTGTCTGGCAGCGGATCCGGAGCAGTGATTGTCATCAGGTTAGGGGATGTATGAGCGGGTAGGAGAGTGGGGGTTCAGTGTGGATCACAAAACAGAACGGTTACCCGCTCAGAGCCTAGGATATGCTGGCAGTATTTATAGCTTGCTGTTTATGGGCAGCGCATGTCCGTTGAGAAAAAATGTGCTCCTGATCGTCAAAGAGTGTTTTGGGTCTAAGTGGTTGAAGGCATGACATGGGAGTTCAACATCCCCGGTTTGGACGAAACCGACCCGCACCTCATTCTGATACGCCTCTGCTGTCATGTGCTCGAATCACTGAATAGATCGCTCTTATCCATTTGATGAATTGCCCGAAGGAGCAGGGGTCATGCTGCGCGTTCGTTTCGACTTACCTTCAACGTAGTCGAAGGCGTTTCGACTTCGTCGAAACCTTTCGACGTAGTTGAAAGTGTGGCGAATGAATGAGTGCTTTCAGAGACCACACTGCATGCTCTACAAGTTGCTACGCACATAAGAGCGAATGGAATTTCAGGAATCAGCACTCATTGGAGATCACCAATCCCGCGATGTCACATGCTGCCGGGTCCAGTGATCTGAGTACACAACCTGCTGTCAAATGCGGGATTTCCGGGCTGCAGCACACCGATTATCTACGAGTAATGACGCTCTCTTCTGAAAAACAGCATCGATCGTCGCATTCTGTCCCGGCCTGCCCAAAGGGGAGGATCCGGGCCGGAGGTATGCACCGGCCAGAGGGTCTGTTTTCACTCCCCCTGTGCCTCTCTCTTCGCCATCTGCACGCGCTGCTTGGTCGTGTATCCTGTCGCCCTCTCGAGGAACTTCCTGAACCTGCGATTTGTGTCCATGATCATATCGTCAGGGGCGCCTGGGAGTGACTCTGTCCGCACATTCAGCTTCTTATTCTCTATCCAGATCTGGCAGCTCTTCAGGGCGCCGTAGCTGAGCGTGATCCTCTCGCCGTTTCTGGTAATTCCCGATGAGAATATCTCCTTCAGTATCCCCTCTATCCTCTCCATGTCGGCAGTGTAGCCTCTCTTGAACGTGTACTCCATGATTCGATGGAGATCTCCTATGGTAATTAGATCTTGCCGTCTAACAGCAGGGAGCCTGGTTCCCTCCGATCGTGAAGTACTCTGTCAGGACCTTCCTGAAGTCCACGATCACGTCCACCTTCCACGTCCCGGGGAGGTTCGCCACGTCCTCTCCTTTTATCCGGAGGCCGCTCCATATGCAGGAGCTCCACATGCCGGCAGGTCCATCTATGGCGGGTATCACACCGAAGCTTCTCCTGTACACGCGCATGTTCGGCGAGTACCATCTCCATTCCACAGTATGCGCCCTCTGGTCCCTCCAGACCTTGAGCCAGCACACCGCCTCCACATCATCCTGAGTGAATGTATATGTCCTCGACTGCGGCACGCCGCCCGGGCTCACCTTTGTGGTCATGGTGTGCTCACTCAAGGGAAAATAGAGCGGATGCGCATGCGCGCAGGCTGTCAGGACAGATGCCACAAGCACGATCAGGATGCCAAGCCTCATCAAACATCTGACCCCAGAATGGGTTTTGGATACACTCATCAGTTCATCCCCTTCATTGCCTTGAAAAAGTATAAACACACCAAGTATTTTAAAATTATGTTTTGAGTGGCCGGCTGGATCAGAATGTGTACAGATAATTATAATATTAAAATAATATGAATCTGTTAACCCGTCTCTCAGACTCCCGCATATCAGGCACACGATGGGGGTACTGTCACCGGAACGCATGTAATCTTTGATCTTAGAAGCGCATGAGTGCGCGGTACTGGAAACTCGACATGCGACCGGCAGAGGAGCGCCTGAAGAAGCTTCGTTATCCTCCGTATCACATGCTCTCAGGCGCCTCTATTCCGAGAGTGTCGAGGGTTGCGCTCAGGGCGTTCCTTGATGCCCTCACCAAGGCGAGCCGTGCGTTCCGGAGCTCGTTGGGTCTTGCATCCAGCACCGGATCGTACCGGTAGAAGAGGTTGAACCTCTCCGCCAGCTCCCTTGCATAGGTCGCGAGCTGATGCGGCTTGAGCTCCCTGGCAGCCCTGTCTATGACCAGATCGAACTCTGCTATCTTCTTTATCAGGGCGATCTCGTAATCATCTCTCAGAAGCCCGGGATCGAACTCATCGATATCTCCTGCTCTCTTTAGAATGCTGCACGCCCTGGCATGCGAGTACTGTATGAACGGGGCGGAGAGCTTCTCGAAGTCGAGAGCCGTCTTCCAGTCGAACATTGTCGCCTTGTCTGCGGATACCCTCACAATATCGTATCTCACAGCGCCAACAGCCACCTTTCCGGCCACCTCCTTCCTGAAATCGTCATCCATCTCGGGCCTTCTCTTTGTGACCTCTATATAGGCCTGCTTCTCGACCTCATCGAGCAGCTCATCAGCAGAGATGAACTTCCCGCGGCGTGTTGACATCGATCCATCTGGAAGAGAGACAAACTCGAATATAACAACCTCAGGCTCCTTTATACCGAGAATCCGCAGCGCTGTGCGGAGCTGAGCTGATACCAGCTTGTGGTCTGCTCCAAGCACCTCTACAACCCGCTCGTAGTTCTCCGCCTTCCATTTATGGTACGCGAGGTCCCTTGTTGTGTAGAGGGTTGTCCCGTCCGCCCTTCTTAGGACCAGGCTCTTCTCAAAGCCCTCCTCGCTCAGGTCCAGCTGCAGAGCACCATCCTTCAGCACGGTTCTTCCGGTCCTCTCCAGCATCTCCAGGATCTCATCGACAGAGCCATCCCACACGAACTCCGACTCCCACTTGTAGGAGTCGTGATGGATGTTCATCCTGTGGAGCGTGCTCTCGATGCCTGAGATGGCGTACTTCGCTGCGCGCTGGAACTTCTCCACGATCTCCGGGTCTCTGGACTCATAGCGCCTCATGAGCTCGTCCACCTCTGCGGCGAGCTCGGGCCGTTCGTTCATGATCCTGTGAGCTGCGATGTAGACACGCGCTATCGCATGGTCAGGCTTGGATCCATCAAGAGCGAGGTGATCGCATCCCCAGACCACCATTGCGGTCTGCCTTCCCATATCGTTCACGTAGTACTGCGCCTCCACACTGTAACCGGCACGTCGGAGTATCCGGACGATGGTATCCCCGATCACGGAGTTTCTTATGTGCCCGACATGAAGCGGACCATCGGGGTTCGCGGATGTGTGCTCGACGATGACCGAGCCAGACATCCTTCCCCTCCATGCATCCTCACCCTGGGCCCTCACAACAACATCGTCCAGAAAACTGCGGCTCATGTAGAAATTTATGTAGGGGCCCACAAGCTCCGCGCGGTCAACCCAGCGGGACGGGGAGCCCATGGCGCTGTATATCTCTGCTGCAATATCCTTAGGGCTCTTCTTCAGCGCAGGCGAGAGCCTGAACGCAACCGTCGTGGAGAGGTCTGCATGCGGGCTCAGATCAAGGCTGTTCTCCAGTGAGATGCTCAGGCCGCAGCGATCGAGACCCTCTTTCAGTATCCCCTCGACCTCGCTCATGAAATCCAGAAACATGTGAACACCATCTAGCAAGAATCTTGGAGAGCAATGCTAATGGATATAAGCATTCCGTCGCGGCATCTGAATGGAGGTGAGCAGCAACAGCTCCTCCGCCTGTTCAGAGTGCCGGTGCTTTTGGGGGAAGTCTATATCTGGAGGGAGATTCTCAGTACCATGGGGGATTCGATATGAGATCATGGACAATTCTCGCCATGCTCCTTCTCACACTCTCGTCCTGCGCAACCGCAGGGGATAGCGCGAAGGAGGTCGTGGCCACAACCGCGATAAGCCTGCCGGTCGACTCTGTGACGATCTATCAGGACGGGCTTGTATTCGTAAAGCGGACGGGCAGCATGGATCTGACGGAGGGCATACACAAATTCGTTGTAGACCTTCCGGAGAATGCTGATACGAGCTCTGTTCTGTTCCTTGTCACAAACTCCTCGCTGGAGCGGATAGTCTACGACAGGATGCCTGTGTACACCATGAACGTCTCATCAACTGCAAGGCAGAGCTTCCTGCTGAGCTACCTGGTCAGAGATGGGGGACACTGGGCTCCAAACTACTACATACACCTCCTCAACGATTCGATGCTCTTGACCGCAAACGCCCTCATAAACGTCGATCTCAGGGAGGACCTGAAGAACGTTCAGATCAGGCTCGTGGCGATGCCTGAGAAGGAGATCCCGATTCTGATGAGGGCCCCGGCCCCGACTGCAGCCAAAGCTGAGGAGATCTCCATGTATGATATCGCCGCAGGTGCTCCAGCAGGCGAGCTCGAGACGCTCTTCGTATTCGTTCTGGAGAACAGGACGGATCTTGTTGCCGGGAAATCGATAGGACTGCCTCTCTTCGAGGATCTGGCCCCTGCCTGGCGGGTCTACACGTGGGATGCCTATTACAATCCTGACGGGCCTGCGAGGGAAGAGATAAGGGCAAACAACACAGCCGATCATCCGTGGCCAGATGGGAACGCGCAGGTCTTCAGGGATGGTGAGTATGTGACCACCCTCAGCATGCCATACACTGCAAAAGGGGCCAACGTGTCCCTGAGCCTGGGGCCATCTGCTGATCTCAAGCTCTCGAAGAAGCTCATGGACTACAACATCACTGAAAACATAGTCTCCATCGGAAACGGCACCGCAAAGGTGACCACGGAGAACTGGTCGTACCAGCTCGAGATCAAATCCAACACCGATAAGGAGCTGGATCTCGAGGTTAAGGATACCATACCGATGGAGGCGAAGGTGACCGATGTCTCCCCTGAGCCATCAGAGATGACTGCCACGCTCCTCAAATGGAACCTCAAGGTGGCACCAAGAGAGGAGATGAAGATAAGATATGCATACAGAGTTGTGACCGTGGAGACCATCGACAGGTGATGAGCTCATCCCCTGTGAGCTCACAGGGGATGATCCATCCTCTTTTGCGGTCGTTTTCTGGGTGCTGGATCTGCTGCGGTCTCGTGTGCTCATATCAGGTACAGAATCATGCTCAGGAAACCGATCTGCACCTGGGTTTCGGCCGGTTCCTCGATTCGACATCTGCATCTCAGCCGCGCATCCTACGGAAAGCTCTATACGGTATGCTGGAGGAAGGTCTGAGCGAATGTCCCTGCTGGAGGTCAGATCGGTATCAAAGGTCTTCGATGTCGATGGAAAGACCATGGAAGTACTTCGAGACATAAGCATGTCCGTGGATGAGGGCGAGTTCGTATGCTTCATAGGCCCATCTGGATGCGGCAAGACAACGCTGCTCAGGATAATCGCAGGTCTCGAGTTCCCGTCGTCTGGAAGTGTGCTGCTCGATGGAGCCCCCATAAGAGGTCCTGGGCCTGAGAGGGGCATGGTCTTTCAGGAGTACTCGCTTTTTCCGTGGCGCACAGTTCTGGACAACGTCGCGTTCGGCCCCGAGATCCGGGGGGTTCCCAGGGAGGAACGCTACCGCCTCGCAAGAGAGTACCTGAAGATGGTCGGGCTGGAGCGGTTTGAGAGCAGGTACCCGCATGAGCTCTCTGGAGGCATGAAGCAGCGGGTCGCGATTGCGAGGGCTCTTGTCAACAATCCCAAGGCACTGCTCATGGACGAGCCGTTCGGAGCGCTGGACGCGCAGACCAGAAATGTGATGCAGTCAGAGCTCCTCAGGATCTGGGAGCAGGAGAGAAAGACTATCATATTCGTCACGCACAGTGTTGACGAGGCGATATACCTAGGAGACAGGATCATCGTCTTCTCTGCCAGGCCGGGCAGGGTGAAGGAGATCATAGGCATAGATCTGCCCAGGCCGAGGAAGAGGACCAGCCTTGAGGTCAACAGGATCAGGGACAAGATACTCCAGGATCTCAGAACCGAGATCAAGATCTGAACTGCGAGTGGATGCTGAGAATGAGAAGCAGAAGCGCGAGCTGGATGGAGCTGCCCAGAAGGGTCGTCGCAGGCGCTGGAGCTCTGGCGGATATCGGAGATGTCTGTGTGGATCTCCGCCTCTCCGGCAGGGCGCTTGTCATAACAGGTCCACAGACCCGATCAGTGGCTGGAGACAATCTCGCAGCGCGTCTAACAGAGCGCGGCTTCGAGGCAGAGGTTGTGATCACAAGGGACTCCAGGCCGGCCGAGGTCGATCGGGTGAAGTCAGCCGCCCTGGACTTCAAGGCGGATTTCCTGATAGGAGCGGGCGGCGGGAGATCTATAGACATAGCAAAGCTCGCCGCATTCCATCTCGACATACCGTATCTCAGTGTCCCAACTGCAGCATCTCACGACGGGATCGCCTCAGCGATGGCATCGCTCAACATGGACGGCGAGACGAAGTCCATTCCAACCCGCGCGCCTCTTGCGATCATAGCCGACACGGGGATAATATCCAGAGCCCCTCCGAGGCTGATGTCAGCTGGATGTGGAGATATAATATCGAACTACACCGCGATCCTCGACTGGAAGCTCGCGAAGAGGCTCAGGTGTGAGGACTACAGCGAGTATGCGGCTGCACTCTCGAGCATGACCGCGAGCATGGTCGTCGATATGGCTCCGGGCATCAAGCCAGGACATGAGCCATCGGCGAAGATAGTGGTCCAGGCGCTGATATCCAGCGGTGTTGCGATGAGCATAGCTGGATCATCCAGACCTGCGAGCGGCTCGGAGCACATGTTTGCGCATGCCCTGAACAGGATCGCTCCCGGACGGGGGCTCCACGGCGAGCTCTGCGGCATCGGGACGATCATAATGATGTATCTGCACGGCGGGGACTGGAGGATGATCCGGGAGACGCTCCAGGTCCTCGGCGCGCCAACATCAGCACATGAGCTGAAGATACCGGAGGATGTGGTGGTCGAGGCCCTGACCCAGGCGCACACGATCAGGCCCGAGAGGTACACGATACTCGGCAATGGGCTGACATCAGATGCAGCAAGGGCGGCTGCAGAGACAACGAAGGTGATATGATAATATGACTATTACTCAGGAGGTTAAAATATGGCTGAGCCGACAACTCAGATCACCCTGATAGGAACAAAGCTCGCAACGATCGGCATGGAGTTCATATTCAACGGACCCACGCCGGAGTGCGAGAGCTGCAAGCTCAGAAACACATGCATGAACCTCGAGCCCGGAAGGAGGTACAGGATACTGGGAATAAAGGGGGAGCTGGTCCATGACTGCCCGCTGCATGAGGAGGGTGTGCGCGCTGTTGAGGTTACAGAGAGCCCCACGATCGCGGCCATGGATGCACGCAAATCGTTTGCCGGATCGAAGATAATCTACGAGCCGATCGATTGTGATGCGACCGATTGCAGGATGTACGACATATGCCACCCCGCCGGGCTCAAGAGGGGCGACAGATGCACGATAGTGGAGGTCGTTGGAGAGGCACCGGAGGAGTGCGCGAAGGGATACACGCTGAAGCTCGTCGAGCTGAGGCGCTGAGGGCGACCTTCTCGAGAAATGTCTTCATACCGGTCACTGACCTCTGCAGAAATGCCTGCGGGTACTGCTCTTTCAGGCGTGATCCGGATCGCGCCAGGGTGATATCAAGAAGTGAGGCTCTGAGGTTGATGGAGCGCGCGCAGAGCGCAGGCTGCTCAGAGGCACTCTTCACGATGGGAGACAGGCCCTGGGAGGTGCGCGGCAACCGGCTGGAACTCCTGGAGTATCTCATCGAACTCTGCGAGCTCGCCCTGGAGAGGGGGCTTCTCCCCCATACCAACGCAGGCATCCTCACCCGCGAGGAGCTGGAGCTTCTGGCGCCCTACAACGCGTCCATGGGCCTGATGCTTGAGAGCACAGCGCATCTTAAAATCCATGAGAGATCTCCGGGGAAGAGACCTGAGGTGCGTATCAGGACAATATCCGATGCAGGCGAGCTCAGGATACCATTCACCACCGGCATACTCGTGGGAATTGGCGAGAGTCCCGAGGACAGGATGAGATCGCTTGAGGCAATCGCAGAGCTCCACAGAAAATACGGCCACATACAGGAGGTCATAATCCAGCCGCTGGATCCCAAGCCCGGGACTGAGTCAGAGGGCATGCAGCCTCCTGCCATGACTGAGATGGTGGAGCTCGTCTCGATTGCCAGGAGGATCCTCCCGCCGGAGATTTCCATTCAGGTGCCCCCAAACCTCGTGGATCCAGTTCCGCTGTTGAGAGCCGGTGCTGATGATCTCGGTGGGATCAGCCCCGTGACTCCTGACTGGATCAATCCGGAGAGGAGATGGCCTGAGATTCATGAATTGAGAGGGGTCATGCTCGTGGAAAGGCTGCCGGTCTACCCGAGATACGTGAAGCTCGGATGGTACGGCAGCAGGACGAAAGATATCGTAAGGCAGCTCGCAGATGAGAGCGGGATGAGAAAGGCCGGAGCGGGTTTCATGTCCGCATGAAGGCCTTCCCTGCAGAAAAGCACCCACGGGCCCGATGTATCACATATCGGGCGAAAAACCCGCCTGCACACAGTTCCATTTTCATACAGAGCACTCCACAGGGCTGTGCACGGTCGCTTTCTCTCCTGAGTCTCAGGGAATCTCTCAGCGATCGCGCAAGCTCAGTGGGCCTTCTGGAGTTATGCGAATGACCGCCACTTCTCTCATCCTCTCCCTGAGCACGCCCTCCTCAACGGTCCACGGGTTGAAGCCGTGGATGAATCCACTCAGTCCGCCGTTCTTCAGTATCTGGCGCAGCGCTGCGAATCTCTCATCATCATCTGTGACCTCCTCCGCCTGCCCTCTGATCCTCCCATCGGGAAGCATGACCTCAAGCTGCGGCTCTGCCAGGAGGTTCAGATACCAGGCGCCCTGCGACCTCTCGCCACGGTAGCAGTAGACTCTCCCGTTCATGATGGCGTAACCCACAGGCGTGTACCGCGTCCTTCCCGTCCTCCTGCCCTTCAGGATGAGCACCATGACACGGCCTGTCACGGGATTTGAGACTACGCGCCCCAGGCCGATCCTGAAGGCCGGAAGAACGAAAAAGCTGTTCAGGAGCCGGAAGAACAGCCTGTATATCCACGCGCGCATCTGTCCACAGGCTAACCCTCTATCAGCCTGACCTCGATCCTCTCCCCTCTCTTGAGCCTGTTCAGCATCAGTCGTGCGATCTCCGATGATTTTGCGATTCTTATGTCGCCACGCCTCCCGATCGTAGCCGTGAACACAGGCTCGCTCCCCACGAAGACCTCCGCGCTCGCTCCAGCGCCGGCACCCACCCAGAGTATGAGATGCCTGTCGCTCTCCTCCACCCTGGGGGTTATGACGTCCGGCTCCTCTCTACGTCCGCGTATGTCTATGTGCATTCCAAGCGCTCGCTCTATCTGCTCTATGTTCCGCCCCGCCTTTCCGATGACCCTGGGGATCTGGGACTCAGGAACCGTGACGACCATGCTGCTGTCTGAGATCATCTCGACCTCAAAAGGGCCTCTGACATGATGCGCGAGCTCCTTCTCGATCTCCTTGGAGGCGAGACGCCATACCGGCTTCTTTCCGGGCTTTGTTACAGGCATCACCACGATCTGGTCGCCATAGCTGTACATCTCGTACTCCACAGCCCCGGTCTCGAAGTCCCTCACGACCACGACGGGTCTGGCTAGATCTGCCTCGACCATGCCGGTAGGCACCTTGACAACAAACTCCACATCGAGTAGCTTTGTGACCTCGCCGCGCTCTATGAAGACCACGGTATCCACGACCTGGGGGATCATGCCCAGCTCCACCCTGCCGAGAAGCCTCTGGAGCGCATCTATCGGCTTGTTGGCATGGACCACCCCGATCATTCCAACTCCGGCGAGCCGCATGTCCGCGAAGACCACGAAGTCCTGGGTCTTTCTGACCTCGTCGTAGATCGTGTAATCAGGCCTGACCAGGAGGAGTATCTCCGACGAGGCCTCCATCGATCCCTCGAGCGGTCCGTACTGCGTCACCTCAGGAGGCACCTGGAGGTCCCTGGGCGACTCCATGGTCTTGACGATGTAATTGCACTTCAGCAGGTACTCGGCTATGCCTGCTGCAAGCGTCGACTTGCCCGAGCCGGGAGGACCCGCAATCAGAATGCCCCTCTGGCCTTCGCTCAGCCTCGCCTTGAGCTCGTCTGCGTGTTTGTAAGAGTCGAGATCGACCTTTGCGACAGGCCTGACCGCTGTTATCTCAAGACCATCTGAAAAGGGTGGTCTGGTTATTGCGATGCGCATGGGCCCGAGCTGCACAACTGTGGCCCCGTTCTTCTCTATCTCTATGTACCCCTCGGGGTCGAGCTTTGCCCGCTCGATGATCTCCCTGGCCATCTCGCGCAGGTCCTTCTCCCTGATGGGCTTGTCATCGAGCTTCACAAGCTTGAACGCGCCCACCGCGCCACGCTTGGCCATCGGGATCGCGTCCTCCTTGAGGTGAACGGAAAGCGTGTCCTCTGTGAAGAACTTCTCTATGCTTAGCTTCTTTATCTCATCCCTCTCCGGTCTTATGTACTCCACATCCAGTCCCATGGCCTGAGCTACCTTGTACTGAATTGTATCGCTTGTAAGAAACGATGCGCCCAGCTCCAGGGCGACATCCCTGATCATGGCATCGATCTCGCCGCCGCCAGCGAGCTTGATCTGATCCAGATCAGGCCTCACACCCACGTACTCAAGCTCTATCTTCCCGGCCTTTGCGAGCTCCGAGAGGCGCCTCAGCTCCTCGAGCCCCTTTATCCCGATCTCGCGCCCGTGGTTCGCCTGAGCCTCGAGCTCAGCGACAACCGCTTCCGGTATCACGATTCTCCTGCCGGCGAGCGCGCCGGACTTGACCCTGGCCGAGATCCTGCCGTCGATGACGACGCTTGTATCAGGTACCACACAGTCTTTCATCGTCCGAAACATCCTTCTTTTTATCAATCAGATTCTTTTCCACTTTTATATCGGTGAAATTCAAATATAATATTTTCTGCACAGGACGTGTCCGAATAAGGATTCGCTCTTATCCATATGATAACTTGCCCATAGAAGCACTGCTCCTGCCATGCATTCTGGGTGAATGAATAAGTGCGTTCAGCAACCACACTGAAGACCTCCAAGTTGCCAAACACATAAGAGCGTAAGGATTAAGCGTCTCCGACTTCCAAAAGCAGTGGGCTCCGAATTTCTGGCTGTTATTTTATTCGGCGCTCTTATGGTGTTTAGCAACTTGGAGGTTGCGCAATGTGGTTGCTCAAAGCACCCGTTCACGCTCGAGGGAGCGCATGCATGACTGGTGCCTATTCAGGCGAGTCATGAGATGGATAAGAGCGTTATTCAGATGGCTCCTCTGCACATATGCGGCACGAAAATGCGGCGCATGGAGAGTGCAGTCGCCCTTGCATCTCAGCGTGGGCTTGAATGTGCATGGCAGCAGGAACCGATCTGAGGAATATCACATGAAGCATGAAGATCTGGATGATGCAGTTACATTACCACGCATATGCTGTCCCCTCGCCACAGCTCCAGTCCTGTTATAGACCTTGCTGGATGATGCAATTACCAGGCATATACTCTCCCGGCAGATCGTCCTATGCTTGAGCAGATAGCAACCTTTATCTCCCCATAACCCCTGGCTATGACCATGATATCCAGATCCGTAACGGTCATCTCAATTCTGTTAATTGCATCGGGGCTGGTGCATGCTGTGAGTGTGCCCACCGAGAATCTCCCCGCGGGATTCAGGCTGCTGGGCGTGATCGATGCGAACACCACAGGAGTGAACATATCCGAGGAGATAAGCGACTTTTACGGCGCGAGGGACATCGGCAGTGTGAGTGATGTATCCATCGGTAAATACATCTGGGGAGAGATGGGCGTGGACTACGATGCCAAGATAACGATACTCTCTCTGAAGGACGACGCATATGCAAGGGCAGCATACGAGAACTACAGGAGCAGGGAGGAGTTCAAGTACCCGCCCATTGAAGGGGTCGACAGGTTCGCAAATACCACCATAAATGGTCATGACGCCCTCGAGATAAGAGACAGGGTAATGGATCTCCGGGGCACATCGATAAGGTTCCTGTACCTCTGGACCAACAGCAGCAGCGTCGTGCTCGTTGAGGGCAACGGCTCGCGGGAGAGCAGCATGGCGCTTGCAGCCGCAACCGGCATGTGAGCTGCTGGCAGAACTGCAAAACATTTCTTTTTGTAAAAGCTGAGATGGCGTTGAGATACCGTGCCTCATGTGCGCGGAAAGTACAGAGGGTGATGGAGCATGGATATAAAGTGGTTCGGGCATTCCTGCTTTCAGATAACAGATTCCATAGGAAGGACCGTTGTGACCGACCCTCCTGATGAGAGCGTCGGCTACACGCTCCCGCCGATCAGAGCGGATGTCGTTCTAGTGAGCCACGATCATTTCGATCACAACAACGTGGAGGCGGTGCTGGGATCGCCGATCGTGATAAAGCATCCTGGAATTTATAAAGCAGCTGGCATCGAGGTAAAGGGCGTTGCTACATACCATGACGATGCAGGAGGTAAATTGCGGGGCACGAACACTGTGTTCTGCTTCACCATGGATGACGTCAGGGTGTGCCACCTGGGCGACCTGGGGCATGTGCTCAATGACAGCGACGCGAGGGCGATAGGCGATGTGGACATTCTTCTCATCCCTGTCGGCGGGACATTCACGATAGACGCGCGCGGTGCTCTGACTGTAATAGACAAGCTCAGGCCGAAGCTCGTTATTCCCATGCACTACAGGACGCCGGCTCTGGCGTTCGATCTCGACCCTGTGGACAAGTTCCTGAAGGCAGCGAGAGGGAGGAAGGTTCTCGGGCCTGAGAAGCTTCTTCACGTATCCAGAGAGGATCTTTATCAGGAGAGGATAGCGCTCCTGGAGTACGTCTCGTAGGCCAGGGTTGTTGGGGCTCGGCCTCTTTACGGCCTTTGCTTTATAGGAACGCAGGCAGAAGACCCCTCCCATTCAGGATAGGTTTCGACTGTTTCAACTTCGTCGAAACGCAGGAAGCCCTGCCCCTTCAGGGGGGAGGAGGTCACGCGCTTTGGCCGGAGCACCCTGTGTTTACCGGATTCCAGGCGATGCAGGCAGATCGGCGAGGGATCACTCGAACTCTATCGTGCCTGGCGGTTTCGGGGTGATATCGTACACCACCCTGGATACCCCGGGTATCTCGCCTGTTATCCTTGAGGATATCCGCCTCAATGCATCCCAGGGGAGCTCGAGGACATCAGCCGTCATGGCATCTCTCGAGGTCACAGCCCTCACTGCGACAACCCAGCCGTAAACCCTGTTATCGCCCTTGACGCCTGTGGCCTTTCCGATAACAGCTGCGAACGCCTGCCATGGCTTGAATGAAGAGATCTCCTCCTCAACTATCGCGTTTGCGGTTCGCACGACCTCCAGCTTCTCCTTTGTTATCTCGCCAACGATTCTGACCGCGAGACCTGGCCCCGGATACGGCATCCTCTCGCTTATCTCCATCGGCAAGCCGAGCGCCCTTGCGACCTCCCTGACCTCGTCTTTATAGAGATCGCGCATCGGCTCTATTATCCCCTTGAACTCGATGTGCAGCGGCAGCCCGCCGACGTTGTGATGCGACTTTATCCCGCCCTCGGACTCGATCCTGTCAGGATAGATCGTGCCCTGGATCAGATACTCAGCCCCGACCTCGGATGCGACCTCCTCGAAAACCCTGATGAATGTCTCACCTATGATCTTCCTCTTCTGCTCCGGATCTGTCACTCCCCTCAACGCGTTCAGGAATCTCTCTGATGCATCCACTTTTATGAGATTGAGATGGCTGAAGAGCTCCACGATCCGCTCCGACTCGAAGCGCCTCATGAGACCGCTGTCGACGTAGACCGGTATCAGATTCTCCCCGAGAGCCCTGTGCGCAAGAACAGCACAGACGGAGCTGTCGACACCTCCTGAGAGGGCTATTATCGCCTTGCCCTTCACCTCACGCCGTATCTCATCTATTGCGTTGTCGATAAAACGCTGGACATCCATACTAAGGGCAGGATATCTCACCGGATAATAGGCTTGTGGTGGTTCAGGGTGTTTGCAGGCCGGAGAATCGCATTATTTGATCGAATGACCGGCTGTCTCTAAGTCTGGCTCGAACAGCTGAATGGCCATGGATCGGCGATCGCCAATGATCGTCAAGTGCTGCTGGCAGTGCAGACAGGGGCACACGATCGCTTCATCCCGATCGCCTTCCTCGCTGCAACCACGGGATCGCCGTAGAAGACGGGGTCGACCCGCTCGACGATATCTGCGGATACCTCCAGGAAGTGCCTCTTGTTCTCGATCGGTATCAGCGCGCACCTGGCGCCGTTGTCCATTCCCAGCTGAAGGGGCTCAGCAAGTGAGCGGACGGCCTTGATCCGTGAATTCTGTATATTTTATATCACCGTTTCCGATAACTACATGGCATAACTTTTATCTCATGCTTCTCGCATCTGGAAGCGATGGTCACCTACACGCTAGGGAATGTCACCGTTTATCCTGCTGCTGTCGTCAATGACACCATAGAGACAATAACAGCGCAGAGCAGCAACAGCTCCCTCACGGTGCTCTACAGCGCCCTGAGCAGGATAGATCCCATAGCCCTCATCGCAAACCTTGTAATAATAATTATAATCCTCATCGGGACACAGATCGCCGCAAAGATCGCGGATCGGATGCTTCAGAGGTACTTTTTGAGCTTTGCTGACCGGATGCTCAAGAACAACATACTCAGAGCGGAGCATGTCGAGGAGGAGCGGACCAGGACATTTCATATAATAATAAGAAGGATCGTGGTTGCGGCGATCTACCTGGCCGGCATTGCTCTGGTCATACTCCAGATCCCACAGCTTTACAGGATAGCTGTCGCGCTGCTCGCCGGCGCCGGCCTGGCAGGCCTGGCGATAGGCTTCGCAGCGAAGGATGCTCTTTCAAACCTAATATCGGGACTGTTCATAGCGGTCTTCCAGCCGATACGCGTAGGCGATTACGTCACCTTCCGCAACGACTACGGGTACGTGGAGGATATCACCCTGAGACACACAGTCATATGCACCTGGGATAAAAGGAGGATTGTGGTTCCGAACAGCGTGATCTCCACAGAGGTCATAGTCAACTGGTCCATGCGGGATCCGGTGTCGGTATGGACGGTAGATTTCCTGATACAGGATGCATCAAAGATAGACAGAGCAAAGTCGATAATTCTTGAGATTGCAAGGAGCCAGCCACACGTTCTGAAGGAGTTGGAGCTCAAGGTTCTTCTTGTGGAGAGCAGTAAGGATGGCGACAGGCTGCGCCTGTACTTCAACTCACCCAACAGGGATCTGGCTTTCGAGACAGGATGCCAGATACTGGAGGAGGCAAAGAAGATATTCATGAGAGAAGGGATAAGCTAGCCATCCATTTAGCCTCCTGCAGCTCTGCCTACACCGGTTTAAATAATATATATGAAATTTTATTGCACTGGGAAGTTTTGTTCCTGGCACAGGGAGAGAGGACGGCCCAAACAAATGACTGTAAAATAACACTCTTATCCATCTGATAACGTGCCTGAATAGGCACCAGTCATGCTATGCGAGCATGGCGAACGAATGAGTCCATCCAGCAACCGGCTTGCTGCTGAATACGTAAGAGCGAAAAATGATTGTTATTGAGAGTTGGCAGCGACCTGCATTTCCCGAGGGCTCGCGCACCTCAGTACAGTGCAGGACGTGGGCGGGCTTATCTTCTGAGTTCGGGATGGGTTCAGGAGTTTCCCCGCCGCTATGGCCGCCGCTCTCGATG